>NZ_JBVVRW010000006.1:0-104148 GCF_055808395.1 Oceaniglobus sp. K40-3 | reverse complement strand
AGGTGACGCAGGCTATATCCAGGAAATCTGGGGGGTGAACATCATCCCCTTCATGTATCTCGGCGCCAAACACATGGTCACGGGATACGATCACATCCTGTTCCTGCTCGGCGTCGTCTTCTTCCTCTACAAGATGAAGGATGTAGGCATCTATGTCAGCCTCTTCGCCCTCGGGCACTCGACCACGATGCTGGCCGGTGTCTGGTTCGGCTGGGGCATCAACGCCTACATCATCGACGCGATCATCGGCCTTTCGGTCGTCTACAAGGCGCTCGACAATCTCGGGGCTTATCAGCGCTGGTTTGGGTTCCAGCCGAACACCAAGGCCGCAACGCTGATCTTCGGCTTCTTCCACGGCACGGGCCTGGCCACGAAGATCCTAGACTACGAGATCGCGTCAGAGGGCCTACTGGCCAATCTTCTGGCGTTCAACGTGGGCGTCGAGCTTGGCCAGATCATGGCGCTTGCCGTGATCCTCATCGTCATGGGCTTCTGGCGGAAATCCCCAAGCTTCTTCCGCCAAGCCTACACCGCCAACGTCGTCATGATGTCCATGGGATTCATCCTCATGGGCCTGCAAATCACCGGCTACTTCGTAGCCACCTGAGAATTTAGGAGACCAAAATGTTTAACGCAAAAAAACCGAGCCTTGATGAGCTTCCCAGCTCCGCGCAGCTTATCCGTTCCACTGCCATTGCGGCGGCCAGCGCCGTTGCGATCCTTGTGACCGTCGTGCTGCCTGCCGAATACAACATCGACCCGACCGGGATCGGCGGGGTTCTCGGGCTGAGCGAGATGGGTGAGATCAAAGCCCAGCTTGCGGAGGAGGCCGAAGCCGACAGGCTGTTGGAGATCGAAGCCGAAGAGCAGTCGAGCCTTATGAACGATATCTTTGGACTTTTTGTCGGCACGGCATATGCACAGGAGGCCGAAATCTGGCGTGACGAAACCACCTTTACGCTTGCACCCGGCGACAGTGCCGAGTGGAAGCTGGTCATGGAAGAGGGCCAGACGGTGGAATACCGAATGCTGGTCGATGGCGGTCGGGTGAATTTTGACATGCACGGCCACGGCGGCGGCAATTCGGTGACCTATGAAAAGGGCCGCGGTTCGACGGGCGACGAGGGCGAGATCATCGCGGCATTCGACGGCGAACACGGATGGTTCTGGCGGAATCGGGACAGCCAGCCCGCAACCGTGACTGTCCAGGTGCGCGGCGAATACACCGAATTCAAAGACGCAAGTTGACACAAGGGCAGCCACCCGCATGAAAAGATGCGGGTGGTTGCCTGGCTCCGAAACAGACCTTGGATGAGTCCGCAGTCTCGCCTCAGATTTTCCCCCGAAACCAACCTCGGGCATCTTTTGGCCAATCAGTGAGTACCCGCGTGGCAATGTCACGCCTATGTTACGGGATACTTCTTGACCTCCCCCTACTGGAAGCTTGCATAAGGATCGCATGATCTGCGTTTTCCGCCTCATTTTGATTCTTGCATTGAGCTTCGGTGCTGTGGTTGCGCCGGATGTATCGGCAGCGAATGCGGCTGAGGCAGCAATGGCTCAGATGGTGGGCGCTGAAAGCGGGGACGACCATTGCGGCGGATGCGATCCGATCGGATTTGCTGACGGGATAACCTGCGAGGGTGGGTGTACAGTCCCTTGTGGCGCGGGAACTACGGCCGGTATCGTAGCTCGTACGTCAGCGATGACGCTTGAGATGGCCTTCGGTGTTGTCATCCCGGTCGCGGGACCTGTGATCCCGATTGGCGCGGTTCCCTCCCTTGATCCATTTCCTCCCAAGCTGCCTGTCTGAACCTGATAGCGGCCTCGCTTGTTGCGGGGCCTGACCGTTGCCTTGGCCGAAGCTGGCTGAGTGCGACCCTTTCAGATCAAGGCAGAAGTAATGACCCTCAACAGACTGATTTCACGACGGCACGTGCTGCGCACCGGTGCCGCTTTCACGGCCATATCCACTCTGTCACCGGCACGAGTAGCGATGGCAGGTCCGACAGAGGACCCATTCTTGCTACGCGCTGCGGCCGGACAAGCCGCCCTGCGACCGGCACCCTACGGCCCTACCGACGTCTGGAGCTACAACGGATCCCTCCCCGGCCCCGAGATCCGGGTGCGGCAGGGAGACCGAATTCGGGTTCTGGCCCGGAACGGGCTAAATGAAGGGACGACGGTCCACTGGCATGGCATTCGCACACCCAATGCGATGGACGGTGTGCCGTTCCTGACACAGGACCCGATCCCGGTCGGTGGCGAGTTTCTCTACGAATTCGATGCGCTGGACGCAGGTACATTCTGGTATCACCCGCACCAGCGCAGTTCGGAACAGGTCGGACGCGGCCTTTACGGGCCGCTGATCGTCGAGGAGGCGGACCCGATCCGCGTGGATCGCGATTTGACCTGGATGCTCGATGACTGGCGGATGACCGGCGACGGACAGATTGCGACAGATTTCGGAAGCCGGCACGACACGATGCACGGCGGTCGTATCGGCAATTCCGTGACGATCAACGGCCAGATCCCTGACCGTATCGCGGTGCGATCCGGGGAACGCATCCGCCTTCGGCTGGTCAATGCAGCGAACGCGCGGATATTCGGGCTGGATTTCGGGGGGCTTGCGCCGGTCGTGGTCGCTCTGGACGGTCAACCCGTGTCACCTCATGTACCAGACGATGACATCGTGGTGGTCGGTCCGGCCATGCGTGTCGATTTGGTGATTGATATGACCGGCAAGCCCGGAGAGAGCCTGACCATCACCGATGTCTTCTACAGGGATCTGGAATACCGTCTGGTCGATCTCGCCTACGGGCCGGATCGGTTACGGGACGCGGTCCCGGACTGGTCGATGGAACTGCCACCCAACCCGCTGGCCGAACCCGATATGCAAGCTGCCACGCGGCATCAGATCATCTTTAATGGCGGCATGATGGGGCAGATGATGATGGGCGGCGGCATGGGGTCCATGATGGAGCAGATGCGCGAAGGCAACATGTGGTTCATCAACGGCAAAGCAGCAACGGGGCACATGATGGATCCATTGCTGGTCCTGCCGCAGGGCACGTCGCATGTGCTGCAGATGGACAATCGCACCGCGTGGCATCACCCGATGCATCTTCATGGACATTCGTTCCGTGTGATCACACGGAGCGGGCAACCGACACGGCATCGCGAATGGCAGGACACCGTCCTGATGGCACCGGAGGAACGGGTCGAGATCGCCTTCGTGGCGGACAATCCGGGAGACTGGATGTTCCATTGTCACATCCTGGAACACCAGGCGGCCGGCATGATGGGCATCATACGTGTCGATCCTGGCACGACCAAAACCTGAAACAATCTCACGTAACGATCACCACGAAAGGAAAGAACTGATGAAGAAACTAATTGGACTTGCCAGTCTTGGCACCGCAGGTGCTGCCGCTGTCCTTGCAATGAGCCTGAATGCCGCGCCTGCAGCAGCGCAAGAGGCCACGCTCTACAAGAACCCGCAATGCGGATGCTGCGAGAGCTATGCGGACTACCTGCGCGAGAATGGCTTCACGGTCGAGGTAAAGCCGACCCATGATCTGGCTCAGATCAGCCGTGATGCAGGTATCCCGGACGATTTCCAGGGCTGCCATACGACCTTTCTGGGTGACTACGTCGTCAGCGGTCATGTGCCAATTGATGTCGTCAACAAGTTGCTTGATGAGCGCCTGGACATTGCCGGTCTGACACTTCCCGGCATGCCGTTGGGATCGCCGGGTATGGGGGGCGCGAAGCAGGAACCGTTCAAGATTTACACCGTCGAAGAAGGTGTGAACCCGACCGTCTATGCGGTCGAATGATTAATTGCGCGGACTGGTGCGATCCCGTGCCTGACCGGTTTCAAGGGAAAACAAAGGATGAAGTGCATGATGATGGATGGTGGAATGATGGGTGGCGGCATGATGATCGCGATGGGACTGGTTTGGTTACTCATCGTGGCGGTGCTGGTGCTCGCGGCAATCGCCTTGGTCAAATACATCCGCTCGGACAGCGGAAAATAGAAATGCGCCAAGATGCGGAATGAGGGCGACAGCAACGGCGACGGCCTGTTGTCGATGGGGATTGGTCTGGGGGCGTGCGTCCTGCTTGTCGTGGCATCGATAGTCGCACTCTCGTTGTATTTGGATAGCCAGAAGAAGGCACAAGCGACATGAAAAACACCATTAGGCTCGCCGCGGTCTTGCTCGCCACAACGGTCTCTCCCGTTTCGGCGGAGAGCGACTTGCGCATGGGCGAGCGTCTCTATCAGGAGAATTGTGCCAGTTGTCATGGCGCAAACCTGGAGGGGCAGCCTGATTGGCGCACCCGATTGCCGAACGGCAGATTGCCTGCCCCGCCGCATGATGCGTCGGGTCATACCTGGCATCATACGGACCGCGTATTGTTCGACATCGTGAAACGCGGACCGGCGGCGATTGTCGGGGCCGGTTATGAAAGCGACATGCCCGGATATGAGGGCGTACTGACAGATGACGAAATCACGTCGATCGCCGACTACATCAAGAGCACCTGGCCCGACAAAGAACGTGCCTTTCAGAGTGAGCGGACCCGCGAGGACCAGCAAGCACAGCCATGACCAGCTATCGTGACAATATGACTGTTCCCACGCCCCGCCGGAGAAATCTCGGCTTTGTGCTGGTGCCCGTCGTGGCTTTGGCCCTTATGGTCCTGTTTGGCTGGGGGCTTTTCAGCGAGGGCGATGATCTGCCGTCCGCGCTTATCGACAAGCCTGTACCGGAGTTTGCACTCGCTCCGGTGCTCGGCCGCGAGGAAGGTCTTTCGACGCAGGACCTGATCGGCCATGTTTCGCTGGTGAACGTCTTTGCCTCGTGGTGTGTGCCCTGCCGCGCCGAACATCCGCTATTCATGGAATTGAGCGCCACGGGCGAAGTGCCGCTCTACGGGATCAACTACAAGGATCCGCCCGAACAGGCGCGCGCCTGGCTAGACGAACTGGGTGATCCCTACACCCGCATCGGGGCCGACATAAACGGACGTGCGGGAATCGAGTGGGGTGTTTACGGCGTGCCTGAAACCTATGTCATCACTTCCGACGGCACCATTGCCTACCGCCATGTCGGCCCCATCACGCGAGCGATTCTGGAGGAAACCCTTTTGCCGATCGTCCGTGATCTGAAAACCCAAGCCGGCAAGGAGCCAACGCCATGAAATATCTCAAAACGGCGCTGCTCGTCTGGGCATTGTCCGTCGGCACGGCGTTTGCCGGGCCGCAAGGCTTCGCACTGCACGACACGCCGCAGCCGGTGATCAATGTGCGCTACGAGACCGAGGACGGCAGCCGTGGGGACATGGAGGATTTTCGTGGCAAGGTGATCCTCGTGAACGTTTGGGCAACCTGGTGCGTCCCCTGCCGGGAAGAGATGCCGACGCTGGATGCACTTCAGGCGGAACTTGGCGGCGACCGTTTCGAGGTTGTCGCCCTGTCCATCGACAGGGCCGGGTCGCCCGTCGTGCGGCGGTTCTACGACGAGATCGGTGTCAACAATCTCAAGATGTATGTCGACAAGACCATGCTGTCGATGACCGCGCTGCGCACCGTCGGTCTGCCGACAACGATCCTGATCGACGCGCAGGGGCGGGAGCTTGGGAGACTGGTCGGCCCGGCCGAATGGGATGATCCCGAGATGGTCTCCTTCTTGCGAGGCTTTATCGAATAAGCGCCCCTGAAAGAGCGCCGCCCGCCCTTGACCGCCCAGTTATCAGAATGACCAGTACTCAAACTTCAGAAGGATTTTCCGGATGACCGACATATCATCTTCCAACGATGCGGGTGCCGCCGACATCGAAAGCGCAGGCAACTGGCCCCGGTGGTTGACGCGCAGACGACTGCTGTTCGTCGGTGCGGCAACCGTTATGGGCGGCGGCATGGCGCTGAACTGGGGATGGCTCACCGCGATCGGTCTCGCGCCTGTCTTGGTTTCGCTGGCACCCTGTGCCGCGATGTGCGGGCTCGGTCTGTGCATGAAGGGCGGGTCCGGCGGGAAATGCGACGATGCGGGTGGTGGCAAGCCCGATCAATCCGAAAGGTGATGCAGTTGATTGTCTATCTGACCCGGCGCGCCGCCTTGGCGACATTTGCGGCCACGATCGCCTTTCCGGCCTCCGCCGATCATCCGGGTGAAAATCTGGATGCCCGGATGTTCGAGATGGAGCCATACTTCCAGGCCATCGACGCGGCACAGGCCCCGGATTTCGAGTTGCTGAATGCGGAGGGCAATCCTGTGCGCTTGGCGGATTTCAGCGAAAGGGTCGTCATCCTGCATTTCATCTACGCCAACTGCCCGGATATCTGCCCGCTCCATGCGGAAAAGATCGCGGCGGTCCAGGCTTCGATCAACGACGGGCCGATGAGGGATCTGGTGCAATTCATCTCGATCACAACCGATCCCGTGAATGACACGCCGGACGTTCTGCGCGACTACGCGGACCGGCATGGGCTCGATCCGAGCAACTGGGTCATTCTGACCAAACGGCCCGATCAGAGCGACGACGCGACGCGCCTTGTGGCGCGGGACTATGGGCTCGAGTTCACCACGACCGCCGACAGCGACATGATGATGCACGGTGCGGTCACCCATGTCGTGGATATCGGCGGGCGGTTCGCCGCAAAGTTCCATGGCATGGATTTCAAGAATGTGAACCTGATCCTCTATGTCAGCGAGTTGATCAACAATGCCCAGCATCGACGCCGGGAACGCAGTTGGTGGGACCGGGTGACAGGGGTGTTTCAATGAGTGTCACCGCGACTGGCGTCATGCCATCTTCGGCGGATGGAATATCCCTGACAGCGCTACGTCGGTATTTTTCGGTAATCATCCCGGCCAATCTGATCTGGGAGTTCGCCCATATGCCGCTCTACACGATCTGGAACGAGGGCACCTGGGGTGAGATCGTCTTCGCCGCGGTTCATTGCACGGGTGGCGACATCCTGATTGCCATGAGCGCGCTGGTGCTTGCCTTGATGCTGACCGGCCGTGGCTGGCCCTTCGTGGCTCCGACGCGACGCTCGGTAACCGTCCTGACGGTGGTGTTCGGGTTGGGATATACGCTGTTCAGCGAATGGCTCAACATCGTGATCCGCGCGGCTTGGGCCTATTCGGACCTGATGCCGATCATTCCGGTCCTCGATGCAGGGCTGTCGCCCGTGCTGCAATGGATCGTAATCCCGCTGATTGCCTTCTGGTGGGCGGCGCGACCCTTCAGCGCCGAGCATAAAGCATGATGGATATTTCCGGCATCGGCATCTTCGCGGCCTTTCTGGCGGGGGCCATTTCCTTCCTGTCACCCTGCGTCCTGCCACTGGTTCCGGGCTATGTTTCCTACATCGCAGGCCAGCCGGATTTGCGCACGACGCGATCGGTCGGCCTGCGGGCACGCGCCGGGGCACTTGGCCTAAGCACCTGCTTCGTTCTGGGGTTCTCCACGGTCTTTGTCGCGTTGGGGGCCGGGGCCAGCGCGCTCGGGTCGTTGCTGCTGACTTGGCGCACTGAGCTCAACTATCTGGGCGGGGCGATCATCATCCTGTTCGGACTGGTCATGCTGGGTGCCTTCCGTCTGGAAGCGTTCTCGCGTGACACCCGCTTCACACTCGACATTCCGGGGGTCGCCCGCTTGGAGCCTACGTCCTGGGCTTGGCCTTCGCCTTTGGATGGACGCCCTGCATCGGGCCGATCCTCGGCGCAATCCTGACGCTCAGTTCGACATCCGGCGGTATGTCGGACGGCATCTGGCTGTTGTCGATCTATTCCGCAGGGCTGGGCGTGCCGTTCCTGCTGGCCGCGCTGTTCACCGACGCCATCGCCGCACGGGTCAGACAGATCGGCAAAGCCGGTCGCTGGCTCTACAAGGGCGCGGGCGTCGCCATGATCATCATGGGCGTTGCCATCATGACCGGCCAATTGTCCCGGTTTGCCTACTGGCTTCTGGGAACCTTCCCATTCTTGGCCTCAATCGGTTAGTCTTCCTCGGCATTCCTGATGTGAAGCCAGATCAGTGCTGACCCGATGACAAGAAAGATCAGGTTGAGGAAGAACGTGTAATCGATGCTGAACCGGACCATTTCCTGAAGCGAAGGCCGCTCGGTCGGGATCATCCCTACGAGAGCGAACAGGTAATGCACCGTAATTCCCGCAGCGACCATGCACAGGTACAGCAAGCCTGAAAGATAGAGCGCATACTGCCAGCCGTAATATTTTGCGTGCACCCATATCACCGTGGCAGCAACAAGATCGGCTCCGAGAAAGGCGATCACGCCTCCGAACGACGCATCACGCGACCAGAGCATCGCAGCCAGGGGGACATTGCCCATCGACCCGATGAAGGTGAAGAAGGCCACGACCGGTGCCACCAGCGCGTTTTCAAGAACGATCAGGAAGCCCGGCGCGTCCTGCGCACCGCCATCTCCGACCAGAAAGATCGCGTTCCAGAAGCTCTGCGGCACAAAGACGGAAATGAAACCCGCGACCGTGAAGCCGAAGAGGATCTCCTTCCAGACCATCTTCCATTCCATGAAGAAAGCGCGGGCGATCCGGTCCCATCCTTCGCGGGACAGCAGTTTGTCGCGGAACGAACCCTTCATGGTCTGGTCCCTGTCCATACCTTCGTCGGACTGGGCCTTCTCCGCATGCTCTTTTGCGCTTTCGACAAACGACCTTGGAAGCCATATCAGGGTGAGGGCATAGGCGTAGATCGTCATCAGGATGCCAAGCATGAAATTTGCCACCATGAATTTCCAGCCCAGCAGGACCAGAAGGACGATTCCAAGCTCGATCACCAGATTTGTCGATGAAATCAGGAAGGCGATCGAATTGACCGGATGCGCACCCTTCACGAGGATCGAACGCGACGCGGCAAGAGCCGCGAAGGAACAGGACGATGACACAAACCCAAAGAAGCCGGCAATGCCTGCCTTCCTGGCACCACGGTCGCCAAGAACACGCGCCATCTGATCCCGTGTCACGAAAATCTGGATGCCTGCGGAGATGATATACCCGAAGATGAGCGCCCAGAGCGCCTTCCAGAGCATGCCCGCCCCGGTCGTGAATGCTTCGATTATCTGGTCCATTCAGCTTGACCCTTTTTCGCAGTGCTGTCCGACTTGCGCATCTATCGGGAGAACGAGTCCGAGGGATATGAAAACGGCACCCGCCTTTCAGCCGATCAGATAGACTCTGATCGGCATCCAGATCCCCATGACCATCATCATCAGGTTCTCTGTGAGCGAGACAAAGCCGAGCGGTACGTTGCTGTCGCCGCCGACGCAGGCGCACTTCAATTCACGCTTGTCGATATAGACCGCCTTGAAAACCGATACTGCGCCAACAGTGCCGATGAACAAGGCCACCGGTGCCGAAAGCCAGGTCAGCGCCCCGGCGACCATGAGGATACCTGCGAAAGCCTCTCCAAACGGATAGATCTTGCCATAACGCACCCACCGACGCGCCAGCAGGTCGTAGTTCAGGAACATGGTCGAGAAGCTCTCGACATCCTGAAGTTTTTGTACCGCCAGAAAGCACATCGAGATCGAAATGAACCATTCCAGCCCGCGCAGGGTGAAAATGTTCTCGAAGCTGTACCACGACAAACCGAGCGCCATCAGGAACGCGACGGCAAAGATCGTGATCACCGGCTGGTAGGACGTGTCCGAGCGTTCGTCTTCCGGCGCATCGATGCCGAAATGGACCCGAAGGTCGTCATATCCGCCTATCCGCTCGTCCCCGATCCAGGTTTGCGGGGTGGTTTCGACGCCGTGCTCTTCCATGAACGCGTCGGTTTCCTCACGCGTGGTCAAAGGGTGATCCTCGACTTCGAAACCCTTGCGCTCCAGCAGGTCCTTGGATTTGAGCCCATAGGGACAGAGGTGGTCGGGCATCACCATCCGGTAAAGCTTGGCTGTCTGGGTTGTGTCTCTTGGCATGTCATATCCTCCGTTTCAGGGTTCAGGCGTCGCAGCCATAATAGCCGCGATAGCCTGCCCGCAGGCCGGCATCGAGTTCGAGCACGAGGTTGGCGTCCTGCACTTCACCACTGTTTTCCAGCGCCGCAGCCCCGTCCGGCGCACTGAGGCTTACGGACATTCCTTCGGTGCTCAGGGTGCCGGTTGCGTCGGTTGAACCAAGACGCACCAGGTCGCCGCTGATCTTTGCCAGCGCCGCCGGGGCACCGTCGATCTGTCCTGTGGCAAGCACAGGTTTGCTGGTCGTCGTATACTTGAAGGTGCAGATGGCCCCATCCGGGAAAAGCTGCGCGATCTCATCGCCAGTCAGGAATTCCAGATCAAGGATGGCGATTTCGGCGGATGAGAGTGCCTCGTTCAGATCGACGATGCGGGCTGAACCATCCAGACCCTCATCAGCCGCGTCACCATTCGTGTCGATGTCATTCACCAGATACCGCATTTCGGCGATTTCTTTGTCTTGGGCAAAGATGATCTCGTCAGCCAGTTTGCGCACCCGAGGGTCAGAAATGTTGGCGCGGCTCGATGTCATGATCGCGATCGAATGGTGCGGGATCATTGCCTTCATGTAGCTGGTATCGCCCACGGTCACCTGGCTCCGGACCAGCCAGAGGGATCCGGCAAACACCACGGCGCCGCCAATAAAGATGGCAGCGTTGATCGCCTTGCTGGAGTACATTGACAGCATGAAGCCCAGCATGATGATCGCCATTATGGCCCCCATCAGCACGGCCATATAGGCGCGTGTTTCGGACCAGAAGATATGGCTCAGCAGATAGGTGTTGAGATACATCAGGATGAACATCACCACCGTGGATGTGGCGATCATCGCGAAAAAGCGTAGGTATGTCATTGGCGACCTCCAGTCTCGAAAAATTGATGTCCTATAGAAGGAACAACATTGCTGCGCTGGAATGTTCCGTAGTTTTCGGGAAAGTTCGGCTTTTGCAGACGTCAGAGCTACCCGGACGCCTTGCTGATACTGCCCGCCTTTTGTTCCATCGCCAGATCGGCCAAGATGGGGCAATCGGGGCGGTGATCACCCGCGCATGCATCCACAAGATGCGACAGCGTCGCGCGCATTTCGGTCAGTTCGGCGATCTTGCTGTCAATCCGATCAAGATGCTCTTCGGCAATCTGCTTTACCTCGGCACTGGCGCGGTCAGTATCGGCATAAAGCTTCAGCAGGCTCCGGCAATCCTCGATGGTGAATCCAAGGGCCCGTGCCCGGCCGAGAAAGGCCAGCTTGTGCACGTCGCTTTGCCGAAAGCTGCGATAGCCATTTGAACTGCGCAGCGGTTCGACAAGACCGATGTCTTCGTAGTAGCGGATCGTTTTGGCGGGAAGGCCGGAAAGGTCGGCCACATCTCCGATGTTCATAATCGTTTCCTCCTTGAGTTCATTCAGCTGGAATCGGGGATGCCGAGGCTTCGGAGACGGGGCGCGCCGTTTCGTCCATCGCCGGGCGCACGCGGCGCAGCCGCAGCGCATTCGTCAGCACGAAGACAGAGCTGAGAGCCATCGCACCTGCTGCCAGAACGGGTGAGAGCAGAAGTCCTGACACCGGATAAAGCACGCCCGCCGCAACCGGGATCAGGGCGACGTTGTATCCAAATGCCCAGAAAAGGTTCTGACGGATGTTGCGCATGGTGCTCCGCGACACCTCGAGGGCGTTCACGACGCCGCGCAGATCGCCGGACATCAGCACCACATCTGCGGATTCGATGGCCACGTCTGTACCGGTGCCGATGGCGATACCCACGTCCGAATGGGCAAGCGCGGGTGCGTCGTTGATCCCGTCGCCAACGAACGCGATGCGCTTGCCCGCGCCGCGCAGATCGTCGAGCGCCGCCACCTTACCGTCGGGCAGAACGCCAGCGATCACATGGTCGATGCCGATTTCGCGGGCGATAGCCTCTGCCGTTTCGCGCTTGTCACCGGTGATCATGGCGACCTTCAGTCCCTGTGCGTGCAAGGCGCGGATTGCAGCGGCGCTGGACGGCTTCACCGGATCGGACACCGCGATGACGGCGGCGACACGACCGTCGATCGCCGCGAAAAGTGCGGTGCGGCCCTGTTCGGCCAGCCGACGCTCCTCGTCGGCCAGATCGCTGATTGTCAGCCCCTCGCGGGTCATCAGGCGGTCGGCCCCGACAAGCACCTCGCGGCCCGCCACTTTTGCCCGCACGCCGTGGCCGGTGATGGATTCAAAATCCTTAGCGTCATGCCGCGCGACGCCCTCGACCTTTGCCGCGCGCACAATCGCCTCGGCGATCGGGTGTTCCGATTGCGCCTCGACAGCGGCGACAAGCGTCAGCACCTCGGTGCGGTCAAAGCTGTGCACAAGCACGAGATCGGTCAGTTCCGGGCGGCCCTGGGTCACCGTTCCGGTCTTGTCCAGCGCCACCACATCCACGCTGGATAGCTGTTGCAACGCGTCGCCCTTGCGGAAGAGCACGCCCATCTCGGCGGCACGTCCCGTGCCGACCATGATCGACGTTGGCGTGGCAAGACCCATCGCGCAGGGGCAGGCGATGATCAGCACGGATACGCCAGCCACCAGCGCAAATGACAGCGCGGGCGAAGGACCGACCAACAGCCAGACAATCACCGTCAACAGCGCCAATGCCATGACCGCGGGCACGAACCACAGGGTGATCCGGTCCACCAGCCCTTGGATCGGCAGCTTGGCGCCCTGCGCCTCTTCGACCATCCGGATGATCTGGGCCAGCGTCGTGTCGGCACCCACACGCGTCGCGCTAAACCGGAAGGCACCGCTGCCGTTGACGGTGCCGCCGGTGACGGGATCGCCCACGGATTTGGCGACCGGCACCGGTTCGCCGGTGATCATACTCTCATCCACACGGGCACTGCCTTCGGTCAGCTCACCATCCACTGCGATCCGCTCGCCAGGGCGCACGATTAGAATGTCGCCAGCGACGATGCGGTCGATGGCCACATCCTGCGGCTCCCCGTCAACCAGCATACGGGCCGTCTTTGCCTGAAGGCCCAGCAGCTTCTGGATCGCAGCCCCGGTCCGGCCCTTTGCGCGGGCCTCCAGCCAGCGGCCCAGAAGGATCAGCACCACGATGACGGCCGCTGCCTCGAAATAGACCGCGCGCGATCCCGCGGGCAGCAGCGTCGGTGCGAAAAGCGCCACAAGTGAATAGATGTAGGCCGCCGATGTGCCAACCGCGACAAGGCTGTTCATGTCCGGCGCGCCTTTCAACAGTGCCGGGAAACCGCGTGTGTAGAAAGCACGTCCTGGCCAGAGCAGGACTGCCGTGGTCAACACGAACTGGATCATCCAGCTGGCCCGATGGCCGATGGTGTCGCCGATGAGACCGTGCATCCCGGGGATCAGATGTGCGCCCATCTCGAGCAAAAATACGGGCAGGGCGAGGGTCGTCGCCACGACAGTCCGGCGAGCCAGAACCCGTGCCTCTTCGTTCTTGCGGGCTCCTGCGTCTTCCGATGAACTGTCTTCGGCCCGCGTGGCGGGGTAACCCGCGTCGCTGGCCGCCTTGATAAGGTCGGCAACCGCGACTGCGCCCTCCAGATAGCTGACAGTAGCGGTTTCCGAGGCCAGGTTGACGTTCACGTCCAGCACGCCCGGCAGCACTGCCAGTGCCTTGTCCACCCGACCGACGCACGAGGCACAGGACATAGATGAAATGTTCAGACGTACGCTCCGGCTCCGGGCCGGATAGCCGATCTCCTGAAGGGTCGTGGCGATTTCGGCGATGCGCTCCGGTGCGTCGATCTGCGCCTGGGCGGTCTCTCTGGCGAGATTGACACGGACATCGCTGACCCCCGGCAGAGCCGTGAGGCCACGTTCCACGCGCCCGACGCAGGAAGCGCAGGACATGTTTTGCAGGGAAAGCCGAAGGGTGCGCGGATCCGACATGAGAATCTCCTTGTTCTGATACTCCTGCAGATAGGGCCTCCAGTTACTGGAAGGTCAACAGGCATGTAGAATAAAATTCTGGCCATTGACCTTCCCGCGCCGGAACGCCTTACATGCATGTCGTCAAAGGAGATTGCGATGTTCAAATTCAGCGTACCGAACATGAGTTGCGGCCATTGTACCGCTTCCATCCAAAAGGCCATTATGGCGGCCGACCCAGATGCAACGGTTTCGTGCGATCTGACTGCACGTATCGTCGACGTCGACAGCACTCTGGATGAAACTGCATTGGCCGCAGCGATCAGCGATGCGGGCTACAGGTCTGAGAAGCTGGCAGAGGTTCAGTAGCCAAGATGCGTCAGCAACGCTCCGCTGGACGGAGATAGTGGCTCTCTCTCTATGTCGCTGATATGCAGCACTCTCTGACAGCAGCGGCCAAAACTCGCCTGTTTCAAAAAAAGCGACAAACCTTCCTGCGCAGGACGGATTGACTGTACTGCACAGGTCTCCGATGTTCGCGGCATGAGCTTTCGAGTTTTCATATCAAGCTGGTCAAGGGTGTTTACGTGCATTGCGTTTGCGCTGGCATTGGTATTGTCACCACCTTCTGCCGCTCACGCGGCATCCGGCATGCATGACGGACATCAAGCCAAGTCTGTTGGTGTCGTTGGTGCTGCCATGACTCATGACACCGGAAGCGATGCGCATCACGCGCATGAGACGCTTAGGGTCGCAAGCGACATTGACATCGCAGCGTCCGACAAGGATGGCAAAGAGCAACAATCTCAAGAGTGTTGCAACGGCATCTGTATTTCTGTCGTCTTCATCGAAGACACTAGGATCAGAGCAGAGCCGGTTGGTACAAGTGAATATGTCATTCTGGACGGTCAAACGTATTCGGTAGAAACAGCAGGGTTTCTTCGGCCCCCTCGATTCTTGATCTGAACCGGCGCCCAAATCGGGTGTGAGCCTTGCGCAGATTCTGCGTGAGACAACGTTCACCAATCAGGTTACTTTCATGAAAATTCATATACTTATGGGGGCTTCGGCCCTCGGGCTTGGCGCATGCGCCTATGAGCCCACCCCGTTGCCGTCCGTCGCGACCCAACAGGCCGTCGTCAACACGGCAGTTTCATCGCCGATCAGCTATCAGGACCCCTTGGCGGGCTACACCTATCGCGGCCCTACAGGTCCCCGCGACTGGCGTTCCGTCAATCAAGAACAGACGGAGGGCAACTGATGCGGGTATCGAAGTTTCCGCTGGTTTTCGGCTTTCCGCTAATCTTGGGTGCCTGTGCTGCAGCTGTACCGGGCATCTACACGGAACCAAAAGCTGGCTTTGCCAACATTTCCAGCCAGGTCACACCAGCCATCGGCAAACGGACAGCCTTCGCCGAAACCCAGGCCGAAAACGAGGCCTTGAAGAAGCAGGTGCACGCAATGGTGTACCGCAAGACCATTTCGGCGGACACCGCCGTTCAGGTCGCGCTTCTGAACAACAAAGGGTTGCAGGCGTCCTATGCGAACGTTGGCCTATCGGCCGCAGAGGCCTGGCAGCAATCGACGCCGGAAAACCCGATCGTGTCGATTGGTATACTGGGCATCGGTGCGCCCGAACTGGGTGCCTACAGGGCGATCGAGGGACTGATCCGGTCGAACGTGCTCGATGCCACCACTCGCAAGCAGCGTACGGCCATTGCAGACGCAAACTTCCGGCAGGCTCAACTGAGCGCCGTGAACGACACACTCGCACTGGCCAATCAGACGCGGAAGGCATGGGTCGATGCCGTAGCCGCCTTCGAGGCTGTGAGTTATCTCCGCCGTGCGAAGGCGACGTCTGACGCCGGATCGGAATTGGCTATGAGGCTGGGTGAGACCGGCGCACTCAACAAAGCTGGACAGGCCCGCGAGCAGGCATTCAATGCCGAACTCGCTGGACAACTTGCCCAGGCACGATTGAGTGCTACCCGGTCCAAGGAGGCTTTGACCAGGCTCATGGGGCTGTGGGGCACCGAAGTCGACTATTATGTGCCCGATGCCCTTCCTGCGCTGCCGCGTTCCGTCGGCCGTGTGACTGACATCGAAGCGAAAGCATTGCGAAATCGGGTTGATCTGCGCGTTGCCAAACTTGGCCTGGAAGCACAGGCCAAGGCGTTTGGTCTGACTGATCAGACTCGCATTATCAGCGATCTCGAATTCATTGCCGGGTTCGAAGCGGAGCGGGAAATTGAGGACGGAGAAACGGAGACCGTGACCACCCCTCAGGTGGAGGTGGAGTTCGCAATCCCGATTTACGACACCGGGAAGGCACGGATGCGCAAGGCGGAATTGTCGTACCTGCAAGCAGCTAACGTGCTGGCAGAAAGAGCCGTCAACGTGCGGTCCGAAGCGCGTGGTGCTGAAGCCTCCTATCACGCCGCGTATAAGATCGCCCGCCACTATCGCGACGTTCTGGTGCCGCTACGCACGACCGTCGAAGAAGAGGGGCTGCTGTCTTATAACGGCATGATCACCAACACTTTCGAGCTGCTGACAGACGTGCGCGAGAAACTGGGCGCATCACTGGAAGCGGCAAACGCAAAACGCGAATTCTACATGGCACAGGCTGATCTGACCGCTGCGATCTATGGCGGCGGCGAAGGCGGTGGCGGTGCTGGTGGAGAAGGCGCGACACTTGCCGCCGGTGGCGGCGCAGGACACTGAAAGGAACTGACATGCTAAATAGACGTCAATTACTCGGAGCCGGCGCGGCAGGTGCAACGCTGGTATCTTCGAAAGCCTGGGGTCAAACCCTGAACATGGGCCTGCCCGAAGCTGCCCAAATGGATAGCGCAGCAACGGCGATCACGGCGCGTCCCAATTCCGGGCCGGACTACACACCTGTGGTCACATTGAACGGGTGGACCCTGCCGCACCGGATGAACAACGGGGTGAAAGAATTTCACCTCGTGGCCGAACCGGTAGAACGCGAGCTTGCCGACGGCATGATCGCGCATTTGTGGGGCTACAACGGCCAATCCACCGGCCCGGCGATCGAAGCAGTCGAAGGCGACCGGGTGCGCATCTACGTCACCAATAAGCTGCCGGAAGGCACAACGGTGCACTGGCACGGGCTCATTCTTCCTTCAGGCATGGATGGGGTCTCCGGATTGAGCCATCCAAGCATCCCGCCGGGCAAAACCTTCGTCTACGAATTCGACTTGGTGAAGTCCGGAACGTTCATGTACCACCCCCACGGCGATGAAATGACCCAGATGGCGATGGGGATGATGGGCATGTTCGTGGTCCACCCCAAGGATCCCACATTCATGCCGGTGGATCGTGATTTCCTGATCATGCTGAATGCTTTCGACATCGATCCGGGTACCTATGTACCCCGCATCATGACGATGACGGATTTCAACCTTTGGACCTGGAACAGCCGGATCTTCCCCGACATTGATCCGCTGGTCGTGAACAAGGGCGACCGGGTGCGAGTACGGGTTGGGAACCTTACGATGACGAACCACCCGATCCATATGCACGGCTATGACTTCAAGGTCACCTGCACGGATGGCGGCTGGGTGCCGCCTGAAGCACAGTGGCCGGAGGTCAGCATCGACATTCCCGTAGGTGCGATGCGCGCCTACGAATTCGTCGCCGATCATCTGGGAGATTGGGCGATCCATTGCCACAAATCGCACCATACGATGAACGCCATGGGCCATGACGTGCCGACGTTCATCGGGGTGAACAAGAAGCCGCTGACCCAGAAGATCCGTCAATTCCAGCCGGAATACATGCCGATGGGCATGTCCGGCATGGGGGACATGGCAAAAATGGAAATGCCGCTACCCGACAATACCATCCCGATGATGACGGGTTGGGGCCCGTACGGACCCATCGAGATGGGCGGCATGTTTTCGGTCGTGAAGGTGCGGGACGGCATCGACGCGGACGATTACTCCGATCCCGGCTGGTACGAGAATCCTCCGGGCGAGATGGCCTACGAATGGACCGGCGAATTACCCGAATTTGCCTCCAACAACAGCCCCAAGACCATTCTCACACCGAAACCAACCTCGAAGGGCTGAGCGGCCCTTCGTCATCTCCAACCTAACCAACCTACAGGACAATAAAATGCAAAAGATACTTCTCAGCACGGCCATCACTCTCACACTTGCCACGGGCGCTTATGCATCTCCCGGGCATACCAGCAAAGCTGAAACGGCGGCACCGCAGATGGACATCGGTGTCCCTGGTGACGCCGCCAAGGTGGACCGCACAATCGACGTCACTTTGCTCGAAAACGATGAGGGCCAGATGCTGATCGAGAGTGAGCCGATGGATATCAAGGAGGGCGAAACCATCCGCTTCAACATCACCAACAAGGGTGAGCTGGAGCATGAATTCGTCCTCGACACGGTAGAGCGGAATGCCGAGCACAAGATCGAAATGGCCAAGATGGATATGGAACACGACGATCCGAACCGTATCCGTCTCGATGCGGGCGCGTCGGGTGAGGTTGTCTGGACTTTCGCGAATTCTGGTACGTTCGAAGCGGCGTGCCTGATCCCTGGCCACTACGAATCCGGCATGCACCGTGAGGTCGCAGTCGGTGACCAGATGGCCCAAGCTGACGTGGAATACACGAGCGGGACCATCAAGAAAATCGACGCCAAGGCCGGCAAGGTCACAATCATCCACGGCCCTCTGGTCAACCTCGATATGCCCGCGATGACTATGGTGTTTCGCGCCGACGAAGCAATGATGGCCAAGATGGCGGAAGGTCAGGGCATCGAATTCGTCGCTGACCGGGTCAAGGGTAAACTGACCGTCACGCAGATGAAGTAACTACAAACAATGGGGTCGGGGGTAAACACTCCGGCCCCATCGCCTTGATCGCTTGGCCCGAGCAAGCAAGAAGATCCCATAAAATCAAGCGCTACGGAGGTAGCCGAGCATGAAGAATTTCCTGAGAACCTGCACCATCGCCCTTGCGCTCGTCCTTCCGGCTTTTTCAGTAGGCGCTTCCAGTGGGAAGGGCCAGCAGCCTCACGCCCGAGCCTTCGAAATGCTTGGCCATGATCCGATCGGGAAACCCGGTGATGGCTCCTCGATCGACAGGACGATTGAATTGTCCATCAGGGAGACAGAAAGCGGCTACATGCTTTTCGAGCCGGACGCGATCCAGATTGAAAGGGGGTCGGTCATCCGGTTTTCGATCGGCAATGCCGGCAGACTGGATCACGAGTTCTTTCTTGGCTCCTTTGACGAGGTTGCAGAACACCAGCAGTGGATGCGCGAACATCCCGATATGCAACATGACAACGCCAATTCAGTTTCGATCCCTAGTGGACAAAATGCCGAGTTGATCTGGGAGTTCTCCGATATGGCCAACCTGGAGTTCGTATGCTTGATCCCCGGCCACCGGGAAGCGGGCATGTGGGGCGTCATCATCGTGCACGACCACCTTGCGCCGAAATCCAAGGGCTAGACTTTTCAATGTCACTCTTGGACAGGTATCACCTGCTTGTACACGACGTAGCTGCCGCCTTTGGGTACGACTACAACGATGCCACGCCAGACTGGGTGCATCCGTTCATTCATCTCATACTGGTTTTGGCCCCCGCGCTGCTGATCACCGTTGGCTCATATCTTGCTATTCGCGGCATTCTGAAGCTTTGGAAGTACCGCAGCACGCCGGCGTTACACACAGAGCCCATACGAGGGCTTGAAAAAAGTCTTTTCAAGACTGTCTTGCGCTACTCCAGAAGTCAGCAGGCATTGATGATATTGGTTAGCCTCATCGCAATGCCTATACTCTATCTGACTTTAGAACTGCCAAAACAGATCGTAAACAACGCTCTGGATTCAGGCCGTTTCCCGATTGCCATTTTGGGACAAGACCTCGATCAGGTCGTTTTCCTCATGCTGCTTTGCGGTCTTTACCTTCTGGCGATCATCCTGAACGGGCTAAACAAATATGGCCTTAATGTTTTCAAAGGGTATGTCGCTGAGCGTTTTCTGCGGCGCTTCCGCCTGCTGGTCTATCGGCACTGGCGCAGCGATCCAGACGCTCGAAACCAGAGCGAAATCATCCCTATTCTCGCACAGGAAGTTGAGCCCATAGGTGGCTTTGCTGCAGATGTCCTTGCGCTACCAATCCTGCAAGGCGGTACGCTTCTGACGATCCTGTCTTTCATGTTCGTTCAGGACCCTGTGTTGGGTGCCGCCGCACTGACGGTGCTGCCAATTCAACTCGTGCTGCTGCCCAAGCTACAACGCCGGGTCAACGCCCTTTCACGCACAAGGATCAGGGAAGTCCGACAACTTGGCAGGCAGCTCAGCGATCAGTTGCGCGAACGACAGGTCAATCCGGCCGGGCTGCTGCCAGTGAGTACAAGTTTTAGAGAGCTTGAGCGCGTGCGCAGGAAGATTTTCCGTCTGAAGTTCTTCATCAAGGCCCTCAACAATTTTCTGACCGCGCTGACGCCCTTCCTGTTCTACTCTTTGGGTGGATATTTTGTCATCGAAGGTCGCATTACACTCGGCGCGCTGGTGGCCGTCCTGGCAGCACACAAGGACTTCTCGGCACCGCTGAAAGAGCTCTTCAATTACTATCAGACGCTGGAAGACACGCGGATCCGGTATCAGGAAATCATGGCCTTTTTAAACAAATCGATTCAGCCATTGGGGCATGCTCAGCCAGACAACACTGCGCCACAAGAGGCTGGCCAATTCGAGCGATCCAAGCAGAGATACCCAGCTCTGTCTTTGGTAGGGCAGGGGGCCATAGCAACATCATGAAGGAGTTTGATGGGATGAAATGGGCAGCGATATTCTTTGCTTTGATCGCCGTTGCTTCAGCAGGCTGGTACATCATGCAGCCGGATTACTCTCAAACGGGTACGCAGACGGATGAGGGCGTCGCGCTTCCCGCAGGCGCGCTTGTAACTGTCACGCTACCAGCAAGTTTTACAGAGCAGGAGCAAATCGGCGCAGGCGCTTATGATGCGGTCTGTGCCGTGTGCCACGGCCTGAACGGGCAAGGCCGGGATGGCGTTGCTCCACCGCTTGTTCACAAGATTTACGAACCGAGCCATCACAGCGACATGGCGTTTGTCCTCGCGGCGCAAAATGGAGTGCGGGCGCATCATTGGAAATTTGGAAACATGCCAGCGGTTGAAGGCGTGACGCGATCAGAGATCCTTGCTATCGTGACGTATATTCGAGCATTGCAGCGTGCCAATGGGATCAATTAAGCCGTTTCGACAGATAAGAGGGTGGAGTTTGGTTCGCGGTCAACGACTACTAGGTTCGCCGCGACATGGCCACAACTGGCGGAAGAACGTTTTCATGAGTAAATGTCTTTATGCGTCCATATTGAGTATTGGTGCATTTTTCAGTTCTTTCACCGCAACATATGCCGAGGAAACCGACCTCTTCAGATTGACCGACCGCGCAGCCCCGGTCGGCATCGGTGCCCGTGAGCCATCACTTGCAACCTTGCCGGATGGCCGGGTCGTATTGAGTTGGACAGAAGAAAACGGAGCCGAAGCGGAAGTTCGCATGGCCATCCTTGATGGCAGCGAGTGGTCGGACGCTCGCACAATTCATAAATCGTCAAAGATTTACATCAACTGGGCCGATTTTCCATCGGTAGCGGTGCTGGCTGATGGCGGCCTGGCGGCACAATGGCTTAAACTGAATGGGGAGGGTGATTACCAATATGACGTCAATATCGCTTTTTCTAAAGATGAAGGCAGAAGCTGGACGGAACCGCTTATTCCCCATGATGACAGATCACAACGCGAGCACGGTTTTGTTTCGTTGGTTCCCGATCAGTTTGGCGGGTTGACGGCGCTGTGGCTGGATGGCCGGGAGTATGACAGTCAAACAGAAGGCGAAAACTTCGAGAATGCGATGCAGCTGCGCGCACGACAGATCAACTCTGACGGAACGATGAAGCCAGAAAGCCTGTTGGACGCGCGCGCTTGTACTTGTTGTCAGACGTCCGCAGCGCGGACCGCTTCGGACGATATCGTGGCGGTCTATCGTGATCGAACCGCCGATGAAATCCGCGACATTTCGATTATTCGATCTACCGGAGGGGACTGGACGCAACCCCTCACTGTTCACGACGACGGATGGGAAATTGCCGGCTGCCCCGTAAATGGCCCAGCCGTTGATACGATGGACGACAAGGTGTCCGTTATCTGGTTCACTGCAGCTGAGAATAAACCGGAGGTTTATATCGCGTTTTCGGCCGATGGCGGCGCGCAGTTTGACGAACCGCTCCGCATTGACCTCGGCACAGCCGCGGGACGGGTGGATGTTCTGCAAATGCCGGATGGAAGCGCATTGGCGCTCTGGATTGAATATGTGGGAGGCGGTGAAGCGATCGTCATGTGCCACATATCGCGAAGTACCGGATGCGCAGCGCCTCAGGCGCTCCATATCAATCGGGGCGGCGGATCGATCGGTTTTCCCCGAATGGCGCGCGGAGACGCCGGTACGTTTGTGGCCTGGACGCAGCCGACCGGCGGCGGGGACGGGGACACTACAATCCGCATGGTCGAAGTCGCGGTGACTCCATAGGTTTCGAGCATACATCTCAATATCCTATTGCTTGCTTGACGCCGTTGCCCTTATTCTGCGGCCCGCCCAAGGGCCAAATCAGGCACTGTACCGGCTTGCTTCTGGCTCCACCCTTTGATGATGGCATAAACCGCCGGAATGACGATCAGGGTCAGCAAGGTTGACGACACCATTCCCCCGATCATGGGCACTGCGATGCGCTGCATGATCTCGGACCCGGTGCCATGCGCCCAAAGGATCGGCATCAGGCCGGCCATGATTGCGACAACTGTCATCATCTTGGGGCGCACGCGGTCTACTGCACCCACCATGATCGCGGCGTGGAGCTCGTCGCGGGTCAGGTCCCTGTCGCCCGCGCGGGCACGCGCTTCATTCAAAGCCTGATCGAGATAGATCAACATGATCACTCCGGTTTCAGCCGCCACCCCGGCCAGCGCGATAAACCCGACGGCCACCGCAACCGACATGTTGAAGCCCATGAACCACATGAGCCAAATGCCACCGACCAGAGCGAAAGGCAGCGACAGCATCACGATCAAGGTTTCCGTCAGGCGGCGGAAGTTTAGGTAAAGCAGCAGAAAGATCAGCGCCAGCGTCAGCGGCACAACAGTGGCCAGCCGCTGTTTCGCGCGTTCAAGGTATTCGAACTGACCGCTCCAGCCCAAAGAATAGCCGGGTGGCAGAGTGACGGAGGCCGCGACCGCCGCCTGAGCTTCGGCCACATAGCCGCCAAGATCGCGTCCGACGATATCGACAAAGATATATACGGCAAGCTGTCCGTTCTCGGTGCGGATCGACGTAGCTCCGCGGGTGCGTTCAATGGTGGCCACGTCCCCCAGCGGAATGGTGCCACCGCCCGGCAGTGCAACCTGAACCTCGCGCCCAATCGTCTCCGGATCAGACCGCAGTGTCGCCGGATAGCGCACTGCGACGTCGTAGCGCTCGCGCCCCTCGACGGTCTGCGTGATGGCCTTGGCCCCCAACGCCATGCCGATTACCTCTTGCACATCCTGCACCGACAGACCGTAGCGGCCAAGCACTGTACGGTCTGGGGTGATGTCGAGGTAATAGCCGCCGATCACCCGTTCGGCATAGGCGCTGGTCGTTCCCGGCACCGTGCGTACCACGGCTTCGACCTCACGAGCCACTTTCTCCATCTCGGTCAGACTCGTGCCATAAACCTTGATACCGACCGGCGTGCGGATACCGGTGGACAGCATGTCGATCCGGGCGCGGATCGGCATAGTCCAAGCGTTCGATACGCCGGGAAATTGCAGGGCGGCATCCATTTCCTGCCGCAGGCTTTCGGTCGTCACACCGGGCCGCCATTCGTCTTCCGGGCGGAGCTGGATGATCGTCTCAAACATCTCGGTCGGCGCGGGATCGGTCGCGGTCAGGGCGCGGCCCGCCTTGCCGAAGACGGTCAGGACCTCGGGAAAGGTCTTGATGATGCGGTCTTGCGTCTGCATCAACTCGGCGGCCTTGGTGACTGACAGACCGGGCAAAGTGGTCGGCATATACATCAGCGTGCCCTCGTTCAGGACGGGCATGAACTCTGACCCCAACTGCCGCGCGGGCCAGATCGTGACCACCAGTGCGGCGAGAGCCACTATGATCGTGAGACTTTTGGCCTTCAGCACGGCGCGGATGATTGGGCGGTAAACGGCGATGAGTGCCCGATTCACCGGATTCCTGTGTTCAGGCATGATCCGGCCGCGCACGAAGACCACCATCAGCGCAGGCACCAGCGTCACCGACAGGAACGCCGCCGCCGCCATCGAAAACGTCTTGGTATAGGCCAGCGGGCCGAACATGCGTCCCTCCTGTCCTTCCAGTGCAAAGATCGGCAGGAACGATACGGTGATGATCAGCAGGCTGAAGAACAGTGCCGGGCCGACCTCGCTTGCGGCTTCGATCAGCACCTCGATGCGGGGCTTGTCGGGGGCAGCACGTTCCAGATGCTTGTGCGCGTTCTCGATCATCACGATGGCGGCGTCGATCATTGCGCCGATGGCGATGGCAATGCCGCCGAGGCTCATGATATTGGCCCCGATCCCGAGGAATTTCATCGCGGTGAAAGCCATGAGCAATCCGATAGGCAGCATGATGATCGCTACGAGGGCCGACCGGACGTGCAACAGAAAAATGATCGTGACCCCGGCCACAACGAGACTTTCTTCGAGAAGCGTTGTTTTCAGCGTCTCTATTGCCGACAGGATCAGGTTGGACCTGTCATAGACCGGCACGATGTCGACCCCGTCCGGCAGGCTTTGAGCAACCACATCCAGTTCTGACTTGGCGTTTTCGATCACGTCCAGTGCATTGGCGCCCACCCGTTGCAGCACGATGCCGCTGGCCACCTCGCCCTCACCGTTCAACTCGGCGATGCCGCGGCGTTCATTGGGGACGATTTCGACCCGCGCCACGTCGCGCAGGCTGATCGGGACGCCGCCGATACTGCGCAGGGTGATGTTGCCGATATCCTCGGTCCCCGACAGATAGCCCCGTCCGCGTACCATGAATTCGAACTCGGAAAGCTCTACCGTGCGCCCGCCGGTGTCCATGTTGCTTTCAGAGATGGCCTTGCCGATGTCGGACAGCGTGAACCCCTGCGCCCGCATCCGCACCGGATCCACCGTGACCGAGTATTGCTTGACGAAGCCGCCGACGCTGGCCACTTCGGACACGCCCTCGGCACGGCTTGCACCAAAGCGGACGACCCAATCCTGCAACGACCGCAATTCGGCCAGCGACAGATTTTCTCCGGTGATCGCGTATTGGTAAACCCATCCGACCCCGGTCGCATCGGGACCGAGCGTGGGCGTCACGCCGTCCGGCAGGCGGGCTGCCGCGGCGTTCAGGTATTCCAGAACGCGAGACCGTGCCCAATAGGGGTCTACGCCGTCCTCGAAGATAATGTAGACAAAGGAAATGCCGAAGAACGAAAACCCCCGCACGACGCGGGATCGCGGCACCGTCAGCATCGCCGAAGTCAGCGGATAGGTGACCTGATCCTCGACGACCTGCGGAGCCTGGCCCGGATAATCGGTCAGCACGATCACCTGCACGTCAGACAGGTCGGGAATAGCGTCGATCGGCAAGTTGCGCAGTGACCAGACCCCTGCGGCGATGATCAGGGCCGTGGCAAAGAACACCAGAACAAGGTTGCGGGCGGACCATTCGATGACACGCGCGATCATTCGACTGCCTCCGGGGCGGTCAGCGCAGCCAGGGCTGCGTTCAGGTTGCTCTCCGCGTCGATCAGAAAGGTCGAGGTGGTGACGATCCGGTCGCCCTCGGCAATACCTTCGCGGACTTCCACCATCCCGGCGGCCTGCCGCCCCAGCACCACATCCTGCGGCACAAATTTCCCCTCTCCCATATCGCGGATCACCACCTGGCGATCGCCGGTGTCGATCACCGCCGTTTCCGGGACCTGCACCACGGGCGCACCGTCGCCCGTCGCCAAAACCACATCCGCGAACATGTTGACCAGCAAGCGACCCTCGGGGTTGGACAGATCGATGCGGACGCGTGCAGTCCGGGTCTGCATATCGACTTCAGGGTATATCTTGTCGATCAAGCCGCTGAAGGTCTCGCCCGGCAGGCCTGGGAAGGTGATCGTCGCAGCGTTTCCATCCGAAAGGCCCGCGAGCCGCAGATTCCGGCACGTCCGCCATGACCCAGACAACCGATGTATCGGCAATACGAAACAGCGTTTCTCCAGCCTCTGACATCATGCCTTCGACGGCCATCCGTTCGAGTACCACGCCCGACCGCGGTGCCATCAGAGTGATTTGCACCGGCGTACGCCTTTCCGCCGCGATCTTGTCGATGACGGCTGCTGGGACGCCCAGATTTGCCAGCCTTTGGCGGCTGCCTTCGACCCTCCCTTCACCGCCCCGAAGGTCGGAAACATATTGCGCCGCAGCGGCGACGACCTCTGGGGAATAGAGCATCGCCAGCGGTTCGCCCGCTTCAACGATTGATCCGGTCGTTACATCCTCAACTTCTTCGATGAACGCATCCGCACGCAATGAAATGACGCTGACTCTACGGTCGTCCAGCGCGACGATCCCCGGCGCACGCACTGTTGTTGCCATGGGATCAAACACTGCAATTGACGTACGCACGCCCGTGCGTTGCAGCTTGCCGGGCGATACGGTCACTGATCCGGCATCGCTTACCTCGTCGGCATAGACGGGCAGGTAGTCCATCCCCATGGAATCCAGCTTTGGCACCGGCGACGTATCAGGCAGGCCCATCGGGTGGCGGTAGTAGAGTAGGGTTCGTTCGCCACTCTCTGCCTCTAGAGGCGTGATCGCCTCTGGATCAAACGATACGTCTTCGTTCGCCAGGACCGGCAAAAAGGACTTTCCATCGGCAGTCTCGGTCGACGCGGCGGACCATTCGGCGAGACCGTCAGGGTGTCGGTAGTAGATGACCGGGCCTGTCGGCGTTCGGGTTGCGGCTGGCATTGCTTCAGCTTGCCGTCCCATCAGCGCGGTGAATTGCGTCTGCGCCACATTTGCCAGCATAGCAGGCGTCCAACCCTTGACGCCTGCCGCGAGGCCCGCCCATCCAGCCGCGCCGCCAACCACGCCGATAAGCACCAATTTGCCAAAGACGCTCATGGCAGCACCTCGAGCACGATTTGCGCCTGAACAGTTTCAGGTTCGCCCTGCACCTTGGCCGCAACGGAAAACCGCCAGTTTCCGTCCATCGTCAGATCGGCGGAAAAGCGATAGAGACCCGGCTCTTCGCCGGGCAACGCCAAGACCGTCGAAGTCATCGTCTCCATGCCGTCCGGCTCCATATCCAGCCTTGTGGCAAAGATGACGGCGCCTTCGACGGGCGCATTGGTGCGGGTATCAATCAGACGAAGCTCCAGAACCGCGCCGTCTCCGAAGGGATAGGTCGTTTCGACGAGAACAAGGTTGTAATCAGATGCAGCCGCCTGTGCTATCGGCACGGAGAGCTGGGTCGCAACCACGAGGGTCGCAAGAAAGGTGGGGATATAACGGAGCATGATACGCCTATTTTGACGGGCAACGGGAACGCCAGCCATCGTATCAACCCTGAGTCTATACGTTACATCGGCGCGTGGATTTTGGTGCGAAAGACACCTGACCCGTCATGCCTTTGGCGGTCTTTGAAGCTCAATGTCCGCATGTTGTCGGTGCGCTGCCGCCTCGGCCCGTGAGAACTCTGCGTTTCCGGGGCTCGGCAAGGCTCGCTAGAGTTGCTCGTTCCAGCCCCAGCACAATCGGGGCTACCCGAAATTGCATCGTCGAAATGCAAGCAGCATCGCATTCCGGCATGTCCGGGCAGTCATCTGGACAGCAATCGCTTTGCATGACCATCGAAGACCCTGAATCCACGCTTGAAATGGACGCATGACTGATTTGCGCCAGAACAACGCCAATCAAAAGAGTAAGCACAAAAAGGCGCGTTTTGAGTATCATCGGTCAGCTATGTTGGATTTCTGACAGACCAGCAATACACGTTTTGCTGAAATGGATAATTGACCTACTTCACGTTCAAAACGCGGACCCGCTAAAGCTTCAATCGCCTCAGCCTGAGAGCGTTTGCGATGACCGAGACTGAAGAAAGGCTCATCGCGGCTGCGGCGATCATTGGTGACATTAATAGGCCGAAGACCGGGTAGAGGACCCCTGCCGCGATTGGAACACCGAGCGTGTTATAGGCAAACGCCCAGAACAGGTTCTGGCGAATGTTGCGGATCGTCGCCACCGCCAGTGTCCGCGCCTTGACGATGCCGTTCAGATCCCCGCGCAACAGCGTGATGCCCGCACTTTCAACCGCCACGTCCGCGCCCGTACCCATGGCAAGGCCGACGTCCGCTGCGGCCAGGGCTGGCGCGTCGTTGACACCATCACCCGCCATCGCGACCTTTCTGCCTTCGGCGTGCAGCTCGTCGACCAGCGCCTTCTTATCTTCCGGCAGAACGCCGGCCCGAACCTCGTCGATTCCAAGCCGCTGCGCCACGGCGCTGGCGGTGCGTTCGTTGTCACCTGTCGCCATGATGATCCGCAGACCTGCCTCGTGCAGTACCTTGATGGCTTCGGCAGTCGACTCCTTGATCGGGTCGGCCACTGCGACGATGCCGGACAGCTTACCTTCAATGGCTACGAACATGGCGGTCTTACCCTCGGCCCGTAGAACATCTGCCGCTTCCTCCGCCGTAGATGTGTCGAGAGACATGTCGCGCATCATTGCGGTATTTCCAAGTGCGACAGCCCGCCCCAAGACAGTTCCGCGCACGCCTTTTCCGGTCACCGCCTCGAAGTTTTCGGCATTGCCGACCTTGATGCCCTTCTCCATCGCACCCTCCACGATGGCCTCCGCCAACGGGTGCTCCGAGCTTTTTTCCAGGGCGGCAGCTAGGGTTAGAATGGTTTCCTCGCTTTCGTCGCCCAGAGCGGCCACATCGGTCAGCTTCGGCTTCCCCTCGGTCAGGGTACCCGTCTTGTCCACGATCAGCGTATCGACCTTGGCCATGCGTTCCAGAGCTTCGGCGTCCTTGATCAGCACACCCGCCTGTGCACCGCGCCCCGCGGCCGTCGTGATCGAAATCGGGGTCGCCAGACCCAGAGCACAGGGGCAGGCGATGATCAGCACCGACACCGCCGAGGCAATGGCAAAGACCAGAGCAGGTTCGGGTCCGAAGCTCAGCCACGCGACGAATGCGAGCAGCGCGATCAGGACAACGGTCGGCACGAAGTAGGATGAGACCTTGTCGGCAAGACCCTGAATCGGCGCGCGGGACCTACGCGCGTTCGAAACCATCTCGACGATCTGGCTCAGCATCGTGTCGGCACCCACGCGCGCGGCCTCGATGACAAGGGATCCCTTCTTGTTGATCGTGCCGCCGGTGACGGTATCGCCGGGACCTTTTTCGACCGGCAGGGGTTCGCCGGTGATCATGCTCTCGTCGATGGACGACGTACCGTCCATGACCGTGGCGTCGACGGGGATCGCGTCGCCTGGGCGGACCCGCAGACGATCCCCCTCAACGATGTTTTCCAGCGGCGCGTCATACTCTGTGCCGTCGGGCAGGATACGTCGCGCAGTTTTCGGGGCCAGGTCGAGTAGTGCCCGAATGGCATCGCCGGTCCGTTCCCGCGCCCTCAGCTCCAGAACCTGCCCAACAAAAATCAGGGTGATGATGACAACGGCGGCCTCAAAGTAGGTGCCGACCCCCGCGCCCATCCGGTAGACCTCCGGAAACACGCCCGGAAGGAACGTAGCCACCAGCGAATAGATGTAGGCCGCACCGACACCGATGGAGATCAGTGTCCACATGTTGGGCGAGCCGGTTCACGATCGACGCCCATCCCCGCTCGAAGAAGGGTTTCGCCGCCCATAGGACGATTGGTGTCGCCAACGCGAACTCGACATAGGTCGCCAGTTGATGCCCGATCCAGTCTCGGACGGGCAGACCGACCAACTCACCCATGGTTAGGATGACCAGGGGAACGGCCGCGGCGGCACTGATCCACATGCGGCGGGTGAAGTCGGTCAGTTCCTCACTGGGTTCATCCGACGGTAACATCGGTTCAAGCGCCATGCCACAGATCGGGCAAGATCCGGGTTCATCACGTACGATTTCAGGGTGCATCGGGCATGTATACTGCGCGCCTGCTTGTGAGGTCATGCGACGATCCGATGCCTTGCCAGAGGCGTAGTAAACTGGATCAGCCTTGAACTTGGTGTGGCACCTGTCGGAGCAGAAATAGAAAATTTCACCGTCATAGTCTGCACGGCGTGCGTCCGGAGAAATTGTGACGGACATGCCGCACACCGGATCCACGGCATGATCCGACGACCGCTCTGACGCATCCTTGCCTACTATCTGATCCATTTCCCAGCCTTTCAAAAACTACACTGGGTCCGCAAATAGTGCTTCCCGTAGATGGAAGGTCAAGTCCAATCGCCTCGCTGTCGCGCCCGAACAGTTCAGAGGAGGTACAGTGCTGATTGTGATGGCCTTAAGCACAGAACATCCCAAGAAACTTCTTGAACCTCTAGCAACTGAAGCTCCTATCTTTGGCTCAACGCTTATTCTCAGAGGTTTCCCATGTCCCACCACGGTCCAGACACGCATCCGCACGGTCATCAGGATGATCGCAAAGACACAAAGGCTTGCTGCGGCCAGACGGCCGAAGACACCGCGCAGGTGGCAGCACCTCCACCATCCTCCGGACGCAGTTTTCGCGTTAACGGGCTGGATTGTGCGGAAGAGGTCGCGATCCTGAACAAGGTCGTCGGGCCGGAAGTCGGCGGCAGCGAGCATCTGGCCTTCGATGTGATCAACGGGCGCATGACCATCCTCAAAAGCGCCAAACCGCTCAGCGACGATAAGATCATCAAGATCGTCGGGTCGACTGGGATGAGCGCGAAGATGTGGGATGCTGAAAGCGCCGAAGCGGACCAGGCGGCCCATTTCGCACGTCAACGCCTCTTCACCGGGCTCAGCGGCGGCTTCTGGGCCGCGGGGTTCCTTTACCACATCGTCGAGACGGGGGCGGGCGGCGCGCTGCGGCTCTTCTCCGGTCATGGCGAGACGTCTATGCCTCTGGTCGAGATGGGGCTGTTCATGCTGGCGGTGGTGTTCGGAGCCTGGCTGGTCGCCCCCAAAGCATGGTCCGCCGCGCGTAGATTTTCGCCTGACATGAATTTGCTGATGATCGTCGCCGTGGCCGGGGCGATCGGTCTGGGCGAGTTTTTCGAGGCGGCAACGGTCGCATTCTTCTTTGCTCTGTCCCTCGCTCTCGAATCCTGGAGCGTGGGGCGTGCGCGCAACGCGGTCTCGGCCCTGTTGGACCTAGCACCACCCACGGCGCGCGTCATTCGTGACGACGGATCGGAGACCGATGTTCCTGCGGCTCAGGTTGCGATCGGTGACCGCTTCGTGGTGCGCGGCGGAGACCGTATCCCGCTCGACGGAGAGGTGACCGAGGGTCGCGGCGATGTTGATCAGGCTCCGATTACCGGGGAAAGTGCTCTTGTGGCAAAGGAAACTGGCGATGAAGTGTATGCCGGAACGATCAACGGCGACGGCACACTGACGGTCAGGGCCACCAAGGCCGCAGGCGATACCGTGCTCTCGAAAATCATCCGTATGGTAGGCGACGCTCATTCGCGCCGCGCCGAGGTTGAACAGTGGGTCACAAAGTTCGCCCGCATCTACACGCCTATTGTCATGGTGCTGGCGGTTCTAATCGCCGTCGTTCCACCGCTGCTGTTCGCGGGGGCATGGAATTATTGGTTCTACAATGCACTGGTTCTCCTGGTAATCGCTTGCCCCTGTGCGCTCGTGATTTCTACGCCGGTCTCCATCGTCGCTTCGGCTCGCGGCCTCGGCACGCAATGGCGTGCTGATCAAGGGCGGTGCCTATGTGGAGGCGCCGTCACGCCTGACAGCTCTGGCAATGGACAAGACCGGGACGATCACCATGGGAGAACCGGAGGTCGCGGGTCTGCATCCCTTGGGCGGCACGGCCGAGCGCGACCTTCTGAGCGCCGCTGTCGCGCTGGAAGCCCGCTCTTCGCATCCTCTCGCGCGGGCCATCCTGGTGCGCGGCGAACGCGATGGGCTGAAGCAGTCGGCGGCTACCGACACCCAAACGGTGCCGGGCCGCGGTGTCGAGGGAACCTGGGAGGGTCAGCCCGTCTGGCTCGGTTCGGATCGATTTGCGACCGAGAAGGGGCTTGGCGAAGCGATCCCCCGCGACCTGCTGGAACGGATCGAAGGGGCTGGCAGCACACTCGTGGCCGTAGGCTCCGGAAGCCGCCTGCTGGGCCTGATCGAACTGCGCGACCGTATCCGCCCGGATGCGAAGGGGGTCGTGGCGCGTCTGCATGCCCAAGGCGTGCAAAAGATCATCATGCTGACCGGCGACAATGAACGCACGGCGCGCGCCGTGGCGGCGGAAGTCGGCATCGATGAGGTTCGCGCAGAACTGCTGCCAGAAGACAAGGTGGCGGCAATCGAAGAACTGGTTGCCAGTTACGATGTCGTGGCAATGATCGGAGATGGTGTGAATGACGCACCTGCCATGGCGCGGGCGCATTTCGCCATCGCCATGGGTGCGGTCGGATCGGACGCCGCTATTGAGACAGCCGATATCGCGTTGATGACGGACGATATCGCCAAGGTGCCATGGCTGATCGGGCATTCACGCCGGACCATGGGCATCATTCATCAGAATATAGGCATCGCACTGGCGACCAAGGCACTGTTCGTCGGGCTGACGGCGTTCGGCATGGCGACTATGTGGGGGGCCATCGCTGCGGATGTTGGCGTTTCGCTGCTGGTCGTCGCCAACGCGCTCAGGCTGCTCCGGGCCACGACGGATCGGCCAGACCCGTCAGGGGGTGAGAAAATCGGGGAAAAGATGGCGCAGGGAGCCCTGGCACACGGCCATTGATTGATCAGGCATGCCGACACCGATATGAATGGGCACATAGAAAGATAGAGCGGACGACATGATGAAAACGACACGTAGAACTGCGCTATTGGGTGGACTGGCACTCGGCCTTGCGGGATGCGCCAGCAAGTTCCGGACCTACGACGGGCCCGCAGTCACCCGGTTGCAGATGTTCAAAAGTGACCGGAACCTGTTCCTGTTCAACAATACCTCGGTCCTGAAAGCCTACCGGATCGATCTCGGTTTTGCGGCGGAGGGGCCCAAGCAATTCGAGGGTGATGGAAAAACGCCCGAGGGAACCTATACAGTCGACCGCCGCAATCCCGACAGTCTGTTCCATCTCTCCATCGGCATCTCCTATCCGAACGAGGCCGATATCGCCTATGCCGCTGCACAGGGACAAGAGCCGGGCGGCGACATTTTCATCCATGGCGGGCCACGACCCGGTATCGACGCGATCAAACCAGACTGGACGGCGGGTTGCATCGCGGTGTCGGACCGCGAGATTGAGGATATCTACGCGATGGTGCGGGACGGGACGCCAATCGACATATTCGCATAGCATAGCATCGTACCGGCCTTGGCTGGCGGTTCATAGAACCCGTGCGAGAAAGATCGAGGCGAACAACGCCAGGAGTCCGAATGCGATCGCGGAACTCGTCGCGTATTGGGCGATGTCCAGCCTGTTGCCGCCACGCTTCTTGGCGAGATATCCGCCCCATGCGGCGCCGACCAATGCTCCGAAGATCACGATCATGGTGCCTTTTCCTTTCCAATAGTCAACCCAATGGCACCCGCGATGCACGCTGCCAAAACGAGCAGGAACATCATCTGCCCGTATTTCGCGAATGGCGTGGCCGGGAGCGCAACTGGCAAGCGGGCGTCCAGCACGCCGGTCTCATCGAGCCCGAGGCGGGCGACGATCCGGCCGTACCCATCGATAACTGCTGAAATGCCCGTGTTGGCCGCGCGAACCAAGGGCAGCCCCTCTTCGACCGCGCGCATCCTGGCAGAGGCCAGATGTTGCCGGGGACCGAGAGACGCACCGAACCAAGCGTCATTGGTGGCGTTGAATATCCAGTCCGGACGCGAAGCGGCGTCTACGACACGTCCCGGAAAAATGGCCTCGTAGCAGATCGAAAGGCCGACCGGAGATAAACCGGGTAGCTCAACGGTCTGGGGGCCGGGACCGGGCGTGAAGTCCCCAAGCCCTGCGGTCAGTCGCTGGATCGGAAGAAAACTCCGCAGGGGAACGTATTCCCCGAACGGCACGAGGTGATGCTTGGCGTATCGCGTGACGATCTGTCCGGTCTGATCGACTGCGAGGATCGAATTTCTGTAGCGTGTGCCAGTGCCGTCCGACTCGCGCGTCTGTGCACCGGTCAGAAGAACGCGGCCCTCAGGCAGACGTTCTGCAATTCGACCCAACATTTCAGGATTCTCATCAAGATAACCGGGAAATGCACTTTCAGGCCAGAGAAGGACGTCGAAGCTGCCAGACTGCGCAGACAGGTCCAGATAGCGGGATATGTTCCGTTCGCGGAACGCGGGGTCCCATTTCTCCGTCTGAGGAATGTTTCCCTGAACGATCCTGACGGTTGTGTCTGTTGGCGGTGTGGTGGCCATAAGGCGAACCGTACCGAGGGTTCCGGCACCCCCCACCACCGACATGAAAACAAATGCGGCGAACGCATTTTGCCGACGATTCCGCATGAGGAGCGTTACGGGCAGGACCGACAGCAGAACTGTGACGAGGCCAAGTCCGTAGCTGCCAACCCATGCGGCCATTTGGCGTGGAATATCGTAGTCGGCCCATGCATAGGCGATCAGGTTCCAGGGAAAGCCTGTCAGCATGGTGCCGCGCAGCCATTCCGAAACCGACCAGCAGACCGCGAAGATCAATGCGCCGGAGACACCTTTCGTCCTGCTCCATGCGAACGCTGCCATTGCCGCCGCCGGAAACAGCGCAAGGCCGGCGGCCAGTCCAGCCACCGCAGGAACGGCCATCCAGCCGAACCGCTCCGCGTCGACGAAAAAGCTCTCCGCGATCCAGGACAATCCGAACAGGAAGAAGCCAACGCCGAACGCCCATCCGGCAAGTCCGGCCCGCATGCGGCTCTCTCCGACCGTAAGGAGATACAGCGCGCCAAACGCGACGGGCAAAAGCACCGGCATCGAGAATGGTGGCAGAGCGAAAACTGCCAAAGCGCCGAGGCCGAATGCACAGAATGTGAGGATGATACCTGACATTCCGGAAATGCGGAGAACAGTGATGCCGATTGAAATCACCGAGATCTATCTTGAGGTTTCGGACGCAGCGACCTTTTCGCGCCCCGAGAAGATCAGCAAAATCCCGACGCCGCAGACCACGAAGACATCCGCGAGGTTGAACGCTGGCCAATGCACCGTTCCGAGATAGAAATCCAGAAAATCGGTCACCCCTTCAAAGCGAAGACGATCGACGATATTCCCAAGAGCGCCGCCGATCACCATGCCGTAGGCAACCGCCTCGGCTGCCTGCGTTGCCCGGATCAGTGAAACGACGAGGAACAGAACGACGGCGGTGGCGACCAATGCAAGGACCCACCACGGCACATTTTGAAAGAACCCAAAGGTCACCCCGTAGTTGCGGTGGAAGATCAGGTTGAAGCCGGGGAATACAGCGACGCCGGTGGCGAGCGCTTCTGCGTTCGCAAGCACGAACGCCTTCGATGCCTGATCGGCGGCGAGCGCCGCGACAGCTGTACAAATGCCGATGGAACGAGTTGCCATGGATCACCCCAACCAGACATCGAGGAACAGCATGACGACGAGCCCGATCAGCGAGCCCGGTCGTCGCCTGCTTCTGGTGGCCGCTGCGATGGGTTTCCGGGATGATCTCGTGGCTGATGACGTAAAGCATCGCGCCCGCCGCAAAAGCCAGACCCCAGGGCAAGAGAGGCTGCGCCACGACGATCATCGCGGCACCAAGAAAGCCCGTGACGGGTTCGACCAAACCAGTCAGTGCTGCGATGCCGAACGCACGGCCCGCCGAGTATCGCTCGCCCAGTAGGGCGACTGCAACGGCCAGCCCTTCAGGCGCATTCTGCAATCCGATCCCGAGAGCGACGGGAAATCCGCCTGTAAAACCGTCGGCACCGAACGCAACGCCGACGGCCAAACCCTCCGGCGCATTGTGGATCGTGATGGCGATGATGAAGAGCCAGACACGGCGCAGCGAGACCGCCTCTGGGCCTTCGCGCCCGCTGCTGAAATGCTCATGCGGGATCATTTCGTTCATCATGGCGACCGCGCCCATGCCCATCAGGATCGCAGCACAGACGATCAGCGCCGGTATCGCGCCATCCCCGTATCGGCCCTCCGCTGCGTCGAGTGCCGGTATAATGAGAGAAAAGAAAGACGCGGCAAGCATGACCCCGGCGGCAAAGCCGAGCGAAATATCGCGCCATTTGCGTGACGGGGTCTTGCCGAGAAGCACGGGCGTCGCCCCGACGGCGGTCATGAGACCGGCGGCCAGGCTGCCTAGAAAGCCCAGTGCGACTGGTGAGAGTGTTGTGATTTGCTCCACTTTAACTCGCCGGATAGGACGAAAAGATCTCAGTGGAGCCGTCGGATTTCACCAGAAAGACATCGTAGGCTTCGGCATCGTCGCCGAAATCCATGCCGGGCGAGCCGATGGGCATGCCGGGCACGGCCAGGCCTATGGCATCGGGACGTTCTTCAAGCAGTCGAGTAATATCGGCTGGCGGAACGTGACCCTCGATGGTGTAGCCTTCGACGGTCGCCGTGTGACAGGAGAACATATCGACGGGAATACCGCGATCCATTTTCAGACGGATCAACGCCCCGCCCATATTCTCACCTTCAGGAGCGAACCCGGCATCGGACAGCTTTTCCATCCAGGCAAGGCAACAACCGCAGCCGCGCGTCTTTCCGACGTGGATAGCGGTCTGGGCGGTTACTGCCGTCGCGGCACCAATCATGAGGGTCGCAGCGGCCAAGGTTTGAAACCTGTTTTTCATCGGAATTCCTTTCAAATCAGTCATGTGTCTTCGCGAAGAAAGGTCGCGAACCGTGTGCGCGTCTCTTCAAGGATTTCAGTGGCATCCGCAGTGTCGAAATTTTCCGCAGAGGCGAGCAATTCCTCCCCGAGCGGATCGATAGGTCGGCCGTCCACGCGCACTTCGTAGTGAAGGTTCGGAGCTGTCGCCGTGCCTGTCTCACCGACCTGGCCAATCGTTTCGCCCGCGACCACGCGGTTTCCGACGGCCAGACCCTCCGGCACAGCGCTGAGGTGCGCATAGCGGGTCATTGTGTCTGACCCGTGCGCGATCTCGACCACCCGGCCATACCCGCTCCGCCATCCGATGAAGGAGACCCGTCCGGGTGCGGTCGCTGCAATCGGTGTCCCCGCAGCGGCGGCATAATCGACACCTGTGTGCATCCGCATATTGCCGTAGATCGGATGCTTGCGCTGCCCGAAGACCGACGACAGTCGTGCGCCTTCCACCGGCGGCGCGACCGTCCGCAGGATTTCACCATTCAAATAGACCGTTGCCCGCCCGCTGTCTTCGGCTGACCAGAGGATTTCGAAGCGGTCGTCGGCCAGATCGAGGGCCGCATAGGAGATTGACGGTTGACCGACCTCTGAACCATCGCGAAGGACGGTCTGACCCCAAAGGATATTCAGGGTCTCTCCGCCTTGAAGATCCCTGCGAAAGTCGACCGTTTCCCCGAGGATTTGTGCGAGATCGACGGCAAAACGGGCCGGGACGCCTGCTCGATCCAGCGAAGCGTAGATCGACCCGTTCACCAGCAACTGGCTCGCACGCTCGACTGTCAACGCGCTCGGCGTTACCGTCCGGGCTCGCAATGGTGTCGTCCAGGGTGACTTCGATCCGCACACCGTCATCGACAGCCAACGTCACAACGAATGGCGTGCCGTCCGGGCGAAAGTCGACGCTGAGACGATGGCCCGGTCGAAGGCGGCGCAGGTCGTATTCAACCGTCAGTGCCAGTGCGACTTCGGTCCGTGTTTGCGCATCCATGTCCGCGAGAGAGAGAAGCACGTCCAATGTGTCACCCGCCTCGACCGTCGCCTCCCAAGGCGGCGTGGCGAGGGCCTGAACAAGCGCCATCAGATTATCTGGCTCGGCCCGTTCGAGTGCGGGAAACTCAGGCGGCTGAAAAGCGGCCGGAAGCATATTCGGCATCGTCTCGCCAGATGCGTTGACGCCTGGTCCATCGAGAGGTTCGGGTGGACTGTCCAAGGCTTCCGGAGCCTCGGAAAAGATGTACTCGGGCGGCGCCTCCAGGATCAAAGCCCGGCTCGCTATCGTGCTGACCGCTGCCGCGGCCATTGTCGTTCCCAGAACGATATGTCTCAGTTTCAAGATTCTGCCCTCTCGGTTCTGTTCTGCATCGCGCGCCTTATCTTCGGCACGGCGAATTCGCGTGGTTCGTGATAGTCGATGGTGGTGACGAAGCGACCTGTTGCATCGAACAGGAAAACACCCGCCGTGTGGTTCATCGTATATTCGCCGTTTTCCCCCTCAACCTTCTCATAGGTGGCACGGAAACCATCGGCGATGGCCGCGATCTGGTCTGGCAAGCCCGTCCATCCTTGTATCTGCGGATGGAAATACGAGACATACTCGGCCATGGTCTCGACCGTGTCGCGGTCCGGATCTACGGTGATGAAAACGGTATTCAGGTCTTCGGCATCCGGCCCAATCTCGTCGAGCCATCCGGAAATGTCCGAGAGGGTCGTCGGGCAAACGTCGGGGCAATAGGTGAATCCGAAGAAGACCAGACTCGGGCTCGCCGATGAGGGTTTCCGGGCCGACATCCCGACCATCCTGATCCGTCAGGCTGAATTCCATAGCAGTCAGCGGTAGAGACCGCTTGCCCGGCGCGGAGTCAGCGCCAGGCCCATCTACCTGCCACCAGCCGACAAACAGGGCGGCAAAGACCGCCGCCGCTCCGATCGCTGCGATTTTGGCCACCCTCATCATCAGCCGGATCAGCCTTCGGGGCCGCGTGCGCCGATGCCAAGGACCGGGACGGTGATTTCAAGCTCTGTTCCATCGGAAAAGAGCAGGGTCAGCGGAAAGGTCTCCCCCTCGACGAGCGGAGATTGCAGTTGCATCAGCATGGCGTGATATCCGCCGGGTTCAAGGGCGAACATACCCCCGGGCGGGATCACGATATCGTCCGCCGGAGCCATGCTGCTGACGCCGTCAGAATTGGTTCTGGTTTCGTGGATCGAAGCCATGCCGGAGATCTCCGCGCGAAGACCGATAAGGGAGATCGGGTCGCTGCCCTCGTTCCGAACGGTCAGATAGGCCCCGCCGGGCCGCGACGTTCCAAGGCTCGAACGCGCCCAAGGGTTCTCGACCACAATAGATGCGTTGTCTGACATCTGCTGCGCTGAGGATGCCATTGGCAAGCCCATCAGAAGTGCGACAGACAGGCTCTGGATTGCCTTTGCGAAGGTTTTGAACACGTTGATTCTCCTGTTCGTTCTAATTGGTTGCCAAAGCCTCGACTTCGGCTTGGACGAGCGACAAAAGCTGCTCCGCACCGAACTCTGGCAAAGGCTTACCGTTGACGAAGAACGTCGGTGTGCCCTGGATTCCGACAGCTTCGACGTCGGCCCGGTCCTGATTGAGGACGCCGACGATGCTGGGTGACCTGATCTGGTCCGCCGCCGCCGCAGTATCCAGACCCGCCGCTCCGGCGATCTCCATGATCCGCTCTGCCGCAGGCGCGCCATGGGAGGCCCAGGCAGGCTGATTTTCAAGCAGCGCTTCCAGCACGGGAACAAAAACGTCCTGCAACCGGGCCGCTTCCAGCACCTTGATTGCCAGCTCGGACCCCTCGCCGTGGAACGGAGTGTAGCGCATGACGACGCGCACATCGTCGGGGTATTGCGTCAGTATCTGCTTCACGATGGGATGGAAGGCGCGGCAGGCCTCGCAGGCTGGGTCGAAGAACTCCACGATGGTCACTGGCGCATCCTCACGCCCGAGTATGGGAGAATAGGACCGAACAAGACGATCCTGTTGTTCCAGCGGAGCGGCTGTCGCCACCGGGGTCGGATCGGGGCGCGATACGAACCAGGCACCAGCCACGAAAACGGCCAGTACCAGAGTGAGTATCGCGAGCAGAAGTGTCTTTCGGTTCATATTGATATCCGTCGAAGTTGAATGAGAAGGACAAGGATTGCCCCGAACGTCAGCAGGGAGAGCAGAGGGATTGGCAGGCCAAGGATCAGCATCGCGTCATCGGTGCAGGATGGCCCGGACGCCGTGCAGGGGACGATCGGCGCCGGCACGATCCCTGCGTAAAGCAGGGAATGGTAAAGGGCGACGGCACCACCCAGAACCGCGAGCGGCGCGGCATAGCGCCAGATCGAGAGGTCGGCGCGCCACGCCGCCACCCCGAGGATGATCGCGAGCGGAAACATGAAGGCACGCTGGAACCAGCACAGATTGCAGGGGGTCTGCCCCAGAACCTCTCCGATGAAGAGCACGGCAAGCGACGCGGACAAGGCGACGAACCATGCCGCGAAGAGGAAAGCCACCGGGCTCGCGGCGCTTGGCGTTGCGTCTGGGCTAGCTGTCACGCGCCGATCCTTTCGCGAAGATCAGTAACGATCAGTCCGGGTTCCTCGTCGTATTCGTAGATGCGGACAAATTCGCCTTCCGGATCGAAGAGAAGGAAGGACGACGTATGCCCCATCGTATAGCCGTCGGGCGCCGAGGCTTCCTCGATCTTCTGGTAGTAGATCTTGAAGGTCTCGGCAGTGCGTTCGATTTGGTCCGGCGGTCCGCTCAACCCAAGGATTCCCTGACCAAACTGGGGAACGTAGTTGGCCAGAGCGCTTGGCGTATCCCTTTCAGGGTCGACCGTGATGAACAGGGGCTGGACGGCGGAACCTTGGGTGCCGAGCTCGTCCATGACCTGCGCGATGGTTGCGAGCCCCATGGGACACACGTCGGGGCAGTTCGCAAATCCGAAAAAGACGAGCATCCAGCGTCCCCGGAAATCCTCGTCGGTCTGCACCATACCGGTATGGTCCGTCAGCTCAAAATCCGCAGTGAAACTCTCGGCCTCAGGATCAACACGCGCGGCGACCGGTCCCTGATTGCGTTCAGTCATCCAAAGCGTGGCTGACACCGCCGCAGTGACAACCACTGCCGACCAGAGAACTATCCGGACCTTCTTCATTGCTTGCGCTACCCACCTGTTCAGTTCGTCTGTGCGCGGGATACAAGCTACAGCAGATAGAGGTTCAAGCGAAAAGTTACTTTTTGTTGTCCGAAGTCACGCTGATGTGAAACCTTTGTCTTTTCAATGGAGTTGGCTCTTCAGTAAGCTACAGTCTTTGTAGATTGAAGGATCGCACATGCTGGCAATTGGAACACTCTCGCGGAGAACCGGAACCAAGGTTCAGACGATCCGCTACTACGAACAAATCGGTTTGATGAACGAGGCCGGAAGGACCGCAGGCGGCCAGCGCCGGTACTTTGAAAAGGACCTCGACCGGCTGGCTTTCATCCGGCACTCACGCCAGCTCGGATTTTCGCTCGACTCCATCCGGGAGCTGCTGGACCTCTCGGACAACCCGTCCCAATCCTGCGCGGAGGCGGATTCGATCGCGCGTCGGCAACTCCACCAAGTCGAACAGCGGATCAAGCGTCTGCAAGCGCTTAAGAAGGAATTGAAACGCATGGTCGCCGAGTGCGACGGTGACAGCGTTGCGGAGTGCAAGGTTCTGGAGGTCCTTCGAGACCATGCGGAATGTCTCACCGAGCACGACGAGATTGGGGCTTGAACGCCGCAATTGCCTATCCGCTGGCTGCTGTCGCGGAGATCAGCGGGTGTTTCGCCATCTGGGCGTGGTGGCGTCTTGGGGCATCACCGCTCTGGCTCGCACCCGGCATAATCGCGCTCGCGCTTTTCGGCTGGTTGCTGGCGCAGGTCGAAACCAGCGCAGCGGGCCGCGCTTTCGCAGCCTATGGCGGCATCTACATCGGGGCCTCCATGCTCTGGATGTGGTTCGTCGAGGGCGAGCGACCTGACAGATGGGACTTCATAGGGACGTCCATCTGTTTGATCGGTGCCGCGATTATTCTTTCGGTGCCCAGAGGGACGTAAATAAGCTATTTTGGATCTATAGTCGCTAGAGGTTCTATATATCTTTTTGACAGCTTCATCCGAAGAGGGCGTTTCTGCCCCCTTTCTTAGAAATCGGAAGGTTTGCCAGTTCGATGGTCGAAAGCGAATTCAGCGGGAAGAATGAAAAAGAGCGCCAGACGCTCTGGATTGTTCTCGGTCTCAATCTCGCAATCGCTGCGGGGTTCTTCGCCACGGGAGCTATCGGCGATTCCAGCGCCCTGATCGCCAATGGTCTCGACAACACATCCGACAGCCTCGTCTATGGCATCAGCCTTCTGGCCTTGTCCCGGTCGTCGAAGTGGAAGCGGGGTGCCGCGAACGTATCCGGCGGATTGCTTCTGATCTTTGCGGTTGGCATTCTGATTGACGCTTGGCGGCGCTATGTCGGCGGTTCCGAACCGCTCGGAACTCTGATGATCGCAATGTCGCTGATCGCTGCGGTCGTCAACCTCGCCTGCATCTGGCTGCTCGGGCGACTGAAGGAACCGGACGTGAACATCCGGGCCGCCAACACCTTCAGCCTCAACGATTTCGCATCGAACGGCGGCATCCTGATCGCGGGCGGTCTCGTTTGGTGGTTGGGCAGCAACTGGCCCGACCTCGTTGTCGGGGTCGCGGTGGCTGGCATCGCGGCGTGGGGCGGCATAGGCATCCTGCGGGACGCGCATGACGAGCATCACAAGGCAGTTCACAATCACCAACCAGAATAGTCTCTCGCGTCGCCACAAGATAAAGGTTGAAGCTACAGTGACTGTAGAAACTATCATCTTTGTATAGTTGATTCTAGGAAACGCTCATGACCCCTGTTGACCCGCTGCTTTCGTCGACGCCACTCTTGGATGTCAGGCATCCTTCACTTGCCGCTCTGATCGCCGACCGGGGGTGGGGAACCTTGCCGTTGCATGATCGAATTGGTGCAATCTACGACTTCGTGCGAAACGAGATCGACTTTGGCTATAACCGCGCCGACGACATTCCTGCCTCCGAAGTACTCAATGACAGGTATGGACAATGCAACACGAAGGGAACGCTGCTGATGGCGCTTCTACGCGCTGTCGGCGTAAGATGCCGCTTGCACGGGTTCACAATCCACAAAGCGTTGCAACGGGGCGTCGTGCCTGAACTGATCTATCCGATCGCACCCGCAGAAATCCTCCACTCATGGATCGAGGTCGAGACCGAGGCAGAATGGGTCGATCTTGAGGGCTTCATCCTCGACACATCCTTCCTGTTGGCCTTGCAGCGGTCGTTTTCCGAGACTCAGTCCCTATGCGGCTACGGTGCCGGGACCGACTGCTTGAGCGCACCGCCAGTCGGATGGACGGGGAGAGTACATATATCCAGAAGACCGGCATCGCCCGCGATTTTGGAACATTCGATAATCCTGACATGTTTTATGAGCACCATCGTCAGGCGTTAGGCCCGCTGCGCGACTGGATCTATCGGCACCTCATTCGCCATTGGATGAATGCCCGCGTCAGGGCGATCCGCGCTGGTCGTTTGCCAAGCGTTCCAGGGCTCAGCCGGCCAAACCACGGCCATGAGGAGGCTTCTCGTGCCGCATGATCATGCCCATATGGAGCCTAAAGAAGGCGACCGGCGGGTTGCCATTGCCATCTGGGCAAACGGCCTCCTGACGGTCGCGCAGATTGTCGGCGGGATACTATCCGGCAGCCTCGCGCTGATCGCGGATGCCATCCACAACTTCTCCGACATGGCGTCGCTCGTCATCGCATTCGGCGCGCGCAAGATCGCGCGCCGCCCGGCCGATGCGAAAATGACCTTCGGATATGGCAGGGTCGAGATCGTCGCCGCGCTTATCAATTATACCTCGCTGATCATCATCGGCCTTTATCTGGTCTATGAGGGCGCGATGCGGTTTGTTGATCCGCCCGAAGTCGCGGGTTGGACCGTGGTCATCCTGGGCAGTGTGGCGCTGTTCATCGATACCCTCACCGCGTGGCTGACCTATTCGATGCAGAAAGGCAGCGTGAACATCCGGGCGCTGTTCCTCCACAACCTCAGCGATGCGCTGGCGTCTGTGGCCGTGATCGTCGGTGGCGTTCTAATCCTTCTCTACGATGTCCGCTGGGTTGATCCGGCGATCACCATCGGGATTGCCGCCTATATCCTCTGGCTCGCCTTCAGCGAGATCGGTGGCCCAATCCGCACCCTGATGTTGGGAAGCCCGCCCGATATCGACACGGACAAGGTTATCGCGGCCGTGGAGGACGTGGACGGAGTCGAGGAAGTTCATCACGCACATTTCTGGCAGATGCAGGAGCATCGTGCGGCGCTCGATACCCACGTCGTAATCGCCGAGGACCGCTGGGATGACCTCGAAAACATCAAGACGGCAATCAAGACCCGCCTCGACGAGGAATTCGGGATCGACCACTCAACGCTGGAGTTTGAACGCTCAGCAACCAAACATCGGGACGCCGACAGGTATGGTCATGGGTGACCTCAAAACCGTGGTTCTCGTGCTGGGTTGTGCGGCCAATCTGTTGCTGATCGCGGGTATACTCTGGTCCATGTTCCAACCGGAGCGACGTGTCTGGCCGCCGATTCACTCTACAGGAGCCCACAAGATTGTCGTCTGGGGACTTACGTGCGTCGGCTTCGGATCTGCCATCGTTTTGGGTCTGCTAGAATGGGGTGAGCTCGACTTCCCATGGATCATACGTTGGGGTCTAGGGCTTTGTCTGATCGTTCTGGGCAATGCCGTTGTCTGGTCCGGTGTGATGCAACTTGGAATAGCGGTGACGAGTGGTGATGAAGGCGTTCTGCGGACCCGTGGCCTTTACCGCTTCTCCCGCAATCCTCAATATGTGGCTGACATGGCGATCCTCATCGGGATCGGATTGCTCTCCGCCTCAATCCTCGCGTGGCCGGTGATTATCACCGGCGTCGCGGCATTGATCCTTGCGACCTTCGCCGAAGAGCGCTGGTTGATTGATCGCTATGGGGATGCTTACCGAACCTACCTCCAAAAAACCCGCAGATTTCTTTGATGCCATGACCGAGTTCAATCTCACGGGTTTGTGAGCAGAAACATATTGAAGCTCTAGCGGGTGTAGGTCTTAGAACCGGGAAAAATAACGAGACCAGAGGTTTTCTTGATGAGACGAGCTAACGACAGACCGTTCACACGCCGGACTGCACTCTTTGGTGCAGCAGCAAGTGGGTTGGTTCTCGCGACCAGTAGGGCCATGGCACAGACAAGCGAGGGTCTGGCGGCACCGGCGGTGCGAAGCAATATTTCCGGGTTTAGGGTTGCGTCCTGGCAAGATCATTTTGACAACCTGCGGAATGGCGCGATTCTCTGCGACATTGACTCCCGCGCGGTGCAGTTCTGGTCGGAAGACGAAAACGTCTACAAGCTTTACCCCTCCAGCGTCCCTCTTACGGAGGAGTTGACGCGGCGCGGTTACACCGAAATCGTTCGCAAGGTGGATGGCCCGAGCTGGCGACCTACGCCGTCGATGAAGGAGCGCAATCCCGAATGGCCGGATTTCGTTGGCCCTGGCCCCGACAATCCCCTTGGAACACACGCCCTTTATCTGTCATGGCAGTACTACCGCGTTCACGGCACAGGTGACACGCGCAAGATCGGTCGACAATCGTCGAACGGCTGCATCGGCCTCTACAACGAACATATCGAAGAGTTGTTTGGATTAGCCGAGGTTGGTACTCAGGTTAAGTTGTTCTAAGGGCGGAAATTTTAAATATGCGAATTCATCTTGGCTTACTTCTCCCAGCAGCGTTTTTGTTGGGAGCGTGTTCCGCTTCTATTCCTGGCGGGCCCGACACTGCACAAAACAGACCACTGCCGGAGGCAGTCGTCGCTATGGCCGCAACAGGTCAGGATCTTCAGTCCGCGCGCCTTTTGCCGGAAGACGGCTGCTACTGGTATCTGCACAACGGTCCCGTGGAAGTTACCCTGGTGCCGCTCCGAACACCTCGCGGAAATCCGATTTGTACCGCGCCGGCGGCCTAGCGGGGTTCAGTAATCCGAAGTGCTCCCCGGCTAGGATAAACTCCCGTCACTTTCCCTGACCGATGGTGCTTTGGTACACGGCCTCAGCTTCCCGCAGTGACACTGTCCTCGGCCGAGTAGAGGAAAGCCGTCGAACCAATATCGACGTTGGGATAAAGCTCGTTTATGTGCGCCATGACCATTCTGACGCAGCCGGAACTTGCACGACCGCCAATGCTTCTCGGCTGTGGCGTACCGTGAATGCGGAGATAAGTGTCCCGGTCGCCGAGAAAGAGATAGAGAGCTCGCGACCCAAGCGCATTCTTAGGTCCGGGCTCCATACCGTCGGCGATATCAGCGTAGAGTTCTGGGTCGCGGTCGATCATGTTCTGCGTCGGCTGCCAATGCGGCCATCTGACTTTACGCTTGATCGTGTATGTACCTGGTTCGTATAGATCACCACGAGCAATGGCGACGCCATAGCGCATGGCAGTCCCGCCCTCCTCGATGTGATAAAGGTAGCGCGCAACCGCATCGACATGAATGTCGCCCGGTGTCAGCCCGTCTTTCGCGGCCACCCGGGTCGGGAGAAACCGCGGATGTAAGCCCCAGGGGTTCGAGGTTGCCGGGTCAAAGCCGGGCGGCGTCACCTGTGCGTCCCAGGCAACCTTCTGCGATTCGGTCGGCCAGGTATTTGCCAGCACCGGGCTGGCAACCGGGGCAGAAAAGAGGGCGGCGGTGGTCATCACGAAATGTCGTCTAGTCAGCATACTATACTCTTCCAGCTTTGTCTGGCGAATGCCGTGACACGAGAAACGGCGTTTAATGTACCATAGAACCTCTACCAACTAGAGCTTCAAGGAGTTTCTTTTGACACAGATTGATTGCTCGGCTTCTACATCTTGTCGCGTGGTCGATGGCGATTATTCGAGCACTTAATGTAAATTACAGTCGTGTTTTTACATAACCTGTATTATGGGTGCAATATACTTAGTGTGGCGCGCGCTAGCTTCAAGTGCGACTCTTGTTAGAAAACAGTAGTTTATCTAACGGGAGGAATCGGTATGGGAGCCGTTTACGATCAACTGAGTATCACAGAACGACGCAAGATAGAACGCTGGAGACACGCGAAGGTCCCAGTTGACGAGATGGCGCGCGTTCTGAAGCGCTGCAGATCAACGATATTTCGCGAGCTAAAGCGCAACCATTTCTCGGACGAGAGCATGCCGGGATGCGATGGCTATTACGGTGCTGCTGCCCACCTGATGCAAGCGGAACGTCGTGCTCGAGAGCGCAAGCTGATTAAACATCCTGAGCTGTGTAAACGTGTGATAGAGCGCATCAGGAACGGTTGGACACCCGAGCAGATCAGTAACCGCATGATCCACGAGGGTGCTCCGCTTAGGGTCTGCCAAGAAACCATCTATCGTTACATCTATTCCACAGAAGGTCAGCGCGAAGACCTGTGGTGGTATCTACCGACCCATCGTGTCGCCCGCAGACCACGTCGCACCAGAAGGCGCAGAGAACCCAAATTCCACCGCGATGTCAGCATTCTGTTCCGACCCGATGATGTCGCTCATCGCCGTCAGTTTGGCCATTGGGAAGCTGATTTGATGCTGTTCAAACAAAAGCTTGGCCAGTCCAACGTTACCTCATTGGTTGAGCGCGTCAGCCGCTTCACCGTGATCCTGAAGAACCCGAATAAGCGCACCAAACCGGTCATGGGAAAGATCATGAAGTCTCTCAAAGACCTCCCCCTCGTCGCCCGTCGATCCATTACTTTTGACCGCGGAACCGAGTTTGTCAGTTGGCCGCACCTCCAAGCCGAGATCGGAACCCAGACGTGGTTTTGCGACCCCTCCAGCCCCTGGCAGAAAGGCACAGTCGAGAACACAAACCGACGCCTTCGAAGGTGGCTGCCCCGCAAACGCGACATCCGGCAATGCACAGATCACGATATGAAGGTGATCTGTGATCGCCTCAACAACACGCCGCGCAAGTGCCTTGGATGGAAAACGCCAGCCGAGGTCTTTCGCGAAAAGATGTTGGAGGAAATGCGATGACACCCCTACCCTGAGCTCGACAAGAGTCGCGGTTCAGGTATCGCTCACAGTTGCGTTAGTATATTATTGAAGGTACGATGGTGTCCGACAAAGGGGCCCCTACCATGCGCTTTCAACTCAAGAGACTGTCGCTATGCCTAACCGCAGCAATCACTTTAGCGGCTGGTTGGCTGCCGAGCATCACAAAGGCTCAAACCTACCCAATCGACTGCGCAATCCTCCTCTGTCTGTCCGGGGTTGGCCCGCTTCCGTGCCTTGCAGCCGTGCCCGCGCCGAGTTCATTCGTCGCATCACGCCATGGCCTGTGGAACCACCACTACAGATTTGGCGCTGTCCTATGGGCGCATCTTATGAGACCGAACGGCATCCGAGCAATGTAGGCCGGATCTTCGAAACCTTGTTTCACGCCAAGGACTATTCGCCCCACCAATCGTTTCCAGGCAATGATGTTGCCGTCCAAACAAAATCAACAAATGCCGTTTGGCGCTCTCCAGAAACCGGAACGGGCGGCATTCCAGCAGACTTCGTGCTTCGCCTTGTTCAGGATCGTGCTGATATCGATATCAGCGGTCCGGAGTTCAATTTTGTGCGGTCCATCCGCGTCTTTGACGTTCGCTATGCCCGCCAGCACGAATCCGGGCGAGATGGGGATTGCAACCTAAGTGCGACCGTGGTCCTCGGCACATATGGGACCCAAGGTGACTTCGCCTGGCAAAGGTCTTCCGTCACTGCCCTTCCTTCGGCTCACGTAGGTCTTGAACGCTGGGGCGAGCATTGCCCTAGCATTTATCACCGATCCGTCTTCGTCGATTGGCGTGACTATGAGGGCAACTACGGGTTCGAGCAGGTGAACTACTGACCTGCCGCCACGTAGATTTGTCTCGGAAGACGGCTCCTTTGGCGTGTACGACCGCACCGCATACGCGTCTCGGTCCACATGCTGTTTGGCGTTTCGGCAAACACTGCGGGTTCGCTCTGTTCACCTGTCGTCGCTTCTTCCGATCCTCGTCAGCGCATCGAAGTCGATTTCTTGCTTCTGTTCGTCACTTATATCCGGCCGGGTTTCCGATACCGGCTGGGGCCCTTGGACGTCCCACATCACCGCATGTGAGCCTGTACTCCAGCGATAAACCCAACCAACAACACTGCACCCATCGGTCCCGATCAGATTGGCGATCGCGACGCCCTCACCCTTATCATCGTTCACTGTTTACTGACTTCCTGCACTGTGGCGCTGCGAAATGCGGCGTGTGGTTGCAGAGTGTTCACTACGACCATGCACCAGCCTTCGTTGATTTTGGCTACCTGGTCCTCGATGAGAGAATGATCATCAGACCGGGAAAATGGGTTCCGGTTTTCTCAACAATTCATTGGCTTTAAATCCTGTGGTCGGGCTCCGTGGCGGATTCAACGATCGCCAGAACCTCGAACGGGTCAAAGCCGATGGCGCGCGCCAGAACGACCAGCTCGACAACGTCGACCCGGCGCTGACCGCTTTCAAGGCGGGCAATGAGGGATTGGTGGCATCTGAGCTTGGTCGCCAATTCATCTTGGCCAAGGCCTGCCTTGATCCGAGCGTCGACCAACGCCTGGCAGAGTGCCACCTGCCCTTTGCTTCTGATTGTCTTTGCCACGCGTCACATACCTTTTGTGACGTCGCTAGCGGATGAAATCTGTTATCTAAAAAGTAGATATATGAGGGTGTTATCGGCGTCTGGTTTCCATGGGCTGCAAGTCTGATGCTCCCGAGGCTGCCCATCAATCCCCTACCAATTGCAGAAATCGGCCATAGTCCTCGCTGACTTCGCGCGCTTCCTCGAAGGCGCGCGCCCGTTCGCCGTCTAGGCAACGGAAGTAGCTCTGGATATCCTGGATGTAATCTTCGAAATCGCCACGGATGATGTCTGCATAGTCCCGCGCTGCCTGCGAATCGCTTGGCAGGAAAGGACGGGCCGGGGCGAAGCAGGATTCTGCGAAACCCGCGCCAGGGACAACCAGGAGTATCGGTACAGCCCGCAATAGGTGTTGGCCTCTCAACCTGCGGTTTCTCAAACCTGTTATCTCCTTGATCGCGGACACTGGCCGTGACTAGTGTTTGCGTAACCAAACTACAGCTAAAGCATGATATTACATCTTGCGGTTGATAGTATACTATCGTAACTCTAGGCTTCAAGTGGGAATGCCTGGGGTCGCGCCATTGGAGAAAGCGTGAGCCGGGCCATGAACTGGGACATCGAAGCACCAAATGTGGTTACGGAAGCCAGGTTCCGCGAGCTCGTGGAAAGCGGCTATAGCGCAGAAATCCTGTGCCAGGAATCAGCACATAAGAAAGGCCCCAGCTATTACGGGGTCTGGATCATGCGCGTTGTCTCTGATGACGGGGTGGAAAAGCTCCTCGTCACCGCCCGCACGCGGACGACCTACAACGATATCAAGATCCGCGAGTTCAAGACGATCTCCGGCGTGGTGTCTTTCTTCATTGGCCTTGGCTTTGCGCATATCGACCTGCCGCTTGAGGCGGGTACAAGCCGCACGCATAAACTCGCCCCGCCAGACAAAGCCCCATCAGACTTGGGCACTGGCAACTAACCTCGTCTGTCTCTGGCTGGTCGCAGCACCTGCCTCAGCGCAAATGGTCCTGATCATGGAGAGCGACGGCTCTCTGACCCCGTCGCGGTCTCAGAGCGGTTTTGCTCGAAACTACAATGACGGCGTTGGTCTGGGATCGGCGTCCGATGGTTTGGCCATTCTTGGTGAGACTGAAGCAGCTTTCGAACTTGACTCGCTGAGGCTTGCGGCACTCGCCCAGCCAGCACCCCTGACCCGCGCAGACGTTCTCTTGGGCATCGAGGCAACAGCCCTGCGCTATGTCGGCCATCCCGGCCTGCGCCGCGCGGGACTGTCCGTCACGGATTGGCTGGCTCTCTACCGGGCCAATATCGAGGTGGAAAGCGCCTACAGGCAGAATGCCGTCTCGAGCGCGGGCGCCATTGGTCTGGGCCAATTGATGCCTGCTACTGCCCGAGATCTCGGTGTGGATCCTCATGAAGCGCTGCAGAACCTCGACGGCTCCGCCCGCTACCTGACAATGATGCTGGAAAGCTTCGGCGATCCGCATTTGGCGCTGGCAGCCTACAACGCCGGGCCGGACGCCGTACGCCAGTACGGTGGCATTCCACCTTACAGAGAAACCCAGAACCACGTGGCCCGCGTCATGGCTGTCGTGGCCCGATTGGAAGGATCAAATTCATGATGTCCCAACCTTTTTGGAAATCATTCCTCAAAACACTTATCGGCAATGTCACGAGAGCGCGCAGCGCGGCAGTGCATTGGCGATACCGCTTTTTCCAAACAAGTTGGATTCCAAACCTCTTTGTCGCCTCGCTGGCACTATCCCTGCTCATTGCCGAGCCCGCACTTGCACAGAGCATCGATCTCTCCCCGATCCAAAGCCTGTTGCAGGGCATTGTCGATGCGCTGACCGGACCCCTTGGCGTTGTCATCGCGACGCTGGCCGTACTCGGGGTCTTTCTCAGCTGGTTCTTCAACATCATCGATCTGCGCCAGGCGCTTTGGGTGCTTGTCGGCATCGCCGGTGTCGCGGCTGCCCCGGCGATCGTTGCTGCGGTCTTTGCCGGTGGCTGAGCGCTCACCTCTCTTTCTCGGCCTCGTACGCCCGCCCAAGCTAATGGGCCTGCCGATCATGTATGCGATGGTCTGGCTCTTCGGTTCGGTGCTCTTGTTCGTCTGGGTCCAGCACATCGTAGTGCTGGGTGTCGCCGCCTTACTCTATCCGGTGCTGTGGAAAGCCGCGGATTGGGACCCGCGTTTCATCGACGTGATGATGACGTCGCTGCAGGAGACGCCACCCACGCGAAACCGCAGCATCCATGGCGGGGACAGCTATGCCCCGTGATGAAGCCCGTGACGAGGCGCTCGATCCCCGCACGATGACGCCGGACTGGTATGCGCGAGAGACCCGCCTCGCGCATATGCTGCCCTATGTGAGCCTCGTTGACGACCAGACCGTGCGGACACGGGTGAACGAGCTCTTCCGCTGCATTCGGCTCGAGGGGATCAACAGCTACACGACGGACGATGCCTATCTCGACAAGGTGACAGCGCTTTTTGCCCGCATTATCGCGCAGCTTGGGCCGGAATTCAGCTATTACGTCCACAAGGTCTCCAAGGCGATCAAACCGGATCTGGACCCGATCCGTGAGGACAGCTTCGCGGGCGAGGTGGACCGGCGCTGGCGCGCGAAACTCGAGACCAGCGGGCTCCGCGACAAGACGCTGACGCTCACCGTCATTCACCGCCCACCCCCAAAAGCCTCCTGCCGTTCCTGAGCCGCAGCGCGCCGGACCGACTGAAGGAGGAGACCCGCAAACGCCTGCAGCGCCTGGGCGAGGCCGTGAACGTCTTTCTGTCCGGCCTCACCGAGCTCAAGCCGCGGCTTCTCTCCGCCGCATCTGGGGAATTGGTCGGGTTTCTGGGCGCGCTCAACACGGGCACCGAGCTGCCGCTCTACCCGGCCAACACCTACGGCTTTCTGTCCTTCAACGTCGCCAATACCCGCGTGACGTTCCACGGAGACCATTTCGAGCTTTCCGAGGGCGTCGTGGGCCACCGCTACGGCAAGAGCTTCACCATCGGAGAATACTCGGAAGGCACCTCCTGCACCATGTTCGACATGCTGAACCTGCCGGTCGACATGATCGTGACGCACTCCTTCACGCCGATCAATTCGAACCTCATGGCGGGCCGCATCAAGCGGCAAAAGCGCCAGATGCAGGCCAGCCAGGACGCAGCCCTCTCGCTCCTGGAGGCCCTCGACATCGCCGCCGATGATCTCGAGGCCAAGCGCCAAAGCTTCGGCGAGCACCACATGGTCGTGACGCTCTTCTGCGACACGCTCGAAGAACTGCAAACCCTCAGCGCCGAGATCGTGAACGCCGCCGCAACCGAAGGCGTGAAGATGATTGGCGAGCGGGTCGCGGCCAAGGCGCATTACCTCAGCCAGCACCCCGGCAACCAGCCAAAGCGCGTCCGCGCCAGCGCCGTCACCAACCGCAACTTCGCGGATTTTGCGGCCTTCCACCGGACACAGCTCGGCAAACCTGCAGCACTTACCCCCTGGGGCCGGGTCGTCACATATTTGCCCACGCCGGAGCAGAGCGCCTACCGGTTTTCCTATCACGAGCAGGGATCGCCCGATAAAGAACCGACCAGCGGCCATACCCTGATCATGGGGCGGCCCGGGTCCGGCAAATCGGTGCTGTCGGCCTTTCTGATGACCCAGGCCCGTCGCGCGGGCGCCCGGATCTTCGTCTTCGATTACCGTCTTGGCATGGAGATGGCGGTGCGCGCCAATGGCGGGCGCTACGCCTCCCTGAACGCCGGCCAGCCCACGGGTCTCAACCCGCTCTGGACAGAGACCGATGCGCGCGGCACCGCCTGGCTCTCGGATTGGCTCACAACCCTGCTCTACCGCGCCGACAAGCCCCTGACCCCGGCGCAGACCAACCGCATCCAGGAGGTCGTGCGCCAGAACGCGCAGGCCACCAATCCGGCCCTGCGGAACTGGCGGGATTTCGCGTCGCTTTTTGTGTCCACCGATGATGGCGGCGATCTGCACCAGCGCCTGCTCGAGTGGACCGAAGACGGCCGATATGGCTGGATATTCGGGCAGTCGCTGGAAGATACCTTCTCGCTCAAAGGCGATGTGGTGGGCTTCGATCTCACCGGCATTCTCGACAGCGAGGCCGACAAGGAACGGATGGCGGTCCTCTCCTATCTCTTCCGCCGGGTCGAACGCGAGATCGAGGATCGCCGCCCCACCATCATCGTGATCGACGAGGCCTGGAAGGCGCTCGACAACGCGTATTTCGCCGAGCGGCTGTCGAACTGGCTGGTGACCGCGCGCAAGCAGAACACCGTCGCGGTCATGATGACGCAATACGCGAGCCAGCTCGAGCGCACCCGGACCGGCAAGACCATCGTCGAGGCAGTTCCGACACAGATCCTGCTGCCCAATATCCGCGCGCAACCCGCGGATTACGCCATGCTGAACCTCACGGAGAAGGAGCTCGACATCCTTCTCAACACGGGCAGCAACAGCCGCCTCGCACTGATCCGCGACGATCAGGGCTCAATCGTCGTCGATGCCGATCTCAGTGCTCTCGGGCCCAATCTCACGATCCTTGGCGGCATGGAAAAGGGAGAAGCGCTTGTCGGCGCCGATTACCGCGACCGCCCAGATTTTTGGAGGCTTTCATGATCCGTATTTTTATCGCTTTGGCTGCGCTCGGCGCGCTGGCCTCCTGCACCCAGTATCGGGAGCCGCAGGCCAATTGCTTTTCCTTTCTCGTCTCGACGGCAGCGACCGGCCAGGATTGCCACTTCGCACCGCTCGGCGCGCCGGAGGGCGACGTTGAAGTCTAGCCTGCCTCATATCCTCGCGTTTTGCCTGCTGCCCGGTCTCGCCTTGGGCCAAGGTGTGCCGACCAATGACAGCGGGCTGACCGCGCGCGATATCGTCGAGACCGGCGACCGCGAAGCAGACTTGGCCGTTCAGGCGGACAAGCTTGCCCTGCGCGAACTCATCGCCGAGATCGAGCGGGAGCAGCTGGAAACCCTCCGACGCATCCTCGATGCCCAGACCAGCTTCGGCGGTCAGGGACTGCCCGCCATGGTCTCGGGGCTAGAAAACGGCAGCGGCGATCCCGACCGCGCCGTAGAAGCCGTTTATGGCACGGGCGAGATCGATCCCAATCCCGGCGGTGCGCAGATGTTCGGGGATGCGTCTGAGACCATCGAGCAACTCATCATCCGCGTGGCTCAGGAGACCAGCGGCTTTGCGGGTGTTGGCCGCGCAGGGCTCTCGTCCGTCCAGTGGCGCGCGCTGCTGCAAGCGCTGATCTGGCAGGAAAGCCGTTTCACCATCGGTGCACGCTCTCCCGTCGGCGCCTATGGCCTCACCCAGATCATGCCTGGCACCGCCAGCGATCTCGGCATCAACCCGGAATATTACGACAGCCCCTATCTGCAGGTGCATGGCGGCGCGCGCTATCTCGCGACCCAGCTCAACACATTCGATGGCAACATCATCAACGCCCTCGCGGCCTATAACGCCGGACCCGGCCGGGTCTTCGAGTATGGCGGCGTGCCACCCTTCCGCGAGACCCAGCACTACGTGTCGGTCATCCCTGAACGCTACAATCTCTATCTAAGCCGTATCGGCGGGATCGACGCCCTCGGCACGATCGACCCCGCGCTTCTGGCCAATGCCAACCTCTCAATCACCGGGCACGGCGCGGCCTTCTATGGCAACAACTCGCCCGCCGCGATCAGGCAAGCCGCCCTGCGTATTGCGGATATCGTCGAACGGATTTCCGAGACTGAAGACGTGCAGGAAAGCATCGCACTCAACACCTATGCCCGCGCCGAACTCGTGCGCCTCGTCGCTGCCCGCATCCGGCTTCAGGCCGCCCGCACCCGCGTGCTCTCCGCCGAAGAGCTGGCCCAGGCCAGCGCCCGCATGGCCGAAGGCGCGTTCATGGATTTTACGATCAGGGAGATTGAATGATGGGACATCTGCTCTTGAGGACAGCTTTGGCCACGACACTTGGCGTTGGCTTGCAGTTCAGCGCCCTACCCCCTGCCGCAGCACAAGGTGTACCGGTCGTCGACACCCAGAACATCGCGCAAAACATCCAGCAGCTCCGGCAGATGATCGAGGACGAGATTCTGCAAAACGAGCAGCTGACGCAGCTCCGCGAACAGCTCGGCCTTCTCACGGACCAACTCGCGGAGCTGCAAAGAACCTACGAGGCCCTCACCCGCCTCGCCGAGCTTCCAGAAATCATCCGGACGGAAATGGAAGACGAGTTGAACGGTCTGCTCGACCAAGAGTTCGGGGACATCCTCGCCACGATTGAGGCGATCAAGACTGGGGATTTCTCCGGCCTGTCCGGTTCTGGCGCAGGCGAGATCGAAACCCAGATGGACCGGGTGCTGGCCGATCTCGGATTTGACGATGACACCCTCTCGGAAATGGCCACGAGCGGCAATCCCGGGGCCAACCGCGTGGCGACGCAGGCCACCACCGGTGCCCTTGTATCGGCGGCGGCCCAGAACAGCTATGAGGATGCCGGCCAATCGCTCGAGCGGGTCGACCGCCTTGTCGGACTCATCGACGACATGGACGAACTAAAGGAAAGCATCGATCTCAACACGCGCGTGACCGCGGAGCTCGCCATTGCGCTGGTCGCCATGTGGCAACTCGAAGCCATCCAGACCGTGGGCGATGGCACCGGCGGCGTGATCGATGCCGCCACCATCGCCGAAGAACAGCGCTTCATGGATTTCACCTTGCCGGACCTCCGGGCAGACTAAGGCGTTTCGAAATTGATCCCCAAAAACAAATATCGGTTTTCGCGTTCGAGCGCAGCGAGAGGCAGCGAAGAACCGCTTCAACTCATTTCGAAACGCCGAGCGGGGGCATGACGGGTGGCGACTGAACAAGAAATCATCGAGGAAGAACTGGTCTACGGTGCCCTGCGCCGCGAACGGCTCTGGCAACGCCTTGGTCTGACAGGTCTTGTCTTCGGCATCATCGGCTGTCTGAGTGCCGCGGCTGTCTCGATCCTCGATGTCGACCCGCCCCCCGTCGTTGTCCCCTATGATCCCGCCACCGGCTTTGCACTCCCCGAAGCCTCGGTGGGCGCCTCCTCGGTGACCGCCAACCAGGCGATCATCGAGGCGGAGGTGTTCCGCTATGTGGCCGACCGGGAGGTCTATAACCAGCTCGACAACGATCTGCGCATCCGCAGCGTCCTGCGCCGCTCGGACGGAGCTGCCGAGAGCGGGCTGCGCCAGATCTGGAACAGCGCCAACGAGAATTACCCGCCGACGGTCTATGGCCCCAATGCTCGGCTCGACGTGGAAATCCTCAGCATCAACCGGATCGGAACCAACCGCGCGACGGTCCGCCTGCGCAAGCGCCTGACGTCCATTAACGGCACCCAGACCGGCCTCTTCACTGCGACGCTTCTCTTCGAGTTCCGCCCGGAGACCCGCCGCTCCATCGATGAGGTCTGGACCAATCCATTCGGCTTCACCGTCCTCGAATATTCCATCCGCTCCGACAGATTGGAGAACTGACGTTGTTGTTTATAAGATCGCTTATTTTTGTCATTGCCCTGTTGCCCGGCCTCGCCTCTGCCGAAGCCATCCCGCGCGGCGGTCCCAACGACAGCCGGGTGCGCTTGGCCACCTACCAGGAGGGTCAGGTCTACCGTCTCAGCGTGTCGCTCACCCATGTGACCACCATCGAGTTCGGCAAGGGCGAAAGCATCCGCTCGATCATCGCGGGCGACACGGAAGGGTTTGAGATCGATGGCGTGCCGGGGGGCAGGCCTTCGCAATCAAGCCCGTTGCGCGCGGCGTCCATACCAATGTGACCGTCTACACGAACAGGCGCAGCTACTATTTCAACGTCGAAGAGGTCCGAAGCCCGACCTTCTACGTCGTGCAGTTCCGCTATCCAGACGACGCTGCGCGCCCGACCCGGGCCATCGCGGCCCAAGCGCCGAACTACAATTACGGTGCCAGCGCGCGGACCGAGTTCACGCCAACCCGCATCTGGGATGACGGGACGTTCACGTATTTCGCCTTTCCGAGAAACGCACCTGTGCCAGCGATCTTCCGCTACGCGGGCGGCCGTGAACGCACGGTCAACACGCAAACCCCTGAGGACGGCGTGATCCGCGTCAGCGGCGTGAACCGCCAATGGGTCCTGCGACTTGGCGAAGAGGTGGTCTGCATCGAGGCGATCCCGCCCGCGGAGGTGGCCTCATGAGCGATACCGAGAACACCGGGTTGGAAAAACGCCTAGCCGCCCTGGAGAAAGGCAGTGCCCGCGCCCCCACGGCGGCGCAGCGCCGGTCGCCCCTTCTCGCGCTGATCGTGGTCCTCGTCATCGGCGCGGGTGGTGTCCTGCTTTATCTCCTCTCACAGCCCGACGAAGAGGAAGCCTTGCCGACGGCCACCCCGGACGTCTTCCAAAACGAGGGGGACGGCTTTGGCACCATCGAGACCTTGCCCCCGCCCGAGCCCGAGGTTGTGTTCGTCGGACCAGACCCCGCTGAGCCCAATGCCGAGCTTCTGGCGCAGATCACCGCCCTGCAGGCCCAGATCGAGGAGTTGCGCAACGCCCCTGAACCGGTCGTCGAGGAAGACACCGCCGCCGCAGAGGCGATCGACGCGCTGACCGCTCAGATTGCGGCGCTGCAAGCCGCCTCGGAAGCAGCACAGCAACGATTCCAGGACGAACTGACGGCGCGGGATCGCAGCCTTGAGCAACTCCGCATGGATCTGGAACTGGCCCAACTCGAGGCCAGCCGACCCCAACCCGCTCCAGCGGGCCCCACGGAAGATGAGCTGCACGCACGCGAGCAAGAGCGACTGCGCCGCGAGGAAGAAGCCCGGCGCATGGCCGAGCTGGAGCGCCGCGCCGCGGAGGAACGCGCCTTCCAGGAGCGGCGCATCGCCTCGCCCACCATCGCTTTTGGCGGTGCCTCCGGAGCGAATGAAACGGCTCTGACCGAACGCACTTTTGGCGAGGTGACGGATTTCGTGCTGAACGGTGCGTTGCCCTCCACCGTGACGCAGGCCGAGGTGATCGCCAATCCTTCCAACACCATCATCCAGGGCACAATGATCCAGGCCGTCATGGAAACCGCCCTCGACAGCTCGCTGCCCGGCCAGACCCGTGCCGTGGTGTCCGAGGATGTCTACAGCGTCGATGGCGTGCGCCTCTTGATCCCCCGCGGATCCCGTCTCGTCGGGCGTTACCGCGCTGGCGTCGATATCGCGCAGCGCCGTGTCACGATCGCCTGGGACCGGATCATCCTGCCCGCGGGCCAAACCGTCCAGATCAGCTCTTTCGGGGGCGATGAACTGGGCCGTTCCGGTGTCACGGGTCTCATAGACACACGCTTCGCCGAGCGTTTCGGGTCGGCCGCCTTGATCTCGCTGATTTCCGCGGCACCAAGTGCCGCCGCCTCCGAGGTCCAGGATGAGACTGCCGCCGACGTTCTCGAAGACGTTGGCGATGATCTGGCAGATGCCACGGACAGCGTCATAGGCGATTACCTCTCCATCGGCCCCGTCATCTATGTCGACCAGGGCGCCCGCGTCACGGTCATGGTCGACCGCGATCTGGAGATATTCTGAGCCCATGTCGCTGAGCTATCTCGAAACCTCCCTCGACAGGATCGACGCCGCCGCACGCGACGATGTCATCGAGATCTGCATCAACCCCGACGGGACCTGCTGGGGCGAATTCCAGGGCGATCACTTCATGCGTGCGCTGAACCAGAGGTTGACGGGTGTTCAGGTCAAGGACCTTGGCAACCAGATCGCCTCATCGGCAAATACCACGATGAGCAAGGACCGCCCGATCGTCTCGGTCTCGATCACCTACAAGGGTCGCCCGATCCGCGCACAGGTCATCACCCCGCCCGCTGTGCTCTCGGCCATGTCAATCAGCCTGCGGTTCTTCTCAAGCCTGCCACTCGAGGGCATTGCGCTCGATTTTCTCTATGGCAAAGAGCGCAAGCTCGAAGATCTGCGCGTGGAAAAAAAGCGCGCCTTGCGTGCCGTGGTGGCCGCGGGTTTGATCGATGATGCGCTGGCCTTCTGCGTCGAGAACAAACTCAACATGATCGTCTCGGGCGGCACATCCACCGGCAAGACCGTGGCCGCGCGCAAAATCCTCTCTCATGTACCGGCAGAGGAGCGCATCGTCACCATCGAAGAAGCCGCCGAGCTGTCGCCGACCCAGCCCAATGCCGTGACCCTCATCGCCAATCGTGACGCGGAATTCCAGACCGCCGATGTGCTTCTCACTGCGACGCTGCGCATGCGCCCCGACCGGATTATCCTGGGCGAGGTGCGCGGCAAGGAGGCCATGACCTTTCTGGAAGCCATCAACACCGGCCATGGCGGGTCCATGACCACGCTGCATGCCGAAACCCCGCAATTGGCCGTGCAGCGCCTCGCGATCGCGGCACTCAAGACCGAAATCCCGATGACCTATGCCGACATGATCCAGTACATCGAGAACTCCATCGACGTGATCATCCAGGCCGGCCGCCATGACGGCAAACGCGGCATCACGGAATTTTACCTCCCCGGCGCAACTGAGATTGGAACTTCCCCATGAAGACCTTTGAATACGATATCTTGTCCTTTCCCATGACCCGCAAAACCAGCCTTGCCGACATGCAGGCCAGCCTGAATGCCAAAGGTGCGGAAGGCTGGGAGGTCGTGTCGATCAGCTCCTCGGAATTCACCAATGTCGGGCACACCGTCTTCCTGAAGCGTGAAACCACACCCGCTGGAGCCAAGACATGAGGCAAGCGCGCTGTACCCTTGTGCTGGCCGCGCTGGTCCTGGGACTGACGACCGCGCCCACTTTCGCCGAGCGCAACCTGGTGCCGACCCTCGAGCGCAGGTTCACCGTCTGCCCGGACCGGCCCGCCGAGCCCGTCTGGATGCAGGAGATCCCCCTGCGCCAAGCCTATCAGCGCGTGTTGGTACAGGACATCTACCGCGCCCATAACCTCGAGCGCATCGTCGAAACCGGCAGCTGCGACTGCGAGACCCGGTTCCCGTCCTGGGACGCTGCCGAGGCTGTGTTTCGGGAGAGCTACGCGAGCGACGAACGATGGGAAATGCTCGAAGCCTCCGACGCCTACAACCGCCGCGCCAACGCCGCCCGAACTGCCGGCAAGGCCATCTGCGACGCCGCAGGTAATTGGTAAGGCAGCCCCGCGATGAGTGTCGTCACCTACTTCGTTGAAACCTCCCAAGCCTATCTCGACACCGCCGCTGAGACCCAGTTTGGTGCGGTTGCGGCAACGGTCGGCACGCTCCTGGTTTTGGGGACAACGCTGGTGGTGATCCTCGTCGGCATCAACATGATCTATCAATATCGGGCCATGGATGGGCACACAGCCTTCTGGGCTCGCGGTCAAGATCGGGCTCATCGGGATATTCGCGACCAATTGGATGCAGTTCAACGCGTTCTCGTCTGCCATTCTCTATGGGATCGACAGTATCGCGGGTGCCCTGGTAGCCTCCGTCGGCGGCGGCAGCCCTGGCCCCTCAGGCACCTTCGCCGAAGAATTCGACCGGCTGATCGCCGAGCTGGGCGACTATCTGAACGCTGCCGGGTCCGAGCTGAACTGGATGGCCGGCGCCATGCTCGACATCGTCGGTGTTCTTCTGCTCTCAATCCTCGGCGGACTGGCCGCCTTCATCCTCGTGGCCTCCCGACTGATGATCGCGCTTCTGATCGGGATCGCCCCGGTGATGATTTTCCTGACCCTCTTCGAGGTCACCAAGGATTATTTCGCGCGCTGGTTATCCGCGCTGATTTCCTTTGCGCTATACCCTATCGTGGTCGCAGGCGTGTTCGCAACGATCACAGGCGTTTCCTCCGCGCTCATCGGCGAACTAGGCGATCCCGAAGGGGCCTCAAACATCGGCGCGCTCATCCCCTTCTTCATGATGGTGCTTATGGCCAAGGGCTTCATTATCGCCACGCCCTTCATCGTCCGCGCGATCTCCGGCAACATCATGATGCCCGCCCTCTCCGGAGGTCTCGGCGGCGGCTACAGCTTTGCCCGCGCCGCCATGGGAGGCCAGCAGGCCTACAATCGCTACCTCATCGGCGGGGCCAGTGGCGCAGAATACGCAGCCCTCAGGGCGCGGCAGTTCTTTGGCGTGCAGCAGATGCCTGCAAGGCAAGGCATGGGGCAGAAGGGTTCCGGAGGCGGCACAGGGTCCACTGACGCAGGGTCCAAAATGCTGGCGCAGCTGGCGAGACTGGGTCGGCTTGGGCGACGGTGACGGTCCTCTGCGGACATCGGCTGGACAGGCTATCGCTTCGATGACACTTCCCGGAACCGGCCATCCATGCAGTCGTGCAGAATGGGTCAAGTTTGCAAGGTCCGTAGTTGCCCTTGCGAATTGTTTCGGTAGGCTTTTCGAAGTGAAAAAGGGTATAGGTACTAGTGGGCACCCACTGTCGAAAGAGGGCAAAAGGCGTTCCTAATTTTTATAAGGCGCGCTCTGCACACCCTACGTAGCAAGCGGGCAGCTCTTCATTGAACCGCAGCATTTTCTGCCATCTCGCTTTAAGATATCAACTATCTCGGACTCGATCCGCCGCCGCTCATGCTCTCGCAGAACTAACTCTTCAATCACATCTTTATTTGGGCACTCGGCACGTAAAACCGGTTTATGAAACCGATTGCAGCCCGGACTGCACTTTTCAGCGACGCAAGATTTCTTTCGCAGAAGCCTATGTTTCCACCTGCATCCTCTTGGACAGGGTGTACGCACATTCAAGACTTGCCTGCGATCTCTGGATATGCGCGGCAAGCTCTCGGCCAACCATCCTTCGCCCCGAAACATCGCCAACCACAAATCCTCCTCCCATCCCAGAGGTTTGGCCAGCGCCTCCATTTCGACCTGAACATGTGCCGCATCGCCATGACTCAGACCGGAACCTAGCGGCCATACACCTCTCTTGTGGGCGTACACCTGGTTTCTCAGGTAAACGCCCAAGTAGGACCACCACGTCTTGGCTGCCTCTTCATCGTCCAGCGGATATTCGGAACGAAAATAGACACAGAATGTGCTGTCCGGATTGATGTGTCGTTCGAGACAGAACTCAGGGAATTGGCGTTTATTCTCCGCCTCCCTGACCGCAACGCCGCCATGCGCTGAAATTTCAAGCTTGAGACAAAACCCGTCGGGAAACACACTTCTTGTGCCCTGAGGTAAAACCAACACGGTCGTTTGGCGGGTCTTTCTGTCCTCAATGCTCGCCCATTCTGGGATATTTTGGAGTAGTCGGTGCAGCGTGTTCATTCGGACTTGAAATGTGCCCGAGGTTGAGGCGACTGGCTCGGAACATGGACTCTGGCGTAGTTCGGGCTGGCAACTTGTGCTGGAGCAATCGACAAGCAGGCCGCTACATCGTCATAGTCCATGCTCGCAGTATAGCCGTCCTCGTACAGCAAGTCCCCAAGCGCTACGGGGGCAACACTCAGCGCGCGTGGTCCGAACTTGACGCCGTTGTCCTCGCAGTCGCGCTGCATCTGCTCCGAACGCGTTGTCGCGATGCTTGATGCCACGCGCACGGACCGATCACCACGGATACCAATCCGGGAAACCGGTGTCGGACCAAGCTCCACACCGATGGCCAGCCCAAGATTGTCGAGATTGCCGAGAACAGATTTGCACAAGCCGAATGACGAGTGGAGACCGCCAGCACACTGCGCTGCGGAAGATACTGATTTGCGTTCGTCGGTCTCGGTGCGCGTTCCTTCGGCAATTAGCGCATGGATACAGTCCCCGATAAACCTGACCTTCCGGCCTCCAAAATCTTTCTCCACCACGTTTTGAAACTCTTGTCGGATCACGTGGAGGGCGCGGACTGCGTCGCGAATGCCTCCTGAAGCCACGGCTGCATCGATATAGTCGGTGTACCCGGACAAGTCAGCGTACATGGACACCAACGGCATGCGGATCGAGCGGCTGGGCGACAGCTCCCCATAGTCGATATCACGCAGCGGCGGCTCCCTGTGAGAGAAGGTGAAGCTAGGGTCAGTGAAGTCTGGAAACTCACCACGCCGCACTTCTTCTTTCCAGTTGGCTACCACATCCGGCGTGTAAGCTTGGCGATCTTGGACGCCAAATACTAGGTTGCCACTGGCATCCTGGCGCGCAGCATTCATGATGATGTCAGCATCGGCGAGACTAACGAACTCACTAATCACACCGAACTCCTGAAGGTTCAGAAGAGCCCGCACGCGGTCGGAAACATAGACACCCGCTTCCTTGCCAAACGCTAGCTTTGCGGCATGGTTTGCTGCGCTGCCAAGGAACATCGGCTCCTGTTCGCAGCCCGTGCCGTTGTTGATGGCAACGCATGTACCTACGTCGATACCGATCCGGAACTCTGCATTGAACTCGCTCCGAGCAAGGCTCGCGGTTTGCCGCATCGGCAACCCGCTTGAAGTCATCGACGAAAGCGAGTGCCTGGGCAAGCGTGTCACGGGTGACACCCTGCTTTCCGCGCTCCAGTACAACAGCATGAACGCGGCCATTGTGGAAATCCACCCGTTGCGCTGCGGATGGCTCAATCGCTCGGTCAGCCGCGCTGTAGTAGAGGTGCAGCAGGCGCATCGCGCGCTCGTGCGAGGCTTCTGTCTCGCGGCCTTCGTCAAGACGAAACTCATCATAGTTAGTGATCGCGATGTAGATTTGCACGGTGTCCACCACCACGGCCTTGCCTCTCGGTAGACTAAACAGCGGCGGCGTGGTGGGCTGTTCTTTCGCTACCCGCATGGCAATGTCGGCCTGATACAGGCGCTGGTATTCTTCAAAGCGCTGAACGTTGAAGTCTGGGGCCTCGCCCTTCAGCTTGTTGATGCGCGCGAGCGCTGTTGCCTCATGCCAGGCCATCTTGATCTTCCTTTCTGCGTCACCGGATGAGCCGCCGCGCCGATTCTAGTTTTTACTGTACTCCTATAATTTAGGGGTATCACATAATTTGTCAATATGCTAGTCTATGGCAGGGAGACAAAGCAGTCATGAAACACGAATCCATCAAGCCAAGTCAGCGAAAACGCTACGAATTTATCGAGTTCCAGCTCATGTGGGGCGGTACGGTTGGACGCAAGATTCTTACGGAGAAGTTCGAAATTTCTCCGCAGCAAGCAACGCTGGACCTCACATCGTACCTGGATCTCGAACCTAAGAACATGGCCTACGACCCGCGTCAGAGGACCTACATCGCACGCTCAGGATTTTGTCCGGCTTTTGTGAAGGGAGAAGCGACGGAGTATCTTCAACACCTAGAAATGCTGCACCATGGTTATCGTGCCCCCGATGAAATATGGCCTGCAAACATACCTGAATTTGACGCGGTAGCGGCTTCTACGCGTAAGACTGACCCCGCCACCTTAAAGGCCGTGCTTCGTGCCATTCGTGACCGCCACTGCGTTGAGGTCTTGTATGTTTCCCTCAGTTCTGAATCAGAGTCGCCTCGCTGTCTTTACCCGCATGCGATTGCCAGTGATGGCCATCGCTGGCACATGCGTGCATTCGACCGCGACAAGAACCGCTACTCAGACTTTGTGCTTTCGCGCATTGAGAAGATCACAACCAAAAAAGATAATGACCAAGAGCTTCCAGAAGATAAAGAATGGTCAAAAATCGTAGATTTACGCTTGCAGCCTGATCCAACTCTCGGTGATAGGCAGCGTGAACGTCTGGAAATCGAATATAACATGAGCGACGGAGATCTGTTGCTGGAAGTGCGCCAGGCGATGCTGTTTTACTATCTACGCTTTTATGGGTTCAATCCTCACGACATTGAGGAAGGGATGATCCGCAACAAAAGTAGCTTTTCACTATCTATCAAAAACCTGGAAGAAGTAGACGAATGTATTGGTCGGCGAAGCTAAGAAAAATCATCGGCTGGGAAAAAGAAGCCAAGCTGCCTGCGCTGTTCTCCGGGGACAGTGCGCCCGACCTTGTCCGAAAAACGCTTCGTGAGAACCGGGCAATTCGTGGCGACACGACAATCGTAGACCAACTAATGAATCACGGTGAGATTGTATTTTTTCGCAAGGGTGACTGTTTGATTCATGAAGGTGATCAGGACAATGATGTTTATTTTCTTCTGTCTGGTGAGGTGGATATCGTTTTCAAGCGTCAGCTTGGTTCGAAACGCGTTGCTCCGAACCAAGTTGGCGAGATGGCAGCGATTGAACTTGGAAGCAAGCGATCGGCAAGTGTATATGTCCTGACAGATGAGGCTGCCGCCCTTAAAGTGCCGGGACAGGAATTTAACCGAATATGGACGAATAACCCAGATTTGCAACAAAACCTGCAAATAGAGATGACCGCGCGCCATCGCGAAAGGATCGCTGCTGGCGAAGTTGCAAGGCGTAATAATTCCTCTTCATGGTTCTGGACTTCTGTTGGAGTGGGCTTGGCATCGTGTCTCATCACTTGGCTATTTCTTGTCCCTGCAACATGGACACATGATGCCCGCCTGGCAGCAACCGCCATGTTTGGTCTTGCGGCGTTCATATTGATGCTTCTTCATAATCCGGCTTTTTTTGGAGGCGATGCTTCGGCCTTGTCTTGTTGGCTATGGTGGGGGTCTTTGCCCTTGCTCAGTTTGTATCTGTGGAGGCAGAGCATGGATTTGCCAGCCTAGAAGTAGCAATTCGTACTGGTGAGACCCAAAGTGACTGGCGGCAAACCCTCATAAATCAAGGAGCCTTTGTCCTCACTTTGATTATTTGTGCGTGGATGGATCGCAGGAGCAACCCGGACTAAGAAAGAAGCTGCACTGCATCTTGAAAACTAGACCGTTTGAGGAGAAAGTTCTCCGCTGTTCTTTCATGGCTGGAGCGGAACGCTCTGCATAAAGTACCGGATTCCGCCCTCCTCTTCGGTCGCCCCATGTCTGCCGGCACGGAACTGATAGTGTGTCCGTTTTTGCGGCCAGTCCGTGATGCTGCCTGCAGCTAACTTCCGGAATCTTCGCTCAATGTCGATTACCAAGGTCCGGCAGCGTGAACCAGACTGAGGGCCGCTCCCGCCGATTCTGTGGAAAAACTCCTTTCTGCAACTGCGAATTTAGGAAATGTAAGAAGCCGCTCCCCGAAGAGCTGATTGCGCCACGTGACGCCGCCGAAAACTGAGCGATTCAGAATTTTGTTCTGCGAAATTTGCGACCGACGCGCTGTATAAGAGTTATTCAACAGAATTCGCCCTGCCCGACAGACATACCATCCTCGCCACCCTATCGAGCAACCAGCTTTTCACTCCCCCTCCCGCAGCATCTCTTCCATTTCATCCAATCCATCGACAGCGGAGCGCATCTGCGCCTCATCCACCACGATCGCAGCCTCGGCATCCACAACCCGGCTCCCGAAATCCATCTCCATCTGACGCTGTTTCTCGGCGATGACGGCTTGAACGATAGGCGCGGTCTTCTTTGGGGTGACATCGGTTTGCCCTGACGATTGGCCATCAGCAGTCTGGCGTGCGGCCTCAACATCGGTCTCGGATCCGCCTGACCCGTCCGGTAGCGGCGTCATCGGCATGGCGCGCACACTCAACGGCAGCGTGCCCTGCGACCCACCTCCCCCAGGCTTCGGAAACGGCAACTCGCCCGTCTGCGCCGCGTGGATCGCCTTAAAGAGGCGATCGTCGAAGTACTGGATCCGCTTTGCCCGGACCGGCATCTGGGCATCGATGACCATGACGATTTCATCGAGGGGCAGGCGGCGCGCCTCATCTTCGGGCAGCAAGGAACTTTCTTCGGTCCGTGTGGATTGGCTGCGCCCTTCAAAGGGGTTCTTGCCGATGGACTGGGAGCGCGTGACGACGGTTTTCGTGGTCTTACCGACCGCCTTGCTCAGCTCCTCGACGGTCTTCTCATCCGAGGGCGTCAGGTAGAGTTTCACGCCCGCGTTGCCCTGCAGCGCGCGGCGGGTGTTCTCGCCATAGATTTCATCGAGGGCGGGGATGGTCTGAGTGACGACGGCCAGGTGCCCACGATAGGTGCGCAGGGTCTCGATGCTCTCGACCACGATGGGCATCTTGCCCAAGCGATTGAACTCATCGAGCATGATCATCACGGGCCAGGGTTCGTCGGGGCCGGGATCCTTTTCCTGCATGGCGGAGAGGAGATCGGAGAAGAAGAGCCGGATCAGCGGCGCGAGGGGCTTCACCATCAGAGGCTGGACCACGAGATAGACCGAAAAGGGCTTTTTCCGGATCGTGCGGAAATCAAAGTCCGACACCGCCGTCGCCTCATCAATCGCTGGGTTCTGCCATTGATCGAGCCCTGAGGTCATCAGGAGCGAGACGTATGAGGTCAGCGTGTCGTTGTTGGTCGAGGCCAGCCGCGTGAAGATCAGCTTGGCGGCCCTGTTGTCGACCTCGTGGCCGCGCGCGAAGTATTCCTTCTGCTTGTTCCCGCCCGAGGCCGCGATGCGGTAGATCTCGCCCAAGGTGGGGCGCTTGCGCTGGAAGGCCAGCAGCCCTGCCGCCACGAAGAGATCGATCCCGCCTTTGAGGAGGCCCTGCACCCGGTCGTTGTCGCTTTGCAGGAACAGCGTCGCCAGGAGCTGCAGTTCCATCTGCTGGCGCGCGGGGTCTTTCAGTTGATAGATGCGCAGGAGCGGGTTGTAGCGATGCGTGCGCCTGCCCTCCCAATCGGTGGGGGAAAAGCGATAGACCTTGTCGCCTTGGGCTGCGCGGTGCCGGGCCGTCGCCTCGAAGCATTCGCCCTTCACATCGAGCGTCACGGCAGAGCCCTGCCAGGTCAGCAGGTTCGGAATGACAAAGCCCGTGGTTTTGCCACGGCCCGTGGGGGCCACGATCAGCGCATGGGGGAAGACCTTGGAGCAAATGTAATTGGCGCGGGAGCCCGGCGGCCCCAGCTTGCCGAGGATGAACCCGGTCCCTGGCGCCCCGAAGAAGCCATTGGCCTTCATCTCGCGCGCGGTCTGCCAATGGGTCTGGCCAAAGCGTGTGAGGGCCGAGCCTGAAAGGGCGAGGCTCAGCATCAGGCCGGCGGCGGCGAAGCTGCCGATGATCAGGTGAATAAGTTGCGCGTCCTCCGGGCGGCGATCGAGGATCGTGATGTAGTTCTGCGCGATATAAGCAAAGTCGATCTCGGCCCCAAACCCAAGATCCTGGTAGGTCAGCACCGCCGAGGCGATGGTATAGCCCATGGCCCCGGTCACCAGCGTCACAAGCAGGACGCCCGTGGCGATCCCCGCTTTTCCCATGGAGGCGCTCAATGGACCTGTCCCCGCTCGGTCTCGCCATCCACATCGCCAGTGCGGTGTTTTTCATATTCGGTGTCGGCAAGATCATCGACCACCTGGCGCAAGGCCTCCGTGTTGGCCGTGGCGGCATCGGATTGCAGGTAGACCTTGGCGACATAGAGCCGGTCGAGGCGGTCCTCGAGAACCTGTTCCAGCGCATCGGCGTGGCCGGATGTGAGCCGGTCGAGTTGGCGAACGTCCAGCACCCGCGCGATCTCGCCACGGAAGGCGTCCCGCTCCGCCTCGGTCTCGAAGGGCGCGGACAACTCCCCCGCCCGCTCATGCTCCAGGACGCGCGCAATCTCGTCTGCAAGGCGGTCGGCACGGTCAGACTGCGACGCAGTTTCATCGCGGGTTGCGAGGATGTCGTTGCGCGTGCCAGACCCGAGCCCGTCGCGCAACTCGTTTTCGCGGCGGACCTGATTGATGACCTCCGTGTCCCGGATCTCGACGACGGCCGCGTAGGTCGCGCCAAGCCCGCGGGCGAGATGGGCCGGCATGTCCGGATAACGCGCTCGGAAGTCATCTGCGACGGCATCCGCAACGGGGGTGCGGAGGTCGCGTCCCTCCACGATCTGGTCGACTTCGCGGGTGATCTCGCTGGCGCGGGCCGCATCGGTAATGCTCTCCCTGTGGGGTTCAGACCGGTCGATCACATCGCCAGGACGTGCGAGCAGGTCCGGGTGTGCCTCGAGATACGCGCGCTGCTCCGTCTCGATCCGGCGCTCCGCCCTTGAGACAACCTCCCAGTCCCGGTCCTCCACCTGCTGCACTGTCAGGCCCTCTGCGCGCATCTCCTGACGGATTGTCCTTTCCATCGCCCGGACCGCGCCCTCATGATAATGGAACCGCTCGCTGTCCGGTTCCGCTTCCATGACACCATCCCGGCGCAGCACCTGTTCGCGTTCCAGCAGCGTGCCAAGTTCGACGTGCACATCGTTGAGAATGTCTCGCGCCTGTTCCAGATCGGCGCGGCGCTCGAGGTTCAGATCCCGCGCCTCGGCCACTTTGGAGAGATCATCTGCGATCCATTGATGCTCGAGCGCTGCATTTGAGGCCCCGGACTCGATCCGGGCCACCACTTCGGATGTGCTGATCCCCGTGCCGTGTAGTGCCGCGTCAATGCGCGATCTCAGATCGGGCTCTGCCAGACGCTCGCGCTGGTTGGTGTCGATATTGGCTTCGGAATAGATCCCGCCCTCCGAGGGGGCCTCTGACAGCGTGGATGATCGCAAACCGAGAGGCTGCATGTGCTGGACCTGCGTCTGGATCTCGATGAGGCGTTTTTCCAGCACGGGACGTTCCGCGTCAGACTTCTCGGCGATCATGCCCTGCACCCACGCGAGCTTCTCGGCATAGAGGCTTCTGAGATCCTCGAAGCTTTGATCCTCAGCCATATACACATCTCCTGTTCGGTCCACCTGTCCGCCATGCGCCAGCACCTCGCCCGCGCGGAAGAGTGCCGCGGCGATGTCTTCCCGGGCCTCCCGGGAGGCCTCTGCGGCAAGCGAATGGTAGACGGTTCTGGTGTTGGCGATCTCCGCCAGCGTCCGGGTCAGGTCCTGCCCCACGCGTTCGCGGCTCGCGGGGCGCGCGGCCCTCGTCTTTCGCGGCGTAAACCTCGCTGGTGCGGGCTGGGTAATGCACGACGCCGCGATCCACCCGCCGCGTGGCCTCCAGCCGTACACCATACTTTTCCGCCTCCTCGACCATGGCGAGGCGGAAGTCGTCATAGTTGAAGCGGTGGTTGCGCCCCAGAAAGAAGAACTCGCCTTCCTGCGAGCGGCGGTTCAGCACCAAATGCGCATGCGGGTGATCGCGGTCCTCATGCACCGCGATGATGTAGTCGAAATGCCCCTTATCGGTCTGGAAGAACCGCTCGGCCACGTCCGTCGCGATGTCGCGCACATCCTCCCCGCGCGTGCCGATGGGGAAGGACATGAGCATGTGGGTGGTCTGCCCAAGCTTGGGCTTGAAGCCCGCATCCCACCGCTTGGCAAAGCGCTCGGTCAGATCCTTGATGTCACCCGCCTCGAGCTTCGTCTTGCCATCCAAGAACCCGCTACTGTCCACGATATGGGTGGACTTGGTGGTGAGGTAATCGAGCTGGTTTGCGAGCTGCGATTTGGTATGCGTTCCCCCGCCCCGGATCGCCTTGAAGACTGCTGGCCGATGCCCTGCTGCCGCGCGCACAAGCTGGGTCTGCTTGGCCACGTGCAGCCCCTGCATTGAGCCCCGGACGCGGCTCCAGCCGTCCCGGAAGACCTCGCCCGTGACGGCGTCAACGGCATCATTCAGCCGCATGGGCAAACTCCCTCAGCGCGGCCGTGGCCTGCAGCTGCATGGCATCGCGACGGCGGCGCAGGAGCAGGTCGATCTCGTCAGCAGAATCCAGGATGAACCGCGCCAGCCCGCGCATCTGCGCGAGGCGCAATTCGGTGAACTCGGCACTCGTGCCGCCCACGGCCCCCTGCCCCATCCGGTTGGCCCGCGTCATCTGCTTGGCGATCTGCGCGACCCCATTGCCGACCTCGTGCAGAGAGGCCCTGTAGCGCGCCATCTCTGCTGCCATCTGCGCGTCCGGAACGAACACCCCGCCCGCCGCCTGGATGAGCCGCCGCAGCCCTTCGGCCCGGCTCTCGATCCCGGCGGCGGCCAGCACTTCATCGAACGCCGCAAGCTCCGCAGCCGTAACTTTCACACTGACTGCTGAGACCGGAATAGCGGTATCGGTCTGGCGCTCGGCATCAGCTTTCAGGACGTAGCGCACGGCGCGCGATGTAACCCCGAACCTCGCAGCCAGCTCGGACGTCGACACACCCTCCGCGGCCTCGCGGACGATCTGCATCTTCTCGATCTCTGTCAGGCGTTTTGATCGGGACATGCGGAAGAAAGACCCCCTATTTCCTGCCACCTTCCACCAAGGCTGCCCCCACCTTACGATAATATACCCAGCTGTCAATTATATACTTACGTCGCATTCAGTCTCAGGCAGCCTTGGTGTCCGCTTCACGCCGCGGCCCTCAGGGACGCGGCTCTGCCGCCCTCACCACCGGGCGACCCACCTGTCCAATGGGTCCCCTTCCCCAACACCGCCCGAGGCTCTGGCCGAACACCCATGTGTTCGGACGGAACCGCGGGCGGGCGCAAACCCCACCGACAGGGCGGACAGGCAGGGTCAAGGAGGGCCAGATTTGGCTTGCCAAATCTCTGCCGCAAAAACCGGGAGGCCCTGGCCGATAGGTTTTTGAGGATGGCCCCCTTGAGGCTGACCGGCCGGTCTGTCGCGGCCAGACTATTCCGAGCGGCGATCGTCCTTTGAGAGCGCAGGGACCGGCACCAAGGGGAGGTCGCTGTCGGCGATCACCCGCGACGGAACCGGCATCCCTGGAACAGGGATCGGGCCGCTCCAAGATCGTCCCGGGGCGGCCCATCTTCGTCAGAGGATTCAGTCCTGGGGATCCTTCGCGCTCGGCGGGAACATCACCAGCTCCGAGACCGCGACGGGGAAGTCGAGCTTGAGGCTGAAGAACTCCGATCCATCCCCGTTGCGGGTGTTGCGGAACATCGCCCCCACGCGCTGAAAACGGGTGCGCTCCTGGCCGTCGGTATCGGTGAACTTGACGGGGACGGTGGCGACGTAGTGGTTGGTCATTTGGGTTACTCCTTGTTGCGATGGGGATCACCCGGCACGGGGGCAAGAGGCCCGGTCGCAAGTGCAAATGCGGAGGGTCCGCGGCCAGCCGTGGAAGCCGTATTTGTGCTTGCCGAAGCGTGAGCTGAGGGCCGGACGGGCCGACCCCGTGCGATCCACATGCATAGCAAAAAGGAGCGACCCAAATGACCCCTGCCATCACGCAGCCGCCACCATCCGCGTCCTCGTCCCGCCGATCCTGGCCGGGGTGCTGATGAAGCCCGCCCGCGTGGGTGCGATGTTTAGAAACACCACCCGAGGGACGTGCAGGTCTTCAGCCTCAAGTGGGACGTCTCGAGCTTTCGTGTCTTGCGATGCTGACGATGTGCGTGAGGTGCGCACCATCCCCAGCCCGCACCGATGCGGATGGGCCGAACTCTGACGGACTTGGTAGAGGGATAACGGTGCTGGCCGCCGCAGACTGCCGATCACGTGTGACCGATCGCACGCGCCATGAGACATGACGAAAGGGCCGCGCCAAGCGCGACCCCCTCTCTTCAATCCTGCGACGCCTTCTTCGCCGGGTCAGCAACCCGCATGACCGTCAGACCTTTCGCTTCCGCCTTCTGCCCGAGGTTCAGCGCGACCCCGTTGCCGCCGAAGAGGACAACCCCTGTCGCCGCGAACTTGTCGTCCAGCATCTCATCGTTGCACTTAAACGGTGCCGCCCGCCCATGCGCGGACCAGCGCGGATCAAAGCGCGCTTGTGCGACACCCCGTGTGCGCGCCCACCGAGCCGCAATCATCTCCGCACCGTGCTTGCCACCCTTGTGGCAGAGAAAGATCTCCTGATTGCGGTTCTGTTTGATCCGTTCGCGAACCTTGTCGAGCGTGTTGAAGATCACATCGACATCGGTCCAGTCGGTGGCGCCTGAGACGATCAGGGGCACCCCCTCGACTTTCGACTTCTCGGCGGTTTCGCGGTCGTGCTGCTCCAGGAGCTGCCGCGCCTCAAAGACTGCCCCGGTCTCCTGCGCCCGGACGCTTGCGCGCGACCCGGCTGCCGGAATGAAGGCGTGGCCCGTCTCGATCTCGTAGCATTCCGCCGCTGCCTCGCTCATCACCTCGATGGCGCTGACAATTTCGCGCAGTTGCAGAAAGCGCGCCTGCGCCTCCTCGAGCGCGGTCTCGGCGATCTCTGATCCGTCGTGGGATTTTGCCAGCGCGCCGATCTTGTCGGCGGTGCGGTCGACCTCCTTGCCAAGCGCCACCTTGCGGCGCTGCAGGATCGTCGCGATCCCATGGGCCAGCGGTTCGATCTCTGCTTCAAGCCCGGTCCCGCGCAGCTGACCGAGCAAAGCCTCGAAGCTCTCGCGGATAATGTGGTCGGTCAGGATTTGATCCTCGGGGATCGGCAGCTGCGCGTCCTTCTCGGTCAGTCCGAAAAGCTCGATGGTCTCGTAGGTGTTTGCGGTGTCGTAAGCCATGTCTGGTCTCCAGTGTTCGTTTCCAAGGCCACCACGTGAGTGTGGGGGCATGGCCGAATGCCTGGTTTCCGAATCTGCCCGGGTCAGGGACGGCGCAGCCGCCGGCTTGCCGGGCGCAAAAGTTTTCGGCGCGCAGCACGGGACCGCCCCACGCCACAGGCCCCGCCCTCGCCGAAAAGTTTTGCGATCCTTGACGCGGGCTGATTTGGGGGCCATCCGGAGGATATGCTTCCGCACTCATGTGTGTGTGTTTTGACGGTAGGTTTGCCCGACCCGAGCAGGCAAACGGCCCGACCGGACGCGGAAGACGGATGAAGCGGCGGGATCGTTTTGCCCCGCAAAACAGACCAGAGCGCAATCCGGCGGAGCGGCCGGGGAGGGACGTGCTCGCGAGGCGGGCAAACCGGGATCCCGGGTGCAACACCGCGGTGAGGCCGCATGGCCGAATGCGCGACGGACCGTAGGGCTGTTCTCCCCTGCGACACGCGAAGCCGAGCTGGGGAGGCCGCAAGGCTAAAGCGAAGAAGAGCTTCGCAACAATTTCCCTCCAGCAAGCCGAATAAACAATCTAGTATCTCGCAAGGCGCCTATTGATTTCCCTAATGGGAAGTCTGCATCTCGGGTGATCACGAACCGCCTCGAGGCCCGACTTGAGGAGGACGGTCGAACAAACCTCGTGATGTTCCATCTCATCGAACACCCACAAAACACCATGCATCGCGAGTTCTTGGCGCTCCGCCTCAGCCCTGAGCGCACCGTCTCCGGTTAGTAGAACCCAATCCCTTCCCGCCGCCAGACAAAACGCAAAGACATCAGGCGTCGACAACATAGCCTTTGCCCGCTTCAGCTCTGTCGCACGTGCGGTTTCTTCTGGCGTGAGCTCTTCTATTCTCAGCCCCAGGTCAATCAGATCTGGCCCCATCCAGTCGAGGAGTTCGGCTTGATAGAGAGCATCCGGAACAACAAAATCATAGGGCAGGTCAAAGAGCCTCGCGGTCAGCGAGGCTCTTTCAATGTCAATCAGGACAGAGGTATCAGAAACAAGAATTTGCACATAGGCACTATGCCATGTGGTCCAACCGCTCTTCCAGTTCTTTAACCCGTATTTCGAGAAGTTCTGCCGCGCGAGACAACCCAATCAACCCCTCGGAGAGGGCACGAAAACACAAACGTTGAAAGCGGTCCGGTTCTTCTCGTTCCCAAGGATTGGAATTTGGCTCCTCGAACGGCTCATCGCGCCAACCTCGTTGCTTATAGACCTTGAACAGACGCGCAAATGTTGCCTGGTTGATGATGTCCAAATCCTTGCATCGATACGTCAGCGCTTGAATGCTGACGCCAAACCGATCCTTCAGACTAATGAGCTCACCAATGCTTATGTCCGTTCTGCGGGCACCAATCTCCTGCCGTAGCACTTCTGCCGGAACGAGGAATGCACCAGCAAATCGATTTGCGGCGCGTTCTGAATCACACCCTTCGGCGACTTTAAGAACCATGTGGCCCAATTCGTGAGCTAAACTGAAGCGCTTCCGCTCAGACCAGGTCTTCTTCTTGATCATGATAACACGGGCGGAGTGATGCTCTTTTCGACGCACTTTCGCCGCAAGCCCGTCAATCCGATCAACATCCAAAGACAGCACTTTGATCCCGTGCTCCTCGAGGAGTTCGGCAAGCATTGGAATCGGGTCATGACCCAACTGCCAAGAAGCACGCATGTTGCGAGCCGCGTCCTCGGCATCTCGAACATCGGCCACCCAATAGGGTGCTTCGTGCGGGGCATCCCATTCCTGGCTCGAAAGATTCAGCAAGCTTTCGATAGCTAGGTACTTTTCAACCATATTAAGCGTCTTGGCTTCGATCGTCGCGATCTCTTTGGCTGAAGAGCTGGCTGACTTGCGAAACTCAACGCCCTCCAACTCAAGCTCATCATCGCTGAGCAGGAAATCCACAGAGACGCCGAGTGCTCGGGCAAGACTTAGCAGCACGCCCGAACCGGGCATGTCTTCATTACGCTCGTACTTGCCTATGGCTTGGGCGGATACCTTGTTCTCCATGGCATCAGAAAGTGCACGGAGCGAGAGGCCAGATGCCGCTCGGGCTCCTTTGAGTCGCTTGCCAATCATAACGTCCTCCCAGTGGGTGGTTTACATTCCACCTATATGATTGATATTTTGTAAACTACAACGCTTGAAAGTGCGGTCTTTCGTCCCTAACTTATAACAGGAATCCGAAAGAAAGGCAAATTTGTAAACCGCCGCACCGGCCTAAGAGGCGCTGAACCGGCAAAAACGCGAGACTCCAATGGGCACCTCTGAAGACTTCAAGACCTTTCTCGATAACATCAAGATCGATAATGCCGCGACGATTGCCTTGCGATACGGCGAAGTCACTGCTTCCCTTAACAAGGAGTTTCGCGACACAGAGTCAAAAACGGCTAACAGCCTTCAAGTTGGCTCCTATGGCCGTTGGACGGCGATCAAGGGCATTTCCGACTTGGACATGATCTACATCATGCCTGCCGGGAAGTGGGATAGCTACAAGGATGGGGGCCAGTATCGGCTTCTTCACGATGCCAAGGCTGCGATCAAGCGGCGATACCCTTCGACGACCGTCAAGGTGGATCGTTTGGTTGTCCGGGTGCTCTACAACGATTTCCACATCGAAGTGATGCCGGCCTTCAAGCTAGCTGATGGGAGCTATAAGTACCCTGACACCGCAAACGGTGGGTCGTGGAAGAATACCAAGCCGCAGGCTGAACTCGATGAAATGAGAGAAGCCAATGAGCGCAAGAACCGGAACCTTCGCCGCTTGTGCAAGATGGCGCGCGCCTGGAAGAACAAGCACGGCGTCGCCATGGGCGGCCTTCTGATCGACACTCTCGCCTACAACTTCCTCGAGTCGACCGACGAATACGATACCAAGAGCTACCACTACTACGACTACATGTGCCGAGATTTCTTCGAATTCCTGGCTGATCAGCCCAAGCAATCCGAGTATGCAGCGCTTGGCAGTCGCCAACGCGTCCGCGTCAAGAAGCGGTTCGAGCGGAAGGCGAAGAAGGCATACGATTTATGTCTAAAAGCCATCGATGCGAGCGGACAGAAGAACGAGCGCCAAAAATGGCGGGATGTGTTCGGGAACGCCTACCCAGCACCGGCAAAGAGTGCAGCGGGAGAGGCTGCCGCATTCGCGCATGTCTTCAAGAACACTGAGCAGTTTGTCGAAGACAGATTTCCGGTCGATATTCGATACCATCTTCGTATCAACTGCGAAGTGACGCAGGATGGATTCCGTCCGGGAATGCTTCGGGACCTATTGGAGCGGCATGGCGTTCTGCTGCCGAAAAAGAGCCTTCGATTCTTCATCGCGGATGCAACCGATCTTCCCGATGATACCGAGTTGTTTTGGAAGATCTTGAACCGTGGCGAAGAAGCCGAGCGTCGAGACGTGATCCGAGGACAGATCGTGCGCGACGAAGGTCGCGGTGAGCGCCAAGAGACCACAAACTTCCGCGGAGATCACCTCGTAGAATGCTACGCGGTCAGCCGAGGCGTGGTCGTTGCGCGTGACAACATCCACGTCCCGATCCGTGTGAAAGATGCCGAGGATGAAGACTATGCCGCCTGACTACGATATCGCGTTCGAGGATCAGGTCCGTGAATGCTTCGGACGGGTGGTCTATACCCACAAAACCCACGAACGTATGGCCGATCGCTCTGCCGATACACTTCGCAGGTACAAGGTTTTGCAAATCACCCTTTCAGCACTGACGAGCGCAGGGGCGATCGGAGTCGTGGTGGGAGAAGAATTATGGGTCGAGGTCGCGACTGTCGGCATTTCATTTATGACGCTATTTGTTGCGGCATATCTGAAGAACTTCGATCCCGGTGCTATCGCCCAAAAACATCGTGACGCAGCCGCGAAGCTCTGGAACGTCCGAGAATGCTACCTCTCACTGCTAACCGATCTGCCAAGACTGTCACATGAAGCCGCAGTTGAGCGTCGGGACGAGTTACAGGCCATACTTTCTGCCCTCTATGAAGGGGCACCTCAGACTGACGGAAAAGCCTACGAGGAGGCCCAAAGACGGCTGAAGGAGATGGAAGACATGAGCTTCACAGCTGACGAGATAGACTGTTTTCTTCCACTCTCGCTAAAGCGATCCGGCGGACGGCCTAAACAGACAGAAGTCAATCAGGCTGAAGGAAAAAGGTAAAAAATGACAAAGAATATCTGTATTTTTTCCGATGGGACCGGGCAAATGGGCGGGTCTAGGCCGGACCAACGCCTTTCGAACGTCTACAAGATGTATCGCGCCATGCGTCCCGGCCCAGACTCACCAATTAGCCCAAAGGATCAAGTCACCTTTTACGATCCTGGGCTGGGCACGGGCGAAAGCGGGGGACTCTTTGGCCGCATCAAACCTATCCTTGAAAGCGCAGTCGGCACCGGCATCGATCACAATATCATCGATTGCTATGAACAGATCATCGCCCATTATGAGCCCGGTGACCGTGTGCTGCTATTCGGCTTCTCGCGCGGGGCGTACACGGTCAGGGCACTAGCGAATGTCATGAACCTTTGCGGTGTCCCGACACAAATGCCCGATGGCAAACCCATCCCGCGTCACGGACCCGGTTTACGCAAGATCGCCACGGATGCGGTGAAGTTCGTTTATAACCACGGCGCCGGAAAGCCTCGCGGACAGAACCCGTACTTCAAGCATCGCGAAGAGCTCGGTCACAGATTTCGCGAGAAGTATTCGAGTGCTCCCCTCGAGGGCGAAGACAATCAGGGCAATATTCAGCCAACCTTCATCGGAGTGTTCGATACGGTGGCGTCACTGCGGACTGCGGTCGTGCGCGCGCTTGTTTGGGGAGTGACGTTCACAGTCGGTGCCGCCTTTCTTGCCGGAATCGTGCTGGGATGGTCATTGCTTCTTGTCATCCCGCTCGGCGCCTTGCTCGGAGTGCTTGTTTGGCAACTCGGCTCACTTCTGCTCGATAATTTCAAGTATTTCTCGGATGATCCTGGTCGCAAATTGAAGATATTGCGCCCTACAGACTGGCCACAGATTCTGAAGACAGGGCATTTCGCCGCTTGGAACAAGCGCAACTACGACATGTGGCTGGATCCCGACGTAAACCACGCCCGCCACGCCATGGCGATCGATGAAGACCGCGCAGACTTCCCGCGAGTTGGATGGGCGTCCAAAAAAGCCGCTATAGAGACCAAGAACCGAGAACCGGCTTGGCTCAAGCAGGTCTGGTTCCCGGGTTGTCACAGCGACATCGGTGGCAGCTACCCCGAGGCCGAATCCCGTCTCAGTGATATCGCCCTAGACTGGATGGTCGATGAGTTAAAGGAGTGTGTGCCTTCAATCAAAATCAACGAAAATTACCTTAACCGCGCTCCTGACCCTTTGGGCCTGCAGCACCGCGAGGACGCGATCTTGGCGTTCGGACCAGTCAGCATTCCATGGAAAAAGGAATCCGAGAAGTCGGCGACGATTTCCCTCTCCACCCATCCGTACAAGAACGCATGCAGGCGACCGCGGTCGCTCAATTCGGAGAGGTCAAACCATACCGACCGCAACAACTGAGCAAGCGACGCGATCTAAAGCGTTTCTATAAGACGTAAAACGCGTCTTCGGGCCTTTTCCGCAACATCTTTCTCGGCTCACCTTAATGTGGGACTGACCACGTCACACTGGAAACAGCAAGTGAGAGAAGACCATAGTGTCGCACGAAAGGAATCCCCTGAGATCACGCGCTGCGCAGCGATGTGCGAGTTCAATTGACCCAACACCCAGTGACCACAGCGAGTGACTCATTTGCCAAGCTGCAGCGTAGCATCCTGGAATTGATGTAGATCTCAACCTCCGGTAGGATATGGATGGTGTCTTCCCAAGTATCGTACGATATGTCTCGCTGCGACATCGAGATAAGAAAAAGGGGAACCGCGGTCCCACGGCTCCCCTTTCGGTGCGGATGTCTAATATCGCGCGTTGATCATGCGACCAGCGACAGCCCCGCGCCTGCGTCCTGCGGCTGCTCACCGCTGTCGATGAACGGGATGATCGAGAAGGTCTGCCCGCCGCGCTGTTCTTCGTTCTGCACGGCGTTGACGCGCAGGTCGCCATCAGGCGTGTTGATCAGCAGTGACAAGTAGTCATTGCCCGTGCGGCTGCTTTTCGCCATCCAGGCCGAGCCGACGCGGATCGGTGTGCCACGGGGCGAGCTGACCTCAATGCGGTAATCGGGGTGGGTCTCCTCGGTCTTGTAGCTGTTCTCGATCAGCATGAACTCCAGATCGAACATCATGTTGGCGATGTAGCCGGTGAAGGCGTTGTCGGCGTCCATAGCGGTGAGCTCGCCCGAGATCGAGCCGGATTTCATCAGGCCGTTCGAGACCAGCGGGATGATCTCGAACGCGCCGCTCTGGGCCGCGCGCGCCTCTTTCGTCTGCACCGCGTTGACCCGGAACGGGCCGAGACCAACATCGATCTGCATCGAGATGTAGGGGTTGCCGCTGGTGTTGCCGGTCTCGTTCCAGGCCGTGCCGATGCGTACCTTGCGGCCCGATTTGTTGACTGCCGTGACGTCAAAATCCGGGCTGCGTTCGGACATCTTGGCCCGCGCCTCCAACTGGATGGCGATGTCAAAGCGCGCCCCGTGGATCATGCCGGTGTACTGAGCGGCTGCGGTCTCGACATTGCGGGTGAGGGTTCCTGCGAACATGGGATGGTTCCTTTCAGATTGGCCGGTGTCTGACGTCCTTGCCAGCGCATCCGGGATTGCTTTCTCGACCCCTTGAGGGATCACAAATCAGAAAGCCTGCTTTCCTTTCAGCCTCGCCCACGGGTCAAAGCTGCCGTCCGAGTGGGAATGCCCCCGCGCCTCCGGGTGCTACGCCCCTCCCCTGCCCGTCTGGTATTGATTGGCTGCCCGGATTTTCCGCGCCGTCCTCCGATCGCGCGATGAAGAACTCCGCCTCTTTTCCGTTCAACCGTTGCCCGCCCCGGTCGGTCAGACCGATGCAGCTACCGTTCGGCACATAGGTGATGAGGTACTGACCGAGCCGGTCCTTGTGGACAACGTAGCCGGTATTGGTCCAGTGCACGGTCTGGCCGGCATCGACGGCGGCCTTGATTTCATCGAGTGTCATGGGGGTCTTCCTCAAGAAGAGTGGTGTGAAACGACGCAAGAAGCCCGGTCGTGCAACCGGGCTTCCATTCAGCATTCGTTTGGCAAACGGCCCAGAGCTGTCAGGCACCTTGCGTGGCTTGCGTGGCTTGCGTCGCGCGTGCGGCCATCCAATCCTTCAGGCCAAGAACCGTTCGTCCGGCGGCGACCTCGGAGGCCCAGGCAACCCTTGGGTCGCCGCAGGACTCATCGCCAGAATGCCGGTCGATGTGGCCATTGGCCATCCATGGCTCGGGCTTGATCCGACGCAGCCAGTCCGCCATGCTCGGGATACGGCCTTGGCAGTCTTCGCGGACATGTTGCTCGCCGATCCAGCGCACGGGGATGTCCCGACCCGCGCTATTGGTCAGGGTCAGACTGAAGACACGCTCGGCTTCAAACAGGCCTTGGGCGTGGTGACGCAAGGCTCTGTGCGTGAAGAGCGCAAGATGCTCTTTCGAGGCATCAAACCAGTCATGGATGGCCTGATAGTCAGACGGCACCCCGCCGAATTTCCGGGCAGAGCTTTCAGCATGATGAAGCGGATGGGCCATCTCAAAGACCCTCATCATAGCTGTGCGAGCATTCGACATAGCGGTCCGCGTGATCGAGGGTGATGCTGTCGTTGCGCAAGTCCCAGGTCAGTGTGCCGTAGCCGCCCTCGTTGTTTTCGAACCCCGGGTGATGGTGATAGGCGAGCGACCAGGCGAAATCGCCAACTTCTGTGACAAGCGCCTCCGGCAGGTTGCCCTCTGCAGGCTGCACCGTCACATCCTCGACATTGCCGGAGTCGCCATAGCCTTCGTATTCGACAGCGACCTCGCTGATGCCAAGCGCACGTAGTTGCGCGAGCAGCTCCACTCTGGATGCCTTCAAGGTGGTTTCGCGCTCTGCACGCCACTGAGCCGCCAGTGCGGCATAGTCGATCTGGGGATTGGTCATGGGTCCGTCCTCTTGTCTGAATTTGGGGGGCCAGGCGTGGCATTGGTCTGCGCGCGCCCGGAAAGCGCAGACCGGTGAAACCCAAATCCGCGACGCCCGACCGGAAGCCCCCTTTGACTTTTCAGGCGGCTTGTTCTGCCGCTCTGGCGGCTTCCTGCCCCACGATCCGGGCCAGAATGCTTCCCGCGTCGATCCCGTCCCCATGCGGCAAGAACACCCTCAGCTGGAAGGCGATGATCTCCGTGAAACACCCCATGGCCTTGAGGCCTTCGATCATGCCCTTGTCCGCGCCGCCAAGCTCGAGGCGCATCTCGCCTGCGACCCGGCGACGGGTCAGGGTCAGTCCCCGGCCCAGATCGACCGGCGCGGTGGTGCCAAGGGCGGCGGTCAGCATCTCCTGCGGCGTTTGCGGGTTGGAGACGAGGAAGCGGGCGCGCAGCGCGGCCGCCCCTTCTTCGCTCAGCGTGCGCCCGATCATGGCGGTCGCCCCGTCCGGCGTGACCCTGTAGATGCGCTCATTGGTGGTTGGAATATCCTTCCAGATCGGCAGTAGCAGCCCGGTCAGCAGGTAGAGCTTGGTCGTGGTGGTTTTCGGCAGGGACCCCGCCTCGGCATCCCAAAGCCGTGCGAACTCAGGCTTGCCGATCTCTTCCCAGGCCGAGGACTCGAACCGCGTCTCCTCCAGATAGCTCGACCCGTTGGGCCGCACCGCCTTGCGCATCAGCGTGACGATGTCCTCGTCATACATCTGCATCGGCCGCGCCGAGATGAGCGCCGCGCGACCGGAGGCGCGATTCACCATTGGCAGCTTGTCCGGATTGCGCGATATGGCCTCTTCGGCGCCCAGGACATGGACCGGGTCCGTCACCTCAAGCCCGATGATCCGCGTCACGGCGCCGGATTTCGGGCAGGTCCAGAGATCCTCTGTGGAGACCTGCTCGATCTTTTCGCCGCGCAAGGTTTCGACGCCGAGATCGAGCGTGCCCGCCGCCCGCGCGCGTTCGGTCTGATCAGCGATCCGGCGCATGAACTCGCCAAAGAGCGCGTTCTGCATGTGGATGGGAAGGGCAAGCACCCGATTCAGAAACCGCTGGATCGGGGGAAGCTCCTCAAGGAGCACCCCGTCCTTGTCGATCAGCCGCAGGGCCGTCCAGTCGGTGAAGCTCTCGTAGCTCATTGCCTCGGCACGCCCGGCGGCCAGATCGGCGAAATAGCCACGCAGTGCGGCCCGTGCGATCGGGCTTTCGAGATTGTCCTCCTCCCGGAACATGCCTTGCGAGCCGGTCTCGCGCTGGCCCTTGGTCAAGGCCCCCAGCTGGTCGAGGCGTTTGGCAATCGTCGAGGTGAAACGCTTTTCGCCATGCACATCGGAGGTGCAAACCCGGAAGAAGGGCGCGCTGACCTGAGCCGAGCGATGCGTGCGGCCGAGCCCCTGGATGGCCGCATCGGCGCGCCAGCCGGGCTCCAGAAGATAGTGCCGCCGCCGCTTCTGGTTCTTCGCCGTTTGTGCCGCATGATAGGAGCGGCCCGTCCCACCCGCATCGGAGAAGATCAGGATATCCTTTTCGCCGTCCATGAAGGCTTGGGTCTCGGACGAATTGCTGCTGGCGGCGCGCTTTTCGATGAAGAGGTGGCCATCGTCCGCCTTCAGAGGTCGAATCGACCTTCCGGTCACTTCGGCCACGGCCTCGTCGCCAAAAGCCCAGAGGATCTGATCGAGCGCCGAGGGGATCGGCGCCAGCGTCATCAACTCCATCATGGCCGCATCGCGCAGGGCGAGCGCCTCGCGCGAGACAACGAGCGCCCCGGTCTCATCCCGCAAAGGTTCCGCCACCATATTGCCGTCGATCTCGACCAGCTTTTGCGCATGGATCGGGAAGGCCTGTTCGAGGTAGCCCAGAACATAGTCGCGCGGCGTCAAGGCACCCTCGACGAGTTCATCCTCCGGGTCCATCGACTCAAGCCGACGCTTCAGCAGGCTCTCGCCTGTCGAGACAACCTGGATGACGCAAGCATTGCCTGCCGCCAGATCGTCCGCGATGGCGCGGATGATGGTCGGGGCCTTCATGCCCATCAGCAGATGATTGAAGAAACGCTGCTTCGTGCTCTCGAAACGGGACTTGGCCGAGGCGCGTGCGGCCGAGGCATTGGTCTCTCCCGAAGCATCGTTGACACCGGTCGCCGTCAGGGCAGCCTCGAGATTGTGGTGTATCGTCCGAAACGCACCTGCATAGGCGTCGTAGATCTCGATCTGGGCCGGGGTCAGCGCATGTTCGAGCACGTCATACTCCACGCCATCAAAGCTGAGGGCGCGGGCCGTGTAGAGCCCGAGCGTCTTGAGATCACGCGCGACCACCTCCATGGCGGCGACACCGCCGGCTTCCATGGCCGAGACGAAACTCTCGCGGCTCGGGAAGGGGTATTCGGGCCCTTGCCCCCAGAGACCGAGCCGCGCGGCATAGGCGAGGTTGTGGACGCTCGTGGCGCCCGTGGCCGAGATGTAGAAGACGCGAGCGCGGGGTGCTGCCAGTTGCAGCCGCAGGCCCGCAAGACCCTGCTGCGAGGGCTTGACCCCCCTGCCCTGCTCTGACCCTGCGGCATTCTGCATGGCATGGGCCTCATCAAAAGCGAGGACGCCTTCAAAGTCTGCGCCCATCCAGTCGAGGATCTGGCTCAGTCGCGTGGTGCCGCATTTGCCCGCGGACCGCAGCGTGGCGTAGGTGACGAAGAGGATACCGTCGCCCATCGGGACGGGCTGGTCCGGTTTCCACTTGGAGAGCGGCTGGATGTCGGCTGGCGAGCCGCCGAGATCGGTCCAGTCGCGGATCGCGTCCTCGATAAGCGTGGCGGATTTGGAGACCCAGATCGCCTTTTTGCGCCCGGCAAGCCAGTTCACGAGGATGAGCCCCGCGCATTCGCGGCCCTTGCCGCAGCCGGTGCCGTCGCCGAGGAAGTAACCGAGGCGATAGGCCCGTGCTTTAGGGTCATCATCAGCGCGCGTCAGCTTGTTCTGGTCGTCATCTAGGCGCATCCGCCCCGGCAGGTCGCGCCCATGGGCATCATGCGCCATGATGATGGTCTCGAGCTGCGCCTCGGAGAGATCTCCCTCCTCGACCAACCGTGCGGGCAGGCGCAAGTCATCACTGCCCGTGTTTGAGGGCATGGGCGGGGCAACCGAGGCCATGGCGATGCTCTCGACCAGCGGCGTGGGATGTTCCTGCGCACCCGCGATCTCGATCCGCTGCGGCCGGTAACGCGCATAGATGTCCGAGATGGGCGTGTTGTCGCGCGGGACATCGAAGCTTGTAAAGCTGAGCGGACGGACGGCATTGGCCCGGGCTTTGGAGGCGGCGACAGGCGCAGCGGCGGTCTTGCGCGGGGCAGATGATGGAGCGGTCGGCCGCCCGTGAGGGATCGCTTCAGGCCGTTGGGCGGGGCGCATCTCGGGCCGGGTTGCGGCCGCGGCGTCGACAAAAGGAAGGGCTTCGTCCAGATCGCACACAATGGCGCGGATCATCTCGCCGTCCTCCTGCACCTTGTCGAAGACCATCAGCTGGGTTTCGACAGAGGTGCCGAGCTTGCGGTAGACCTGCCCCGGCATCGTCAGCGCCAATCGTGGCGTCAGGAGACCGCAGGCGCGGGACCAATGCGCGGCATCGCGTTCGGGCGTGAATCCCGGCGGCATGATCGCCACCAGCCGCCCACCGGGCACGAGACGCTTTGCAGCCGCGATGAGATGTTTGGCGGCGATGTGCTTGTCACGCGACCGATCGACCGAGGAGGCGAAGGGCGGATTCATCACCACGACGTCGGGTAGAACCGGCGACTGCAGCAGATCGTCGATATGCTCGCCGTCATGGCCCGTCACCTCGCCGCCGAAAACCGCGCGCAGGAGGCGCTGGCGAAAGGGGTCGATTTCATTGAGCAAAAGCGTGGCACCTGCGCGGGCGGCGAAAGCGGCCAGGGCACCGGTGCCAGCCGAGGGCTCCAGAACGGTCTCGCCCTTGCGGATCGCCGCGGCCCGAACCGCCATGGTCGCAAATGGCAGCGGCGTGGAAAACTGCTGCAGCCGGATCTGCTGCTCTGACCGGCGGGTTTCCGTGAGGAGCCGCGAGGCAAGCAGCTTTGCAGCGGCGATGTCGCCTGCTGCACCGTCCCCACGCAGCAGCACCTGGATTGCCGCAGCCTGCATCAGGTCATAGGCCATCCGCCAGTCCCAGGCACCACCAGCATCACTGCCATGAAACGTCTCGCGCATAATGCGCGCGAGCCGCTGAACTGCGCAGGGGTCGGTGGTCGACCTCCGTGCCGATCTGCGCGATGGCATTTGCGAGATCAGTGTCGGAGATTGGGAAAGCCGGGTTTGCCGGTTTGGGCTTGGACATGGGGATTTTCCTTTGGATCAGGGTCTGAGTTCCAAAGGACAAAAAGCCCGCTTTCGCTTTTCAGGGAGATGAGGTCGGACCGCGCTGACCTCCAAGGCTTGGTCAGGACTTGGGTTCGACCTCGCGCTTCGCATCAATCAAAGCCTGCGCGGCCTGCATTACCTGAACCTGTGAAGTTCCGGCGCGTGCATCCTCCAGCGCGGCCTGCACCTGCGCGCAAAACCACGCGTCATAAGAATTCGCTTCAGCGGCCACGGAAATGCTCCTCGAGCCCGATATCCAGCAGCTTGCCGAGGTCATCGGGCATGTCTGCAACGCGCACAGCAATTGGGAAACGGTGCCCCGTCAGGTCAGGCGCGCATTGCTCCTCTAGACCGAGGTGCTGCCCATCCTTTTCCGTTTCGTCCATTGTGCTTTCTCCGACCGTATTAACAGCCGATGCTACATCTTCCAGCGTGGCGTCGTAAACGATAATGCCATAGCGTCACAGCAAGCTGGCCCACTTACCGATCTGGCGCCGCTTCAAGGGAAGTTTCGAACCGCTTGTCCGCCGCCGCTGCTTCTTTCAAGAGCGCGTCGAAATTGTCAGGTGGGTTGCCATCTTCCAGCATCCCTTTGAACGTCGCATAGGCATCCGTCTTGCTGCCATAGGCGCGCAGGGTCTTGTCATCGTTCACCCATGCCACCACGATGACCTTCGCATCGCTGTTGAACCGGTAGAACAACCGATACTGCTGGAAAAATTTCGCCCGGAACCAGTGCTTGCGGTGATCGCCGAGTGTGCCGCCTTGCCGGAAGGCCGCGGCACCCGGATCCGCCGGTATGGCCTCGGTGACCAGCTTGAAGATGGCGGCCAACCGTTTCGTGGAATTTTTCTTGCGCCAAGTCTTGGGATCGCGTGCCTTGCGCGCCTCGACCTCCAGGGTCAGCCCTTCGAGCTGCTCCAGAAAGAGCGGATGCGCATAAATCGACCATCCGTTTACGACAAGGGGCGCTTGGGCGGGCACGCTATCGCCGCTCATTCATCCTCGAGCGATAGCGGCGCATCGAGATCGACACCAACGTCTCCGACCAGTGCTGCAAGACGGTCATGCAAAGCCCCATCGAACGCCCGAATGCGGTCCGGATGCGCCTTGATATCGGCCTCGACAAAATCGAGAAAGGCTCCGAGCACGGGATCTTCCTCGTCGCTGCGCACGGGCTCGATATAGACCCTGCCACTCGGCTCGGTGCAGTAACGAATCTGGTCGCCCTTGCCCAGCTTGAGCTGTTTGCGCACACCCGCCGGCACGGTCGTCTGATACCGATCCGTGAGTTTCGAGACATCTTGTGCGAGCGCTGTCATGGCAGTCTCCTGAAAGAAAAGGGTCGTTGCTGCCCGCGATAGGTAATGCATTTGCATTGCCTTGTCAAGACAAGCCGCAGGATCTGCTGTCGCCGGGCAGGTCGATGAACCGTCGAGCGCAGGACCTAATTTCGCCCCGCGAGATACTCCGCCAACACAGGACTGGCCGCACCCTTCGCGGAGCTGAGCAGCTCCGAGCCCGCGAGCCGAGGCTTTCGACAGGCGCACGAGCCCGCCGGTTTCCTCGATGCGGTAGCAGCGGCGCTTTTGCCGACCCCGCCTGTAGTGGGTCGCGGTGACGATCCGGCATGTACTGCCATCGGTGAGCGTCACGGGCGCTGCGAGCCTGATCTTGTCGCCTTCCTGGTAGTCTGGAATCGACGCCCAATCCCGGCAGCGCTGGCGCCAGTCCTGGGCGTAGCTGTCCGGGTCTTTCAGGTCGGAGAGGAGCTCGATCAGCCCAAGGGGAGCACGAGATTCGTTCGGGCCAGCACTTTCCTCCATGTCCTTGTAGCCTCAGCAGCCGTCATCGTATCGGGTGAGGAAGACAGCCCCGAACGTGATGGAGTCATCCGCATCGGTCATATAGGTCGCGTCTTCGACAGCGGTGCCGTCGAGATTGGTGACCCTTGCCGCCGCATACCAGGTGGAGGCGACCTTGCAGGCCTTGACCAGTTCGGTTCTGCGCGTGTCGCCCTCGAAGGTGCAGAGCCGTGTAATTTCCGCCTTCTCATCCGCGTAGGATTTAACGCGGCCGTCGGTGTAGAAAAGCCATCCCACTATGCCGCCCTCCGATCGTCGATCTCCATGAGCGCATCAAGCGGCACGCGATAGGGCTGCATGGCGTCAAAATCCTCGCAATTGCCGCAGTTCTGCACGATCGCGAAGGTGTCGCAGGCATCCTTGAGGATGACCCGGAAGGTGCCGCCGAGGCCTGACGGCACCTCGTAGGTCCCGCCGATGAGATAATCCGAGGCCCGGCGCACGAAGACGCGGATGCTGTGGCCATCGGTGGCGAGCCGGATCGCCCCCCGCCCCCTCTCGATGAGCACCTGCACGTCATCCAGGATGTCGGTGTAGAACTGGCCGGTCAGATCGCGGAACGCCATTCGGCGCTGCGCCATCCAGTCGGTGTCCCGAAACGGGTTCATGCCGTCGGCGAAAGCAAAGGACGGATCGGCCTGTTCGGTGGTGACGATACGGGTGGTCGTGCCATCGATGCCGTTTGAGCGCAAATGCACACCATTGCCGACGATCAGGATCAAGGCCGGCCTGTCCACGGGCCCGTTCCAGTTGGGCAAGAAGGTTTTGCAGGCGCGTGCATGGGCGATCTGCGCCGCAACAGCGGAGGCAGAGAACTTGAGAATAGCCATGGGGATGTCTTTCTGTGTGGTTTGGAAGGGTCGACCCGCGCGGGGAATGCCTCGCGCGGGTCGCGTGATGGCTCAGGCCGCTTGCGCGATCTCGCTGTCAGGCTCCGGGGTTTCCGCAGCGGGCTCCGCCTCATCAAAGGCGACACCGGCGGTCTGCATCATCAGCGGGCACCAGGCGGCAACGGCAGCGCGCTGCGCGTCGGTGAGCGTGGCGAAGGGCTCGGCAAAGAGCTTGTCGCAGAAGGCGACGATCTCTTTCTTGCTCGACGAGGCGAGCGTCACAGCCTCCTGGGCGAGACCCAGATCCTCGCCGAGGATCTTCAGGAGCCAAGCCTTCTTGAAGCGGTTGAAGAGCGCCGCGTTCGGCGTCCAGTGGGCGCGGATATCGGGCATGATCTCGATCTCGAAGTCATGCATCAGGCTGTCGCGCCGCGGGTCCCGCGCGAAGCAGGACTGCGTGGTGCTGGCCGTGGCATAGGCCACGAGCTTGGCCTTCTCCCCTGTCTCCAGCGCGCGAAACGCCGCGAACTGATCAGCGGGCGCGCGGGCGTCATCTAGCCACGAGAGATCAAGCACATCATGCGCCGCCGCCACCTGCTCGAGCGAGGTCTCGTCGATCTCGTCCATCTTGGCATGGCTGCGGTATTCCTTGCGGGCATCGATCTTGATCGCCTGCGTGACACTCGTTCCGCTGGCAAGAACGTCGCTCACCAGCTTGAAGAGCGTCAGATCGAGCGTGGCCTCCGGATGCAGCGCCATCGCAGCGCCAAGGGCCATGGCCCGCTCTGTCTTGAGGTCCTCAGCCAGTGAGGCCGGGTAGCTGATTTCGCCGGCGTCTGGGGCCTCCTCCGCGGTCGGGCTTGCCGAGGAGCCGCGCGCGCCCTCCTCTTTGACGGTGTCTTTCGGGCGGACGAGGCCCACATGGAGCGTGATCTGCCCACCTTGCCACGACGCGATCACCCCAGACCGCGCGAGGTCCTCGGTGCTGTAGGCCTCCTGCAGATCGCGCGCTTCCTCTTCCAAGGCGTCCACGCGCTCGTAAAGCACGTTGTAGGCACCGTCCTCGAGCCCCTCATCCTCCATCTCGATCTGCAATTTCTCAAGCTCGGCGGTGATCTCATCGATGCGCTTCTGGGCAGCCTCATCAGGCTCGATCGGGCCGGGATAGACGCGGCCGTAGTCGGCCATGGTCGCGTAATCATAGCGGACCATCGCATCGGCCCAGGCAAAGCCCAGCTTTATGCGGGCCTCTTCGGCAGCAGCCCCGAGCTTCTCAAGCAGGATGGTCTCGACCAGCGCCGCATCCTCAAGCACGGAATGCTCTTCCAGAAGGTCAGCTGCGACGGCACCGCCACGCGCCTCGTAGTCTTCGCGCACGAAAGCCCCGATATCATCGCTAACCTGCACGCCGCGGGATTTGAGGGCCTGACGGACGGTATAGGCCTGCAGATAGCCGCCGTCTTTCGTGAGCGCCTCGAAGACCTCGCGCTGCGCCTCCTGGCTCGGGTGCTCGGCGAAGGCCTTCATCGTGTCGAGCGTGATCACCTTGCCCCGCGCCGCGGCGCGGATGTCGGGGTGGATCAGGCCATAGCGCAACCGGCCTTTCACGGCGGCCACCGTGGTGCCGAAGGTCTTTGCGATGGTCTCGGGCGTCTGGCCGTCGACCCCCATCATCCGGGCGAAAGCCTCGAACTCGTCGATTGCGTTCATCGGGGCTTGCGTGATGTTCTCGGCGAGCGACAGCGCCGTGGTCACGTCACAGTCCTCCGGCACAAGGCGGCAGTCGATCTTGGTTTTCGCAGTGAACCCTTTGGCGACCTTGTCGGCGACCAGCTCCTTCAGCGCGGCATGGCGCCGGCCACCGGCCAGCACTGCATATTTGCCGTCAAGCTTCTGGACCAAGAGCGGCTGGAGCAGGCCCAGCACGGCGATGCTGGCCTTCAGATGCGCGATGTTCTCGGGGTCATAGGTTTCCGGCGCGTTGCTGCGCACATTGGCGGGATGCGGGACCAGATCGCCGATAGCGACGGTGAGAGGGGCAAAGCTTGTGGTCATGGGATATCCTTCCAGGTGGGTGAGGTGTGGCCCGCGCGCTCACGCGCGTGACCAATCCCCGGCTTCAGGGATCACCACGACAAAAGGCCCACTCTCCCTTTGAGGGGTCAGTGGGCCTTCATCGCCTGGGGTTTCAGGAGGGGGTGTCCCCTGCCCTTCTACCAGTCGCGCGCCAGCATGATGGTCAGCACGCGCATGGTGGTGGCGGGATTGTCCGGGGTCTCAGCCCCGTAGCGGAAATCCGAGTCTGCCTCATAGAGATCGATTTTCCAGAACACGGTCTCGCCCCGGATCTCGACCGCCCCGAAATCGTGCAAGCCCTCGGGATCATTCTCAGGCTCGAACGTGGCAAACTCACGGGTTGCCTTGACCGCCTCGGCCATGAAGCCATCGCCGGCCTCCATAAGCGAGCGGGTGACATGCATCCGGCCCTGGATGGGCTGCGCGGGCGGCACTCCAAGGCACGCGAGCTTGCGAAACGCGTCGTTCTGCGCCGCGATCACCGTCGGATCCGGACGGTCTGGCTGGGGTTGAACGGTCATGGACATGGGGATCTCCTTTGAGAAGTTGAAACACCCTTCCCAAAGCCTGCTTTTTCTTTTCCGCTTGGCGGCAGGGCCGAAGGAGAAGGTGCCCTACCCGAACAGCCCCTTGGGTCTGTAATTCGGGTTGGGAATGGTTGCGATCCAGCCGCCCTGGTCCGTGATGCTCTCGAGCGCTGCCGAGAGCGGATAAGCGCCCTCGGACCGGCTCCACCAATAGGCACTGCGTTTGAAGGTGATGATCTTGCGGCGGCCGTCTTCGAAGCAGGCCACCCGCAGCGTCTTGGGTTCCTTGCGTGACATGGACGACTCCGTTCTCCGTGTGGTCACGCGGCCTCGGCGCTGCGCCCTGCCCTACCCGCTTCAGATCTGGCGATCAGATAGTCGCAGGCCCGCTGCGCGTCCACGGCGTGCTTGAAGATCGCACCCTTGTCCGACCGAAGGACGCGCAACCAGTTGTGCAGGTAGGCGGCATTCATCTCGAGCGTATGCGCCGTGAAGCCGAGCGTCTGCCCCAAGAACACCGAGGTCAATTCCGCGACGATCTCCTCGCGCGCATAGGACGTGTTGCCAAACTTCGAGAACCCGAAATCACGGTTCAGTCGATGGGGGGCCTTCGTGGCATGGGCCAGCTCATGGGTCCAGACCCCGTAAAAATTGCGCGGATCCTGGAACCGCGTGATGGACGGCATGTAGACCTTGTCCACGGGCGGCAAATAGTACGCCTCCGTGCCCGTGAAGACGGTTGTGATGTCGATGGCATCGAAAAACGCCTGCATGTGCGTGACGGGCTCGGACGGCGGATGCTCGGGCACGGGTTCCGGATCGGGGAAGAAGCTCTCGGGCAAGCCCTCGATCTGGCAGGCGTTGAAGACGCGGTAGGATTTCTGGAAGCGGAAGATGCGGGCCTCCTCGGAGCGATCATCTCCGTCGCTGCGGTCGTCCTCGCCATCGGCGTCTTTCCGACTTTGACCGTAATAGATCACGACCGAGGACTTTTCGCCCTTGCGGACCTTTGCGTGCAAGGCATTGGCCTGCGGCAGCGTCATCCAGAAAGGCGAGCTGTGGCCTGCCATCACCGTTCGCATGGTCAGCAGGAAGTTGTTGACCCCCTGGTAGGGCTCACCGCCCACGCGCAGGGGACGAGAGCTGCCGCCTGCGGTCCAGGGCTTGCGCCACGGCAGAACGCCGCGCTCAATGATGCGGACGATTTCGTTTGTGATGACCTCGGAGGCATCGAATTTGGGCGTGCGGGATCGGGCCATGGCTGGCCTCCTTTCGAGTTTTTGTGAGAGGAAATGGTGATTAGATTGACTGACGGGGCCGCGGATCGTTGATGATCCTGGCACCGAGGGCTTCGACCATGTCGATGTAGGTGGTCAGCGACACGGACCTGCCGGGACCCCAAGGTTCAGAGTCGTCCGATCCGTCCCGCGCCACCCGCGGCAAGTTCGCGAAGGCAATGACATCGGTGACGGGCCGGACATCGATGAACGGGGTCCCTCGTGCGACCGCAAGAGTGGCCAAGGGAAAGCGCTCGATCGGCGCGAAGGTCGACACGGTGGTCCAACCAAGATGGATGAATGTCCCGCCCTCTCCGCAGATCATATGCGCGTTTGGCAATGACGCCGCCTGCTTCAGATAGCCGAGGTCACGCAGGACAGTCTCGCGGCTCGCGCCGTTGTGACTGCCCCGTCTGGCCGGTTCGGCGTAGTTCCTTGTGTCGCCACGACGAGGCAGCGGTCGCGCGCAACACGCGCAAGACACCTGTTTGCATGGGAATGCCCTTAATCAGGAAAGACAGACCGGAACCCGGCCCGGACCCATCTGAGGGACCCCAAAGGCCCTCATCCGTCAGTCACAAAACCCGAAGGACACTTTCACTCTTTAGGGATCTGATGCCGGAGATTGTTAAATGCGAAGCTCATGAGAACGCAGGATCCTGCACTTTCCGGCATCAGACCCCGATGAGGAACAGGATCAAGCCGGTTCAACCCTCTTTCGGGTACCCTCTCTCCGACACCCTCAGGCCTGACCCTCTCCGGCCCTCCTCTTCCTCTCAAACCCCATGATTTCCGGAGGTGGCTTGTATTTGTTCCCGTTATGTTCTTTTTAAGAACCGAGCTAAGAAGGGAAATCCCCGATGGAAAGCACTACTTACGCCCTGCCCGCGACGCCAAAGCAGATTGCCTATGCGCGGTTGCTGGCCCTGCGCAACCAGACGCTTCTGCCGTGGGAGGTTCAGCAAGATCGGCGCTCCTTGAGTGCCTGGATCGACGCACAAGCCAAGTTGAACCCGGGCGCGCAGGACAGCCGCCCGACATCGAAGCAGGTCGCCTTCGCCGAGCGTCTCGCCCGGATCAAACGCCGCGCCGTCCCGGATGAGTGTTTCCGCGACAAGGGGCTGATGTCAAAATGGATCGATGGGAACAAATGAAGCTGGGTAGCCCCTGCGGTGATTGAGACTACTTCAGCCGATCAACAATCGATGCCCCGCCCGACCTGGCAAGCGCGATCAGGCTGGACTGGATTTTGAATGTGAAGACGGAACTGAACGCGCCGATGGGCGTGCGGTCCTCCCAGACATAGGACCGCTCCAGAATATCGGTGTTGATCTTGTCCAGCATGACCCATTTGCGGACATGGGTCTCCAACCCCACACGCTGCGACTCGATCTGTGGCACCTCGATGCACTTGCGCGAGGGCAAGGGCGGTTGCGTCGTGATCGGCAGGATGAACACCACGGTCTCGCTATCGGACTTGGCGACAGTGACGGCGATACAGACAGGCCGTGTCTTGCGGCCCTCGGTCTCGCCCGCCATCTGCTCGCGTTTCCATAGGAACGGGTAGCGGAAAACCTCTCCCGCACTCGGCTTAGTCATCCGCCCGCGTCAAGTCCCGCTCGAGCCCTTCAATCATCAGCGCCTTGAGATCCTCGGGCATCTCGTCAACCATATGAGCCTGTTGCGTGGCCCCCGCGCGAGCCTGCTGGTACTGGTCCATGCTCATCAGCACGAATTTCGGCTTGCGATGCTTGGTGATCGCAATCGGCGACCGAATGGCCGCGTCAAACAGGTCACTTGTGTGCCGCGTCAGGTCGGCCGCCTTGAACTCGGGAAGCTCATGCATGATCTGGGTCTCCATTCGTGCAGAATATACGTACATTCTGGATATTCTGCAAGAGATGGGTTGAGCCCTCCCATGTGTCATCCGAACCGCCGCACGGTCCAGTGTAGGCGTACTCTTAGGCGGTGTTGCCGTCTTCAACGGACTCGTCCGAGGTCAGGTGGTCGTAGCCGCGAGAGACTGCCAGCGCGCCGTAGCGGTCAAACATGACGAAGGCCCCTGCCCGCCCGATGTCTGTCGGATTGAAGGCTAACGGCCGGATCTCGATCTTTTGGATCTCTGCTTCCAACACGCCAAGCTGAGTATCAATCTCGGGGGGTTCATCTTGTCTAGCGTACTCTTCTTCCAAGGCCTGATACTCGGAGAGTAGTTTGGTATGGGTCGCTTGTTCATCCGTCACCAGCCAATCGAGCAGCATTGTATCACCCTCGGCGTTATAAGCATTAACACAGACAAACACGACGGTAAGGTTGGCCACTTGGGCCGAGGCGTCTGTGAACATCTAGCAAACCTAGAATGGCTTCTTGTTCCATGATAAGCTACAACATTCCAGACTTGCACCTGACGCGGGTGATCTGAAGTGTGCCGCAATTGTCTCTTGATCTTCGATGGCTATGCAGACTCACCAGCCGGTCGAGTTTATGTGGCAAGAGCATCAGTTTCCTTGCCTCATCATAGCATCAAGGTAGGCGTTGTTGTTTTTCACCTGTCCTAAGCTGGCTCTCAAAATTAATTCGTTGAGTGCAATAAGGAGCTGCCCTGGACCTCGTTCTCTAAGGTGTTTCATGATCCTGCCCTGTTCTATTCTTAGCAATCTTCCGACATCGGCCAATATTTCGAGAACTGATTGATGATCTCTTGGTTCATGCGGGAAGAAGTCCGATATGTTTTTCAGGTCCGTCCATGCCATAATTGTTGGATCTCGGCGTTCCTGAAAACCAGAGGTGCAGTGTGCATCTGCTCTATCTTTTTTTATATTCAATCTTGTGGGTTCTACGTGCCGGACATTTGGTCCGTCGTCGCCGGACATTTGGTCGGGCATTGTTTCCTGAGCGTCATGGTTTCCGGCCGGAAACTCTCTGATGGTCGCTCCGACCAACTCTGCCAGCCTCTTGATAAGCTCTATGATTTCGTCGGCTTTGAGAGTTGCACGGCGTAGGATGTTTCGTACGTTCTGGAGAAATGAGACAGTCTCAACATCCTTTGCTTGGCGCAAAGCCTCGACACGAAGGGCCAGTGCCTCCGCCTTGAGTGACCGTAGCTTTTCCTGATCGCCCACAAGCTGTTCTGCGTGTTCGGTGAACTCTCTTTCCCGATCATACATTGGCTGCAGATCGAAGCCAAAGGCATCTCTGATCAATCCACCGTAGCGAAGAGGGAACCGTTTGCGGGTTGCGCTATCCCTGCGCTGGATCAGCCCGGCATCCACGAGGTGTCCGATACACCGTCGAATCGTTCTCTCGTTCAGGCCGTTCGTTCTCTCAGACAATGATGCGTTTGAGGGAAAGACGATAGTCATTGGAGCTGTTTGTCCGGCCTTCTTCGGCATGAAGCTGATCAAGGCCTGCAGTGTTACCAGGTCATTTGGTGTCAGACCGAGTTCTTTGCGAATCGCTCGGATTGGCTCGATTACCCTGTACGGGTTCGTACCGGGTATAGTAGATCGTTCCGCCAAGGCGGGTGTGTGAGAAAATACCTGTCTCATGATGATTTCGGCTGAAAAAGCTTCCCCGTTCACCGCGAACGGTGTTGAAAACGATTCGGCTTCGGGGTATCAATCAGGTGTCTAAGCTAATCGAGGCCCTTCGGAAGCACTGCTTTCGGGGGGTCTTTCCTTTTCTGGCCTGTCCTCCTTTCTGCTCAGTTTTTGTTATCGTCTATGTCAGGACCATCAAGATCCTGATCCCTGCCGGAGACTGGGTTACCTATGGGTTCCATTTTCTCTGGGGTAATGATCTGCCCTGGACCAGCGGCCTTCGCGTTCGCCAACGCTAGAAGAGCGGCCTCTGGATTCTCAGAGATCCACTTATGAAGCCCGTCATTTCCGTTCTTGACGGTGATGATCACATTTCTTTTGGTGACCTTCACCATCCCGAGTTTTGTCTTGATTGCCGATGGGGCAGGGGGCTTGTGCTGTTTTAGGAGCCCTTCGAAGATCGCAAAGCGTTCGTCGGAGGTCTTGCCTGAACCTCTGGATTCCATGAGAGCATCATGGAATTCTCGGTTTCCGGCCGGAAACCCTTCATCTCCAGAGAAGCCAAGGCTCTCATAAGCCTTTGCGGCAGCATACCAACGATCCCGTCCAACCCCGGGTGCCGCCCCGATCTTTTGGATGAGTTCAGTCGGAATACAGGAAGTGACTTGTTTCATGCGAGCAAGTCCCGTGAGCTTGTCACCGGCTTTCCTGGCTTTCTGATCGATGTTGAGGGCGTCACAGACCAGTCCCTCATCCTTGCCGGACTCTATGAGAGAACGTGCAAACAGGGCTTTCTCGATCCAGCTGAGGTCTTTTCGGAAGCTGTTCTCTTGGCCTTGTGCAAGAATCGCTTGATCCTCATCCAAGCCTCTGATGAGAGCCTTTGCGGGCTTGCCGATAAGTCGAAGGGCGGCTAATCGCCTGCGCCCATAGATGATCCTGTACCGCCCCCTTCGGGGCTCAGAAGTATCGGGATAAGCTGTCCCTGCTTGTCAATGCTTTCAGCCAGTTCCCTGATGTCATCTTCGTCATCCAGGGCCAGACGATCCTGGAACTCGGAATCATCAATAAGGTCGGTACTGATTTCTTGAATTGAAGATTGTGCCGCATCCTGAAGAGAACGGGCCATTCCCGAAAGGGCAGGGGCTCGTGACTGGGTTCGAGTCGGAGAAATCGACGAGCTCTGCTGCTTTTCTTCATCCTCGGGAATGTCGAATGTGACTTTGCGGGCCATTACTTACGCCCCCATGCCGTTTTGATGAGCCCTTCGACCTCCGCCACAACCCCGTTGATGGACTCGATAGCCCGATCGTACGTCTGGCGATGAAAATCCGTTCTGGCGATCTCGAACAGTGTCTGTTGCGTGAGTCCAGCGTCAGAGACTGCGGAGGATTTCAGGAAAGGCTGAGTAAGAACGTCATCCGTGAACATGGTCCGCAGGAATGCCGCCATCTGAGTTTGGGGGCCGTCATTGGGCTCGAAACGAGTGATTAGAAATCTCATGAAGTCCCAGTCGGGCGATGCGCCCACATCAGCAATTGTTGCCATGAGGCTGGATGTGAGCTGCAGGAATTGGGCCATCGAGGCGACGTCAAGCATGCTTGGAATGACAGTGACGACTAGGGATGTCGACGCTACCAAAGCCGATAGTGTGGTAAACCCGAGTTGCGGTGGGCAGTCGATGACGACAATGTCGTAGTCTGTCTCGACTTCATTAATGCAAAGAGCAAGCCGCTGATAGAACGGCGGCCTGATATTGTTTCGAAGCGCGTGTGCGGTTTCGGTCTCGAACTCAGAGAGCAACAAGCCGGCCGCGGCTAGATCGAGGTTGTGGAAATACGTTTTGCGCACAACGTCTCTAAATGGGATAGGGTCCTCATACCGGAGGGCATCGTACACCGTTCCGGCCTCAGGGAAGTCGATTTCCGGCCGGAAACCGAACATGGTGGTCATTGAGGCTTGTGGGTCGAGATCGATTGCCAGAACTCGATAACCATCAAGGGCAAGCTTTTGGGCCAGATGGATCGCCGTTGTCGTCTTCCCGGCCCCCCTTTGAAGTTGGCGATCGAAATGATCTGGATATGCTCCCCATCCCGACGACGAGGAACGATATGCTGGAACTTGGTGCTTGACCGGGCTATTTCGTGGCGCGCTATATCGATTTGCTCTGCAGTGTAGAACCTGCGGCCGCGGGCGTCTGTCTCGATATCACCGAGATCGAGCTTGTCCTCGAAAAACATCTTCCGCAAAAAATCTTGGCTTACCCCGAGGATCTGGGCAACTTCCGTGGATGAGAAGCGTCTGAGAGACTTTCGTTCATCAGGTAGAAACGACTTGCGCATATTCACATCAAGCGATTTGCTTAGACGTGTCGCCATCGTTTGGATTTTTTGATCCATTCTGATCCGCTGCTCGTTCATGCCCGTCCCGCCGCCCGTCTTCCGGGTCTATCTTGAGAAGGAACGCAAAACCGCCGGAAACTGATGGTTAGCGTTCTTCCGCAAAAATGTCAGGAAAGCGTTTGACAGGCAAGGATTTTTTCAAATCGTGGGCCGGTATCCGGTGAAATCATTTATTTACAATGACTTATCTTATTTTGCGGATCCAGCGCGTCAAGTGCTTGTGTCGCTGCCATCTCTTAAACGCAAGATGTACTCGATTCACATAGGCGGTTTTGCTTCCAAAGAACGAATCTGAGTCTCTTAAATCATTCCCAGACTCTCGGCTCGCTCCAACAGCATCTTGACCGATGAGGGCTGCCATCTCGTTCGGCCACGGGGCGTGCGTTCGCGCATAGCTTCCAGCCGTTCACAGATCGCTCGAAGCGTGATGTCAGGATCTGCGCCCTTGATGCCAGCAATAATGGCGGGCAGGCGGTCGTCGGTTTCGCGGCGCCCGGCGCGGGCCAGAACCTCGGCAGGCAGGAAGCCGTCGCGGACATATGCCTTCACAGCGCGCAAGAGACGGCTTTGGGTCCAGCGACGCGCCTCGGGCAAGGGGCCGTTGATGATGCGCAACACGTCTTCCCAGGCCAAGTCGGGGCGCAACCGGCGCACATGGGGCACCCAGTCTTGTGCCGTCTCGTTCAGGCGCTCCATGTAGCCGTCCTGTCTTGCCAGCCGTACCTTACGAAGAGCGGCAGGGTCTTTGGCGCGCAGCCCAGGGTTCCCGCCCACGCGGCCCTTTGTGCGCGCGCTGGCGAGGCCGGCCTTGGTACGTTCCCGGATCAGGGCGCGTTCGAACTCGGCCGCGGCCCCCAGCACTTGCAACGTGAACTTGCCCTGCGGGGATCCGGTGTCGATGGGGTCGTGAATGGAACGAAAGAACGCGCCCTTGGCCTCCAGCCGCTCGATCACCTCCAGCAGATGCGACAGGGATCGCGCAAGGCGGTCGATCCGCACGACCACCAGCGTGTCGCCCTTGCCGATGCGCTCCAACACCCGCGCCAGCACCGGCCGCGCACGATTGCCGCCCGAGGCCTGTTCTTCATGGATCTCGGCGCAGCCCACGGATTTCAGGGCCTGCGTCTGGGGCAGGGGGGTCTGATCCTCGGTCGAGACCCGAGCGTAACCTATCAGGGGCATCAAAACAGTCTTTTTGCAGTTTTATGTATCGCTAATAAACGACCGTTTGAAAACGAATGCAAGGGCGTGCACTGTGGCGCTGCTCAGCAGAGAACCCTTGGTTTCCATACGCTGAGCGCGATCAGCGAGCTCTCGCAGACCATCGCGCGCCCGTGCTATATAAGGTGTGCAGGCGCACTCTGACAAAACACTTTGGTAAAATGCAAAAGTGCGGTATTTTGCATACATGAAGACTCAAGTATCTATGCAGTATGATATTTTTTACGATCCTCTTGTGAATGCGGAGGGGCTTGAAGAGACGTCTGAGGACGACCTGTGGTTCCTGCCCGGTCCGATGGACGAGGAGCCAGATTATCTGCCGCCCGGACCTAGGGCAGAGCTTCGTGAAACCGCAGTCCTCGACGATTGGCGGAAGGCAGAGGCGGGCAATGCCGCGCGTCTCGCCCGTGTGGCTGGCCGGATCGGCGCGCTGGACGACCGGCTGCGCCGTGGCCCGAAAGGTTGGCGGCACAGGCTCGCGCTGATGGAGGCGGCAGACCTCAGCTGGTTTGTAGGCGACCGAATTGGCCCGGATCGGCTGGCGCTCTGGAAATCCATGCGCTTGTCCGGCGTGCAGGACGACACCGCGGCGGCTCGCGCGTGTCGGATGGGCAGTGCGGCGTCTTACAGGCGGCCTTGGACCGGAAGTGGACCTGTCCGCCTTCCTCGACCGCCGCGACCCCGAGAACCTCGGCGTTGAAGCCGAACCGTTCGCGGATCGCGCGGGCGGTTGGCTCGATCTTATGGCGCAAGCCGCCGATCTTCACCCAATCACGCGCGCTTGCATGGGCTTCCATCTCTGGAGTCTCGCGGGCCTCGGGCAGCACGGCGACCGGATGGAAGCGGCGGTCACAGCCGCACGGATCGTGGCCAGTGAGGGCAAGGGGGCGCTCTTCGCGCCTTTGGCCATGGGCGGGGCAGGAGGATTGCGCTCCGGTGGCCCACCCGCTGACCGTCTGTCTCGTTGGCTTGACGGGATGGAGACCGCATGCCTGACCGCAATGCGTCACCTCGATGATATCGAGGCATGGTCGGCGAGGGCGGAAGCCGAGATGAGCCCGCTTTCCGGCCGCACGCCCCCGGCCTTGTGCGCGGTACTTACCGAATGGCCGCTCGTGTCCGCTCCGATGGCCGAGGCCCTGATCGGCGCCAGCCGTGCTGCCGTCCAGCGCAACCTTGCTTGGATGGAAGCGCGTGGTATGATCCACGAGATGACGGGGCAGGGGCGGTATCGGATGTGGAGGGTCGCAACTTAAGCCGTGCTCTTTGTCGGGGGGCCGACAGTTTATGTTAGAGTCAACGCTTCTGTCCGCCAAACTTGCAGAGAATTCGCGCATCGAGCCCACTTTGATGAATTTTGCTCGAAGCACGAATGTCCGCATGGATGAAAACGAACCGCCCGTGTCCAGTCTTCGTCTCTTGCTGCGGCTTATAAATGCGTGGCCCAGCGAGGATGGCTCTCGTCAATGATCAAGGCATGGCTGTGCCTGCGATGTCCCCTTAGGTGGGGATGGTCGAGTGGCAAATTATCGTGGGTGTGCTCAAGCTCAACGGGATCGCCGGACGGCCAGAGTTTCAGCGCTGCGAGCATTCCGAAGGCGGCGATGAGGGCCAGTCCGATCAGTGCGGGAACGACACCATAGACTGTCAGCAGCCATCCCGACAGCGGATAGGTCACAAGCCAGCAGGCGTGGGACAGCGCGAATTGCGCCGCGAAGAGTGCCGGGCGGTCCCCGGCGTGGGCGGAACGGCGCAGCAGTCGGCCGGAAGGGGTGAGGACAGCGGAATATCCGAGCCCCACCAGCAACCAGGCTGTCAGAAGGATGGACCAGCCAAGGCCCGCTCCAAGGACCGTCAACGCCAGACCGACCAGAGTAGCCACCATCAGCGTGGCTCCGCCGAACATCACGGGCCGGTCCGGCAACACATCGAGAACACGCGGCAGGACCAGCGCGGCGATCATCGACCCTGCGCCGAAGGCGAACATCGTCCAGGCCAGAGCACTTTCCGAAAGGCCGAGCGAGCCGCGCACAAGAACGACGGTATTGACCAGCACCATCGCACCTGCCGCCGCCGCCGCGAGGTTCAATGCCAAGAGCCCGCGCAAGCGGGGCGTGGCCAGATAGATGCGGATGCCGCGCGTAGTGCGGTCATAGACACCGCGCGGCTCGGATGGGCGGGGACTGGGCAGCACGACCGAAACAACCAGAAGGGCCGATGCGGCGAAACCGAGGACCGTGCCGAGGAAAAGCGAATTGTAGGACATCACCGCGAGCAGAAGGGCCGCCAGCGTCGGGCTGACGATGTTTTCCAGATCGTAGGCCAGCCGCGACAGCGACAGCGCGCGGGTATAGCGCGCCTCTTCGGGCAGAACGTCCGGGATCGTCGCCTGAAAGGTCGGCGTGAAGGCGGCGGAAGCCGATTGAAGAAGGAAGATCAGGACGTAGACCTGCCAGACCTCGGTCACGAAGGGCAGTGCGAGCGCGACACCGGCACGCACCAGATCGAGCGTCACCAGAAGCGCGCGGCGCGGCACGCGGTCTGCGAAAGCCCCTGCAATGGGCGCGATGCCCACATAAGCAACCATCTTGATGGTGAAGACTGTGCCGAGGACCAGCGCCGCCCCGTCGCCCGAAAGATCAAAGGCGAGCAGGCCGAGTGCGACTGTGGCGAGTCCGGTACCCAGAAGGGCTACGACCTGTGCCAGAAACAGGTGCCGATAAGTGCGGTCGGAGAGAATATCGAGCATGGTCAGCCTCAGAGATATCGGGCGATCGCCCGCAACTCGGCGCGATCAGTTTCAGAACTTTCAACGTCGATACAATGGTCCATGTGATCATGGATCAGCGCACGCTTGGCGTTCGTCACGGCCTTTTCGACCGCTTGCATCTGCTGAGCAATCTCCAGACAGGGTTTGCCCGCCTCGATCATTTCGATCACGGCGCGCAAATGGCCGTCAGCGCGTTTCAGCCGGGCGACAAGGGCGGGATGGGTTGCATGGACTGGATGTTTTGTCATAAAGTAGTTCTATCCCCCCCGGGAGGATAGAACAAGATGGTGCCACGACGCACCACGCTAGAGACGGGCAGATCCTATGGATACCTTGAGGACAGTTGTAAACGCCGCGTTTGCGACACTCTTATGTTTGGCCGTACTCCTCTGGTCTGTGGTGCCCGCAACCTCGCACGCACCCTCAGTCATCGGCGTCCTTCAAGAGCACGCAGAAATGGTTGCTGAGCACGGTCATTCGCATGGACTGGAAGAAGACCTCGCCTGGGCCATGCATGGACATAGCCATGACAGCATCGATCACGATCACAGTCAGGCGGTCGTGCCTGGCCCCGACCGATCGCCGCACCCGCTCGATATTTATAGAGCCGCATGGCCGTTGAGTTCGGCCACGTCGAACACCTTGCAGACATACCAAATCGAAAGACCTCCGCGCGTCTGATCGACTGCGTGCCAACAGCGCGCTGCATTCGATCATCAACACATATGCGGAGTTCAATCCATGAATACAGTCCACCAGGGCTGGACCGATCCCGGCATACGCCGGATCGTGATCCTGTCCTTCATTGCCCTTTCGGCGCTCGTCCTGGGTGCGGAAAACGCTCTTGCCCATGCCGTCACAGA
>NZ_JBVVRW010000005.1:0-168007 GCF_055808395.1 Oceaniglobus sp. K40-3 | reverse complement strand
CCATTGCGCTGCTGAACAAACCCGACATCATCGTTGCGGATGAACCGACAACGGCGCTTGATGTGACGATTCAGGCGCAGATCCTGTTCGAGATGCAGTCCCTTTGCGCCAAAACCGGCACCGCGCTGATTTGGGTCACTCATGATCTGGCCGTGGTTTCCGGTTTGGCGGATCGACTCGCCGTCATGTATGCGGGCCGGATCGTTGAGCAGGGAACAACCACCCAGATCATCGAAAATCCCCTGCATCCCTATACAAAAGGGCTGATCGGGTCGGTGCCACACGGCAAGAAACGCGGGCAACCTCTGGCGCAGATCGGCGGCATGACCCCCTCGTTGGTGAACCTTCCCAAGGGGTGCGCCTTTCACCCCCGGTGCCCCCGTGCGGATGCGGCATGTCTCAAGGAACCCGCGTTGTTTGAACCCGTGCCGGAACGTCAGGTGCGCTGTTTCCACCCGCATCTTGAGGACGCAAAACATGAGGTGACATCATGAACCAACCAATCATCGAGATTGATGGCGTTTCAAAACGCTTTGTCGTCGATCTGGATCTGGCCGAACGTGTGGCAAACCTGATGGGTGCCAATCTGCGCAAAATGGCGGTTCATGCGGTCGATAACGTCAACCTGACCATCCACAAAGGCGAGGTTCTGGGCCTTGTTGGTGAATCCGGCTGTGGCAAAACCACCCTTGGCCGGATGGTTGCCGGTCTGCTGCCCCCTTCCGAGGGCGCAATTCGGTATCGGGGGCAAGACCTGACAAATCTGAACGCCCAGGAGGCCCATGAGGCCGCGCTTAAGATTCAGCTTGTCTTTCAGGATCCCATGTCATCTCTCAATCCACGGTTCCGGGTTGATGAATTGGTTGGCGAAGCGCCCCGCGCCCATAAACTTGTCCCGCGCGGCGCGTTGGATGGCTATATCAATGATACCCTTGCCCATGTCGGCCTGGACCCGGCCACGCGGCGACGTTACCCCCACCAATTTTCGGGCGGGCAACGGGCGCGCATCGGCATTGCCCGCGCCCTGGCGGTGCAACCCGAGGTGATCGTCTGTGATGAATCCGTGGCAGCACTGGATGTGTCGATTCAGGCGCAGATTCTGAACCTGTTCATGAAATTGCGCGACGATCTTGAACTGACCTATCTGTTCATCAGTCACGATCTGGGCGTGGTTGAACATATCTCTGACCGCATCGCGATCATGTACCTTGGCCGGGTTGTTGAATTTGGCACCAGCACCGAAATATTCGCACGGCCAAACCACCCCTATACCATCGCGCTGCTGGCCGAGGTTCCGACGTTTGAAAGCCGCAAACGCACCTATTCACCGATCAAGGGTGAAATACCATCGCCGCTGGAGCCACCGACAGGGTGTCATTTTCACCCGCGCTGCCCCCACGCCCATGCCCGTTGCAAGGTCGAAGCACCGGCATTGAAAGAAATCGCCCCGGCCCGCTTTTCTGCCTGTCATCTCAATGATGCAAGCGTCTGAAAATCCTCTGGCCGACAACCCACCGATCACACCCACAACAACGACCTGTGCATAAACCACCGAAAAGGCAGTAGAAATGACCGGCAATCCTGTAAAAGAGCCTTTTGATACCGGCTATCTTTCGGTTGGGGACGGCCACGATATTTATTACGAACAATCGGGCAATCCCGATGGTGTTCCGGTCATTCATCTTCACGGTGGTCCCGGCGATGGGTTGCGTCCGACCAATCGTGATTTCTATGATCCAAAGCAATACCGCCTGATTCAACTTGATCAACGGGGCGCAGGGAAATCCAGGCCGTCAGCAGGGATTGGCCATAACACGACCCAGCACCTGATCAGTGATCTTGAAAAGCTGCGCAAGGAACTGAAGATCGACACCTGGCTTGTGGCAGGCGGATCATGGGGCAGCTATCTGGCCATGGCCTATGGAATTCACTATCCCGCCCGCTGTCTGGGGTTGGTTCTGCGCGGAATCGTTCTTGGGCATCGCGATCAGATTGAGTGGTGGTTTAACGGGCGTTCTGTGCTGTTTCCCGATCTGCACGAGGCCTTTGCAAACTACATCCCCGAGGATGAGCGCGCGGATCTGGTTCAGGCCTATTACGTGCGTCTGGCTGATCCCGATCCGGGGGTCCATGGTCCGGCAACCGTCAGCCTGAGAAATTTCATGGGCCCCATGAGAAGCATGGGCGTTTCCGAAGATCCGCTTCCGCCCATCGACATGCACCATGCGCTGAACGTGGCGCGGTTGTGGACCCATTACTGCACCAACGGGTTCTTTTTCGACGAAAGCTTCATTCTGAAAAATATCGGCATACTCAGATATCTGCCCGCAGTAATCGTACAGGGGCGTTACGATGTCGTGACCCCCATGCGCGACGCGTTCAAGCTGCACCGTGCATGGCCCGAGGCCGAATTTGTCGCCGTGGCTGGTGGCGGGCATTCCACAGATGATCCGATCATCGCCGCCGCCTTACGCGGGGCGAATGACCGGATGTATCACCAAATAGCGGCGGGAAACGGCACAACCTAGGCCCCTGTCAGCAAACCCGAACCAATGAGACTGGCACCTTGAATGAAACCCTGACCCATCTTGGGACGACGATAAACGTGTCAAAGATCGCGGGCGTCAGCGGTAGGTGCGGATCGTTCCAACGGGTGCGCCGTCAGGTGACATGAATCGCAAAGCTTCCCAGCAGGACGAACAGCGCGATGATCAGCAGGATCAGGAAAATCTCGGCCAGGTCGGTATCGTCGGGCAGGCGTTCCGCGCGGTCAATGCGTTTGCGCACATGTCGCATCCGTGCCCAGGCCAGCAGGATCACCGCAGCGCCCGACCCCAGCAAGAGCAGATCTGACCAGCCCGGGGCGGGGGTGTTGCCCAGCCGCGCTGCCGCGAGGCCGAAACCGACAATGGCAACGGCCGTGCGCACCCAGGACAGGAACGTCCGCTCGTTGGAGGCGTGGGTTTCGAAATTCACGATCATCGCTGTCTCCTGTTTCATTGGCCCGGCAAACGCGCGTCCGGGGCATGGCGCATCAGGTCGCGCAAAATCCATGGGGCCGACACCTGTGTGCAACTGGCGCGGATCAGGTCGATGTCGGATGCCGCGCCTGTTCAGTTCGTCAATCTGTTTCTGAACGCACTAAGGCATGGGGCTGGCAAGCAAATCAAGTTGCGTTTCGGCCAAAACGAGGGGTGCGATGTGCACCCCTCGTTTGATCCCCCGTGACGTATCGGGCCAAGTATTATCCGGCCGCAGAGACATCCTCGGCGATGTGCTGGCTGCCGATGGTGTAGGTGGTAATCGTCACCGTGTCGCCGGTGTTGAAACCCGAGACATCGACACCCGAGTCGTTGTCGAAGTGATAGACGGTGCCGTTGTCCAGCGTCAGGGTCATCGCATCCTTGTCGGTGGATTTCACTGTGCCGGTCACGTTTTCCGAGTGGGCCGAAGCGATTGCCATCCCCTGGCTGTCGTCGCCGTCGCGTGCCGAATGGATGACCACATCGTCACCGGCGTGGAAACCTGACAGATCGATTTTCTCATCGCCACTGCTGGCGAAGGTATAGTTTTTGCCATTCTCAAGAGTGACCGAATTGTTTGCAGTGTCGACGGCCTTGATCTTGCCCATATGGCCGCTGGAACGGTCGGCGCTCATCGCCTGTGCCATGTGTTTGTCGCCTTCCGCGGCCCAAGCGATCGTCACCTTGTCACCGGCGCGGTATCCATCCAGAACCGGTTGGCGATACGTCTTGTCGCTGAAATCGTAGGTTGTGCCGTTTTCCAGGGTCACCGTATTCGCACCGTCGTCGATGGCGGCGATGGTTCCCGAAGTCGTGGCGGCCTGCGCAAAACCACCGGCGAACATGGCGGCCAGAAGCGCGGCGGAAAAGACGGATTTTTTCATTTCATCGTTCCTTTTTTGTTGCCCGCAGGCAAACGTTTCATTTTCGGCCCGGTTCTGCGTTGCGCCTGTTCTGCGGTCAGCTTGGTTCCGATGGGGTGTTTTTGACAGCGCGACTTGTCACGAACTTGGTGCGAACATTACAGATGCTCAAGGTTCATGCGAATTGTCGAAATCTGCCGATCTGCCCCGCCGTAAACGCCAGAGAATCGGCGATCCGCGCCTGACTCTGGTCTTGATGAATCGCCACGCCAGTGTTGCCGGGACCGAATCGTCAGGTGCCTTGAAAAGAGAAGGGGGCGACACATAAGGCCCGACCTTTGCACCGGCGGCGCGGCATTCGCGCAAGGCCGCAGGACGCGCGATCAACCCGCCCTAATGCACGGCCGTCGCTGCCGCGCCTTTCGGCGGGCGTTGCAGGAACAGCACCACCGGCAGCATCGCAAAGGCAGCAAGCCCGCTCAGCCAGAATGCATCCTGAAAGGCAAGCATCGTCGCCTGCGCCTGAACCTGAGCGGCGAGTTGCGCGGCCCCGGCGGGCGAATCCGGCGTCAGGCCGAGCGGCGCAAGATAGGCGCGCGCGGCCTCGCTGTAAGGTGTGATCCCGGCAGACAGGGCCGACCAGTGAAATTGCATCCGGCTGGCCACCTGCCAACCGACGATGGCGATGCCGACCGAACTGCCGATGGAACGGGTCACGCCGTAGATTCCCGATGCCTCGTCCTGCCGGTCCGGGCCAATGTTCTGGAACGCAAGGGTCGACATCGGCACAAAGAAAAGCCCCATGCCAAGCCCCGAAATGACCCCGGGCCAGGCCAGATCCCAGAACCCCGCCGTCAGATCGAGCCAACCCATCATGACGTTTCCCGCCCCGGTCAGAATCAGCCCGACCGCGACCAGCAGGCGCTGATCGACCCGGTTGACCAGCACCGCGCCGGTGAACACCATCGAAAAGCCCGCTGCGATGCCGCGCGGGATGAACAGATAGCCGGATTCCAGCACCGGATAACCCAGCAACCCCTGCACGAACAGCGGCAGGATCGCGATCGAGCCGAACATCGCGACGCCAAAGCCCATGATCGCCACGTTGGCGCCGGCAAAACTGCGGTCGCGAAACAGCGAGAAGTCGATGATGTTGTCGCCCTTGCCGATCCCGCGGATGACAAAACTTGCCGCGCAGACGACGCAGGCGATGGCCGCAATCTGAATCAGATGCGACGAAAACCAATCCCATGTTTCACCAAGGTCCAGCATCAGTTGCAGCGCAGCGATGGCCCCGACCATCAGCGCCAGTCCGACCCAATCCACCGAAAGTTTTCTGGTTTCCTCGTTCTTCAGCTCGCCCGAGATCATGACCAGAGCAAAACCCGCAATCGGCAGGTTGACGTAGAACACGGCACGCCAGGAAAAATATTCGGTCAGGATCGCGCCCAGTGTCGGCCCCAGCACGGGCGCCACAACAACGCCCAGCCCGAACAACGCCATGGCCTGCCCGCGCTTTTCCTTGGGAAAGCTGTCGAACAGGATGGACTGCGATAACGGAATGAGGAACGCGCCAAAGATCCCCTGGCCGATCCGGCAGGCGACAATGATCTCGACGCTCCAGGACAGGCCGCACAGCGCCGAGAACCCGGCAAAGCCCAGAATCGCCATTGTGATCAGCCGCCGCCGCCCGATCCGGCGCACAAAGAACCCCGTCAGCGGCATGACCACCACCGAGGACACGATATAACTGGTCAGGATCCACACCGTCTGATCGTTGGTGATGCCGAACGCCGCCTGCATGTGCGGCAACGCCACGTTGACGATGGTGCTGTCAAGCACCTCGAGCACTGCCGTCAGCACGACGGCAAGGATGATCGTCCAGCGCGCGCGCTGCGGGGCGGCGGCGGATGGGGCGATGGTTGTCATTTCGCCTTATCCATCGACGAGGTGTCGACCGTTGCCGTCACGCTGGCCCCGACGCGCAGTTGCATGGCCGCGTCCTGTGGTTTGCTGTCCAGCCTGATCCGCACCGGGAAACGCTGCGTGACCTTGACCCAGTTCCCGGTCGCGTTCTGCGGTGGCAAGAGCGAAAAGACTGCGCCTGAACCGGCGCCGATGCTTTCAACGGTGCCGTTGAGAGCAAGACCGGGATACATGTCGACCGACAGCGTGACCGGCTGCCCGGGCCGGATGCGGGCAAGATCGGTTTCCTTGAAGTTGGCGTCGATCCACCAATCTCCATCCTCGACCAGTGAGAAGACCGGCGCATCCTGTGCGACGATGCTTCCGACCCGCAAGTCGATGTTCGAGACCCAGCCGCCGGTTGGCGCGGTGATTCGCGAATGGGCAAGCTCGATCTGCGCTGTGGTCAGATTGGCGAGCGCGGCGCGCACCGCGGCATTGTCGTCACCATGCGCCCCGGCCTGATTCCGTGCGGCGGCAAGGGTGGCATCTGCCGCATTGACGGCGGCTTGCGCCTGATCGCGCGTCGCTGTTGCCTGATCCAGGGCGGCCTGTGCCACATCGCCAAGACGAAACAGTGCCTGCGTCCGGTCAAGGCTGACCTGCGCATCGGTCAGCGCGGCTTTTGCGCTTGCCAGATTGGCCGCTGCCGCCGAAACGTCCGACCCGGATGCGCCTGCGCTCTGCCGGGCAATATCGTATTGCGCCTGCGCCGCCTGAACCGCCGCGTTCAGCACAGCCGTATCGAGTTGCACCAGCAGATCGCCCGCCTTGACATGATCGTTTTCGGAAACCGCAACGCGGGTGACGCGGCCACCGACTTGTGGCGCGACCGTCAGGATATTGGCCTGAAGATAGGCATCGTCGGTGGATGGATATATCTTTTCGTGGTTCCACCACCACCAGAGGCAAGCACCAAGAGCAAGAACCGCGACAAGCAGAATGATGAATTTGAGGTTTTTCATGGTGTTTCTGTCCCAAGGCCGTGTTTTTCGTTTTGGTCGCGAAGACGGCGGGCCCAAGGGCCCGCCGTGGGGTGTCAGTCACATGAGTGGTCTTCAGACGCCGCCGAACACATGCGGAAAGAGCCCGGCCAACCCGAAGAGGATCAGAAAGCCGGCAATCACATAGTTCAGGATGCGCGGAAACGCGAGAATCAGGACACCGGCAATCAGCGCCATGATCGGTTGAAGATAGACAACGGTTGTCATGCCGGTTTCTCGTCGTGGGCCTTGATTTCGGCAGCGTGCGCCTTTTCGAACGCGCGGCGCAGGTGGCTTTCGGCATCGGTATCGAGGTTGGTGCGCAACACGCGGCCGCCCTTTTCGCCGAGCCTCTCGATCACCCTGTCGGAGGCGTTGGTGCGCACCATCATGAACAGCGCGGCCTGGCCCGGTTGCAGGATGGTCGCGACGTCCTTCATGAATGTGTCGTCGATACCATAGTCAGTCAGGCCGCCGGACAGCGCGCCCGCACCTGCGCCGACGGCAACACCGAGCAGGGGATTGAAGAAGATAAGCCCGACCAGCAGGCCCCAAAAGGCGCCGCCGGTGGCGCCGGCCGTCCAGAGATTGACCATCTGGTTCAGCTTGACCTTGCCGTCCTTGTCGGCCGTGGCCACCACGGCATCGGCAACATCGACCAGGTATTCACGGGCCATCGACATGAGTTCGTCACGGGCGGTTTCGGCCTGATCGGGTTTATCGTAACCTATTACGATGAGTTCGGACATTGATAGAGTTCCTTTCCTGGCTGGGTTTGGGGAATTTGATGATCTGGTGGCGCCGCTCAGGCGATTCCATCGCGTTGATCGGGTCGCCTGGCGTGTTCATTGCTTTTTTCAGGATCCGCAATCGAAGCCCGATGATCTTCGGCGATACTATCGAGCCACTGATGGACCGATTTTTCGAGATCGTTGATATGGTGGCCATGGGCCTCCGCATCGGTCCCATCGCCGTTCAGCCGATTCTGCAGGATGTGATAGCGCTCTTTCAGGTCATCCGCCGTCAGATGCATTTCGTCGTGAAAGAGATGCGCCTCGCGTTGCATGCGCTCGCGCGTCTTGGTGATTGTCTGGCCAAGCCGTTCAAGACGGGCGCGCAGGTCGTTGCTTTTCATCGGAGTTTCCTTTGCGTCGTTCGGGTTCAGTTCATGTGCCAGTCGTGGCTGACCACCAGCGATTGCCCGCTCAGTGTGTTGGTAGAGAGCCTTGTCAGCGACGCGCAGGCAGGCTGCTGTGTCTCGGTGGTGGCCTGCCTGTTTCGTGGCGGGGGGTCGAGAATATTACCCCCGCCCATGGGTAACGCGATCCACGGTGTGACCCGCCCCGCAAGGGCCGCGGATCACGAACGCAGCCCCCTGATCGACGTCATCGGCGATAGGGATCTGCACCGCCGCAGCCGGTACCGCTCAGTTGCTATAGAGCCAACCCTGCCGTGCGTATTCGGGTGGCGGCGGGCCGTTGAACACCGCACCATAGACCTGCTGCTCGAATTTGGACACGTTGCTTTCGCTGCGCTGATCCTGGGCTGCGTCCGTATTGAGCCAGGTGCAGTAGGATGAAATCATGATATCGGCGATATCGGTGTCGCCCGCCTGCGGATATTTCGTGCGCAGGTCATCTGCGATGGAGCCGAGGCTCTGTCCGTCCTGGCCCGCGCTGCCGACGGTTCGGGCAAGATCGCTCAGCATGGCCGTTCCGGCATCGGCTTCGCCGAACACGGCTGGCGCGTCCGGACAGTCAAGCGGCGCGGCAAGGCCGAGCGACGGTGCGCCAAGCGTGAAGGTGACGATCAAAAGTGCGAATGAGGTCTGCATGGGGTTTCCTTTCGTTGACAGTGGAAATCAGTCGGCCCGCGCGATCTCCCGGAGGTCGGGCGCGTTCATGTTCAGCACAAGCCTGGCCGTAATGCCGTCAATCTGCACGGTCGCGCGACTGGCAGGAAAGAATACCGGCATGGCGTCAATGCCAAGGAACCCGCCCACATCAACGATATAACCACGCACCAGCATGGTTTCGTCATGGATCACGTCGACGATATCTCCTACATCGACATCGCCCTGCGCGATGGCCCGCTGGCCGATCAGCGCCGCGGCGCTTTGGTTTGCATCGAACTGACCGGGTGGCACCTGGCCTATGGTGTTGTAGTCAAAGTCCTGCGCGAACGCGCTGAGCGGAAAGGCGAGCGCAAAACAAAGCGTCGCGAACGTCTGGGTATGCCGTTTCATTCTTCCAAGGCTCCAACCTGCCGCGATTCCGGTGCCGGCTGAATTATCCGGCTGAAATGGCGAGGATTTCAGTAGCCTCTTGATGGCCTGATTTCATGTCACAGAGTTGGCCGCGACTTTACTTTGATGCAAAGAAGCCCCCGGAACAGACAGCGGCCTTCAGGCCAACCCGGGCAGCACGGCCAGCAGCCCCGCCATCAGCATCGCGATGCTGATGGCCAGCAGGATCATGCCCATCAGCCGCGTTATGATGACCCGCATGGTCTGCGACAAGGCGCGACTGAAGAACGGCGCGAAATATAAAACGACAAACAGCAGCATCAGAATGGGCACGATCACCAAGCCAACGGACAAAAGGCCGATCGGGCCCTTGGCATGGGCAGAATAGATGATCAGTGTGCTGATGGTGCCCGGCCCGATCATCATGGGAAAGGTCATCGGATAGAATGCCAAGGCGGATAATTCGGACATGTGATCACGTTCCGCCGGGGTGCCATGGTGCGCGACGATTTCGCGGCCTTGCAGCATCGACCACGATATCTGTGCCAGAACCAGGCCACCCGCGATGCGGAACTGATCGACCGTAATTCCGAAAAACTTGAGGATCTGGGTTCCGACAACAAGAATGACGGCGCACATCAGGGCCGAGAAAAGCGTCATCCTGATCGCCAGCATCCGCTGTCCGGCTGCATCGTAACCTTCTGTCATGGCAAGGAAAATCGGGAGAACCGTAAACGGATTCAACAGTGCAAAGAAGGCGCCGAACGCCTTTGCCAGTTCGGTATAGTCCATCAAGGGCCTTTCTGTCGGGGTAAGATTGGGCAGCAGATGGATCAACCAGTTGCTATTGCACCATTGGCGATTTTGCCGCTTCGAGATCCACCCCGTCGAGATCTGCCCGCCCCGCCAGGATGCTTATGTATTGTCGGATAGCACGCTCGGACGCCTCATCGCGCAGGGTTTCGGCAATCTCGCCGGCGACGGCCCCGAACGGCAGACGCTCGCCTTTGATCCGCTTGTCCACCGCAATGATGTGAAAGCCGAACCGGGTGCGCACGATGCGGGGCAGGATACCCATGTTGACGGTATCAAACACCGCCTTTTCGAACTCGGGCACCGTGGCACCGCGCTGGATCTGGCCAAGGTTGCCGCCCTGCGCGCCCGAGGGGCAGTTGGAATTCTTGCGTGCGACCTCGGAGAACATCTTTGGTTTGTCGCGCAGCTCTTTCAGCACGCCTTCGGCATAATAGGACAGCCTCATCGCCTGAACGCCGGGTGTCACCTGAAACAGGATGTGGCGCACATGGGCCAGATCACCGCTGTGGTATGCCTCTGGGCGCGCGTCATAGATGCGGCGGCACTCCTCTTCGGCGGGCTCGGGCACGTTGACCTCTTGTGCCAGCAACCGCTCGATCGCGGTATCGTCGTCAATCTCTGCGCCGCTCAGGCCCAGTTCCTGCGCCCGCTGGCGCAACAGCTCGTGGGCGGCGGCCAATTTGTCGCTGGCCCATTCCTCGGTCTCAACTGCGGCCCCGTTCACATGAATCGTCATCGTCTTGTCTTCCATTTGCGGCTGCGCACCAGTTGATAGGGGCGGAACAGGTAGAAAACACTGACCAGGCCGCTCCAGATATGGACCATTCGGGTAAAGGGCGAGACGAGGAAAATCGTGAAGCCCAGGAAGATATGAAAGTGATAGACCCAAGGCGCGCCTTGCAGCAGGTCCGGGTCGGGTTGGAAGGTGACGATGCTTTGCACATAGGCGACCAACAGATGAAAATGGGCGCCCGACATATCCTGTGCGCTATAGGGAACGGTCAGAACGCCAAGCGCCAGTTGCAAAAACAGCATGAGCAGTATTGCCAGATCCCACTTGCGGCTGTTGGCGCGCACACGTTGATCTCCAAAACGCCGCAAGGTCAGAAGTGAGATCCCGATCAGCGCGATCGACCCTGAAATTCCACCCACGACCATCGCAAGAAGCTGGTGCTGTGTCGGGCTCATCAGCCAGGTGATAAAGACTTCGGGCATCAGAAAACCCACGAAATGCCCACCGATCACGACAAGAACACCATAGTGGAACAGGTTCGACCCCCATTTCAGATACCCGGTGCGCAGGATCTGCGATGAATCGCTTTTCCACGAATAGGGTTCGCGGTCGAACCGTACCAGGCTGCCCATCAACAGGATCGTCAGGCAAAGATAAGGATAGATCGCGAAAAGAAAGAAGTTCAGCGACGTGGGGATGGTCATGGCCTCGCCCTCCTTCTGGCGGCAGCGGGGTGTTCTGGCAGTGCCGGTTTCGGCTTGGCAAAGGCTGGCTCCTCCTCCCAACTCTTGTCGAAATCCTCGGGCGGTGGCGGTGGCGCGGCGGCATCCAGCCCCTTTTCGCCGGCCAGCGACAAAAGCGCCGCCATCACACAGGCATAGGGGCTTTGACGCCCTTGCAGCGCATTGCCGATCTTGCGCAGAACATGCGCCACCTCGCGCAGGGTGTCGCGGGTCTCGGCCCTGTCACGGCAACTGAGATACTCCAGCATCAGCGGCAGATGGTCGGGCATCTCGTCGGACTGTGGCTCCATCCCCGCGGCCCGGTACCGCTGGCGCAACTGAATCATCGCCGGTCCGCGACCGCGCCCGTCGCCGTGGACATGTTCGAACAGGTTCAACGAGGTGGCACGCCCGCGATCAAACAGATCGACATAGCCGGCCTCGACCTCCAGTTCGGGGCGCGCGGCGATACCTTGGGCCAGCGCGATCAGATCGGCCTTTGTACGCCGGTCGATCCCGCGCGCGGTGCGGATGGCATCTGCGATTTCGGGGATGGCGGCGCGCAGTTCGGCGTCGGGATAGGTCAGCAGGGCCGACAGTGCGCGCAGCAAAAGGGTGGGATTGCGTGCCATGGATCAGGCCGAATCTTCGTCGAAGTCGTGATGGTGGTTCATGTGCCGCCGCCCCATTTTCCCACCGAACAGGCCTTCGCGCGCGTCGATGCCATCGCAGCCGTTGCCGAAAGTGAACCCGCAGCCCCCGCGCAGCTGATAGGCGTCCTCGGCCTCTTCGCGGTGCGCCGTGGGGATGACAAAGCGGTCCTCGTAATTGGCGATTGCCAGATAGCGGTGCATCTCGTTCACCGTCGCCTCGTCCAATCCGACGCTGTCCAGGAAGGACCGATCCAGCGGTTCGCCCAACTGCCTGGCGCGGAACCAGGCGCGCATTGCCATCATCCGTTCCAGTGCGCTGACCACCGGGGCCTCGTTGCCGGCGGTCAGCAGGTTGGCGAGATATTGCACCGGGATGCGCAGGCTGGCGACATCCGGCAACCCGTTGGACGCGCTGTCGATGGCGCCAGCGTTGGCATGGGCGGTGATCGGCGACAGCGGCGGCACATACCAGACCATCGGCAGGGTGCGGTATTCGGGGTGCAGCGGAAAGGCGATCTTCCACTCTACCGCCATCTTGTAGGCGGGCGATTTGCGCGCGGCTTCGATCCACTCGTGCGGGATACCGTCGGCCTCGGCCTGTTTGCGCACCTCGGGGTCGTTCGGGTCCATGAAAATGTCGAGTTGGGCCTGGTAGAGGTCATGTTCATCCTCGACCGATGCCGCCGCCTCGATGCGGTCGGCATCATAGAGGACGACGCCCAGATAGCGGATGCGCCCGACGCAGGTTTCCGAGCAGACCGTCGGCATGCCCGCCTCGATGCGCGGATAGCAAAAGGTGCACTTCTCGGATTTTCCGCTCACCCAGTTGTAATAGATCTTCTTGTAGGGGCAGCCTGACACGCACATCCGCCAGCCCCGGCATTTGTCCTGGTCGATCAGGACGATACCGTCCTCCTCGCGTTTGTAGATCGATCCGGAAGGGCAGGATGCGACGCAGGCCGGATTCAGGCAATGTTCACAAAGCCGTGGCAGATACATCATGAAGGTGTTTTCGAACTGCCCGTAGATGTCTTTTTGCACGTTTTCAAAGTTGTAGTCCTTTGAGCGCTTGTCGAACTCGCCGCCAAGGATCTCTTCCCAGTTCGGGCCCCATTCGATCTTGTCCATGGTCTTGCCGGAAATCAGCGAGATCGGCCGCGCCACGGGCGGCGTGGGCAGTTCCGGCGCGGTTTGCAGGTTCTCGTAATCGAAGGTGAACGGTTCGTAGTAATCGTCGATTTCGGGCATGTTCGGGTTGGAAAAGATGCGGGCAAGAATGCCCAGGCGCCCGCCCTGCTTTGGGTGCAGCTTGCCGTTCTTGCGCCGCTCCCAGCCGCCCTTCCAGTGGTCCTGGTTCTCCCAGTCCTTGGGATAGCCGATGCCGGGCTTGCTTTCGACGTTGTTGAACCACGCGTATTCCATGCCCTTGCGCGAGGTCCAGACGTTCTTGCAGGTGACCGAGCAGGTGTGGCAGCCGATGCATTTGTCGAGGTTCAGCACCATCACGATTTGCGAACGGATTTTCACGGTGTCACTCCTTGCGCCTTTTCGGCAATTTCCTGCGTGCGCGCGGCACGCTGGTGTTCATCCAGCCAATCAACTTTGGCCAACTTGCGCAGGATCACGACGCTGTCGCGGTCCGATCCGACGGGGCCGTAATAGTTGAAGCCCCACGAAAGCTGTGCCGCACCGCCCGCCATCTGCGTCGGTTTCAACAGGATACGTGTGACTGAATTGTGGATGCCGCCCCGCTGGCCGGTCACTTCGGAACCGGGCACGTTCACGATCTTTTCCTGCGCGTGATACATCATGCACATGCCTTCGCTCACGCGCTGGCTGACCACTGCGCGTGCGGTCAGTGCGCCATTCGCGTTGAAGCATTCGATCCAGTCGTTATCCTCGACACCCGCGCGTTTCGCATCGGCTTCGGACAACCAGGCGATCGGGCCACCGCGTGACAGCGTCAGCATGATCAGATTGTCGGTATAGGTGCTGTGGATGCCCCATTTCTGGTGTGGGGTGAGAAAACTGAGCGTGATTTCGGGGTGGCCGTTTTCCGTCTTGCCCAAAAGCGCGCGCACCGCGCGTGTATCCACCGGCGGGCGATAAAGCGCGAGGTTTTCACCGAAATCGCTGAACCACGGATGATCGAGAAAGAAGTGCTGCCGCCCGGTCAGGGTGCGCCACGGCACCAGCTCATGCACGTTGATATAGTTGGCATTATAGCTCACCTCGTCGGTTTCGATTCCCGACCAGGTGGGCGAGGTGATGATCTTGCGCGGTTGGGCCTGCAAATCACGAAAGCGGATCTTTTCGTCCTCGCGTCCGGTCGCAAGGTGGCGATGATCGCGCCCCGTCGATTTTTCCAGTACCTCCCAAGCACGCACGGCAACCGCGCCATTGGTTTCGGGGGCCACCATCAGGATGGTTTCGGCCGCGTCAATGTCAGATTCGATCCGTGGTCGTCCCTTGGCGGGGCCGTCGGCCACAACACCGTTCAATGCGCCGAGCGCCTTGACCTCTGGCCCCATGTCCCAGCGCAACCCCTTGCCGCCATTCCCCAGGGAATCCATCAGCGGACCGAGCGAGGTATAGCGCGCCAGCGTCGCGGGATAATCGCGTTCAACCACCGTCATCGCCGGGCCGGTGACGCCGGGGATCAGCGCGCATTCGCCGTTTTTCCAATCGCGCCCGCCAAAGGGCTGGGCCATTTCGCCGGCGCTGTCGTGCATGATCGGCGACAGCACCACATCACGTTCAACCCCCAGATGCCCGTCGCAGAGTTCCGAGAATTTCCCGGCGATGGCCTTGAAGATTTCCCAGTCGTTGCGCGATTCATACACCGGGTCCACCGCTTCGGAAAACGGATGGATAAAGGGGTGCATGTCAGTGGTCGACAGGTCGTTCTTTTCGTACCACGACGCGGTCGGCAGGATCACGTCGGAATACAGCGCCGTGGTGGACATGCGAAAATCGAGCGTCACCACCAGATCAAGCTTGCCCTCGGGCGCATCGCGCCATTTCACCTCTTGCGGTTTCACGCCGCCATCCTCGCCCAGATCCTTGCCCTGAAGCCCGTGCTGGGTGCCAAGAAAATGGCGCAGGAAATATTCGTGCCCCTTGCCCGACGAGCCGAGCAGGTTCGAGCGCCAGACAAAGAGGTTGCGGGGGAAATTCTCGGGCGCGTCCACATCTTCGCAGGCCATCGACAGATCGCCCGATGTCAGTTGGTCCACGACATGTTGTTTCGGATCGCCCGCACCCGCCTCGCGCACCACCTCCAGCGGATTGCGGTTCAACTGTGGTGCCGATGGCATCCAGCCCATGCGCTCGGCGCGTACATTGCAATCAATGATGCTGCCGCTCTGACGGGCCGGATCGGCCAGCGGTGAACGAATATCGTCCAGCGTCATTGTCTCGTATCGCCACTGATCGGAATGGGCATAAAAGAACGAGGTGCCCGCCATATGGCGCGTCGGACGCACCCAGTCCTGCGCAAAGGCCAGCGCCGACCACCCGGTCTGTGGGCGCACCTTTTCCTGGCCGGTGTAATGGGACCAGCCGCCCCCCGATTGGCCGATGGTGCCGCAGAGCATCAGCATGTTGATGATCGCACGATAGGTGGCGTCCTGGTGATACCAGTGGTTGGTGCCCGACCCGATGATCACCATCGAGCGCCCGTTGGTCTTTTCCGCGTTCGAGGCAAACCCGCGCGCCACCTCGATCACCCGTGCGGCGGGCGTGCCGGTGAATTTTTCCTGCCATGCCGGCGTATAGGCAATGTCGTCGTCGTAACCCTTGGCACCTGCGCCGCCCAAACCCCGGTCCAACCCATAGTTCGCGCACAGCAGGTCAAAGACGCTGGCGACCATGATTTTGCCGTCGGTGGTTTCGACGTTTCGGACAGGCATCCTGCGCGTCAGGATCCCGGAATCGGTGTCGCCTGCGAAATAGGGGAATGCCACATCAAGCACCGCGTCGTGGCTGTCGATCGCGCTCAGTTGCAGGTGGATATCGTTGCCGCCCGCGTCCTTTTGCTCAAGGTTCCACTTCTGCGCATCGCCGCTGTCCTTGCCGGGCCAGCGGAATCCGATGGAACCGCGGGGCACCACGGGATTGCCGCCTTTGTCAAAGCCGACCGTCTTCCATTCGCCATTCTCCGGCGTGCCAAGCGCACCGTCAAAATCGCTGGCGCGCAGATAGCGGTCGGGCACCATGCGCCCGTCCCGTTCGACCAGCCGCACCAGCAGCGGCAGATCGGTGAAACGCCGCGCATAATCCTGGAAATAACCGACCTGACGATCAAGGAAGAAATCGCGCAGCACCACATGGCCCATGGCCATGGCCAGCGCCCCATCGGTGCCCTGCTTGGGGTGCAGCCACTGATCGGTCAGCTTTGACACTTCGGAATAATCGGGGCAGATCGCGACGGTCTGGGTGCCGTTATAGCGCGCCTCGGTAAAGAAATGCGCATCTGGCGTGCGGGTCTGTGGCACGTTCGAGCCCCAGGCGATGATATAGCCCGAATTATACCAGTCGGCGGATTCCGGCACGTCGGTCTGTTCGCCCCAGACCTGCGGGCTGGCCGCCGGCAGGTCGCAATACCAGTCGTAGAATGAAAGGATCGTGCCGCCCAGCAGCGACAGATACCGCGTGCCCGAGGAGTAAGAGACCATCGACATCGCCGGAATCGGCGAAAACCCCGCTATCCGGTCCGGCCCCCAGTTCTTGATCGTGTGGACATTCGATGCGGCGACCAGTTCCAGCACCTCGTCCCATTTCGCGCGCACGAAACCGCCCATGCCGCGCACTTCCTTGTAGTCCTGCGCGGCCGGATCGCCACTCAGCGCGGCCCAGGCCTCGACCGGCTCCATGGTTTCGCGCAGGCGCCGCCAGTGGCCCAGAAGACGGGCGCGGATCATCGGGTATTTCAGACGGTTCGCGCTGTAGAGATACCAGGAATAGGACGCCCCGCGCGGACACCCGCGGGGTTCGTGGTTGGGCATATCGGGGCGGGTGCGTGGATAATCGGTCTGCTGGGTTTCCCAGGTGATGACCCCCTGCTTGACGTGGATGTGCCAACTGCAAGACCCGGTGCAGTTGACCCCGTGGGTCGAGCGCACCTCCTTGTCGTGGGCCCAGCGGTTGCGATAACTGTCTTCCCACTGGCGGGTTTCGGCGCGCTTTTCGCCCCAGCCGTTCGCGTACTTTTCCCGTGGATTGCGAAAATAACGCAGACGTTCGAGAAACTGCCCCATGTCGTGCCTCCGTCCCTGCCAAATCGGCGATCTGTCCAAACCTTGTTATAAAGCACCGTACAGCCATGGTTGTGAGGGAACCTTACAAATTTGCAAACTTTGCCTGAGTGTCGATCGGCCTGTCCGGCGATCCGGTGATCGCGGTTGCCGGCTGGGGCGCGTCACCGTTTTGGTGACACGCCGGTATGATCGTTTCGCCGTGGGCGCGCCGCTAGCTGACGGTAATCTCATAGTCCACGCCTTCCCAACGGTCGTTGCCGGGCCAGAAGATCGTGAAGACAACCATTTCGCCTGGCTTCAGTTTGTCGGTGGCGATATCGGCGAAATGAATGCCAAGGCCGCTGTCGGTTGTCGGCGCGTCATGGGGCGTGGTCCAGCCATCGGTGCTCCAATGGATAACGGCAGGCATCGGCAGTTCGATCCGCAAGCCATGGCCGGCCGCCAGTTTGCGGCACTTGTTGTTGAACCGCCAGGTTGCGTATTTCGACTGGACTTTTTGAACCTGATATCTCTCGTAGGTCTGGGACGGCATGTCAAAGACCCGCCCATCGAACAGCGAGCGCAGCAGCTTGACATGCTCGGCATGGGCCCAGACCAGCGGCATCGCCGACCCCGAGGGTTTGCCCAGAAACAGCCCGCGTTCGGGAATGTCGGGACTGTCCCAGACCTGTTCGGGAAGCAGGTGGCCGTCACTGGCGAACCCTTCCATCGCGGTCAGAAGGGCCTTGGCATCCTTCTTTCTGCCGCAGGCCAGTTCGTAATGCGCCCGTTCGCCGGTCAGCAATGGCCAGCAGCGCCCGATTCCGGTGCCGTCAAACGCGCGGCCATCGTCATGTTCGCCATAGCCATCGTCATTGTAGCGGTGCCAGCTTGGCCCGGATGGCAGATCGGTCTTGAGCAGCGCATCGATCACCCGAACGGTATTGACGATGCGTGGATCGTCCGGCGCGCGTAATCCGAACCGCACAAGCGCCAATGCGTCGGGACTGACGATATGAGAGACTTTCTCGGCGGTTGCGCTGGCCGGGCGGTTCTTGATCGGCACAAACCCGTCCTTGGGCGACGCTGCATCAGCGGTTTCGGGCGGCGTGATGCGGACATAATAACCCTCGACCCCGACCTCCTTTGCCAGCGGGGTGCCGGTGACATAGGTCCAATGTTCGATCAGGTTGTTCCAGATATCCGCAGTCTCACGCAGGAACGTGGCCTGCGCCGTCTTTTTCATGCGGTCCGCCATATCGGCAGCAGCCAGAAGCGCGGCAATCTCGGCCGCCAGCGTGAATGACGTATAGCCGCCGTTTTCCTCCCAGCGGTCCTGGGGTGTGATCGGTCCGTTCTGGACAATGAATTGCGCCGCCTTGCGAACCATCGGCCACACGTCGGGAATATCCGCTTTTGTCAACGCACCCTCGCGCAGGGCCAGATCCACCAGCAGGATCGGCAGGGCGGTTTCATCCATCTGGATGCCACCCCAATAGGGCGTTCCGTCAAGCCAGCAGTTCTGTGGCCAGTGCCCATCTGCCTCTTGCGTGGCTTTCAGAAACCCGATGACCTCGCGCGCTTGCGTGTTGGAGCCTGCCGCCAGCAGGCCACCGGCGGTTTCAACCAGATCGCGTGGCCAGGCCAGGTGATAGCCGCCCAGATCATCATCGCCCTTGGCATAGCCCCACGGGATCGACAGGCTGGCGATATAGCCGCCAAGCTGTGAACTTGATTCATGGGTGCGCAACACCGCGGTGCTGACCCGATAGGTCTTGCGGCCCGGCGCTCTGGTGCCGTTGTCCAGCGGCAGCAGCCCATCCTGCCATGCACGCCATTCGGCGGCATAGGCCTCCATCGCCACATCAGGATCCTGTTGCAGGCTGGTGCGCACCTTCAGCGCGGCCTCTGCCGGGCTGCGGCCAAAGCCCAGAGCCAGAACGAAACGGCCGTTGCAAGCCGCAAGATCGATGCCCCCTGTCAACGCAACGTTGCCGTTGCGCGCCTCATCATACTGCCAGCGCATCTGGAAATGCCGCGACAGATCCTGCCAGCCGTCCGAGACGCCGACGAACCCGGCCGATCTGGCCAGGAAGGGCGCCGAGCACCCCACGGCGATCGAGGTTCCGCCACCTGTGGCGAACAGCATCGGTTGGCCCTTGTATTCCCCCACCCAGGCAGAGTTGTCCGCGCTATTGTTGACAAGATGCGGCGCGAGAAGGGCGAACAACCGGTAATCCGCAAGCGTGCCCGCAAGTGCCGTGAAATTGATGCACTGCAACACGACATCGCGTGCGGGGTCGGTGAATACGCGCTTTTCGATCCGGTAGCGGCCGCCGTGGCACCGGCTGGTGATGTCAAAGGCCGGCACACCCTTTTCAACGGGTTCAATGGTACTGTCCGAATTGCGTTTTTCCTCAGAGAAGAAACTTTTGCCATCGGTGACGATCAAACCGAAATCGCGCGTGCAGGCCTGGTCGATGCGGGGGTAATAGATCTCGTTCAGGATGCCATGGCTCAGCGTGAACCAGACATTGCTGCGATCCTGCAACGCCGTGCCGACGCCGCTTTTGGCGCTTGAGGTCCAGCGTCCGGGGTTGCCCGGCCATCCGGGTGCGGGGTTGTTGAATGACATTTCAGTTTTACTCCCTCAATTGTCGCGCTCGGCCGCAGGTGTGGCCATATTGTTCCCGGCATGTCGCCCGACAAGCCGTGCATAAAGATCGACGTAGCATCGCGCAGAGCCTTCCCAGCCAAAGTCCTTGCGCATGGCCCTTTGCCGAAGACGCGCCCAGGCATCGCGATCACGATACCACGACACCGCGCGGGCAACGGCGCGTTCCACGTCTTCGACGCCAAGACCGTCACACATGAAACCGGTTCCACGTCCGGGGGCGGCGTGTTGGTCACCGGCGTCCTCGACCGAATCGGCCATGCCGCCGACGCGGCTTGCGATGGGGATCGCCCCGTATCGCATTGCGTACATCACCGTCAGGCCGCAGGGTTCAAAGCGGGCCAGCGACAGGAACAAGTCGGCCCCGCCGATCACCTGATGTGCCAGGTGTTCGTCATACCCGATCCGCACCGCGACATTCTCGGCATGATTGTCTGCGGCACACATGAAGTGCGCCTCGAAACTTTGATCGCCCTGACCGTGGATGACCACCACCATCGCGCCGTGATCAACAAAATGCGGCAGCGCATCCAGAACGACATCGGCCATCTTCTGATGGGTCAGCCTGTTGACACAGGCAATCACCGGCGCATCCGTGTCGGGCGGCAGGTTCATACGGGTCAGCAGTGCGCGTTTGCATTCCTGTTTGCCCGATGGATCAGCGGCGCTGAAACGCGCGGCCAGATCGGTATCGATTGCCGGATCCCAGATGTCATGGTCCACGCCATTCAGGATGCCACTCAGATCCGCGCTGCGGGCACGCAACAATCCGTCCAGCCCGCAACCGAATTCGGGCGTCAGGATTTCCCGGGCATAATTCGGGCTGACCGTATTTATGCGGTCGCTGTAAACAATCCCCGCCTTGATAAAGGAAACCTGCCCATGAAATTCGATGCCATCTGTCCCCGAGGCCTCGGCGGGGAGGCCAAGGGATGCAAACGAGGACATCGGAAAATTGCCCTGAAAGGCGAGATTGTGAATGGTAAAGATGGTTTGCGGGCGCGTTTGCCCGCTAAAATGCATATAGGCGGGCACGAGGCCGGTATGCCAATCGTTGGCATGTACGATCTCGGGGCGCCAGCCAAGCGAGGTGTGCCCCAGCGCAACCTGGCTGGCGGCCCGGCAGAACGCCGCGAACCTTTGATCGTTGTCGGGCCATGGTTGTCCCGCTTCGTCCAGATAGAGACCCGGGCGGCGGAAAAACCCGGGGGCATCAAACAGAATGACCGGCACGTCCGTATCTGGCATCCGGCCTTTCAACAGCCGCCCCTCGGGCAGATCGCCCCCTTCGACGACCGCCAGGTCGCGTGCAAGATCAAGGGCCTGCTCATAGCCCGGCAGCATCGTCCAGACATCCACCCCTTTGCGCCGCAATGCCGCCGGAAGAGCGCCGGCCACGTCGGCAAGCCCGCCGGTCTTGGCCAGCGGAAAGGCTTCGGCGGTGACGAACAGGACGCGATGGTCAGCGCCTTGCCCGAATGGGTGATGCTCCATGTGCAAAGTCCCCCTGAAAACCATCCTGCGGGCGCTGAGTGCGGGCGAAAGGACGGGCGGCATCTGACCTCTTGTTGCTGGAGTGGTTTATGCTGGGCTTTTCACGAACATTAAGAAATTGTAAGGAATCGGAGTCCAAAGGCTGCGGTGCCGTTTCAGGCGCGCGGATTGTCCCTGCGATGGACCGTCGCGGACGCGCCAAGCTGGCGGATGATGCAGTCGGAAATCTCGCTGACCGGGGGGCCGATGTCGACGGTTATCGGTTCCTCATCGGGGCCTGGTGTTTCCAGCGTGTCGTACTGGCTTTGCAACAGATCGGGGGGCATGAAATGTCCTTTTCGCTTTGCAAGGCGTGCGGCGATCAGATCATGTGCGCCGCGCAGATTGACCAGCCGCACCTCTGGTCTGTCACCGATTACCCTGTCGCGATAGGACCGTTTCAGCGCCGAGCAGGTGATGATGCCCGGCTGCCCGCTTTCGCGTTGATGGTCGATCCATGCGGCAACCGCATCCAGCCACGGCTTGCGGTCGGCGTCGGTCAGCGGAATGCCCGCGTGCATCTTGGCACGGTTGGCGTTGGGGTGCAGATCGTCGCCTTCCTGAAACGTCCAGCCCAGCCGCGCGGAAAGATCCCGCGCGATGGTCGACTTGCCCGATCCCGACACCCCCATGAGGACCAGGATCGGTGGCGTGCCGCGATGGGCGCGCGGACTGATGAGGCGGTGAACCCCGGTTGCATCCGCGACAAAGACCGGATCGGCGCGGCCAATGAAAAGCCCGCTTTCGACGACGCCGACGACAGCCCGGATGCGCGCATCGAGAGCAGCCGGATCATGGATGGACCCGAACCCGCAGTCGAGAATCCGGTTGTGGTTGTCGCTGACAAACGGCGCGCCGTCCGCTGCTCTGCGCATGCGAACGCTGGCGCCAAGCGCCGCCAAGGTGGCCTGTGTCGCCTCGAGTCCGAATTCGACAACCTCCACCGGCACGGGTGCATGCGCGCCCAGCCGATCCACCAGCTTTGCATCGTCGACAATGATGACAAGCCGCTGGCTGGCCGCCGCGACGATCTTTTCGCGCACCAGCGCCCCACCCAGACCCTTGATGAGGTTAAGCGTGCCGCGCTCCACCTCGTCGGCGCCGTCGATCGTCAGGTCGATCCGATCGTGATCGGCAAAGCGTACCAGGGGGATACCCGCCGCGCGCGCCTGTGCCGCCGTGCGTTCGGATGTGGGAATTGCGGCAAAGCGCAGCCCCTCGTCATGGCGCCGGGCAAGCGCGGCGACCGCAAAGGTGGCGGTCGACCCGGTGCCAAGCCCGACGACCATGCCATCCTCGACCAGCCCGACCGCCGCCTCGGCGGCAGCGCGTTTCAGCGCATCGCGTGCGGTGTCGTCGTTTGGGTGTTCGCTGGTCATGATGGGGTCTCCGATGCTGCGGCGCGGTCGGTGTACCAGACAAGATCGCCAACTGACGTGACCCTTGCGGCGGGCGCCTGACTGTTCCCGGTGCGGATTTCCTGAAAGATCGGCGCCTTTGCCGCACCTGATACCAGGAATGCGACCTGACGGCTGCTTGCGATCACTGGATAGGTCAGCGTGATGCGCACCTCTGATCGGCCGTGCGGGACGGCAGCCACCCAGCGGCCTTGCTCGTTCAGAACCGGCTGGCCCGACAACAGGGATGCGGTATGCCCGTCCTCGCCGATGCCCAACAATGTGACGTCGAACAATGGCCGTTCGGGCGTCAGGGTGGTGCCGCCATAGGTCTGTTGCAACAGGGCCGCATAGCGGTGCGCCGCGTCATCGGCGGTGCCGTCTGTCGGGATCGGGTGGATATTTTGTGGCGGTACGGGGGCGTTGTCCAGCATCGCTTCGCGGGCCATCCGGTAGTTGCTGTCGGGGTGATCATGGGGCACGAACCGTTCGTCGCCCCAATACCAATGGACGCGCGCCCATGGGAACCGGCCAAAGTATGTCTCGGATGCAAGAAGTGCATAAAGGGCCTTGGGTGTCGAACCACCCGAAAGCGATACCCGGAACGGGCCGTCCGTCGCAAGCGCAGCAACGGTCAACTGCTCGGCCACATGGCGCGCCAGGGCATTGGCATCAGGCAGTGTTTCGATGCGACCGTGAAACCCTGTCATCGGATGGCGCCCCTTGCGTCGAGGACAAATCGTTCGATGGCCTTGGCGAACCCCTCGTCATTATAAGAGTCGGTGGTGACACTGGCCTGTTGCTTGACCTCGTCCGAGGCGTTGCCCATCGCGATACTGAAACCCGAGCGATTGAACATGAGAACGTCGTTGGGTTGATCGCCGATGGTGGCGATTTCCGTCACCGGGATGTTCAGGTGCCGCGACAGGTAATCGACCACCGCACCCTTGTTCGCATCCCTGTGGGTCACATCCAGATAATAAGGCTGCGAGCGGGCCGCCGTGACGCGGCCACCAAAGGCCGTCTGCGCGTCGGTCTCGCATTGTCGCACCTTTTCCGGATCATCGCTGATGCCGACGATCTTGGACACCATATCCAGCTTGCCGTCGAAATCCGTCACCAGCGTCGGGCTGAACTTTACCGTCCAGGCCTCGCGGTCCACATGGGGTGCGTCCTTTTTCGTGATCAGCCAGTCGTTGCCGCGATAAACCCAAGCGTCGAGCCCGTGCTGGCGGATCAACTCGATCGATTTTTCCGCGACATCCTGCGGCAGGGTCTTTTGTTCGAGGATGTTCAGATCGGGCGTCAGGAACAGACCGCCGTTGAATCCGGCAATCGGCGTGTCCAGTTGCAGCGGATCCAGCAGCATGGCCATGCCACGCGATGGCCGCCCACTTGTGATCGCGAACCGGATGCCCGCCATACGCAGCCCGGCCACCGCCGCCGTGGCGCGGTCTGTCAACACCTTGTCCTCGGTTACAAGCGTGCCGTCCACATCCGCCAGCACAAGCGAGATTTTCCCTGTCTGCGTCATTGTTTCGCATCCTTCGATGAAAGGGCACGCCAGGATCGGCCATCGCGCCCCAGCAACGCGTTTGCGGTCTCTGGGCCATCGCTGCCTGCCGCATAGTTCGGAAATCCGTCTGGCGCGGCATTGGCCCAGGCGTCCAGAACCGGCTGCACCGCCTGCCATCCCGCCTCGATATTATCCGCCCGCTGGAACAGGGTCGCATCACCGATCATGCAATCATAGATCAGCGTCTCATAGCCGGTGTTCGGCTTTGTCTCGAACCAGGTCTTATAGGCGAAATCCATATTCACCGTTTCCAGCTTCACGGTGGGTCCGGGACGCTTGGCTGCGAATTCCAGCGCCACGCCCTCATCTGGCTGAATGCGCAGGATCATCCAGTTCGGGTTCATTCTTTCGACATCGGTGCCACGAAACAGGCTGTAGGGGGCCTGATGGAACCGGATGGCGATCTCGGTCTGGCGCGCCCCGAGGTATTTCCCGGTGCGCAAATAAAACGGCACACCGGCCCAACGCCAGTTGTCGATCTCGAATTTCAGCGCGACAAAGGTTTCGGCCATCGAATCGGCTGCGACGTCGGGTTCGTTGCGATAGGCGTTGACCTGCTGCCCCAGCACGCGGCCCGCGTCGTACTGGCCACGCACGGCATGGGTCGCCACCTCGTCGGCGCGCAGGGGGCGGATGGCCTCGATCACTTCGGCCTTCTTGTCGCGCACCGCGTCGGCGTCGAAGGAAAGCGGCGGCTCCATCGCGACCATCGACAGAAGTTGGAACATATGGTTCGGCACCATGTCGCGCAGCGCGCCGGTCTTTTCATAGAACTTGCCGCGATGTTCCACGCCCACGGTCTCGGCGGCGGTGATCTCTATATGGTCGATATGTTCACGGTTCCACAGCGGTTCGAACAACCCGTTGGCAAAGCGAAGCGCCATGATGTTTTGCACGGTTTCCTTGCCCAGAAAGTGATCCATCCGGTAAATCTGGCTTTCGCGCAGCGACTTGAGGATCTCGGAGTTGAGCGCCCTGGCCGATGGCAGATCGTGGCCGAAGGGCTTTTCGATGACCACGCGGCGCCACCGGCCGTCTGTTTCGTCGGTCAGGCCCGCCGCCCCGAGCCCGGCAACCGCAGGGGCAAAAAACCTGTCCGCGACGGCAAGATAAAACAGCGCGTTACCACCGGTTTGCGCGGCTTGTTCCAGATCCTGCAAATGGGCGCCGAGGCGATCATACAGGCCGGCATCGGTCAGATCCCCCTGAACATAGCTCATGCGCTCTGTCAGCCAGCGCCACGCGTCGTTGTCAATGTGATCCGCCTCGAACTCACCTCCGCCGTCGGTGACGAACTGCTGCATCATCGTTCCCAGCCCATCGGCCCAGTCCTGCGCCGAGATCTGTGCCAGATCGACACCGATCAGCCTGAAATCCTCGGGCAGACGCCCGGCGCAGACCAGATTGTAAAGCGCCGGCACAACCAGCCGCTTGGTCAGATCGCCCGCCGCGCCGAAGATCGCCATCGCGCAGGGCGGGGCCATGGGCGCATCATCCGTCGCTGCGTCATCTTGTTGTTGCGCTCTCATGTTTCCCGCCTTCGTTTTTTGCGTTTCATGGTGGTCCGCTGCCTCGGCGCGGTTAGTCTGACGCGGGGCAAGCGGCGTTCGTCATTTGCGCGCCATCACCTCTTTCACCGCGGCGACGACATGCCCCGGCTCGAACCCGTATTGTTTCAACAGTTCTTGCAGCGGCGCAGAGGCGCCAAAGGTCGTCATGCCGATGATTGTGCCGGCTTGGCCGACATAGCGTTCCCACCCATGAGTCGCGCCCTGTTCCACCGCCACCCGTGCCGTGATGCCCGGCGGCAGCACCTTGTCGCGGTATTCGCGCGACTGGCGCTCGAAGATGTCCCATGACGGCATCGAAACGACGCGCACGCCAATCCCTTCGGTGGCCAGGGTCTCATGGGCGGCAATGGCCAGCGCAACCTCGCTGCCGGTGGCAATCACGATGGCCTCGGGCGCGCCATCCGCCGGATCGGCCATGACATAGGCGCCGCGCGCAAGGCCGGATGCAGGCGCGTATTTCGTCCGGTCAAAGGTTGGCAGTGCCTGTCGCGTCAGGAAGATCACCACCGGCTGATGACGCAACTCCATGGCAACGCGATAGGCCTCGACCACCTCGTTGGCGTCCCCCGGGCGCATCACCGAAAGGTTCGGCATCGCCCGCAGCGAGATCAGCTGTTCCACGGGCTGGTGGGTTGGCCCGTCCTCTCCGTCGCCCATTGCATCATGGGTCAGCACCATGAGCGTCGGAATTTCCATCAACGCGGCCAGCCGTATCGCGGGGCGCGCATAGTCGGTGAAGATGGCGAAGGTCGCGCCGAACGCTTTGAGCTTGGACAGGGACATGCCGTTGATGATCGCGGTCATGGCATGTTCGCGGATGCCGAAATGCAGGTTCCGCCCCCGGGCGAGCCTGCCTCGAAATCGCCCGCGCCGTCAAACTTGAGCGTGGTGCGGTTGGACGATCCCAGGTCGGCCGAGCCGCCGATCATCCACGGAATATTCCGCGCCAGCGCGTTCAGTACCTGACCCGATGCATCGCGCCCGGCAATGCCTTTGGCATCCGCAGGGAAAACGGGCAGGTCGCGATCCCAGCCGTCGGGCAGGTCACGGTGCTGCATCTGGCCGATTTCCTGGGCAAGATCAGGGAACGCCTTGCCGTAGGCCGCGAACTGCGTTTCCCACTGCGTGCGGGCCTGTGCACCGCGCGCGCCGATCCCTGCGTCAAAATGATCGCGCACGCCATCCGGCACCAGAAACTGTGCATCCTCGGGCCATCCATAGGCGCGCTTGGTCAGCCGCACTTCTTCTTCGCCCAATGCCTCGCCATGGGCGGCGGATGTGTCAACCTTGTGGGGCGAGCCCAAAGCCGATGTGGGTGTCAAGCACGATCAGGGTCGGCTTTCCAACGGTGTCGCGGAAGACGGCAAGCGCGTCCTCGATCCCGGTCGGATCATTGGCATCGCCCACATGCAGCACGTTCCAGCCATAGGCCCGAAACCGCGCCGATACATCCTCGGAAAAGGCAAGGTCGGTGCTGCCTTCGATGGTGATGTGGTTGTTGTCGTAGATCCAGCACAGATCATCAAGTCCGAGATGCCCGGCCAGCGAGGCCGCCTCGGAACTGACGCCTTCCATCATGTCGCCGTCGCCGCAAATCACATAGATGTTGTAATCGAACACGTCGAAACCGGGCCGGCCATAGCGGCTGGCAAGCCATTTGCGGGCAATCGCCATGCCGACGCTGGTCGCCACCCCCTGGCCCAGGGGGCCGGTCGTGGTTTCCACGCCCGAGGTCCAGCGGTATTCAGGGTGCCCCGGCGCCTTGCTGGCGAACTGGCGGAAATTGCGGATCGCATCCAGATCAACGGCCGGTTTACCGGTGGTTTCATAAGCCTCGTTCACCGCTTGCGTCCCGGTCAGGTGCAGCAGCGACCAGAGCAGCATCGAGGCATGGCCGTTGGACAGCACAAAGCGATCACGGTTCGGCCAGACAGGATTTTGGGGATCGAACCGTAGCACGCGATTCCACAGCGTGTAGGCCAGCGGCGCCAGTGCCATTGGCGCGCCGGGATGCCCGGAGTTGGCCTTTTGCACCGCATCGATCGAAAGTGTGCGGATCGTGTTGATCGCCAGTTGGTCGAGATCATCGCAGGCCATGCCGGGTTCCTTTCATGGGTTGGCGTACAAGGTTATTTGTCCGCCGGTTTTTCCAGGTGGCCGCCGAATTCATAGCGCATCGCCGACAACAGCTTGTCCCCGAAGGCCGCGTCGCCGCGCGAGGAAAAGCGTTCATAAAGCGCCGATGACAGCACATGCGCCGGCACACCTTCGTCGATGGCCGCCTTGATCGTCCAGCGCCCCTCGCCGGAATCCGAGACCCGGCCCGAGAAATCGTCAAGCTTTGGATCTTTTGCCAACGCCGTCGCCGTCAGATCCAGCAGCCACGACGCAATGACGCTGCCACGCCGCCAGACCTCGGCGATCTCTGGCAGATCAAGATCATACTGGTAAAGCTCGGGGTCGCGCAGGGGGGTTGTTTCGGCATCGACAATGCCCGATTGCGCCCCGATGTTGGCGCGTTCAAGAACCCCCAGCCCTTCGGCATAGGCGGCCATGATGCCGTATTCGATGCCATTATGCACCATCTTGACGAAATGGCCGGCACCGTTCGCACCACAATGCAGATAGCCGTCCTCGGCGGTGGATTTGGCATTGTCGCGCCCCGGCGTGGGGTCGATGTTTCCCTGCCCTGGTGCCAGGCTGACAAAAACCGGATCAAGCCGCTTTACCGCTTCGGTGTCACCACCGATCATCATGCAATAGCCGCGCTCCAGCCCCCAGACACCGCCGCTGGTGCCAACGTCAAGATAATGAATGTTCTTTTCCCGCAATGTCTTGGCGCGGCGAATGTCATCAATGTAGTAGGAATTGCCGCCATCGATGAGGATGTCATCGGCCTCCAGATGCGGTAGCAGATCGGCGATCGCCGCGTCCACGGCACCAGCGGGCACCATCAGCCAGACCGCACGCGGCTTGTCCAGCTTGCCGATGAACTCGGCCAGCGATCCGGCGCCGGTGGCACCGTCACCGGTGATTTCGGCGACAGCCTCGGCTGAGCGGTCGAAAACCACACAGTCATGTCCGTCCGTCATCAGGCGCCGCACCATATTGGCGCCCATCCGGCCCAAACCGATCATTCCAAGTTGCATGACACTTTCCCTATGCTGTGTTCTTGCGGGTCACACCCGCTGCCCGGTCTGTGCGCGGGCGGTTTCGAATATGTCGACCAGTGCGCGATAGTGCGTGGCGATGCGCTGAACCGCTTCGTCGCGTGTGATCCGGTTCTCACGCCACTGCCTGAGCGGTTCCCAGAAAACCGTACGGCCAACTGCAAACCCGACAAAACCGGGCACCCCGGCCGCGACCGCTAGCCACTCGCGGACCTTCGCTTCGTTTTCGCCCCGCCCCAGAATGATACAGCCGACATGATCGCGCCCTTCTGCCTGTGCCGTCGCGGCGATGGCGGCGCAATCCTCGTGCCGATCAAGCCCTTCGATCTTCCAGAGGTCGGGTTCCACGCCCGCCTCTTGCAGTTCCCGGATGGTGCGCATCATCAGATCGGGTCGCAGTTCGTCGTCATAACGATTCTGATCGCCACCCAGACCGCTCAGCTGCACATCCTCGGGGGGCACCAGCAACTCGAACATGAAACGGCTCTTGTTGCGCTTGGCAAGATACTCTGACAGGCTCTTGAGCCGGGCGGCCTGCCGGCGGTTCAGCTTCGGATCCCCTTCGGGGTTGTAGCGCACAAGCACCTTGCAAAAGGTCGGATCGACAGCTTCGATATGGTGGCCAAAATCCGCGCCATATTCGAAATCGAATTCGTCCTGCCCGCTTTTTTCGACACAGCAGGCGGTGATGATGCGGTCGGCCCTCGCGTCGCGCAGGATCGCTGCGCCGAATTGCTCATCCACCAATATTCCCGCATCTTCCGGGGCCACGCCACCGGCCAGCGCCGATCGGAAACCGTCATAGATAACCCTCTTGGCAGCGGCGATTTCCGCAGTCTGCGCGTCGCTCAGGGGCGACTTCCAGCCGAACAATTTGCTTTGGAACGACGCGCGATGATCGAACGGAAGAATATGCAGTGTCTTGTCGTATCCAAGGGGCATCAGATCAGGCCTTTCGATGTGCGGTAGCGCTGGATCAGACCATTGGTCGAACTGTCATGGACAAGCTGCTGTGCGGCCCCATCTTCAAGTTGCGGAATGATCTTCTGGGCCAGTGCCTTGCCCAGTTCGACCCCCCATTGATCGAATGAATCGATCTGCCAGATGGTGCCTTGGGTGAACACGCTGTGTTCATAAATTGCGACAAGCCGGCCCAGTGCATTGGGCGTCAGCCGGTCCAGCAGAAGCGTGTTGGACGGGCGGTTCCCCTCGAACAGCCGGTGCGCCACCAGCCAGTCCGGTGTCCCTTCCGCCTTGACCTGATCGGCGGTCTTGCCAAATGCCAGCGCCTCACTTTGGGCGATGACGTTAGCCATCAGAATGTCGTGATGGCGGCCCAGCGGATTCAGCGTCTCGGCAAAGGCGATGAAATCGCAGGGGATCAGCCGCGTTCCCTGATGGATCAGCTGATAAAAGGAATGCTGACCGTTGGTTCCCGGTTCGCCCCAATAGATTGGCCCGGTGTTGTAGTCGACCCGGGTGCCGTCCAGCGTGACATGTTTGCCGTTGCTCTCCATCGTAAGCTGCTGAAGATACGCCGGAAAGCGTTTCAGATATTGCGCGTAAGGCAGCACGGCGACAGTCTGCGCATCAAAGAAGTTGCTGTACCAGACGCTCAGAAGGCCAAGAATGACGGGCAGGTTGTGCGCGAACGGGGCGGTGCGGAAATGTTCGTCCATTTCATGAAAGCCGTCCAGCATGGCGCGGAAATGATCGGGCCCGACCGCGATCATGGTGGACAGCCCGATCGCCGAATCCATCGAATAACGTCCGCCGACCCAATCCCAAAAGCCGAACATGTTTGCGGTGTCGATGCCGAATTTCCCGACCTCTGCCGCGTTGGTGGATACTGCGACGAAATGTTGGGCGATCGCCGCCGCCTCCCCGCCCGATGCGGCCAGCAGCCAGTCGCGCGCAGTGTGGGCGTTGGTCATTGTCTCCAGTGTGGTGAAGGTTTTGGAGGACACGATGAACAGGGTTTCGGCGGGGTTCAGCCCCTGCACGGCTTCGGCAAAATCGGTGCCATCGACGTTCGAGACAAAGCGCAGGGTCAGGTCGCGGTCGCTGTAGTGTTTCAGCGCCTCACAGGCCATCACCGGGCCAAGATCCGATCCGCCGATGCCAATGTTGATGACGTTGCGGACGCGCTTGCCGGTGTGGCCTTTCCAGGCGCCGCTGCGCAGTTTGTTGCTGAATGCCGCCATCCGGTCCAGCACCTGGTGAACATCGGGCACAACATTGCGGCCCTCGTGCATGATTTCGGCACCTTTGGGCGCGCGCAGGGCCGTGTGCAGCACCGCCCGCTGTTCCGTCACGTTGATCGCGTTACCGCGAAACATCGCGTCAATATGCGCGCGCAGGCCGGATTCTTCCGCCAGTTGCAACAACAGGGTCAGTGTTTCCGCGGTGATCCGGTTCTTTGAATAGTCAAGGAATATCCCGGCACCCTCGACCGAAAATCTCTCGCTGCGTCCGGCGTCCTCGGCGAAAAGCTGACGCAGATGCAGCGCCTTGATTGCATCGTGGTGCCGTTCCAGCGCGGCCCATGCGGGGCGGGACCGCAACCGGGCGGGTGGGTTTGCTTGTCTTGCCATGTGTTTTACTCTGCCTTGCCGATTTCGGCGCGCTTGCCCTCGATATGCGCCATGAGGTCATTCCAGGACGTGTCGAACGATTGCGCGCCCTCATCCTGAAGCCGGGTCGCAAGCGCGTCGATATCCACGCCGGCATCGGCAAACCGGGCGAGTACCGCTTCGCAATCGCCGCCGTCGGGGGCCATGCCCTCGGTAACGCTTCCGTGGTCGTGGAAGGCTTTCAGCGTGGCTTCGGGCATGGTGTTGATGCTCAGGGGGGCCGCCAGTGCCTGAATATACAGCGTGTCGGGCGCCTTGGGGTTCTTGGTGCCGGTGCTGGCCCAAAGCAAGCGTTGTGGCCGCGCGCCGCAATTCTGGGCACGGGCAAACCGGTCAGATGCCAGATGTTCGCGATAGGCCTTGAGGGTGCGTTGCGCAATGGCGATGCCCAGCTTGTCGGTCAGATCGTCGGGAACCTTGCCCGCGATCGCGACATCCCAACGGCTGATAAAGACCGACGCGACAGAGGCAACCGCGGGGTTCAATCCGGCCTCGATGCGCCGTTCGATCCCGCGCATATATGCCTCTGCGGCGGCGATATATTGTTCGCGCGAGAAAAGCAGCGTCACGTTCACCGGAACGCCGGCAAAGATCGCCTCTTCGATGGCGGGCAGACCTTCGGGCGTGCCGGGGATCTTGATGAAAAGATTGGGCTTGCCGCTGCGTGAATGCAGATCCCGGGCCGCCGCAAGGGTGCTTTTGGTGTCACGCGCCAAAAGCGGCGAAACCTCCAGCGACACCCAACCGTCCACCCCGTCTGTGCGCTCGAATACCGGGCGGAACACATCGGCCGCATGGCCCAGATCGGCCAGCGCCAGTTCGAACAGCAGCTCTTCCGCCGATTGGCCCGACGAGGCCTTGCGCCTGATATCGTCATCATAGGCGTCACTGTTCCCGATTGCCTTGCCGAGGATCGTCGGGTTCGATGTCAACCCTGTCACCGACCACTCGTCGATATAGCGTTTCAGCGTGCCACTGCCTAGCATTTCACGCGTGAAACTGTCGAGCCACAGGCTTTGGCCCAGGTCATGAAGCTTTTGAGTCGGTTTCATCGAGACGCCCCGCCGGTAAAGAATTGTCACGCCGACACATATGTTGCCCGCCTGTGACAGGGATTGCGGGAACCTTACATTCCCGTAAGTTTCGCAAAGCCGTCCTGCGGCGCTGTCCACTGTCGGGCGGGGCGCCCGAAGGATGCAAGCGAGGGTGCGCAAGGTGAAATCAGTCGCGGAGCTTTTCCCTGGCATGCGTCATTGCGCTTGATCGATCAGCAATGTCATGAACGTCTGCGTCGCCAACGCCGCGGTGATTGCCGGATGGCCAGACATGGGGCAGGGCGCCGCCGGTTCTGGGCGAGGGCTGAAAAGGGAATTTTCGTTGGCGCTTTTCAGCCCCCGGAACCAGAGGTGTGATCCTGTCTGAGCCAATCTTCAGGGCGGCTCTTGCCGCTGCGGGGGCGCCCGGCCCGGCCCCCGCCGGGATGGGCGCCGTTTTTCCGACCGCCTCAGATCGCTTCGAACAGGATGTCGGTCGCACCGTTCCACAGGACGTGGGGGCCAAGTTCGGGCAGATATTCCAGCCCCTTGGTCACGGTCAGAAAGTGATTTCCGGCGAGTTGCCCCATTTTGCTTGAAAAATCAACGCCGCCATAGGCCAGCAGAACCTCGGTTTCGCTGATGCCGCCGGGATAAAAGATGAAATGCCCCGGCGCGGGATGGCTCGTGTGATTTTCATAGTCCAGACCGAACTTGCGCTCGCCCAACGGAATCCACACGCCTTCGCCGCTCCAGCGCACATGAACAAGCTGGCTCTGCCACGGCAGCAGCGCCTCGAACGCGCGGCATGTCTCGGGCGCGGCCTCTCGTTCAAGCCTGGCTTCCATGGTCCATTGGCCGGCGGTGATCTTGATGTCGTTCATGGGATTTCCTTTCAGGTCATGTATCAAAACGGGTGAGATCGAATTCGGCCAGATCCGCGCGCATCTGACCACAAAGCAGGCCCGCCGCAGCCTCGCGGCCGATCAGCGGACCAAGGGTATAGCCGTTTGCCGTTGCCGCAACGACCACCCGTGGATGCCCCGGCAGATGCGACACCAGCGGCGCGCCGTCGATGTCGATATTCATGGCCGCCCAGCTGCGAACGACCGACAGCGCCGCAATGGCCGGAACTGTACGCGCCGCGACCCAGAGGTTGCCCTCAAGGCTGTCGGGCAACACTTCGGACTGACCCGCGTTGTTCACCGCAGCAGGCCAGGCGCCCCCGATCAGCAATCCGCCCGTCGCCGCCTGTTTCAACGTCAGGTGCCGGTCGGCGTGGGCGACAAGGCAAGGAACAAGCGGGGGTGCCGGTTCGGTGACGATCATCTGCAACGGCGCGCCCCGAATTGGCAGCGTGCTGCCAAGCATTGCGCCCAGGGTCGCACTCCACCCGCCTGCCGCGATGACGATACGTTTGGCGTGTACGGTGCCGCCGGATGTTCTCACCGCGTATTCTCCGCCTACCTGTTGGATAGCGAGCGCGGGGCACCGTTCGGCCACCAAAACCCCCGCGTCGCGCGCCGCGGCCAACAGCGCGATATTTGCGGCAAGCGGATCGATCTTTCCCTCACCCGGGCACCAGGCGGCGGCGACGAACCGGTGTGACAATGCTGGTGCAATACGGGCGATTTCGGCTTGGTCGATCACATGTGTCTCGACCCCGACCGTTCCTTCGGATTTTGCCTTGGCGGTAAGAAAGTTGATCTGACCGGGGTTCTCGGCCAGCATCAGGCCGCCCGTGACCTTCATTCCAAAATCGCCGTTCCGGGCCTTTTCCAGATCCGCCCAAAGCGCGATGGATTCCGCCTGCAAGGGCAATGTGCGCAGGGCCGGCGACCCGCCCGCGACCGCCTTGGCGCCGAAATCCCACGACAGCAGTTGCAGGTGCAGGCTGCCTGCGTTGCCACCCGATGCCTCTGCCCCTGCTCGTCCGCGATCAATGCACAGAACGGATGCGCCCGAAAGCGCCGCATGGCGCGCGGCGGCAAGCCCGGTCACCCCCGCCCCGATCACCAGAACATCGACGTGATCCACAGGCACAGGCGAGGTTTCGGGCGGTTCGGGCCGGGCCGATGGGCGGGCCTCGCGGTGACCACCCCATTCGGGTTTTTCGCGGGTCAACAGGTTTGCCTTGACAGGGCGCGCGGGGATCTGCGGCGCGGCGAACCCGGAAGGTGCCACCGCGATACCCCGCGCTTCCAGCATGCCAAGCATCGTGGCGGTGCAAAACCGCCCCTGACAGCGCCCCATCCCACAGCGTGTGGCCCGCTTGATCGCGCCGGGGTCGTGGGCGCCGGTGTCGATGGCCGCCTCGATCTGCCCCGCGTTCACGGATTCGCAGCGACAGACAAGCGTGGCACCCGTGGGCGGTTTGCGGACCGGCGCGGCATAGGCCGACCACAGCGCAGTTTGAAACCGGCGCGCGCGGCGCAACCGGCGAAGTGCGTCTTCATCCTGCGGCGCCACCTTTCCCAGATAACGTGCCGCAGCCAAGCCAGCCAGCCGGCCCTGCGCCTGCGCCGCCTGCGCACCACCCAGCCCGCCGCCATCCCCGGCAACCCAAAGCCCGGAAACGTCTGTCGCACCGTCTTTGGTCCGGCGAATTGTGGCGATGCCGCTGGAATCGCGCTCTAACGGGCAACCCAACAGCCGGGCCAGCTCGATCTGTGGCAGAAACCCGTCGCCCATGCATACGACGTCGGCGCGAAGATGGCGTGGTGCCGAGCCGTCGATTGCGGCCAATGTCACGTCGCGCAAACCGTCATCCGCATCCGGTGGACCAATGTTCGTGACTTCGGTGCTGCGCAAAACCGGTACACGCGCGCGCCTCAGTCGCAAAAGGTAACCGGCGCCCGTGGCGGCCAGTCGCGGACTGGCCAGGGCGGTGCGCGCCAAAAGATGCGGTGCCATGGCACCACGTTCCGCCACTGCGACAACATCAGCCCCGATCCCAAGCAGTTCGACCGCCAGTTGCAGCCCCAATGGCCCCTGACCGGCGATCAGCACGCGCCGCCCCGGTGCCACGCCGTAACGCCGGGCAAAGGTTTGTGCGGCCCCGATCGTCATGACCCCCGGGGCACACCAGCCCGGCACTGGCGCGGGCTTTTCGTAGGCGCCAGTGGCAAGAATGACCGTTGTGGCGGATACCCGGGTTTCGGTGTCATTCAGCCCAAATCGCAGGACGAATGTGCCTTGATCCGCGCGGGCAAACCAGACCGAAGCCTCGGACACGAGTTCGGCGCCGCAGTCTGCAAACCGGCGGCGCAATGCGTCTCCGGCCCGGTGCTGAGCATCGCGTCCTTGCTTGCGTGCGCCCTCGCTTGGGGGTTTGAAATACTGTCCGCCAGGGGCGCCCCGCTCATCGACGACCAGGACGGACAATCCCGCCCCGGCGGCAGAAATCGCCGCCTCAAGGCCCGCAGGCCCGGCGCCGACGATCAGGCAATCGAACGCACGGTCCTGCACCGGTTGCGCATTGTCACCGGCGCCGCCAAATTCACCGGTGTTGTCGTCCTGAGTGCGCACATCGGCGCCAGGCTGCGCCTCTGTCATGCAGGCGCGCACCGAGCGTTCTCTGTCGACCGTGACCAGACAATCCTGACAAGCGCCCATGCCACAATAAACACCGCGTGCGGCGCCCGACATTCGCGTGCCCAGCCTGTCGATCCCGGCAGAGCGCAGGGCAGAGGCGATGGAATCACCGGGGCGGGCCGTTATCTTTCGACCGTCGAACGTGAAACTGAAACGCGACCCCAGCATGAAACCTCCTCAGCCTCCGTCTTTCAGGCAAACACCCGTATCGCGCAGGCTTTGCCGCAGATCGCCTGTCCGGGCGTCGGTCATGGGAAAGAATTCTGCGGTCGAACCCGGCGGAACCCGCCCGTGGATTCCCTGATGTTGCGGCCAATCCGCAAAGGTGGCCAGACAACCAGAGTTCAGCGCGCCGTTGCGGCCGAATGGCGAAGCCATCGCTGAAAATCTATCGCTGCGGCGCGTCATGTTCGCGTTTCGCCCAAGGTCAGCAGGCGCAAGGGCGTCCGGCGGGTCAGCGCATTGATGAGGTCGGGCGGAAAGGAAAGCCGATTCATCAAAGGGGGCATGTTGCGCAGGATGTGGCCGTAGCCATGACCGCCCAGATGGGTCAGGCGGGTCCGGGTGCAGATATCATGGGATATCAAGATCTGGTCGCCAAAGCCGCGCGCGGCCAGATCGCCAATCAGGCGCAGGCGGCCAAGATCGGTGGGAAGCTCGACTTTGCCCATCCAGTAATGGGATTGCTCGATGCCGAAGAAATCCCATTCGACACAGGCGCCCCGGTCGAGCAGCGGCTCGATTCCGGTGCCGTCAGGGTGCGTCCGGTCCATGTGACACAGCACGACGCGCGACAGATCGCCACCAGCCTCTTGCAGGATATCGAGAATCTGGCCGCAGGCCTGCGGATGGCGGCCGGGATGAACGCTGATCGCGGCACCGGTGCGGCGCTGCGCATCAGCGGCGGCGACAAGGGCGCGGCGCTCGACCGGTTCAAGGGGCCAGGAACATCCGATTTCCCCGATCAGCCCCGCACGAATGCCGGTGCCATCCATGCCCTCGACGATCTCGGCGCTGAACAGATCCGCCAGTGCGCCCTCGGTCATCGTCATGATGCGCGCGTCAAGATAGGGTGCGGTATAGGTGCCTGTCGCGGCGACCACGCGCACGCCTGATGCGCGGGCGGCGGCGCGCTGTCCCTCAGGATCGCGGCCCAGCCCTATCACCGACTGATCAACCAGAAGACCGCCACCATCCGCCGCAAATGCACCGAGTTCCGTCGCCGCCACCTCTGCGCTGGTCTGGCGCGCATTGGCGGGATTGGCGTTGGACAGATAATCAGTTTGCCAACGGTTGGTGATATCAATGGGTGTTCCCGGCCCGGCGCCGGGCCCGGCGATGTCAAACAGCAGATGTTCATGAAACGCGACGGGGCCAATGTCTTGGGCCGGTATGTCACCTTCAACGGTTCGAACTTTATCTTGCATGGTTGTTATCCGCTTTGGGTGCTGTCAACGGTTGTTGGTCGGTATGACATCCAATTCGGCGCCGGACCTGCGGTGCAGCAAGGTCAGCGCATCCAATTTGTTGGCCATTGCATTTCTCCGATCAGTCTCAAGTTTGCGCACTGATTGTATACCATAGTAATACCGAGCGTCGCCCCGCACGCAACAGAATTCTGGGATTCAGCATGGTGAATGTGGCGGATTCGGTTTTGCACAATGGTGATTGTCCGCCCTGAAAAGACGACGGTGATCTGGAGCAGGGATGCCGCTGGCCTGCCGCCAACCATGGGAGAAGTCAGGGGCGGGGGCACCATGCGCCGCCCGATCACAAGGACAATCCTGACCGTTTCGGCATTGGTACCGCACCCCGATCACGCCGGTGGCATTGGTCGGCCCCGGTTTCAGGTTTCAGAATGGATGGGCCATCACGTCACGCGATGGCGGCGATCGCCGATTTTATCAACGACCGGATATGTGTGGCCACAGCGCGGCGGACCAGCTTGCCATCCTTTTGTTCCAACGCGTCGAGTATGGCGTCATGTTCGCGGGAATCCGGGTCCAGCCGGTCGGTCAGCCGATCAATCTCGAACAATTGTGTGGTGATCCGCAACGACGTGAGCGTGGCCTGCATCACCTCGTTGCTACAATTGCGGATGAAGAGTTCGTGAACCAGATCGTCGCATTTCCAGTGTTCGAGAAAATCATAGGGGCGCGTCGCCCGAAGGCTGGCGAGCACACGGCGCGCATCGTCAAGCTCTTCGGGGCTGACGCGATCGACCGCGAGGAACGCAGCTTCGGGTTCGAGTATTTCGCGCACGCGCAGACTTTGCAGATACTCGGCGATGCTGACCTTGCGCACGACGTGGGAACGCCCGCCAGACTTGACCAGAAGGCCCTCGATCTCAAGGCGCTGCAACGCCTGCCTCAGAGGGGTGCGCGACAGACCCAGATGTTCTGCAAGGTGTTGTTCGACAACGGCCTCGCCACTTTTCAGTTTACGTTCGCGAATCATTGCTGCCAGCGTTTCATAGGCAAGGTCCGACAATTTCCGCGATGCCGGTCGCGGCGTAATCCTGGAAGATTTCATTTCAGTTGTTTGCTGATTCACCGAACCATTCCTATTTGGCTAACGCTCGCCAGGCGCGGAGAGCTTTTGACAGCGCATGTATTTTCAACAGTCTTGCTGAAAATCTATACTGGAAATGTTCTCTGTCTGTATACCGGCAAATCAGCGTTGGTCTCCACGAAACGCTATTTCGGGGGTGAAATGGCACGCAAATCATCAAAATTAGCCGGAAAACGGGTCATGATCGCGACGTGATGCCGCAGTGCAGCGTGAAAATCCTAGGTGGTCGCCAAAGAAAAACATTGCGTTGCAGGAAATTTTGGTCATGCTTTGTATACCGACGGTGTCCTAAATGGGTGAATGCAATGATCGATAACAGTTCCGCCAACGCTGAAACGCGTGCCATCTCATTCCTGCAGGATCTGATCGGCGCACAGGCTGACGGCGAATCTGCGGTACAGAAGGTGATCGCCGACCGGTTGGCAACAGTGGGGTGCGATATTTCCGATCTGACCTATGACCCGTCGACCGTTCCGGTGATCGGCGATTTCGGTGTCGGAAAGAAACAGGCGTCGGGCGTGCGAACCGCTGTTGTCGGAACCTATGTCGGCGACCCGGATAAATGCAGCCTTCTGGTTTTTGCGCACCCCGACGGCGAGGTATTTCAGCCCGATCACGGCTGGGCCCGTGATCCGTTTGCCGGAACAATCGACAACGGGCGCATCCACGGTTGGGGCGTCGCTGACGATCTGGCCGGATGCGCCGCCGCCGTTCTTGCCATCGAAGAGGCGGCGCGTTCTGGCGAAACACTGGGCACTGTCGTCTTTGCCAGCACCCCCAGCAAGAAGAACGCACGCGGGGTTGCTGCCCTGTTGTATGACGGGCTTTCGGCGGATGCGGGATTGTATCTGCACCCCGCCGAATCCGGTGTCGGCATGCAGGAAATCAAGGCGGTGACGCCGGGCTATCTGGATCTGAAGATCACCGTCCCTGGACAACTGCCGGACACGGAAGAACCCAGCCACACAGCGTCGTCGCATCGGGCCATCAACGCGGTAGACAAGGCAACGGTGATCATCGCCGCATTGCACGATCTGTCAGAGGCGCGGGCGGCCCGGATCAGCCATCCGCAGATCGACGCCTTCGTTGGCCGGTCGACCAATATTCTCGTGTCGTATTTCAACAGTGGCAGCGCCGCCAAATTCTCGCGTGTGCCCGAAACCTGCGAATTGGGTCTTTCCATTACGTTCCCCCCGCAAGAGAGCATGCAAGAGGTTCAGAATGAGGTCGAGGCAGCCCTGAACGCCTGTTTCAATGCCGATCCGTGGATGGCCGACCACCGCCCGTCGCTGGAATGGCTGGCCGGTGCGACCGGCGCCGAAGTGCCCGAAGATCATCCGCTTTACCGCGTGACCAGCGACGCAGTTACGAAGGCGACCGGCAAAGGCCCCTTCGTCAACCCGCTGCACATGGCCAGCGACATCCGCAATCCGGCCGTCGAAAAGGGCATCCCCACCGTCGCCTTTGGCTGTCTTTGCGGTGATCTGACCCAGAACGAAAAGCGCGACGAATGGGTCGACGTGGAAGATTTTCATCGGATGGTGAAAGCCACCACCGACGTCGTCACCAATTGGTGCGCGCGTCCCCGCACAGCCAATACCGGCCAATAAAGACGCCTGAAAAACAGGCATAACTCAACCAACGGGAGTAAACAAACTATGAGCACCCTGAGAAACAAATTCACCCTGGCGGCCGCCGCGACGTGTGCGGCGGTTATGGCCCAACCGCTTTTGGCCATGGAGTGTCCCGAAAACCTGCCGCTGGTCGAAGCGGGTAAATTGACCATGTCGATCAACGCGACATTGCCGCCCATCCAGTTCATCAACAGCGACGGTGAATTGATGGGGCTCAACCGCGACATGGGCGACGAGATCGCCAAGCGCATGTGCCTTGAGCCCAAGTATGTCAACGTCAGCTTTGAAGTGCAGATTCCCGGCCTCGCCTCGAACCGCTGGGATATGATCAATACCGGGCTGTTCTATACCCCTGATCGCACCAAGATCATGCACCTGATCCCGGTCCGGGTGGTTGCACTGGCGATGATCGCCCAGGGCGGAAATCCGCTTGGCCTGAAGGGCCCCGAGGATCTGGCCGGACGCGTCGTCGGGGTTGAAATCGCCGGTGCCGAGGAAAAGCAGCTGCGCGCGCTGAACGACGAACAGATCGCGAAAGGCATGGATCCCATGGATATCCGTGTCTTCAACAATTACGGCGATGCCTTCCTTGCCCTTGGCGCGGGTCAGGTGGATGCGATTTTTGCCGCTGACAGCACCGGCGCCTATTATCAAAAGCGCGGGCAATTCGCGATGGCGGCCACTGGCCTGTTGGCCGGCACTGCGACCACGATGGCGGTGGACGAAACCTCGACTGCCGAAGCGGTTGTCGCCGCGCTCAACGAGATGCTGGAGGACGGCACCTATGACAAGCTGATGAAAGATTCGGGCGCGACCAAGGTCGACAAATGGAAGGACTGGTCGGGCAAGTTCGAATATCACTACAACCCCGATTCCTGATCCACGTTCTCCCTGCGGGCGGGGGCCATCCGGCCCCCTGACCGTCCCAAGATAAGGACTGCGCAATATGCAATGGAGCTGGGAGTACTTCTTCCAATACCTTTTCAGCGGCTACATGGTCGAAGGCGTTTGGACAACCGTCTGGCTTGCCGTGGTGTCAATGGTCATCGGCGTCACCCTGGGGGTGATCCTCGCCTTCATGAAGATGTCAAAGACCCGGTTCGTGCGTTTGATCGCCAATACCTATATCTGGCTTTGGCGGGGCACACCGCTTTTGGTGCAGATGGTCATTATCTATACGGGCCTGCCGCAGGTGGGCATCCGGCTGGGGGTGATCGAATCCGCAATTCTGGCCCTGTCACTGCACGAAGGCGCCTATTTCGCTGAAATTGTCCGATCCGGCATCATGTCGGTCAACAAGGGGCAAGAGGATGCATCATGCGCCCTGGGAATGACCTGGGCACAGCGGATGCGCATTGTGATCGTGCCACAGGCAATCCGCGTCATCATTCCGCCACTGGGGAACCAGTTCAACCTGATGCTGAAAACCACGTCGCTGGCCTCGGTCATCTCGATGGAAGAGCTGTTGCGCCACGCGCAACAGCTTGCGCAGATCGAATTCCGCGTGCTCGAAGTCTATCTGGTTGCGGCCTGTTGGTACATTCTTCTGACCACGATCTGGGGACAGATCCAGCAGCGGCTGGAAAATCACTACGACAAACCCTTTGGCCCCGCCGGCAAGCCCGACAGCCAGCAAGACGGCGACGACACGCTGAAACAACCCGTCGCCAACCAGATATGAGCGCCGCCCCAAGGAGGACCGACATGACCGACATGCCGAACGTGACCCCCGTCGAGAAACCGCGCCAACTGGGCGAACCGATTGTCGAAATCAGGAACCTGGCCAAGTCCTTTCACGGGGTCGAGGTGCTCAAGGACGTATCGCTGACCGTCCATCAGGGCGAGGTGATCGTGATCGCCGGGCGCTCGGGTTCTGGAAAATCGACGCTGTTGCGCTGCATCGACCACCTTGAAACGATCGATGGTGGGTCAATCACCGCCTGCGATCATCTGATCGGCTTTCGCAAGGGCAGCGGCGGCAAGATGGTGCCGCTGAGCGACAAACAGATCTCGATCCAGCGGCGGGATCTGGGTATGGTGTTCCAGAGCTTCAACCTGTTTCCCCATCTCAGTGTGCTGGACAACATCATCGTTGGACCCGTCAAGATCATGGGGGTGGACCGCACCACCGCAGTGAGCGAAGCGCGGGAGCTTCTGGACCGCGTCGGGCTGCCGGAAAAGGGCAACGCCTATCCTTCCCAACTGTCAGGTGGGCAACAACAACGTGTCGCCATCGCGCGGGCGCTGGCAATGAAACCCAAGGTCATGCTGTTTGACGAACCGACTTCGGCGCTCGACCCCGAGATGATTTCAGAGGTTCTGGACGTGATGGTCGATCTGTCGCGGCAGGGCATGACGATGATCGTCGTGACCCATGAAATGGGTTTTGCCCGCGCCGCCGCCGACCGCGTCGTGTTGATGCATGGCGGCAAGATCGTCGAGGAGGCCGACCCCGAGACGTTTTTCAACGCGCCCAAAAGCGAGCATACGCAGCTGTTCCTGTCCAAGATACTCAAGCATTAGGATCACGGCTGCCGCTTGCGCCCATGAACCTTGAATTTACGATCCCGGATTTGTTTCGGGGCATAACAGAACCTTGTTCGCAACACCGCGTTGCGGCTGCTTACCCTGAAGGAGTGTTTAAATGGTCAACCGGATCCGGGGTACGTTTTCCGTAATGGTGACGACGTTCGACGCCGATGGCGCTATCGATCTGGGCGCGATGGCGCGCTATACCGAATGGCAGGTTGGTGAAGGAATCCACGGGTTGGTCCCGCTGGGATCGACCGGCGAATTTCTGTCGATGACCGACAGCGAACGCCGCGATGTCGCCAAATGTGTGATTGACACGGTCGCTGGCCGGGTGCCGGTATTGATCGGAACCGGTGCAGAGAATACCGATGATGTGATCCGCTATTCACGCCAGGCTCAGGATCTGGGCGCCGATGGCGTGATGATCATTCCCCCTTTTATTCGACCCCGACCGAAGACGAATTGTACGAGCATTACCGTCGCATCGCCGAAGCGATTACGATCCCGATCATGCTCTACAACAACCCCGCGACAGCCAACGTCGATCTGACGCCCGATATCGTGGCGCGCCTTTCGATGATCCCCGGGGTCGATTACATCAAGGAATCGACGATGGATGTCACCCGCGTGCGGGACATTCTGGACCTGTGCGGCGACCGGATGACGGTATTTGGCGGTATCATGGGATTTGAATCCTTCATGAACGGGGCGCAGGGGTGGGTCGCCGTCGGCTCGAACGTGATGCCGCGCGAATTCTCGCGGCTGTTTGAACTGACGGTTGATGAACAGGATATCGACGCCGCCCGCGCGCTTTATCGGCAAATTCTGCCGGTGATCCGGCTGGTCGGTGGCCACCGCTATGTCTCGGCGACCAAGACCGCGCTGACAATGCTGGGCCATGCGGCTGGTGACCCCCGCGCACCCCGTCTCCCCACCCCCAAGGCCGAGATTGACAATGTTCGCGCCGCGTTGACCGCAGCGGGGCTTAGCCTCAAACCTTAAATGCAGTTTTCCCGGCAGTTGCTGCACGCAGCGACCGCCGGTGAGCAGATTGACGACAGTACCCAACCTCTGCGCGGACCGTCATGGGGGAACCCGTTCTGGTTTCTCTTGTCCCGTCACAATACCAATTACCGCGACGGGATATAGACCGGGCTTTTCGACCACAGCACAGTTTGTGGATCCGGCAAACATTGCGTGGGGGAATGCGGTCAGGGTTCTTTCCGCAGGCATGGCGCCGGGGGCCGGCGGGTTTCAAAATTGCAGCATCTGCTGATAATCTGGCCCTTGTCGATGCCATTGGTGATGCGCTGAATATCCTGTGCCTGGCGCGCGGACTGCCAAAGCCATCACAGGATCGTATTTGATCACCCATGAGGAGAAGTCAACGCTGGCGCTGTCGCGCCATCGTTTCGGCGTGCCTGATCGGGCGCCCTTATTCCCTTATCGACTAAAATATGTGCGCTTCTTCATTGGACAGGAATTGCCCCCGCGCCGACAGTACCGTGAAACGAAATGATAGATCTAGCGGGATAACATCATGCAAAACGCCGAGCCAATCTGGCAGCACGTGGAAAGCCATCAGGACGATCTGGTCGAGCTTTCGGACCGGGTCTGGGGAATGCCGGAAACGCTTTATGCCGAATACCGATCCTGTGCCGAACACACCACCGTGCTGCGCGACAAGGGGTTTGTTGTGACCGAAGAGATTGCCGGCATTCCAACGGCGGTCATGGGCGAAGCGGGCAGGGGGGGCCGGTGATTGCCATCCTCGGAGAATATGATGCCCTGCCCGGGTTGAGCCAGGAAGCCAACATCGCCGAACCCCGCCCGATCGAGCCCGGCGGAAACGGTCATGGCTGCGGGCATAACATGCTCGGCTCTGCCGCCCTTCTGGCCGCTTGCGCGCTCAAGGATTGGCTGGAGGAGACCGGCACCCCCGGGCGGGTGCGATATTACGGTTGTCCCGCCGAAGAGGGCGGCGCGGCCAAGGCTTTCATGGTGCGTGATGGCGCCTTTGACGATGTGGATGCCGCGATCACCTGGCATCCGGCGGGCATGACCAAGGTGGACGAGGCCGAAAGCCTTGCCAACACGCGGATGGATTTTGAATTCACCGGCCGTTCAAGCCATGCCGCCGCCGCGCCGCATCTGGGCCGTTCGGCGCTGGACGCGGCCGAGCTGATGAACGTGGGTGTGCAGTATTTGCGCGAACATGTCCCGCAGGAAAGCCGTATCCATTATGCCTATCTCGACGCGGGGGGAACCGCGCCCAACGTGGTGCAGGGCAAGGCCAAGACACGCTATGCCATCCGCTCTACCACCTTGGCGGGGATGATGGCCCTGAACGACCGCGTGCGCCTGATCGCCGAAGGCGCGGCAATGATGACCGAAACCAAGGTGGATATCTCGATCATGTCGGCGGTATCCAACATGCTGGGCAACACGCCGATGGAAGAGGCCATGCAACTGGCGATGGACACGCTGGGTGGCGTGCCCTTTGACGAGGCCGACCGCAAATATGCCGCCGAAATCCAGGCCACGCTGTCCGCCGAGGATATCGCCGCCAACTATATCTCGGTGGGCCTGAAGCCCCGCAGCAAGGAACCCCTTTGCGATTACGTGGTGCCCCTGGAAAACCGTGGCGACAAGATGATGGGCTCTACCGATGTGGCTGATGTATCCTGGGCGGTGCCCACGGTGCAGGCGCGTGTGGCAACCCATGCCATCGGCACGCCGGGCCACAGTTGGCAGATCACGGCGCAGGGCAAGGCGCCCGCCGCCCACAAGGGCATGATCTATGCCGCCAAGGTCATGGGGGCGACCGCGCGGATGCTTTATGCGGATGAAACTCTGGTGGCCCGCGCCAAGGAGGATCACCAGAACCGTCTGGCGGCAGAACCCTATATCTGTCCGATCCCCGATGATGTGCGCCCGCCGCTCAAACCTCGCCCGGCGAAGGGATAAGCCCTCGGCCAGCGCAAGTCTCGCTGTCGCATCGAATCATCAGTGCGGCGGCGCAGCCGGACCGGGGGACAAACCATCCGGCCGTTGTTCCACCAACAGGGAAAAGGACTAAGCACATGAAACATAATCGTTTTCGTATAAGCTCGCTAACCTTGGCCACAATGCTTGCCGCTTCGGCGGCACAGGCCGAAACGCCGGCGAATGCCCTGGTCATGGCATGGAACATCGATTCCATCTCGACATTCGACCCCGCGCAGGTTGGTGAAGTCGTGACCAATGAACTGTTGCAGAACACCTGCGCCTTTCTTGGCACCTTCAACCCCGCGGACGAGGCCGAGGTGCTGCCCGCGCTGGCCGAAAGCTGGGATGTCTCGGAGGACGGCAAGACGCTGACCTTTCATCTGGCCCGCAACGCGGTGTTTCCCTCGGGCAATCCGGTGCGCGCCCAGGATACGGTATGGTCGCTGCGCCGGGTGCTGTCTTTGGGGTATGGCAATGCCGCGACCCTGACGGAATACGGCTTTACCACCGAAAACATGGATGACCGGATCACCGCCTCTGACGATCATACGCTGGTGTTGAAATTCGAAGACCTGTATCCAACCTCGTTGTTGTTGCAGGCCATCGCCGCGAACCGTGTGGCAGCCACCCTCGACAGCGTGTTTTTGAAAAAACACGAGCAGGACGGCGATTTCGCCAATGCCTATCTGAAAGACAAGATGGCCTGTTACGGCCCCTATCAGCTTGCCCAGTGGAACCAGGGTGAAACGGTGGTGTTGCAGGCGAACGAAAATTACGCTGGCCAGAAACCCGAACTCGATCGGGTTTTTATCCGCCATGTGGCGGAAACCGGAACCCAGCGCCTGATGCTTGAAAATGGCGATGTCGATATCGCGCGGGATCTGACCCCGGACGATCTGCGCGAGATGGAAACCAGCCCGGACATCAATATCAGTTCGGCCCTCAAGCCGCAGATCCTTTATTGGACATTCAACACCGCCGATCAGATTTTCGACGATCCCAAGGTGCGTCTGGCGATGAAATACCTGATCGATTATGATGCCCTGGCCGATACGGTGATGAAATATCTCGGCACCCCCTGGCAGAGTTTTGCCCAATCCGGGGCTTTTGGGGCACTGTCCCGCGACGAGGCCCTGCCGTTTTCGCTCGATACGGCCATGGCGCGGAAATTGCTAAGCGAAGCGGGCTATCCCGACGGGTTTGAGGCGACGATCTATGTCGGGTCGCTGGCCTGGTCTGCGGCGCTGGCCCAGCACGTTCAGCAGAATGCATCAGAAGTGGGCATCACGTTCAACATCGAACAGATGGCCAATGCCCAATTCTTTGCCAAGGTTCGCGGGCGGGATTTCCAGAGCGGGATCAAGACCTGGCAAACCACCGTTCCCGATGCCCATGGCAATGCCTCGCGTCTGGTCTACAACCCCGACAACAGCGACGAGGCCCAGGCCACCCAATACCCGTCGTGGCGCGCATCGTTCTATGACGCGGCAATGAACGAAACGGTCATGGCCGCCGCGGTCGAACCCGACCCCGAAAAACGCAGGGCAATGTATGCCCAACTTCAGAAAAACTGGATGCAGACAGGAGAACTGGCAGTAATGTTCCAGACCTATTTCGTGGCCGCCACGCGCGCCGACCTCAAGGATTGGACCTGGAACGGTTTCCAAGTCTATTATGGAATGGCACACAAGTGATGGCAGATACGGGAACCATGGCGGATCCGCGCTCTGGCGCCGCTCACAGCAGGGCTTTGTTCCTGCTGCGGGTGATCGGGGTGTTCAAGCGGCTCGTTTCGGTGATGGTCACCCTGATCGGGCTGGCGGCGCTGACCTTTCTGATCGGGCGGATGTTGCCGATCGATCCGATTCTGGCGATCCTCGGCGACAATGCCACGCAACAGGCCTATGACGCCCTGTCGGCCAAGATGGGGCTGGACCGGCCCATTCTGGTGCAGTTTGCCGATTACCTCTGGAGCTTGCTGCATTTCGATCTGGGCAATTCCCTGTTGTCGGGGCGGCCCGTGGCCGATGAAATCATCCGCGTGTTTCCCGCAACAATGGAGCTTGCCACCCTTGCCATGCTGATCGGTACGGGCATCGGTGTGCCTCTGGGCGTGGTCGCGGCGGTCTATCGCAACTCGTTCATCGACCATGTGGCGCGGATCGTGTCGCTGCTTGGGTATTCCGCGCCGAATTTCTGGCTGGGCCTGATGGGGCTGGTGCTGTTTTATTCGGTTCTGGGGTGGGTCGGTGGGCCGGGTCGGATCGACATGATCTATGAATTTGACCTGCAAACGGTCACCGGGTTTTACCTGATCGATGCGGCGCTCAGCGGGAACTGGCAAGTCTTCGGAAATGTCTTGAGCCACCTGATCCTGCCGGCGCTGATCCTTGCGCTAAGCGCGCTGGCCTATATCAGCCGGATGACCCGGACCTTCATGATCGACCAGCTTGAGCAGGAATACGTGATCGCGGCCCGGGCCAAGGGCATCGGGCGCTGGCGCATCGTCTGGACCCATGTTTTCCGCAACATCGCGGTACAGGTGATCACCGTCGTGGCGCTGTCCTATGCCTTTCTGCTCGAGGGGGCGGTGCTGACCGAAACCGTCTTTGCCTGGCCGGGTTTCGGGCGGTATCTGACCAATTCCCTGCTGTCGGGCGATATGAACTCTGTTGTTGGCTGTACGCTGGTGATCGGTGTGATCTTTGTCGTGCTGAACCTGATCTGCGATCTGCTTTATCGCGTGATCGACCCGCGCACCCGCTGAGCCGAAAGGGCCATTGCATGACCGATACTTCAACGCCTTCCCGGTCCGGTTCGCTGCGCCTGTGGCTGGCCGATCCGCACCCCACAACGCCGTTTCAGGCCCGGATGCACCAAAGCTGGCGCATGTGGCGCAAATTGCGGCGCAACGGTTCGGCCCTGCTGGGCCTTGCCATCCTTTTCGTTATTGTCATCGCAGCGATTTTCGCGCCGCTGTTTGCGACCCATGACATTTTTGCGCAGGATCTTGGCAATCGCCTGGCGCTGCCCACAGCGGAACATTGGTTCGGCACCGATGAATTGGGCCGCGACATTTATTCCCGGCTGCTGTATGGGGCGCGGATCACGCTTTACATTGCCGGGCTTACGGCGGTCATTTCGGCACCTGTCGGGTTGGTCGTCGGAACGGTGTCGGGGTATTTCGGCGGCTGGATCGACACGATCCTGATGCGCGTGACCGAAGTTTTCCTGGCCTTTCCATCGCTGGTTCTGGCGCTGGCCTTTGTTTCGGCCCTGGGGCCGGGGATCAACAATGCGATCATCGCCATTTCCCTGACCGCCTGGCCGCCCATTGCGCGGCTGGCCCGGGCGGAAACCATGATCATCCGGCGCACGGATTATATCTCGGTGGTGCGGTTGCAGGGCGCTTCGGCAATGCGGATTATCACCCGCCACGTGATGCCCATGTGCATTCCCTCGGTTATCGCCCGTGTGACCCTGAACATGGCGTCGATTATCCTGTCGGCGGCCGGGCTCGGGTTTCTTGGTCTGGGGGCGCAACCGCCCAGCCCGGAATGGGGCGCGATGCTGTCTTCGGCGCGTCAGTTCATCCTGTCGAACGGCTTTGTCGCCGCTGCGCCGGGCATGGCCATTCTGATGACGTCGATCGCTTTCAATCTCGTGGGTGATGGCCTGCGCGATGTATTGGACCCCGCCATGACTGATATGCACACAATCGAAGACCCGATCCTGAGTGTCCGCAAGCTCAACATTCATTTCAAAGGGGATGATCGTGTCACCCATGCGGTGCGGGATGTGTCCTTTGATCTGGGGGCCGAGAAATTGGGCATTGTCGGTGAATCCGGGTCGGGCAAAAGCCAGACCGGCCGCGCGCTGATGCGTTTGTCACCACCCTCGGCCCGGATCACTGCCGAACGCATGCAGTTTGGCAAAACCGATCTGTTGAACGCCAGCGAACGGCAAATGATGCGCCTGCGTGGCAACGATATCGCGATGATCCTGCAAGACCCGAAATATTCGCTGAACCCGCTGATGAGGGTGGGGCAGCAGATTTCCGAGGCGTACCGCGTGCATCACCGCGTCAGCCGCGCAGTGGCGCACAGCCGATCTCTGGAGATGTTGGAAAGCGTCCACATCCGCGACCCCGAGCGGGTTTTCGACCTTCTGCCACATCAGGTTTCGGGCGGGATGGGACAGCGCATCATGATTGCCATGATGCTTATTGCCGAACCCAAACTCATCATCGCCGATGAACCGACCTCGGCGCTGGATGTAACCGTGCGCCGGCAGGTGCTTTCGGTGTTGCAGGAATTGGTGGATCGCGCCGGTGCCAGTTTGATTTTCATCAGCCACGATCTGAACCTTGTCGCGGATTTTTGTGATCGGGTGCTGGTGATGTACAGCGGTCGCGTGCTTGAGGATCTGCCGGCGGCCGGATTGGGCAAGGCACAACACCCCTATACCCGTGGTCTGCTCGATAGTCTGCCGCGGCTCGATAATCCCTGTGACGAACTCGCCGTGCCCACACGCGATCCGGCATGGCTCAACGGACCGGTTGCCTGAAATGGACGAGACAAAAATGGAAACTCCCAAACTTGAGGTGGCGGACCTGAACATCGGCTTCGGGCATGGCATCTCACGTATTGAAGTCGTGAAACAGGTAGGGTTCCGCATTGCCCCGGGCGAAAGTTACGGGCTGATCGGTGAATCGGGCTGTGGTAAATCGACCATTCTGTCGGTCGTGGCCGGGTTGAACCCCCACTATGACGGCAGTTTGCTGTTCGAAGGCGATGACCTGCCGCGGCGCCGGATCAAGACGTTCTTTCGCAAGGTGCAGATGGTATTTCAGGATCCCTATGCATCGTTGCACCCGCGCAAGATGGTGCAGCAGGTTCTGGCCGAAACCCTGACGATCATGAAAATGGACCGCGCACAGGAACGGATCGATGCCATTTTGACGGATGTCGGGCTTGATTCCACCTTCCGGTTTCGGTTTCCCCACGAACTTTCCGGCGGCCAGCGTCAGCGCATCGCGATCGCACGGGCGCTGATCGTCGAACCCGAACTGATCCTTCTCGATGAACCCACCTCGGCGCTGGATGTGTCGGTACAGGCCGAAATTCTGAATCTGCTCAACCGGCTGCGGCGTGAACGGGGGTTGACCTATCTGATGGTCAGTCACGATATCGCGGTGATCGCCCATATGTGTGACCATCTGGCGATCATGAAAGGCGGGCGGATTCTGGAAAAGCTGACCCCGGCCCAACTGCGCAGCGGCGACGTGAAAGAAACCTATACGCGCGATTTTCTGGCGGCCTCTGCACCTGCGGTGGTTCGCTCGGACAAAGATTCAGGACAGAAATCCGCATGACAACCTTGCTTGAAAAAATTGCAACCCGTGCCGCGGGTACTGTTCCGGTAACCGCCGCCAACCGCCGTGCCGCAGAGCATGCCATCGCCGACACTCTGGCCTGTATGGTCGCGGGGCAGGGCGATATGGCCACCCTGGCCGTACGGCAGGCGACTGCGGCCCAGCACGGGGCGGGGTCTGCCCTTGTGGGGGGCGGAACGGCGGCCGCCGCAACAGCGGCGTTGGTGAACGGAACGGCGGCCCATGCTCTTGATTTCGATGATAATTTTGGCCCCGGGATGAGCCACGCCTCGGCGGTTCTGGTGCCTGCATTGCTGGCGCTGGGGCAATCCGCAAAGGCAAGCGGCGCGCAACTGGTTGACGCCTATCTCACCGGCCTTGAGGCACAGGCTCTGGTCGGCAGGGGGTTGCGCCGGAACATTACGTGGCGGGCTGGCACGGAACCTCGACCGTCGGGGCGATCGGCACCGCGGCTGGCTGTGCCGCGATTCTGGGCCATGACCGCGCAGGAATTGTGCAGGCGATGTCACTGGCAGTCAGCATGGCGTCGGGGATGAAAGGCCAGTTCGGCACCCCGGCCAAACCCTTTCACGCGGGCATGGCGGCGCGCAATGCGGTTGAGGCGGCTTTGCTGGCCGGGGCCGGGTTGTTCGGGCGCGAGGATATTCTGGAACGCGCGCAGGGGTTCGGCGATCTGATGAGCGGCGGACAGGAGCCCGACTGGACCCTGCCCGCATGCGACGTGCCCCATGCCATTGAAACCGATGGGTTGATACCCAAGATACACCCCTGCTGCGGATCGACCCACAATTCGGTCGATATGGTTCTGGCGCTGCGCCACCAGCATGGGTTTGCGCCTGCGGATGTGGCCGAAATCGTGCTGAGCGTGGGACGGGCGAATTACCGCAACCTGGCCTATCCCGAACCGACAACGCCGATGGAGGCGCGGTTCTCGATGCAATATTGCGTCGCACTGGCCCTGACGCAGGATATCCTGTCCCTGTCCGATTTCACCCCAGCTGCGGTCGAGCGGCCGCACCTGCGGGCGCTGTTTGACCGGATTTCAATGAAGATCATGCCGTTGGAACAGGAAACAGCCGTGAAACGCCCGCCCCATCATGCGCTGATCCGGCTTGCTGACGGGCGCGAGTTGAGCGCCGAGCTGGCCAATGCGCGCGGCAGCCTGCAAGACCCGCTGGACGAGGACACCCGCATCGCAAAACTGCGCGATTGTTTCGATTATGCGGGGGTGGCGCTGGATGCGCCGGGGCTGGCCTTGCTGAACGGGATCGACGCATTGCCTGATCTGTCGGGTCTGGCTGCGCTGGTCACGACCCCGGCACGGCAGCCGGCCCCGGTTGCTTAGGCCACGGACTTGCCGGTTGCGGCGATTTCTTCGCGTGCGGCGCTCCAGAGTCGTTCCAGTATCCGGCGCTGTGGGCCTTTCTTGCGATAGATCGCAATTTCGGTGTCGATGATCCAATCATCCTTGCCGGCCATCACAAGGCGCCCCGTGCGCAGGTCGTCGCGGGCAAGGGTTTCGGGAATCCAGACCATTCCTATTCCGACCTGGGCCAGCGAGTGCAGACTGACGCACATGGCATTGGAGGCGACGACATTCGTTGCCACCAGCCGCTCTTGCAAAAGAGGGGTCAGAACCTGTGCGAAAAAACTCTGCGTGCCATAGCTTAGATAACGCACCACATCGCCCCGGTCGAGATCATGCAGAGGGCGGCCCTGAGCATCCGGCGCGCTGACCGGCAACAGGCGTTCGGTCCCAAGGGTCAGACATTCCAGCTCATTCAGATCGAGCCCGGGTCTGACGGTGGAATGGACATAGGTGAGAAACAGATCGCTTTCCTCATTGCGGAACATGCGCACGGTGTCGCGATAGGCGGCATTGACCAGCATCGGAGCTTGGGTGATCTTGCCGCCGATCCGTGCCTCGAGCCGGTTAAGCCAATCGGGCAGAAACGTAAGCCGCAGCGTGTGTAACGCCAGAATGCCGATATGATCGTGCGAAACCTTGGACAGCCCGCGGATGTTCGAGCGCATATTGTGCATCTGTTCGACCAGATGGCTGGCCTGACGCATCATGACCCGCCCTTCGGCGGTCAGTTGCACCGGGTAACTGGACCGATCAACCAGTTGCGCCCCGGCCCAATGTTCAAGGTTGCGAATGCGTTTCGATAGAGTTGACTGGGTGATATTCTGAATCTCTGCCGCACGGGAAAAGTTTCGCACTTCGCTGAGACATACGAAATCTTCGAGAAGTTTAAGGACCATGGCAGCGTTCCAGTTCCGATGGGCATTGGGGTGCCCATCAGAATGTTATTCCGAAAAGCTGTCAAGGAAAGAGCGCCGGCAATCCGGCGGTCCGCCGCTTGTCAATCCTGCGCTGCAGCCAGTAACGCCTTGAGAAAATAGCCAAATTCGTGCTTTGTTATATGTCGGCCCTTTTGGTCGGTATCGACACGATGCACCACCACCATATCGAATTCTGGAATGACCATGCAGTAGTGCCCGCCCGCGCCCTGTGCCGCATATGATCCGGCGGGGGTGCGCACACCGGGGATGAACACGCCGTCACGTTCCAGCCACCAGCAATACCCATATGCACCGCGATGCCCGGCGTGGGAATAGGGCCGCACGTTTTCCTCGGCCCAGTCGTCAGGCAGCACCATCTGCCCCGACCAGCGCCCGTTCTGCAGGAAAAGCTGACCAAAACGCGCCAGATCGCGGCTGGACAGGCGCAGCGGATAGGCAGGATGACGCGACACGCCGAAATGCTCCAGCCATGCATCGGGCGTTTCGCCCTCAAGCGTGAAATCCTCCATCCCCAGGGGCGCGGCCAGACGGGCGGCAAAGGCATCGGCAACGCTTTGCCCGGTCAGTTGGGTGAATATTGTGCCAAGCGCGTTGAAATCCCAGTTGTTATAGCACCAGAATGTGCCGGGGGCGTGGCTGTGGCGTTTTTCTTTGATCAGCTGCATCCATTCGGTTTCATACCCGGCAGGGTGATAGATGCCCGAGCGTGCCATCAACAGATCATGCACCGTGGCGGCGCGTTCGACCTTGCTGAGCGGATCGTGATCGTCGATGCCAAGGCTGGCCATTGTCGCGCCAAGGTCGATGGTGCCCGCTGTAACATCTTCGCCGATCATCGTGGCCAGAATGCTTTTGCGGATCGAATGGCAGAGATATTTATGAGTGATATCGCCGTGGGTAAAGACAATGCGCCCGCCCTGAGCCACCAGAACGCAATCGCTGTTCTGTCCGGCAATCACCCGGCGCAGTTCTGCCACGCCTGCGGCCGACCAACCGGCGGATTCTGGGCTGTCGTGGGTGTCCCATGCGGTGCCCGGATTGCTGTCGATACCTGTTGTCACGGCGTGTCCTTTTTCCTGTTTCGCACCGGGCCCGCCCGAACGGCGGACCCGGCATTGTCGTGGTGAGACTTACTTGGAGGCCTTTCGGTAATACATGCGGAAGCCGTTCCAGGTCCAATTCTTGAGCGTCTCGCGCTTGGCGGCGGCGTTCATGGTCTGCATGATATAGGCCATAGGCCCGTTTTCCATCATGTCGCGCTGAAGCTGGTGATACAGGTCGGCGCGCTTTTTGGGGTCACGCTCGAACAGGGCCTCATCGACACGGGCGTTCATCTTTTCGTCGAAATAACCCGAACGCCAGGAAGGATACTGGGTCAGCTTCGCCTCGATATCGTTGTCGGGGTTCTGAACAAAGCGCGATGCCATCCCATGGGCATCAGGGATGTTGGTCTTGAACCCCAGCAAAGCCGCCTGAAAATCGCGGGCGCGGTTGCGCGCATACAATTGCGCATTGGCCATCCGTTCGATGTTCAGCTTGATCCCGGCCTTTGAGGCGGTTTCCTGTATCGATTGCGCGATCGGGTTGCCATAGGGGTGCGATCCGATGATCAGCGACGCCTCAAAGCCATCAGGATAACCTGCCTCGGCCAAAAGCGCCTTGGCCTTGTCCACGTCCACCGAGAAGGGTTGACCTTCCTTTTCGTCCAGGGCGCCAAAGGCGCCAAGCTGCACGAACGAGGCGCGCGGCACGCCCACACCCTGCATCACGGTATCGGCAAGACCCTGATAATCAATCAGGTAACGCATCGCCAGACGCACCTTGGGGTTGTCGAACGGTTCGGTGGTGTTGTTGAAGCCCATATAGAAAAGCGATGGTTTCAGGGCGCGGATCACATCGACCCCATCGACATCTTCCAGGGCGGTCAGATCTTCGGCGGTCAGGTTGAGCGCGATATCCACATCGCCCTTTTCCACCAAAAGACGCTGGGTGCCCGGCTCTGCCACATGGCGGAACAGCACGCGGGGCAGGTTCGCCGGTTCACCGTTGTAATTTTCATTGGCTTCGAGAAGCACGCTTTCGCTGGGGTTCCATTGGCGCAGCTGATAGGGGCCGACGCAGGCCGTCTTGTCCTGCAAATAGGCGTTGCCCAGATCGCCATCCACCTCGTTGGCCTCGATCACCTTGCGGTTCAGCATCAGCGCAACACGGTTGGCGGCGATATTTCCAAGGATCAGGTTGCTGGGGTACGGTTTGTCCAGCTTCAGCACCACGGTCTTGTCATCGGGGGCGGTGATCTGATCGTCGATACCTTCAGCAGTGAACCCATATTGGCTGAGCTGGGCCGAGTTGCCATAGCCCAGCTTCATCACACGCTGCATGGACCAGGCCAGATCACCCGCTGTGCCGGGGGTGCCATCGGGGAAAACGATATCATCGCGCAGATGGAAGGTGATGCTCAGACCATCTTCGGAGACATCCCAGCTTTCGGCCAGAGCCGGAACATAGCTGGATTCATCCTCGGGATCATAATTCACCAGGGCATCGCAGGCGCCCATGATGATTTCGTCCGTGACCACCTCGGCCACCTGTGCGGGATCGAAGCTGGAAATCGCGTCAATGTTATAGGCGATGACCAGCGCGCTGTCGGGGGTTGCCGCCTGTGCTGTCGTGCCGAGCAGGGCGCAAAGCACGCCAGTCATCAGCATAGGTTTCGCGTTCATGTTGAACCTCCTGTTGGTTGTTGAACGTTTTTTCAGAGTCGCCGCGCGAGAAAATCAGCGACTGTTTCGAAAACACGGGTGCGGTTCGCGCGCCGCGAAAACCCGTGGCCTTCGTGTTCGATGCGCAGATATTCCACCGGGTGATCGCGCCCGCGCAGGGCCGCGTGAACCTGTTCGCCCTGTTCGATCGGCACCCGCGGATCATCGGTTGCGTGAACGATCAAAAGGGGCGCAGACAGGCGGGCCATATGGGTCATCGGTGAAATGTCGCGCAACAGGGTGGCATCGGTTACCGGATCGCCGTATTCGGCGGCGCGCAGCACTTGCCGCCATGGCCCTGTCGTCATCATCATCGTGGTAAAGTTGGAAACGCCGTAAATATCGATGCCACAGCGCCATTTTTCGGGGGCCTGCGTCATGGCGGCCAGAACCATAAACCCGCCATAGCTTTGGCCGGCAACGGCGATGCGGGCATCATCGGTATCGGGGCGAGCGGCAATATGATCGCGCAGCGCCAACAGATCGTTGACCGCGTCCATGCGTTTTTCCCGGTCATCGGCGGCACAGAACCGGCGCCCATACCCGGATGATCCCCGCACATTCGGGGCCACAACCATGATACCCCGCTGAAGATAATACAGGATATCGGGGCGGAACTGGGCCTTCCACTGGGATTCCGGCCCGCCGTGAACCAGAAACAGCACGGGCCAGCCGACCTCGGGCGCGGTTCCGGGGGCGTATAGAGAAAATAGGGCACCGAAAGCCCGTCAAAACTGTCAAACCGCTGCACCTCGGGGGCGCATTGGGCGGGGTCAAGCGGACAGGGGCCCTGCAAATCAAACGCGGCAAACCCCGTTGTTTCGCTCCAGCCCCAGAGGCCCGCAGGGCGCGACGGCCCGGCAAACCCAAAGATCAGCCCGCGCCCCTCGTCGCAATAGGCCAGCGAGGTGATCATGCCCGCGCCGGGGGCGCCCAGATCGGCAACGGCGCCGTTGGCGATATCCAGAACCTCGATCCGGTCCAGCCCTTCGCGGTTGACCACACAGGCCAGACGATCGCGCGCTGGTGACAGGGCGATCCTTTCGATTCCCCACCCGGGCACCTCGTGCAGCGGGGTCAGGGTTTGCGCCACGAAATCGGCGCGGCACGGGCGCGGCAGGTCACTGCCCTGATCGCTCAGGACCACACCGCCCTGTCCGTCAGCATCAAGCTTTGCCGAGAGATACTGAACCGGGCCGTCATGGGGCAGGGCGGGGGTGGCCTGACCGCTGTCAGGATCAAGCCAGAGCAGATCCTGATCCAGCATCGAACGACAGGAGTCGCGGATCAAAAGCCGCCCGTCGCCCGCAAAGCTGAGCGGTTCGCAATAACCCTGGCCCTGCCAGACGCATTCCTGTTCCGTGCTGGCCAGATCCAGCAGGTAGATATCCATGATCCGCGCGTCGCGCTGATTGCTGGCAAAGGCGATGCGCGTCGCATCGGGCGCCCAGCATCCCCAGACATGCACCCGGCCCGGCGCATGGGTCAGGGGGCGGGGGGCGCCATTGGCATCGCTGTCCACATCGGGGATCAGCCATATCTGGTGCCGCTCGTCCATGCCGCAATCGGTGGTAAAGATCAGATCACGCCCCATTGGCGCAAAGGCCAGGCTGACCACACGTTCGGACAGGTCGGTGATCTGCCGTGGCGGACCAGCCGGACGACCGTTCTGCATCGGACAGACCCGGATCTGGTTCAACCCGCCTTCATTGGACAAATAGGCCAGCACCCCGCCATCGCAGGACAGCGATTCACCACTGGCCTCGGGCAGGGACATCAAGTCAGCCATGGATTGATCGAAAAGGGGTTCGTTGTGCATCAGGGGCTCCTGGTTTTGGCGTGATCAGGGGCACGTCACGGGAATTGAGCCCCATCCGCAGCCGGAGTTCCAATAATTGTTTGGAAACATTCAAGTCAGATTCGGCATAACCCGCCGCTCTGCGAGGCGGCGTGGCGGGCTTGCGCGCAGGCCAGACGCGTTTGGCGATGTTTCACCCGCAAGGCACAAGATCAGGCCAATGGGTTCCATGCCGCCTGTGCAGCCGCTTTTATTTCCTCGATCTGGCGCAGGCGGCCGGATTCGGTTTTGAAAAACATCTTAAAAGCCGGGCTCCAGTAATCCGTCACAAGCGGAACGCGCGCAATCGTATCACGGGCCACTTGAGAATCCGCAGGCGCCATGTTGAACGTCGCGTATCCAAACCCGTATTCCACCAGTTTCTGGACCATGACAGTCGAATCCACCGTAAAGCGGGTGTGTGGCCTGATGCCGTAGTGATCGAACAATCCGCTGTAATAGGCCCGCGCGCCGGGAAAATTCAGGGAAATATATGGCTCATCGGCAATATCATGAAGGGTCAGATGTTTGGCTGTGGCCAAGGGGTGTTTCCATGACAGGCCCACGTGTACCCGCGCCCGGCGTAACGTGATAAACGTCAGCGATGAATGCAGGAAATCATTGAAACCAAGGCCGACCAACAGCTTGCTTGTGCGCACCGCGTCCACCAGAGATTCAGAATCCATCTCGACGATCCGATAGGCGCTGGCGGTTTTGCGCCGTTCAAGTTCGGCAATCAGTTGCGGTATGCTGCCGGCGCTGGCATTGGCCAGAACGCCGATGGTGATTTCACGATTTTCGGCGCGGGCCACCCCAGCAGCGCTTCTTTCAAAGGCTTCATGGGCTTCGAACAGGGGTTAGGCATAGCCGACGAACCGCGTGCCTTCCTCTGTCAGGCGCATTCCCTTGGCAACAGAGCGGACAAACAACGCCGTACCCACCTTGGCTTCGGCTTTGCTCAATGCTTCGCGAATGCTGGATACCGAAATATCCAGTTTCTGCGAGGCGGCAATGATCGACCCTTCGGTGGCAACGGCAACGATATAGCGCAGTTGTTTATAGCTGAAACCGTTCATCATCGTTCTTTCATAGGCTGATACCGGGTTTGGCCGAAAATTTTACATAATGTATCTTACAGCGAATTAAAATGCACCCGGGGCACATTCTAAACTGGGTTGCGAAATTTCCCCTATCTTGCTGGAAAGCAAGGAGAATGAAAGATGGCGCATAGAGAGCTAAACCTGCGCGAACGGCGCACGATTGAAGATATGTTGAATGCGAAGATCCCTGTGCGAGAGATCGCGGCGGAGATCGGCAGGCATGTTTCGACGGTGTATCGAGATATCAAGCGCAATGGCTACACCGATGAGGAACTGCCGGAACTGAACGGATACTACGGCGTGGTTGCGCAGCGGACTGCGATCCAAAGACGTGTGCGACGGCGCAAGCTGGTGCGGCTTGTTGGCCTGCGCAAAGCCGTGATCAAGCAGCTCAAAGAAGGTTGGTCGCCGGAACAGATTGCGGGCCGACTGCAATTTGAAGGTCAAACCGTGCGTGTCAGCCACGAGACGATCTACGCCTATGTTTACGGTCCTGATGGCCAGTCCAGAGAACTTGCACGCTACCTGCCAAACCGACGTAAAAAACGGCGCCCGCACCATTCGCGTAGGCCCCGTGGCCTTGTATTCCCGCCGGATCGGTCAATCCATGAACGGCCTGATTACGTTGACCCCCGCCAGACTTTTGGCGAATGGGAGGGTGATTTGATGATCTTTGAACGCGCTCAAGGCAAGATGAACGTCGCCTCACTGGTCGAGCGCAAGACTCGCTTTGCCGTCCTGTTCCGCAACAACGACCGCAGCACAACACAGCTGATGAACCGACTCATGGGCGTGATGGAACCCCTGCCCCAACCGGCCCGCAAATCCATCACATTCGATCGTGGGATCGAGTTTAGGAACTGGCGCAAGCTGAAGCCAGGGATCGGAACAGAAGCTTGGTTCTGTGATCCACAGGCACCTTGGCAGAAGGGTTCGGTTGAAAATCTGAACAAGCGGGCAAGACGCTACTTACCACGGGATGCGCCTGTGGCCGCGCTCTCAAATCGAGATATGAAGTCGATTTGTGATCGCTTGAACGGCACGCCCAGAAAGTGTCTTGGCTGGCGCACACCAACGGAAGCCTTCAGGGAAGAACTGATGAAACTGAGATAGCGGAAACCGTCGCAACGACACTTGAGAATCCAAGGTGATACCCATTCCCTGCATAATTCCGACTATGATTTCAACGACAAGGCCATTCCCTATGGCTGTGCCTTCCATGCAGGGGTCGCGCTGTTTCAGGCCTGATGGCCTTGCCGCCATGACCGGCCAGGGTGCGCCCGGCTGGCCATGGCGGCGGACTTATGCGCGCATTTCCTCAAGCACGGTTGCCGCGCCTTTCAGCAGAACACCCAGATCGACGGCACCTGAAACAAAGGCATAACCCCAATCACGATACCGCCGGGCATCGGCGCTGTTTGTGGCCAGAATCCCGGCCGGGGTTCCCACGGCCTTTAGCCGTGCCACGGCGGATTTCAGGGCGTTCTGCACATCATCGTGGCCCGGGTTGCCAAGATGGCCAAAGCTGGCCGCCAGATCCGATGGACCGATGAAAACGCCATCCACCCCTGGCACCGCTGCGATGTCCTCAAGCCGGGACAGGGCATCGACGGTTTCGACCTGCACCAGAACCGCAATCTGCGCGTCGGCCTGTTCAAAATAATCCTTGGCCAGGCCAAACCGGCTGGCGCGGGTGCCCCCTGCCACACCGCGAATGCCATGGGGCGGATAGCGGGTCGCGGTGACGGCGGCTGCCGCTTCCTCGGGGGTTTGCACGAACGGGATCAGCAGGGTCTGCGCCCCGATGTCCAGCGCCCGTTTGATCAGAACCTTGTCGTTCCAGGCCGGACGCACCACAAGGTTGGACGCCCCCGCCGATGCCGCCTGCAACAGGGGTTGCACCTGTGCCAGATCGACAGGCGCATGTTCGGTGTCAAACAACAGCCAATCAAAACCCAAAAGGCCCAATGCCTCGGCGGCGACCGGGCTGGTCAGCGACATCCACAATCCGTCAAGCGGCTCACCTGCCAGCAGGCGGCGCTTGAACTCATTTACCGGGGCGCGCATCAGACGAACTGCACTGCAACAGAGCCAAGAGGCCCGAAATCGGCGTGCAGCGTATCGCCCTTTTCGGCCCAGACCGGGCGGGTGAAACTGCCCGACAGCATCATATGGCCCGGCTCAAGAACGGTGCCGAAGGGCGCCAGTTTATTGGCAAGCCAGGCGATGGCCATGGCCGGATGCCCCAGAACACCACAGGCAAGGCCGGTTTCCTCGATCTGGCTGTTGCGATAGAACGCCGCCCCGACCCAGCGCAGATCAACGTCTTCGGGCCTGACCGGACGCCCGCCAAGGACGATCCCGGCGGCGGCGCCATTATCGGCCACGGTATCGAAAATTCTGCGGGGTTCGGTGACGCGCGCATCAATGATTTCAATGGATGGCACCACCCATTCGGTGGCGCGCATCACGTCGATCAACCCGATATTCGGCCCCCTCAGCGGTTCTTTCAGAATGAACGTCAGTTCCGGTTCAACGCGCGGCACGCAGAAATCCTCAAACCGGACCTTGGCCCCGTCCTGCAACACCAGATCGTCAAACAGATAACCGTAATCCGGCTCATCGATCTTTGAGGCGGCCTGCATCGCCTTTGAGGTCAGGCCGATCTTGTGACCGACAATCTTGCGCCCCTCTTTTTCCCTGGCCGCGGCCACGGCGCTGGAAATGGCATAGCTGTCGGCGATTTCGATATCGGGAAACATTTCCGACGGGCGCCGCCCCTGAACCTTGGTTCGGTGGCTTTCCAGCAATCCGTCAACACAGGTTTGGCGGTCTTGGTCACTCAGCATGGGTCTTGTCCTTCAAAGCTTGATACACACGTTGCGCAATTCGGAATAGAATTCGAGGGAATGCACGCCGCCTTCACGCCCAATCCCACTGGATTTCGACCCGCCGAAGGGGGTGCGCAGATCGCGCAGGAACCAGCAGTTGACCCAGGTGATCCCAACCTCGATCTGCCTGGCGGCGCGGTGGGCCGTGCCAAGATCGGTCGTCCAGATGGTGGTGGCCAACCCATAGGGCGAATTATTGGCCAGCGCGATGCCTTCTTCCTCGCTGTCAAAGGGGCGGATATGGGTGCAGGGGCCGAAAATTTCTTCGCTCACCACCGGGTGATCCTCCGGCAGGCCGGTCCAGACGGTTGGCTCAACCCAATAGCCGCCCTCAAAGCCGCGCACATCGGGCACCCCGCCCCCGGCCAGAATGTCGGCGCCACCCGCACGGGCCTTTTCGTAATAGGACAGAACCTTTTCCCGGTGTTCGGCGGAAATCACCGTGCCCATTGTCGTGGCATCGTCAAACGGATCGCCCAGTGTGTAACCACGGGCCTTTGCCGCCAGCGCCTCGCAGACCTGCTCATAAATCCCGCGCTGAACATAAAGCCGCTCGGTCGCCAGACACACCTGCCCGGTATTGGCAAAACAGGCGCGCCCGATCCCCTCAAGCGTGGCGTCAAGATTGGCATCGTCAAAGATGATGCCTGCGTTCTTGCCGCCCAACTCAAGGCTGACGGGGCGCACGCCGTTGGCCGCCGCCTTCATGATTGCTTCGCCGGTGCGGGTTTCGCCGGTAAAGGTTATGCCATCCACATCGGGATGATTGGTCAGAAATTCGCCTGCGGCACCGGGGCCGAATCCATGCACCACGTTGTAAACACCGCGCGGAATGCCGACCTCGTTCATCACCTCGCCCAGCAATGTGGCGGTGGCGGGGGTTTCCTCGGAAGGTTTCACAACCACGGTGTTGCCACAGGCCAGCGCGGGCGCGACCTTCCATGTCATCAACAACAGCGGCAGGTTCCACGGACAGACCACGGCAATCACGCCGCGCGGCCCGCGCAGGGCATAATTCAGCGCGCCTTTGCCATCGGGCGTGTCCATCTCGAATGTTTCGGTCGAGGCGGTCAGAATCTGTTCGGCGAACACCTTGAAATTCGCCGCCCCGCGCGGAATGTCGATATGGCTGGCAATGCTGCGCGGTTTGCCGGTATCGCGGATTTCAGCGGCCAGAAATTCATCAAACCGCGCGTTGATGCCATCGGCCAGCTTGTGCAACAGGCCCACCCGTTCGGCCACGCTCATCCGGCTCCATGGCCCTTTCAGCGCGGCACGGGCGGCACCGACGGCGCTGTCGACTTCGGCCTTTCCCGCAGCCGATACATTGGCATAGGCTTCGCCGGTTGTGGGGAAATGGCTGACAAAGTCGCCACCGGACCCGGCAACAAATTCACCGTCGATAAAGTTAAGTATATCCTGCAATTCTCTGCCCTCTAGTTCGGCTGCGGCAACTCGGGGTCGCCATAGCTCAGGTAATCCCACATCCGTTCGAAAATGCGCCCCTGACGGGTGGCGCGTTCCTGTGCCTGCGTTGGTGTGATCGATGGCGCGTTGCCCTGCCCTGCCGAAAGCGCGGCCATCTCAACCCGGCACATGTCCTCCAGATACCAGGCAAGGCCCACCGCTTCGGGCAGGGTTGCGCCCGCCACCACCGCGCCATTGCCCCGCATCATCACACCGGCACTGTCGCCCATGGCGTCGATGACACCGGCGGCGCGCCGATCATCGCGCACCAGTTGGATATCATCCCAAAACCCGACACGCGGCGCAAAATAGGTGCCAAACCCGTGGCGCATTTCCGGCACGCGCCCAAGGGCAGCCAGCGTCATCATGTTTGGACCCATGAACCGCACCACACCGCCCGCGCCGGGGCGGCGGGCGTAAATCTGCTGATGCAGGCGCACTTCGCCCAGAACACCACCGGGCAAGGCTCCATCAACGGGAACCTCGGGGCAGGGTTGCCCGACGCGAACGTGTTCCATGGGCACCGAGGGGCAAACAAGAAAGCGCCGATCATCCAGCCGCGCCGAGCAATGCCCATAGGCATGAACCAACCCGGCCCGGCCAAGGGCGCGGGCGGCAATCCGGGTGAGGCGTGCAAGATCCTCCATGGCGCTCACTCCTTGAACGCGGCGATATTGGGCGCCGATCCCCATTTGCAAAACCCCTTGGGCTCAAAGTGAAACTGGCGATTGCGCCACAGGGGTTCGTCGTGAATTTCAACAACGCCGCTGGAATATTCAAAGGTCATGCCTTCGGGGCCGGTGAAATACAGGAATTCGGCCGATGATGTCGGATGCCGGCCCGGCCCGAATGTCACATTCACCTGATTTTCGCGCACAAAGTTGAAGCTGCGCTGAATGTCGTCAGAGCCGCCCACCTGATGGTTGATGTGCTGAATGCCGGGTTTGTGATAGGGAAACAAAGCAATCGAATGGTGGATTGTCCCAAGCCGCAACAAAGGCGCATCGCCGATCCGGTCGGAAACGCGGGCATTGCACACCTGGGTCCAGAAGGCCTCGTCGCGTTCCAGATTGTTCGAACACAGGCCCACGTGGCTGAATCCGGTGATGCCCGCGTCGCGCGTCCCATGATAGGCGTGGGCGGTGGTGTCCGGGCGCAGCACGAATTCGATCTGGTTGCCCATGGGATCGTTGAACCCGATGAACGCCATGACATGGCGCAGTTCGCATTCCTCGCGGGTGCCGTAATGCACCCGGTGGCCAAGCCGGTCGAGCGTGACACCGGCGCGGTTCAGATCCTCGGCCGAGCCGATTTCAAACGCCGTTGTCTGATCCGCCGGGTCGCCTTCGAAATAACACAGCGTATGCTGGCGGTTGTCGGATTTGAAATAAAGCGCCCCGGGACGACGGCCCGACACCTCCAGCCCCAGAATATTCGTGGCATACCATTCCGCACCCGCCAGATCGGTGGTGCCAAGGCGGCAATAAACAACATCCTTGAGTTCGATCATCACTCTGATCCTCCGTTGAATTCCGCCATCGTGCTGGGCGATCCCCAGGCGCAGTGGCTTGATGCCTCATCGGGAAACTGGCGCGGGCCGGTCGGTGTGGGCGCATCCATGGGCGTGGCATAGGAATAAAGGATGTCACCAATCCCCCGGGTTGAAACGAATTGCGCCCCCGATGTGGGTTGCAACCCCGGTCCATGGGCAATGGGAAGCTGACGCGCCTGAAGGAAGTACCAGTTGCGCATCACGTGATCGGTGTTTTCCACCCCGAATGTCACGCCCAGCACGCCATCGCGATCCGAGGGGTAAAGCGCTATCCGGTGATGGGCGCCGTCAATGTTGATGAACGCCCCCTGCCCCACCCAATCGGACACCGTGCCGCCGATGGCCCTGGTCCAGAAATCCTCGTTTGCCTGTACGTCGGTGCAGGCCAGTTGCACCGCCTGCAACCCGGTGATCCCCGTGGGGCGCGGCCCGTGAAATGGCCACCCCGAGGTCAGCGGCCGCCAGATCACATCCACCATCACCCCGTTGGGGGCACGCACGCTCAGGCCCGCCTTGATCTGGCGCTTTGCACAGGCTTCCCCACTCAGCCAGTCGGGCGAAAACCCGGCCTCTGCGATCCGGCTGAAGGCGGCCTCCAGAGCGGCCTTTTCCCCCACGGTAAATGCAACGGTTGCCGGCGCATCCTCGCTGGTCAGACAAAGGGTGTGATTGCGCGCATCCGAGCGAAAATAAAGCGCGTCCCCGGTCTGATCCTCAAGGGTCAGGCCAAGAACGTCCTGCCCATATGCGGCGGCACTTTCCAGATTGGGCACACTCAGGCGCAGATAGCGCAGATCACGGTAAAGGGCGGACATGATGGGAAACTCCTGCTTGGCGGGGCCGGGCAGAAGCCGCCCGGCCCATTGTGCATTACTTGATGGTTTCGGCTTCGGCTTCCAGCTCGACCAGCATCGGTGCCTTTTCGCGCCACTCTGCGTACCATGCGTCGATCGCGGGACCGAACCATGCGCGCCCCACCGTGGTGACCGGCACATCGGTGGTTTCCAGATCAGCCTTGTATTTGGCGTCGATGTCACCATAGCTCGCAACCAGTTCGTCCAGCTTGCGGGCAAATACGGCGTCGATGATTTCGCGATCAGCCGCGTCGATGCCCTGCCATTTGCGCCCCGAACCGATGGCGGCCATGGGAAACATCATGTGGTTGGAAATGATGATCGACTTGGCATGTTCGTAATATTTGGTGTTCCAGGTACCTTCCACATCAATCTGCATCCCGTCGATCTGACCGTTGGCAAAGGCATCATAAAGCGCGGGCAGCGGCATGGGTGTCGGCGCGGCACCCAGTGTTTTCCAGAAGGCGAGTTCCGGCGCAAAGGGCACAGTGCGGATTTTCATCCCCTTCAGATCCTCGACCGTGTCCACCTTGGGGCCGGTCAGGATCATCCGCATGCCTGCCATGCCCCAGCCAAACCCGACAAGGCCGAAATCGGCCATGTTATCCAACAGCTTTTTCGCCGTCTTTCCCTTCAGCAACGCACGCGCACCGGCGACATCATCAACCAGATAGGGCGCAAGGAAGATGCCATAATTGGGGTCGCGGTTGGAAAACTCGGCCAGGGTGAAGAACGCGAAATCCATCGCGCCCGTCTGCAATTGTTGCAGCATCTGCGCCTCGTTGCCCAACTGCCCCGAGGGGAAAATCAGGATATTCACGCGCCCGTCGGTCTTTTCCTTTATTTCGGCGGCGGCTTCGGTGGCGGAAATGGTCCACTGGTGGGGGGCGGCGTGATCAGGCCAAGGCGGTAATCCTCGGCCAATGCGCTGTGGGGCAGTGCCAGTGCGGCCAGGCCCAGGGCCAGTTTATGCAATCTTTTCATGTCTCTTCTCCCTGTTGGTTGTAACGTGTCCTGATAGGTTTCAGCGCCCGCATGACCATGGGCAAAGCCGCATCGCGCGCATCGCCAAGTGTGGTCACGGGGCGCGGGTCTGTCTGCGTGATGCCAGACAGCAAAGCCTGCGCCGAAGCACCAAGATCGGGGGTGCCAAGATCGGCCCACATCGCCTCGGTTGCAGGGCCAAGCGCCGAAATATACCCCGCCATGCCCGCCGCGCCGCCCGACAGATGAAACACGCCTCCCGGCCCCATCAGGCACCAGCGCGGCGCCAGGCCTTCGGTCACGGCGCGTTCCACATCCGCCATGGTGGCGGCCCCGCTGCCCACCAGATGCACCGCTTCGCGCCAAAGGGCGAATTGCAGCCGGTTCACCAGATGCCCGGGCATCGGTTTGGTCATGGGCAGAACCGTTTTGCCCATGGCCGAATAAAGCGCCCCGGCCCGGTCCAGAATCTTTGGGCAGGTCGCGGCGTGGCCCACCAGTTCAACAGTCGGCATCAGATAGGGCGGATTGCAGGGATGGGCGATGAACACCCGATCCGGGTGCGCCAGTCCATCTGCGATCATGTCAGGGGTAAACCCCGAGGACGACGAGGCAATTGGCGTTGCCGCGTCCAGCAGGGGTTCAATCGCACCAAGGGCGCGCTGTTTCAGGGCCAGATCCTCGGGCAATGCCTCTTGCACGAAATCGGGCCGGGCGGCATCTGCGGCATCCCGCACGTGGATCGGGGCGCGCACCTGATCGTGCAATGTCTCAAGGGCGGCCATCACAGGCTGTGCCGCCTGCCACGTCCGGGCAAGGCGCTCTGAAACATCGGGATCGGGGTCAGACACGGCAACATCATGCCCTGCCCCGGCAAAAGCCGCCGCCCAGCCACAGCCGATCAAACCGCCCCCGATGACAAGGATCCGTGCCATCAAAGCGCATCCTTCAGGGCAATGGAAAGCGACGGAAAGAACGCCAGCAGGATCAAGACAACCGCAATGGTCAACAGGAACGGCAGGATAAGCAGGGCGATACGCTCGGCCTTGACGCCGCTCATCAATGCGGCGGTAAACAGCCCCGTTCCGACCGGTGGTGTCAGAAGACCCAATGTCAGGTTCAGGCAAACGATGACGCCGAACTGAAACGGGTCGATGCCATAAACCCCGATTGCAACAGGCAGAAACACCGGCACGATCAGGATGATGGCCGGGATCGGGTCAATGATCATCCCCAGCAACAGCAACAGAACATTCAGCATCAGAAGGAACAGCACCGGCGAGGCCGTCAGGCCTTGCATCCAGGCGGCCACCATCGCGGGCAGGTTTTCGAAGGTGATGACCCAGCTGAATATCTGCGCCGCAGCGATCAGGAACAACACCACCGCCGATCCGCGTCCAGCGCTGACAAAGGCCGGCAGGATCTGTTTCCAGGTCATCTCGCGGTAGACAAACAGGCCGATGAACGCCGCGGCAGCGGCAGCAATGGCGGCCGATTCAGTCGGGGTGGCATATCCCCCAAGGATCGAGCCGACGATCAGAACCGGGATCAGCGCCGCAGGCAGCGCGCCCCAAACCGCCTGTGCCCGCGCGCGAAGCGGCATTGGCGGTGTGGCCGGAAATCTGTGTTTGCGCCCCAGGGCGATCACCACAAGGATGAACCCGGCAAACATCATCACCCCCGGCACGATCCCGGCGATGAACAGGTCTCCGATGGGCAGTTGCGCGATCACCCCAAAGATGATGAACATCATCGATGGCGGGATAATCGGCGCCAGCAAACCGCCCGCTGCGGTGATGGCCGCACTGACATCTCTGGGGTAACCCGCGCGCTCCATCTCGGGGATGGCGATGCGTGACATGATGGTGATCTGCGCCACGGTGGACCCGAGGATCGACGCCATCATCATGTTTGCGATCAGGTTCACATAGGCCAGCCCGCCGCGCATCTGCCCCAACACCGACAGGGCCAGCGCCATCAGTCGCCGCCCGATACCCCCCGCATTCATGAACTCACCCAGCAGGATAAACAGAGGCAGCGCCAGCAGCCCATAGTTTTCCATTCCGCCGAAAAACTGTTGGGGAAAGGATTGCAGCAGAATCCAGTTTCCGGTGACCGCGATATAAACCAGCGCCAGAAAGATCAGGGCGAATGAAATCGGCACTCCGGCCGCCAGAAATGCGATAAAACTGCCTGCGGCGATCATTGGGTGTCTCTCCGGGGTGGGCCAGTTGCGCGCCGGTGTGGACAAGGCCGGTCAGGCAAAAGATGGGCAGGATCGCCCAGAACCAGATTTTCGGCAGGCCCAATGTCACGGTGGGCTCCTGATACAGGAAATTGAACGTTTCGCGCGAAAACGCGGCAACCGAACCTGCGCGCCACAGGGTGAGCGGATCGAACCAGCGCCACAGGATGGCCCCGAATATGATGAAAAACCCAAAAAGCAGCGCATCGACGACCCGGGCAAGCCAGGCGCGTGGCCGGTCTGCCAAGGCATCAGGCAGCAACGTCACCGCCAGATGTTCACGATTGGCCAGCGCAATGGACGCCCCAAAAAACGCGACCCAGATCATCAGAAAGACCGCAGCCTCATCCACCCAGATCACCGGCGTACCAGCGGCCCGCGATACCACGTTCAGCATCAGCAACCCGAAAATGGCCATCATCAGCGCGCCGACAGCAACGGATTCGGCCCGCATCAAACCTGTGCTGAGCCGCGCCAGCAGCGGCTTTTCCGCCATGGATTCGGGTTCGTTCATCATTGGCACCTCCTGACGCCACAAAATATTGATATTTTAATGTCGTCAACAAAAATATTTACATTTTATCTTCCACCCCTTTATTGTGAATTTTATATCGGGCAAGTTGGCCTGATCACCCGTGGAGAAACCAAGATGACTGAACTGAGTAAGGCCGACACGCTCGGAGAGGCGAAAACCACCGCCGAAAAAGCGTATCGCCTGCTGCGCGAGGACATCATGTCAGGCGCCCTTGCCCCGGGACAGAAGCTCAAGATTGAAATGCTGCGCAACCGATATGACATCGGGTCCGGCCCCCTGCGCGAGGCGATGTCACGCCTGGCGGGGGATCATCTGGTGGACATTCTGGGCCAGCGCGGTTTTGTGGTTGCGGCGTTCACGGCACGGGATGCCCGAGAAATCGGTGATCTGCGCAAAATGATCGAGGCCGAGGCATTGTGCATGTCGATCCCCCTTGGCGACAGCGCGTGGGAAGAACGCGTCATCACCACCTTTCACCGGCTTGAGCGGCTGGAAACAAAGCCTGCACAAGGGATCGACGCTCTTGCAGAGTGGGAGCGGCTGAACTGGGCCTTCCATGAGGCATTGGTGGCCGCCTGCCCGTCAATGTGGTTGTTGCGCACCCGAGAGGCCATGTTCAAACATCATGAACGGTTCCGGCGGCTCAGCCGTGTACGCACTGTTTTGACCCGTGATATTCATGGGGAACATCGGGCGTTGCTCGAGGCGGGGCTGGACAAGGACATCAATAAATGTCGTGAGGTCATCTGCACCCATATCGAACGGACGACGCAGGCCGTGATACAGGGGCATTGCCAATCCGCGCTGCGTGAAAAGCAATAGGGGCTGCACGCGAAAATTGGGCGGCCATTCCAAAGATGAAGAGCATCTGATCTGGGCTCGCGGCATGAGACTGACCATCCGGCGCAAGAGCCGGTATTTCCTGCCGGTGATCGGGATCGAAACCTCGTCGAGATGCCACGTGTCAGCGACGCCTGGCCGGTCACTGCGCATGTTATTGGCAAAAGGGGCACCAAACCGGTTTGCCGCAACAGGGCATCCTCACGTTTGGTGACAACGCCGCGCGCAATCTGGCAATGCCCTGCTGCGTGACCCTGTATTCTCAGGCGTTGGATTTATTCTTAACACATTGTTTTATCTGTTACTTTTATCAGCCCTAGGTGGCATGGCCCGTGTCAGGCCGGGCGATGAAATTCATGGCTTGACAGGAAAGGTAAATATTTACTAAATTTTAATCACACACTTTGAACGATTCTGCAGGAGAAGTTATGGCAGGCGTCACTCTTAAAGCGGTTCGCAAGGATTATGGCGCCATCAACGCGATTCCCGAGCTGGATCTGGCAATTGATGACGGCGAGTTCTGCGTATTTGTCGGGCCGTCGGGCTGTGGCAAATCCACGTTGCTCAGGACGATCGCGGGGCTTGAGGATCTGTCCGCAGGGCAGATCATGATCGGCGACAGTGATGTCAGCCATCGCCACCCGGGCGAACGGGGCGTGGCGATGGTGTTTCAGAACTATGCGCTTTATCCCCATATGAACGTGCGCCAGAACATGGGTTACGCCCTGCGGCTGGCCCGCGAATCCAAGGCGATGATCGCCGAAAAGGTTGGACGCGCCGCCGATATCCTTGGGCTGAACGACTATCTGGATCGCAAGCCGGCCGAATTGTCGGGCGGGCAGCGTCAGCGGGTCGCCATCGGGCGTGCCATCGTGCGCAACCCCAAGGTTTTCCTGTTCGACGAACCCCTGTCCAACCTTGATGCCGAATTGCGCACGCGCATGCGGCTGGAACTGTCGGACCTGCACAAGACCCTGGGCACGACGATGATCTATGTCACCCACGATCAGGTCGAGGCGATGACCCTGGCCGACAAGATTGTCGTGTTGCGTGACGGGCGGATCGAGCAGGCCGGTTCACCGCTGGATCTGTACGACAACCCTGCCAACCGTTTTGTGGCCGGGTTTATCGGCTCTCCGGCGATGAATTTCCTGTCTGCCACATGGGGCGACACCGGGTTGGTGATTGACGATCTGGATGGCGCGCCCCTGGGGTTCGCGCCTGTTGCCGGTGGAAAAAGACGGCAACGGTCGGTATCCGCCCCGAGCATCTGAGCCTTGCCGATCACGGCGCGCGGCTGAGCCTGCGCTCGGTCGAGCAGTTGGGCGGTGTCACCTATGGCTATGCGATCCTGCCGTCGGGGGCCGAATTCTGCGTCGATTTGCAGGGGCGGCGCGATCTGCACGCCGGTGACACGATACACCTGAGCATTCCACAAGAACGCGCCTTCGTTTTCGACCCCGAAAGCGGGCGAAGGCTCCACTGATCCAACAGAACTGAAACATGAAAGGGAGGAAATCATGTTGAAATCACTAAAGGCCGGAGGTGCCGCTCTGGCGCTTTTCGCCGGGCTTGCAAGTGCCGCAAGCGCCGAAACACTGCGCGTCTATTTCAACGCCGGTCATGCCTATGATACATATATGGCCGCGATCGCCGAATTCGAAGCCGACAATCCCGGCTGGAACGTGCAGTTCGAAAAATACCAGTGGCCGGATCTGCGCACCAAGGTTGTCGCTGACTTTGCCGCCGACAATCCCCCCGATCTGCTGGCCACGCCGGGCGGTTGGGTCGCTGAATTCGCCTACAAGGATCTGCTGCTGCCGCTGGATGATTTTGCCGCGCGCGATGCGGATACTTTCGATTTCCCGGGCGACTGGTTTGAAAATGCTGTCGCCAAGAACACGGTGAATGGCAAGATCTATGGTCTTCAGATTCACCATACCTGTGCCACGCTGGTCTATAACAAGGATATGCTGGCCGAGGCCGGATATGACGCGCCGCCTGCCACCTGGGAAGAATTCCGCGAAATTGCCGCCGCCACGACAAAGCCCGGCATTTTCGGTTTTGCCCCCAATTCGGCGTTCATCTATTACTGGCCCTGGATTTTCCAGGCTGGCGGCGAATACTATAACCCTGAAACCGGCAAGGTCGGGTTCGGGTCGGCCGAAACCGCCGAGGCCCTTCAGTTTCTGTCGGACCTGATTCACGAAGATCACTCGGCCCCCGTGCCGGTGGCGGGTGCCGATTATGAAGGGCCGCAAAAACTGTTCACCGCCGAACGCGCGGCGATGATCCTGACCGGCCCGTGGGACATCAACCCGATCCGCACCGGCAACCCCGATCTGAACTGGGGCGTGGCGCCGTCGCTGACCCACAAGCGGCAGGCAACCCTGCAAGGTGGTGTGGCGCTGGCAATTCCAAAGGATGCAAAGCATCCCGACATGGCATGGGAACTGGCCAAGCGCCTGACCGATGTTGATGTCGAGGTGGCCACATCGCTGAAATATTCGATGACCATGCCGCGCAAATCCTGGCTGGCCAACGAAGAGGTTCAGGCCGATCCGCTTTTGGGTCAGTTTGGCGCCTGCCTGCCTTATTCGCAGGACATTTCGCTGCCGCTGGCGCTGGACAACAAATATGACGCCTCGGTGGATTCGGTAATTCAGGCCGCCTTTGAGGAAGTGCTGTATTCCCGCGCACCGGTCGCCGAAACGCTGCAAGCCGCCGCGGACGAAGCGAACCGGATCATCAGCGAAAAATAATCGACCCGCGGCCCCGGCCTGTCACAGCCGGGGCCGCTCCTAACCTGGGGATGGAACCATGACCTATAGACAACGCCGTGCGCTGACGGCTTATGGATTCCTGCTTCCGGGTATCCTTTATTTCCTGATCTTCTTCTTCTGGCCGATTGCCATTGAATTCTGGGCCAGCCTGCGCAGCGGCCAGCCGTTGATCGGTGCTTCGGAATTTGCTGGCCTGAAGAACTATATCTACATGTTCCAGGATAAACTGGCGATCAAGGCCATGGGCGCGACGCTGATCTATTCGGTGGGGTCCACGGTGTTCACGCTGTTGATCGCGCTGGTTCTGGCGTCGATCCTTGCCGGGCCATTGAAGGCGCGCAACACCATCCGCGCGATCCTGTTCTTTCCCTATATCGTGTCGTTCGTGATTTCCGCGTTGATGTGGAAATCCATTCTCGATCCCTATACCGGACTGCTGAACGCCGCGCTGTTGAAGGTTGGTCTGCCGCCGCAATACTGGCTGACCGATCCTGACGCCGCGATCTGGGTTCTGGTGGCGGTGTCGGTCTGGAAGGACATCGGCTATGCGATCCTGATCTATATGGCGGCGATCCAGGGCATTCCGAACCACCTGTATCAGGCGGCCGAACTGGATGGCGCCAAGCGGTTTCACCTGTTCCGTGACATCACCCTGCCGCTCTTGATGCCGACGACGCTGTTTTTGGCGGTGGTCATCATGATTGCCTCAATGCAGGAAATGGCGCTGCCTTACCTGATGACCGGCGGCGGGCCGGCCAATGCGACACGGCTGTATTCGTTGCACGTCTATGAAACGGCGTTTCAGGGTCTGAACATCGGCTATGCCTCGGCGCTGTCGTTCGTGATGTTCCTTGTGATCCTGTTCATCACCTGGGCGCAGTTCAAGCTGCTGAACCGTGACATCAAGCACACCTGAGGAACGATCATGGCCAACCGAAACTCTCTCTCGCTGACTGCGCGCCTCTGGATTTATCCGCTGATGGTGGTGTTTGTCCTGCTCGCAATGCTGCCGTTCCTTTACATGGTGTCCCTGTCGCTGCAAAGCGACGCGGAAATGTTCTCGGGGCTGGTGGTGGTGATCCCGGAAAAGCTGCAATTCACGAACTATATCACGATCTGGGAAAAGGCGCCTTTTGCGCGCTTTATCCTGAACTCGTTCATCGTGGCGGGGGTGATTGCGCTTTTGCATGTGATCTTTGATCCGATGATCGGCTATGTTTTTGCCAAGATGGAGTTTCCGGGCAAGCGGTTCATGTTTGTATCGCTGCTGTCCACGCTGATGATCCCGTTTTTTGTGCGCCTGATCCCGCTTTATGTGATGACCGCGCAATGGGGCCTGCTGAACACCTATACCGGGCTGATCCTGCCCTTCGCCATGAGCGCCTTTGGCATCTTCCTGATGCGCCAGTTCATTCTGCCGATCCCCGATGATCTGATCGCCGCGGCGCGGCTGGATGGTGCCGGCGAGGTGCGCATTTTCATCGACATCGTGCTGCCGCAGCTTGGGCCGGCGATTGCCACCGTGGCGTTGTTGACCTTTGTGTTTCAGTTCAATGAATTCATCTGGCCGCTCGTTGCCGTATCCAGCGAAAACATGCGCCCGATCACCACCGGATTGACCCTGTTCAACCAGGAATTCTTTACCCAATGGAACCTGACGGCTGTGGGGGGATGCTTTTGTTCCTGCCGTGTTTCATTCTCTATCTCTTCGCCCAGCGGTACTTTGTACAAAGCGCCATGCTTTCGGGCATGAAATGACCAGCCAAGGAACGGATGATACTATGTCAAGCAAACCGAATGTTCTGGTGTTTTTCACCGACCAACAGCGTTGGGATACGGTGGGGATGCACGGCAACGGGTTGGATGTGACGCCGAACTTCGACCGCATGGCGCGGGCCGGGCGGTTTGTGCCCAATTCCTTTACGGCGCAACCGGTCTGTGGCCCGGCGCGGTCGATGTTCCAGACCGGCCTTTACCCCACAAAGACGGGGTGTTTTCGCAACGATATTCCCTTGCCCGAGGGGCAAAAGACACTGGCGCATCATTTCAAATCCGCCGGGTATCACACCGCCTATATCGGCAAATGGCATCTCGCCTCGGGCGAACCGGTCACAAAAGAACAGCAGGGCGGATACGATCACTGGCTGGCGGCCAATATCCTTGAATTCACCTCCGGCCCCTATCAGACCCGATTGTTTGACGGCGAAGGTGCGCCCCATGATCTGCCCGGATACCGTGTTGATGCCCTGACCGATGCCGCAATCCGGCATCTGGCCGAACCGCGCGATGATCCGTTTTTCATGTTCCTTTCGTTCCTTGAACCCCATCACCAGAACCAGAACGATTCCTATCCCGCCCCGGTGGGATATGAGGATCGGATGGCAGCGCGGGGCGTGCCTTATCCCCCGGATCTGGAGGCATTGGGCGGCAACACGGAAAAGCAATATCACGGGTATATGGGCATGGTTGCCCGCCTGGACGAAGCCCTTGGCCGGATCACCGACGCGCTGCTTTCGCTGGGCCAGCTTGAGAATACGATCATCCTGTTCACTTCGGATCACGGCTGCCATTTCCGCACCCGCAACGCCGAATACAAACGTTCGTGTCACGAGGCGTCGATCCGCGTGCCGACCTTCTTTCACGGGCCGGGGTTTGATGATGGCGAGGCGATCGCGCGCAATTGTTCGCTGGTCGATCTGCCGCCAACCTTGCTGGACGCCGCCGGAATCGACGTGCCGGACGACATGCAGGGCACATCCCTTTTGGCCAAAAAGGAGGGCCCCGACGACGTGTTCATCCAGATCAGCGAAAGCCAGGTCGCCCGCGCCCTGCGCCACGGGAAATGGAAATACTGCGTTTCGGCCGATCACCTTGATCCCTTCGCCCATGCGGGCAGCGACCGTTACCGCGAAAGCGAACTGTACGATCTGGAATCCGACCCCTGGGAATTGGACAATCTGGTGAAATCACCCGATCATGCCGAGACCCGAAAAACCCTGTCTGAACGCCTGATCGCGCGTATGGTCGCGGCGGGCGAAACCGCGCCCCGGATTGAAACCGCCACCTGACCTGCTATCGCGAAAGAACTGATAATGGCCACGCTGAAAGAGATTTCCAAGCTGACCGGCGTGGCCGGATCGACAATATCCCGGGTTCTGAACCGGGATCCCAGCCTGTCGATCTCGGATGAAAAGCGCGCTCTGGTGATCGAGGCGGCGGAAAAGCTGCAATATGTCACGCCGCGCCAAAGGCGGGGCGCAACCGGCGACGATCCTATCAATGTGCGCCGCCCGCGCGAGTTGGTGTCGCTGGTGCTGGTGCATTTCCTGACCAGTGCCGAAGAAATGTCGCGCCCGTTCTATATCGGCTTGCGCCAGGGGATCGAGGCCCGCTGCGAGGCGTACGGCATCAACATCGTGCGGGTGCTAGAGAAAGACCTTGATCCGGCGTCCCTGCAACGGGGGCGGGATTCGGGGATCCTTTCGATTGGCCCCCTGGCGCAGCCGATGATCGACGCGATCGCCGATTGCACGATCCCGCTGGTGATGGTTCATCCGGCCACGCCGCCCTTGCCGCTGGATCTGGCCTATGTCGATGTTGCCGCCGCCTCGGCCATGCTGTGTGACTGGCTGCTGGGGCGCGGGCTGACCCGTCCGGCGCTGGTCGGGCTGGCTGGTCCGGGGGATGAACGTCTGGTCGGATATCGCCAGGTCATGGAACGTGCTGGCGCCTTTGACCCGGATTATACGATATATGAAACGGGCACCGATGCCTCTTTGATCGACGATCTTTTTTCCCGGCTGGAGCGCCTTGGAAAACCCTTGCCCGATGCCCTTGTCGTGCAGAAAGATCACATCGCCGTCGAGGTCTATCAGGCACTGCAACAGCGGGGCCTGAAAATTCCCGATGACATCTCGGTTGTCGGCTTTAACGACAGCGCGGTTGCCGATGTGTTGCGCCCGAAACTGACGACTGTGCGCCTTGACGCCGGTGAAATCGGGGCCTCGGCGGTCGATCTTCTCATGGAGCGCCTGTCCGGCCGCCACACGGCCAAACACGTGCAGATACAATCAACTGTGACGGTTCGCGCAAGCACCGTCTGATCCTTCATCCTGTCAATACGAGCGAAAACACAATGCCGCATTCCGCCTTGTTCTGTGAAAACTGGACCTTTCTTCCCGGCTTTGATCCGGCCTGGACCAAGGCACGCCAAAGCGGCGATGCCGTGGCCCTGCCCCACAATGCCGTTGATCTGCCCTTTGATTACTTTGATGAAAAGGCCTATCAGCGGGCGTTCACCTATCAGAACACCATCGACTGGCAGGATGGTTTTTCGGGGCGCGAGGTTTGGCTGCGCTTTGACGGGGCCATGGCGAATGCGCAGGTCTATCTGAACGGCACCCATCTGGGCGGGCATCCTGATGGCTATACCCCGTTTCGCATCCGTCTGACCGATCATCTGAGCAAGGGTGAAAACCTGATCACGGTCACGGTGGATGGCAGCGAAAACCCCGATATTCCGCCCTTTGGCGGACAGATTGATTATCTGACCTATGCGGGCATTTACCGCGAGGTCTGGCTGGAACAGGGCGACGCGGTGTCGATTCTGAACGTCAAGATCGAAACCCCCGATCCTCTGGCCGACGAAAAGACGGTGCATCTGCGCTGTATGATCGACAATCCCCGGGGTGTGGATGTGGCCGGCACCTGCACCGTCGTCCTGCACGACGCGGCGGGCGCAGAGATTGCCGAGGCCCGGGGCGATCTGACGAATGACGGTGCCGCGCTGACGCTCAAGGGGCTTGGCGGGCTTGACCTCTGGTCGCTGGACAATCCGGCGCGCCATACCGCGCGGATCACGATTTGCGGCGATGGCTTTACCGATACCCGCACCGAAACCTTCGGCTTTCGCGAGGCGCGTTTTACCCCCGACGGATTTTTCCTGAACGGTGCCTGCGTGAAACTCATGGGCCTGAACCGGCACCAATCCTTTCCCTATGTCGGCTATGCCGCAGGCCGCGAGGCGCAGGAGCGTGACGCCGAAATCGTCAAGCATGACCTGGGGTGCAATATCGTGCGCACCTCGCATTATCCGCAAAGCAAGTGGTTTATCGAACATTGCGACCGGATCGGCCTGCTGGTGCTTGAGGAAATCCCCGGCTGGCAACATATCGGCGGCGACACCTGGAAAGACGAGGCGGTGAAAAACGTCGCCCGGATGATCGAGCGGGACTGGAACCACCCGTCAATCATCATGTGGGGCGTGCGGATCAACGAATCCGTCGATGACGATGCGTTCTATACCCGCACCAACGCCCTGGCCCATGAATTGGACACGACCCGCCAAACGGGGGGCATCCGCAAACATATGCACAGCACGCTGCTTGAGGATGTCTATACCTTCAACGATTTCGTGCTGGGCGATTTCGAACGCCCGCTGGCCAATATCGCAAGGCGCGGATTGCGGGGCCGCGAAGAGGTGACGGGCCTGTCAAAACCGGTGCCCTATCTGATCACCGAATATAACGGCCACATGTTCCCGACCAAAATCATCGACAACGAACTGCGCCAGATGGAACATGTCACCCGCCATCTTGAGGTGCTGGATTATGCCCATGCCGAGCCGGGCATTTCCGGCTGCATCGGCTGGTGCATGTTCGATTACAACACCCATGCCGATTTCGGCTCGGGCGACCGGGTGTGCCATCACGGCGTGCTGAGCATGTTCCGCGAACCGAAATTCGCCGCCTACGCCTATTCCAGCCAGCGTAATCCGGGTGAAAAGGTGGTGATGGAGCCCGTGACCCACTGGGCGCGTGGTGAACGCAACATCGGCGGGGTGTTTCCGCTGATGATCCTGACCAACTGCGATTTTGTGCGCATGATCCTGCCCGACGGGCAGAGCGTGGACATTCACCCCGACCGCGAAACATTTCCGCACCTGCCCCACCCCCGGCGATCCTGCGCCTTGGGGATGTGGATGAAAACATCATCGGCAAATGGGGCATGTCATGGCCCGACGTGACGTTTGAAGGGGTCGTGGGTGATGCCACCGTCACCAGCCGCAAATTCAGCGGCGCCCCGGTGCTCAGCCGTCTTGCGGTGACACCGGATGGCACCAGCTTTGGCGCGGATCGTCAGGAAATGCGCGTCACCCTGCGCGCGCTGGATCAACTGGGCAATGTCACGCCCTTTGTCGATCTGCCCGTGACGATCACGGTCGAGGGCGCGGCAACCCTTCTTGGCCCCGATCAGATCACCCTGCGTGGGGGCAGTGCCGGTTTCTGGCTGCGTTCCACCGGAACGCCGGGTGCGGTGCGTGTTACCGTGGCCTCATCCCGGTTTGATCCGGTGGTGATCGACCTGACAACAACCACCCCCAAGACGGAGCAGATGCAATGACCCTGCCAGACCCCACGAAATTCTATATTGACGGGGCTTGGGTTGACGCTACGGCCCGCGCCCGGCTTGATATCGTCAACCCGGCCAATGGTGAAACTGTCACCTCTGTGGCGCTGGCCACCGCTGACGATGTGAACGAAGCCGTTGCCGCCGCGCGTCGCGCCCTGCCGGGGCTGCGGGCCAGTAACATGGCCGATCGGCGCGCCATGCTGCAACGTATCCGTGCCGCCTATGAAACACGGATCGAGGATTTCGCACAGGCAATCACGCAGGAGTTGGGCGCGCCGATCGACCTGTCCCGCGCCGGTCAGGCGGCGGGCGTTCTGGGCAAGATCGACGCCTTCATCGAGGCCTGCGATCATGTGGTCCTGTCCGAACCCCTGGCCAATGGCGACCGGGTGCTGCGCCAGCCCGCAGGCGTTGCCGCGCTGATTGCACCGTGGAACTGGCCGCTGCATCAGATCATGCTCAAGGTCGGCGCGGCGCTGGCCGCCGGTTGCCCGATGATCCTGAAACCCAGCGAGGTGACGCCGATCTGTGCCACCATCCTGGCCGAGGTGATGGACGCCGCCGATCTGCCCGCGGGCGCCTTCAATCTGATCCACGGCGATGGCGCCGGGGCGGGCGCGGCGCTGACCGCCCATCCCGATGTCGACGTGATTTCCTTTACCGGGTCCACCGCCGCCGGGCAAAAGATTGCCCGTACCGCTGCCGAGGGCATCAAACGCTGCGCGCTGGAACTGGGCGGCAAATCCGCCTGTGTGATCTTTGCCGATGCCGATCTGGACGCGGCGCTGACCGCCACCCTGCGCAAGGCGTTCAACAATTCGGGGCAGAACTGTAACGCGCCAACGCGCCTTCTGATCGAACGCAGCGTTTATGACGACGCGCAGAAGGTCGCCGCGCGTCTGGCGGCAGGTTGGAGCATCGGCTGGCCGGATCAGCCCGGCGCCCATATCGGCCCGGTCGCCAACGCCCGCCAGCACGCCCATGTGCGCGCGATGATCGAAAGCGGGCTGAACGACGGCGCGCGGCTGGTGGCGGGGGGCTGGAAACGCCCGAGGAATTCGCCGGTGGCTGTTTCGTCTTGCCCACTATCCTGGCCGGTGTGACCAACGATATGCAGGTGGCCCGCACCGAAATCTTCGGCCCCGTGGTGGTGATGATCCCGTTTGACGATGAACCCGAGGCCCTGCGCATCGCCAATGACAGCGAATACGGCCTTGCCGCCTTCGTGCATACCGCCGACCCGGCCCGCGCCAATCGCATGATCCGCGATCTTGAGGCCGGAATGGTGCTGGTCAACGGTGCCGACATTTCCCCGGGCAGCCCCTTTGGCGGCGTCAAGAAATCGGGCATAGGGCGCGAGGGCGGCACCTTTGGTATCGAGGAATTCATGGAAGAAAAACTGGTCGCGCAGCCTGCGTGATTCAGACGATGATCCTTGGCCGGGGCTGACAGGCGACCCTCGGCGGCCAACCTGTCGAGGGTCGGTGTATTGAGTCCCTGATTGCCACGGGCGTGAATGGTGTCGAAACGGCGGTGGTGATCGACAATATGTTTGGCTTGTCTGCCGGGCCAGTCTTATCCTGTCAGGATTGCCGAAGGTCTTGTTAACTGAAGGGGTGCCCCCGCTTGGTGTTGACGTCGCGCCGTTTGTCGGTATCCGTCCGCTGACGCCGCTCTGACGGGCGGAATCCGAGGCTGATGGTGTCCACCATCGATAGTGGACATCATGAGGCACTCCATGGCGGGCAAGAAGGGCCGGACGAAGAGAAGCGGTCGATCTGCGAGCAGGCTTTGGCCCCGGGTGTGTCGGTCGCGCAGGTTGCCCGCCGTTATTCGATGAACGCGAACCTGATCTTCAAGTGGCTGAAAGACCCCCGCTTTTCCCCTGCTGCGGACGAAACGCAAACGGCTTCGGAAGATGGCAGCATCTTTTTGCCGGTGGAAGTGTCGGGGCCGTCCATCGACCATGTTGCCAACGACGCGAGGCGACCCGCTATGCGCTCGGACGCATGCCCAAGGCGCGACCATACCTCGATAACGGACAGCTGGAGCTGGACAACAACATCTGCGAGCGGTCAATCAGACCCCTGACCCCTGGCAGGAAAAATTACCTGTTCATGGGCTCAAAAGGTGGCGGCAAGGCCGCGGCGATCACCTACACGCTCGTTGAGACCGCCCGCATGAACGGCGTCAATCCCGAAGCCTGGCTTACCTGCGTTCCCGAGCGTATCGCCGATCACAAGATCAACCGCGTCGAAGAACCCGCGCCCTGGAACTGGACGCCGCAACAGGCGACAAGCGCGACGTAGCCGGACGGATACGTTTGTCGTAGGAGCGCGACAGGTCCGTGATCGCAGCGGGGATCTCTGACAGGGCCGAAACGGGGAATTCCAATTCGGCCGGTGCGCCCGTGTCTGCCCGCAGAATTGCGACCGGCATGCCCGCCGCACGGGCACTGGCCACGCCGGTGGCGCTGTCTTCCACGGCCAGAACTTCGCTTGGATCACACCCCAGACGATAACAGGCGAGCCGATAGGGAAAGGGATCGGGTTTGCCTTCGCAGACATCGTCGAGGCTGATGCTGAATTCCATGAATCCGGCCACACCGATGGCGTTCAGATTTGCGTCGACAACAGGTCTGTTTGAGTTGGATACGGCAACCTGTCGCAGGCCCATCTGCGCAAATTGCTGAACAACCGCCGTGGCACCCTCGATGGCCACCAGACGGTCGCAATTATCCGAAAACGCGCGGTTGATCCGTCGTGACCAGCTTTCAAACGATACATCTGCCGGAAAGCGTGGTTGCAAGTCGCGCCAGACGTCGCCGATATGCACGCCAATGAAATGGGTATCGACGAGATCCGAAATATCCACCCCATAGGCGCGGCAGACGTCCTTGAGGACAAACAGATGCAACGGTTCACTGTCAACCAACGTGCCGTCGATATCCCAGGCAATGGCTTTGATCATTTTCGTTGGTCCCTTTGCATTTCATATGTTTCGCGGAAAACGGCATATCCGGCATCATAGCGTGCCTGCTGTGCATGGTCCGGTTTGATTTCGGCACCGTAGCTGACGCATTTGGCGACGCCTCTCCAGTCATCGGTTGCGCCGGTGCCAATGCCCGCCAACCAGGCCGCACCCAGGCAAGACCCGGGATGACCGGTCAGAAGCTGAACCGGAGCTTGCAGAACATCGGCGCAGATCTGCATCCAGAGCCGCGATTTCGATCCGCCATCAGAGGCAAGAAAGCGATCAGTGGGGAACCCCATCTCGTTAAAAACTTCGATATGGTGCCGGAACGCATATGCATAGCCTTCCAGCAGCGCCCGCCAGAGGTGGCGGATATCGTGATTGAGGCTCAGCCCGAGGATGGTGCCCCGCGCATCGGGATCGTGAATTGGTGTCTTTTCGCCCAGAAGGTAGGGAATAAAGGTCACGCCATCGGCGCCCGGTGGGATGTCTTCTGCCAGTTTGTCCAGGTATTGATGCGGGCTGATGCCAAGTTCCGCCGCCTCGGCCGCTTCGGATTTCGCAAATTGCGCAATGAACCAGTTCAAGGCCGTCCCGCCCGTCGACATGCACCCGTTGGGCATGAACAGGCCCGGTATGATGTGATAGTCGAGGAACATTCGCGGGTCCGGGCGAACGATGTCCGTGGCAATCATGATGTCTGCGGCGCCCCCGAATTTGAGCAGCACATCGCCCGATGCCAGCACCCCCGCCGCATAGGCGGATGCGATGTGATCTGCGGCGCCGCCCACCACCGGCGTCCCTGCCGCCAAACCCGATTGTGCCGCTGCCGATTCTGATACCTGTCCGATTACGTCGGCTGAGCGCACCAGGCCCGGGACCATGTCGCGTTCAAGATGCGCAAGAGCGACCAGATCATCGGCAATTGCATTTGTCGAAAGGTCGACAAACCCGGCTTCCAGCGCCCAGTTCTGTTCCACCGCGCGCACGCCCGTCAGACACCAGTTGATGTAATCGTACGACCCGAACACCGTCGCGATCCGTGCAAAGATCCCGGGTTCATGTTTCTCGATCCAGCGTATCCGGCTGGCCACCAACTGTTGATTGATGCCGTTGCCCGCCCGGCGGACAAAGGCGTCTTGCGGCACCTCGCCTGCGATCTCCCTGACCTCTTGCCCGGTGCGCCCGTCACTTTGCTGTATGGATGGGCGCAGTACAGAATCATCGCTGCCCAGCAAAACAGTTGCAGGCAACATGCCCGTGGTGCCGATGGCAGAGATATCCGTGCTTTTCAGCCCCGACGTCTTGAGCAGCTCAGGTACGATGTCACAGACATTGGCCCACCATTGGTGCGGATCTTCCTCGGCCCATCCTTTTTGCGGCGATGTCAACGTCACGGGCCGTGTGGCCGACGCCAGGATTTTCGATGCAGAAACATCGAGGATGATACCGATGGTCGAGGTTGTCCCAATGTCGAGACCAATGACGCAGCTCATGAAACGCCCCTGTGGTTATGAGATTCTGATGTTCGTTTTGCGGATGGTCGGCTGCACAATGTTACTTTTCGTTCGATTTCATCTGCGGGCCATCATCGCCGGTTTGGCCTGCCCTGCACAGCATGTCGCCACGGAACATGGATGCACATGAACGACCGGTCCGGTCGTTCATGCAGCGTTTCACAGATGATAAGATCACAATCCTAGCGCAGGGAATTGACCTTATCCATGAACCGCTTCACGCGGTCGCCGTCGACCGGCTTCCACGTGTCGCCACCGATCTTGAAGTGTGACCCGATGATACAGCCCGACGCGACCGACATCACGTCGCTGACATTGTCGACATTCACGCCGGTGTTGGCAAAGACCGGAACCATCTCGCCCACAGCCTCGGCCACCTTGCGCAGATCCGAGGCATCGGCGGGTTGGCCGGTGATCGGGCCTGACACAAGGATGGCGTCAGCCAGGGAGGAAAAGATAGCCGATTTGGCGCGAAGCTCGATCGGGCGCTGATCAAGGCTATGGGCAAATTCAGCATTGATATTAAAGAATAGTTTAAGATCCCGACGATCCAGATCGCGTTTCAGGCGCGCCGGACGGGCAGCATTGGGCGCCCAGATACCCATGTCCGAGGCAAACACCCCGGTAAAGATTTCGCGTACCCATTTGGCCTGTGTCGCGACCGCGATCGCGACAGAAGCGGTCGGATCCCAAAGGTAGTTCACCCCGAACGGCACCTTCAGTTCGGGTTTGCAGGCCTGCACGATGGCCGTATAGGCAGCAATCGATTCCGGTGTCGCCTGCAACAGGTAAGGGCGGTCATTCTCGTTGCCGAACATGATCGCGTCGACGCCGCCATCCTGAAGTTTGCTGATATCCGACAGCGCGTCGTCTATCAGTTTGTTGATACCGCCATCCGAATCATAGAGCGGCGATCCCGGCAGGGCGCCCATGTGACACATGGATACAACGGCGCGCTTCTTATCTCCCAAAAAATCGAAAATCATGGGCTGAGACTCCTCGAACAAGATTTCTATCATTCAATAACTAACATAAAAACACATCAAAGCAACATTTTTGTTTTAATATGTAGTTTTTTGTGCTAATCCCATAAATGTGGAAATCAGAAAGACGCCGCCGCGAGCGGCATTCACAGGGAGAAAGCAGATGACCAAGGTAAAGACATCACTCGACGACGTACTGATCGCACGCCGGAATTTCCTCAAGGCGCTGGCTGCGGTCGGCGCCGCGGGTGCGGGCATGCTGCCGGGCATGTCATTCGCGCAAGAGGCCTATGCAGCCCGGCCCGATTCGGATGTCGACCGGATCAACCTTGTGGTCTGGCAGTACGGAAATATCTATCAGGAAATCGCGGACAAGTTCGAGGCCGACTGGGGCGTTCCGGTGGATACGATCATCGAGCCGAACATCGAACCGCAAATCGCCAAGCTGACCACCATGTTTGCCGCCGGCGAAGATATTGACGTATTTGTTTCGATCCTGTCGACCATGGCAAGTTACATTGATCAGGGTATTGCCGCCCCGCTTGATGGTCTTCCCGGGGTCGAGGATTACATTGCCGACATGACCCCGCTCGCGCGGTCGACCGCGACCGTTGACGGCAAATTGTGGGGGCTGCCCTATCTCTCCATTGCCTGGGCCTTTGCCTATAACGACGAGCTTTTGACCAAGGCCGGTTTTGCGGGCAAACCTTTCCAGAGCTGGGACGAGCTGACCGAACAATGCCTGAAGGCCAAGGCCGATGGCGTGTCGAAATATCCGCTTCTTTGGGTCGGTGGTCCGGCGCTGGAAACCCTGCCGGGCACCTGGTTCAGCCAGGTCTGCAACCGCGGTGGCCGGATTTTCGACGAGGACATGAACCCGGAAATGGGCCCCGGCTCGATCGCCCGCGAAGCGCTCCAGTATTTTCAGGACACGTTCATCAAGCACGAGATCGCCGATCCCGATTCACTGAACCTGAAGTTCCTGCCCGCGGTAAAGGTCTTCAACACCGGCAAACATCTCTATCTGGGCACCTTCCACAATTATTTCATGAACCAGATGAACGACCCTGCGCAGTCGCCGATTGCCGGCAAGGGCAAGATCCACGGTTTGCCGGGTGATGGCGCCACCCTCGTTGCGACCTGGTACTACATGATGTCCGACGCGACCCGTAACCGGGAATGGGCGTGGAAGTTGCTGCAATATCTTGGCGGCAGAACCAAGGACGGCGTTTATACCCAGGCGCTGAGCCTCGCCAAAAGCTCGATGCTCTATCCGGGGTTCACGTCGGTCGCGCAAAGCGACGAGGTTCGCAAAGCCTGGTCGGACCGGGTGGATGTTGATGTTCTTAACGGGATATTCGCCAGTGGCGTGAACTATGAAAAGGTTGTGCCTGCGGTCACTGAACCTTGGTACAGCAAGTGGAACGAGCAGTTGAACCTTGAACTGGCGGCCTGCCTCAAGGGCGAAATTTCGGTTGATGTGGCTTGTGACAACATAACCGCCGCCGCGATTTCCGCCAAACGCTAACGCAGCACCCAAGTCACCTGATACTGGCCCGGCGCCAGTATCAGCCGTCGCTTCACGGGCACCACCGCCCAGGAAAATTGTAGAAATATTGGACCATTCTCATGATAGGACAGTCAGACACTGCAATCGGTAAAGGCAAGGCGGCGAAACGTCGTTGGGGAGAGCTGGCCCCTTCGTGGCTGGCATTGGGGATGAATGCCCCGACCCTGATATGTTTTGCCCTCATCCTTGCGTACCCCATTTTCTTTGCCGGATACTTGTCCTTTCACGAAGTCGGCGTGCGTGAACTGCGGTCGGGAGAGTACGCCTTCAGCGGCTGGGCAAATTACGCCGAGCTGTTCAGCGATCCGGTGTTCTGGAAATCCTTGAGGAACACGGTTCTCTTTGTCGTCATTTCGGTTTTGCTTGAGGTGACGATCGGCCTGATGATCGCGTTGGTGATCAACGAACACCGGATCAAACTGTCCAAGGTCACCAAATTCCTGATCCTTGTGCCCTGGGCGGTGCCCCCGATCGTAAATGGCTTTCTCTGGGCGTTTATCTTCAACACCCAATTCGGCTATCTCAACCGTCTGCTGTATCAACTGGGCCTGATCGACGAACAGGTGATCTGGCTGGGCAATTCGTCCACGGCCTTCATGGCGATCATCATTGCCTATGTCTGGCGCACCGTTCCGTTCAACATCCTGCTTTATCATGCCGCACTTCAGGGTATCCCGGATCACCTGTACGAAGCAGCCGAGCTTGACCGCGCAACGATGTGGGAAAAGTTTCGCTATATCACCTTGCCGCTGCTGCGCCCGATCATCGCAGTGACGCTGATCTTACGGACGACGTTTGCCTTCATGATCTTCGACGAGATTTTCGCGATCACCCAAGGCGGCCCGGGCAACGATACATGGGTCGCGGCATGGTACACCTACAAGACCTCGTTCAATCCGCCGTTCAACATTGGGGTTGGCGCTGCGTCGGCCTATGTTCTGGCGTTGATCGTCGGTGTCGTTGCCATCGCATACGTCCGCTACGTCTATAAGAAAGTGGAGTACTGATCATGAAAAGAATGTCATTCCGCTATCGCATGTTCATGTACTTTGCCAATGTCCTGGTGATTTGCTTTCTGATCCTGCCCCTCGTTCCCGTGGTGCTGGGCGCGTTGCAATCCGAACGCACGCTGCAAGAAGACGTCTGGGCGCTGCTTCCGTCAGAATACACGCTGGATAATTTCCGGCTGATCCTGTCGGGCGGTGAAAACAAGGGCGAGGCGTTTCAGGGCATTGATTATTTGCCAAACTCGGTCACCTGGTTCCGCAATGCCTTTCTCAACTCGGTGCTTGTGGCCACATGTGTAACGGTGCTGACGCTGACGCTGGCCACCCTGACGGCGCTGACGGTTACCCGGCTCAAGCTGCGCTGGACTGGATACCTGATGAACGCAACGGTGATCAGTCGCATGGTGCCGCTGATCGTGCTGATGCTGCCGCTCTTTGTCGTGATGCGCAACATCGGGCTGCTCAATACCTTGCCCGGAATCATCATAGCCGAGGTCGGGCTGTTGCTTCCCTATGCAGTCATCATTCTCGTGCCCTATTTTCAGGCCTTTCCCAAAGAGCTTGAGGAATCCGCGCGGCTTGATGGGTGTACCCGGCTGGGCGCCTATGTGCGTATCGTGGTGCCGCTTTCAACACCGGCGCTGGCGGCCTCTGGCGTGATCATCTTCATCATTTCCTGGCACGAACTGCTGATCCCGCTGATCATTGCATCCAAGCCGGAATACATGACTTTGCCGGTGGTGCTGGCCGGGCTGGTATCGGACCAGTTCGTCTTTTTCACCGTCATGATGGCGATCTGTCTGATCGGTCTCGCTCCGACGCTGTTGTTGGTGCTTCTCCTGCAAAAATACCTGGTTAAAGGCCTCACCGCCGGCGCAGTAAAAGGATAATCCCATGGCCAACGTTTCCGTAGAAAATCTCAAGAAAAATTATGGTGCTGTCGAGGTGATCCATGGCATCAACGTCGACATTCAGGACGGCGAATTCGTTGCGCTTGTCGGCCCTTCAGGCTGTGGGAAATCGACCCTGCTGCGCATGATTGCCGGGCTTGAGGATGTCACGGGCGGGACTGTCAGCATCGACAGCGAGGTGATCAACGACATCGCGCCCCGGGATCGTGACATCGCAATGGTGTTTCAAAGCTATGCCCTGTACCCACATATGACCGTGGCCCAGAACATGGGGTTTGCGCTCAAGTTGGCCAAAGTTCCCGCCAGTGAGATGGACGCCCGAATTCGCGACGCTGCTGCAACCCTGAACCTGACCGATTATTTGGAAAGGTTTCCGCGTGAATTGTCGGGCGGCCAGCGCCAGCGTGTCGCCATGGGGCGTGCCATTGTGCGCAGCCCCAAGGTGTTCCTGTTTGATGAACCGCTTTCGAATCTTGACGCCAAGCTGCGCGTGCGGATGCGGACGGAAATCAAATCGCTGCATCAACGGCTTGGCGCCACTTCGGTCTATGTCACCCATGACCAGATCGAGGCCATGACGATGGCCGACCGGATCGTGGTGATGCGCGGCGGCAATATCGAACAGATCGGCTCTCCGCTCGAACTGTACGACGCCCCAACGAATGAGTTCGTGGCAACCTTTATCGGCTCGCCCGCGATCAATTTGCTGGAAGGAACGATCACTGATTCAGGGTTCCAACTGACCGATGGCAGTATCTTGCCCTTGCCCCAGGGTGTTGCCGCCGCCAATGGGCGCGCCGCGAAATATGGCATCCGGCCAGAGCATTTCGAGATTGTCGCAAGCGATGGCATGACGGTCATGAAGGTCGACGTGGTCGAACCCACCGGCAATGAAACAATCCTGAGCGGTACGATCGGCGGCCAAGAGGTGCAGATCACCCAACAAGAGAGGCTCGATCTCAGGCCCGGGCAGGGAATTTCCGTGTCATTGCGCCTTGATGCAGTGCATCTTTTCGATGCGGCGACCGGACAAAGGATCTGAGGCAATGAGCGCAACTGAACTGCATTGGATGGACGCCAGCGAAATTGCAGCCCGGGTCAGAAACAAGACGCTGTCGCCGGTTGAGGTGACCGAGGCCTGTATCACACGGATCGAAAAGTTGGATGGCGCCCTCAACGCCTTTTGCCTGCCGATGTTCGATATTGCCCGCACCAAGGCAAAAACGGCCGAAGAGGCGCAGATGCGCGGTGAATTCTGGGGGCCCCTGCATGGGGTGCCCTATGCGATCAAGGATTCAGATGATTACCAAGGGCAGGTCACCACTGTCGGTTCGCTTCCCAACGCGGGCCATGTGGCCACCGGGTTTTCACCAATCATCGAGCGGATGGAAAACGCCGGCGCGATCCCGCTGGGCAAAACCACCACGCCGGATATGGCGTGGATGGGGCTGACTTATTCCGAACTGCACGGCATGACGCATAATCCGTGGGACAAGACGCGCAATCCCGGTGGCAGTTCCGGCGGCTCTGCCGTTGCGGTGGCGACCGGCATGGTCCCGCTGGCAACGGGAACGGACGGCGCCGGATCAATCCGGATTCCGGCATCCTTTTGCGGCATCTACGGCCTGAAGCCATCGCACGGCCGCATCCCTTTGATGCTGCCCAATACCAACCAACATACCCATTACGGCCCATTGACCCGAAATGTCACCGATGCCGCGTTGATGATGGAGGCCTGCTCAGGCCCCGATGATCGCGACCTCTATTCGCTGGAATGCCCGTCGCCCAAGTATCTGGAGAGCCTCGACAAGCCGCTCAAGGGCATGCGTATCGGATGGAGCGCGGATCTTGGTTTCGTTGACAAGATTGACCCAGAGGTTCTGGCCGCCTGTGAAAAGGCGGCCCAGCGGTTCTGTGATCTCGGCGCCGAAGTCGTGGCCGCAGATCTGGACCTTTCGGGGTTGATGGAGATTGCCAAACGCAATTGGCAGGCGATCATGTCGGCCATCGTGTTTCATCGTCTTGGGGATCAGCTCGACAGGCTTGATCCCGCGCTTGTTGCTTGTGCCCGTGGCGCGTTGAATCAGACCTCTGGGGAATTCCTGTTCGACAAGGTGAACGCCTTTCCGATCTTTCAGCGCCTCGTTGCATGGTTTGGTCAGCACGATCTGTTGCTGACGCCGACAGTGGCCTGCCTGCCGGTCACCAATGGCCGACTGCGGCCCGAAGATTATCCGGAACACGATTGGGACTGGATGGAATGGGCGCCCTTCAGTTCTCCGTTCAATGTGTTCCACAACCCGGCTGCCAGCGTTCCCGCCGGCCTGTCCAGGCAGGGCTTGCCCATCGGCCTGCAAATTGTCGGGCCGCGCCATGGGGATGCATTGGTCTTGCAGGCGTCCCGCGCGTATGAGCTGATGGCCCCGTGGGCCCACCAGCGACCGCCCGAATAAGCAGGGGCAGGTGCGTGAATCATTGACATTTTTTGTTCGTTTTTGGTAGATTTCATTTATGTTCACTGGATGAACGCAAGTTTGAGTTGTGAAAATGACCACAAAACGTATCCCCGCCACTGTCCGCCTTGAGGCCATTCTGGCCGAGGTGGAGGGCAATGGCCACGCCTCGGTCAGCGAGATCGCCGAGCGGCTGGGCGTGTCGGAAATGACAATCCGGCGGGATATGGACAAGCTGGGTGCCGAAGGGCATGTGGTGCGGACCCACGGCGGGGCGCATTCGAACGACGGCTTGCGCAGCAAGGTGTTCGAGATGATCGAGCCGAGCGTCGAAAACCGTGCCACCCGCAACCGGCCCGAGAAAATGCGCATTGCGGCCAGCGCGGTCCGTCGCATCCAGCCGCGCGAAACGATTGCCATCGACGTTGGGACCACATGTTTCGAACTCGCATCACTGATATCTGACAACACGGTTCACATTGTCTGTGCTTCGTTGCCGATCCAGGGTCTGCTTGCGAAGAACCAGATGCAGATTTACGCACCCTGCGGGCGGATTGCAGGCGCCGACCCTTCGACGGTGGGGGCACAAACCATCGCCTATCTGCGGGATTTCAGATTCGAAATCGCCTTTCTTGCGGTGGCGGGGATCACCGAAGACGGGTTGTTCGATTATTCCATCGAAGACGCGGAAATCAAGAAAACCCTCGCGGCCCAATCGCTGTCGCGGGTGCTTTTGGTCGATAGTTCCAAGGTTGGGAAATCTTCTGCGGTCCGGGTGATGGGGTTTGACATAATTGATGTTCTGATCACCGACGCCCCGCTTCCCGTGGAAATGGCTGCGGTCCTGGCCGATTTCGATGTCGAGGTCGTGATCGCGGTCTGATGCCGCGAAATGGCACAAATATCTAACATTATCGACCACAACATAACACAATAAGTTTGATTTTGGTGTTTTTTGGTGCTATTTGTTTGTGACCCTTCCCCATCCCGCCGAAACGAGAGGTCCCTATGCGCATCATTTACATAGACGTCGATTCTCTGCGACCCGACCACACCTCGCCATATGGCTATGCGCGGAAATTGACACCGAACATTCAGTCGATTGCGGACAAGGGTGTCCGGTTTGATGAATGTCACAGTTCCGACACCCCGTGCGTGCCTTCCCGCGCCGGGTTCACCACGCAAAGATTCGGCATCACAACCGGGGCAATCGGGCATCAATCCAACGACGGCGATCTCTATCTGACAGAGTCGCGCAGCCAGCGCGGCGATGCGCCCTTTCTTGGCTTTCACCTGGCCAACACCGGCGGATATCACACCGTTGGCATGACCTGCTTTGCCGAACGGCATCAGGCCTATTGGTTCCATGGCAACTTCATGGAATTCCTGCGCCCCAGCCTGTCATTGGGTATCGACGAAGACGCGGCAGAGGTGGCCGACACGGCGCTGGGTTGGCTCGACAGGCGGGGCAAGGATGACAAGTGGTTTTTGATGCTCAACTTCTGGGATGCCCATCGCGATTACCAGATCGACAAGGCGACGCTTGATCGCGCTGCGGCCAGCGGGCCAGCGCCCGAATGGCCCGACGCCGACACGATCGCCGCGCATCAGACCCTTTACGGCGCGGCCACAGCCCGGGATCTGCACGGCGCTTACGGCGATCCGTCGCCAAACCCCGAGATCACGCCACATGCGATCAGTGATCGCGCCGATTTCGAACAGCTGATCAACGGCTATGACGGTGCAATTTCCTATATCGACCATCACATCGGCAGGATTTTGCAGAAACTCAAGGAATTGGGAATCGAAAAGGACACGGCCATTGTCTTTACTGCCGATCACGGCGAAGCCTTTGGCGAACATGGCATCTATGGCGAACACGCCTATGCCCACCCCGCGACAACACGGGTTCCGCTGATCGTTCATTGGCCCGGCGTGACCGACCGGCTGCCCGACGAAAAGCGATCACATGACGGATTGTTCTATCACCTTGATTTCGGCCCCACGCTTTGTGACATGTTGGGCCTGCCCACGCCTGAGGGATGGCACGGCAGATCGTTTGCACCCGTTTTGCGCGGCGAAGATTTCGACGGGCGCGATCACCTGATCCTCAGCCAAGGGGTTCACACCTTTCAACGGGCGGTGCGCAAAGGCGATCTGCTCTATATCCGCACGTTGCATCCGGGCACTTACAAGGCGGATCCCGAGGCGCTCTATGACCTGTCCGATGATCCGCACATGACGAAAGATCTGATGCCGGGTCACCCCGAACGCGCCACACCGTTAAAGGCTGACCTCGCCGATTGGTGGTTCGAATATGCCGGACGCCCCACGTCCGAACCTGACAAGTTGCAGCAGAATCTCGCACGTGGGCCGGTTTTGTATTCCGAACCAGAGCGGTATCTTGCGCGACTGGAAACATCCGGCCGCAGTGATCTTGCCGCCGATTATCGAACGAGGTTGGGTGGCTTTCTGAAAGACCCGCACGCAATCCCGGCCCATGAGAAGGCAAAGCCAAAACCCGTCTGATTCAGGCGGGTCATCGCCTTGCCGGACATTGGGCAACATTCATCCCAACGCATAGCCCGCGCCGCGGACAGTTCTGATCGGATCAGACGCGCCGTTTGGGCAAATTGCCTTTCTGAGGCGCCCGATATGGACATCGACAGTTCGGGTGTCGACGTAAATGTCACGCCCCCAGACCCGATCAAGCAGTTGCTCCCGGCTCCAGACACGCCCGGGCTTTTCCATCAAGGCCGACAAGAGCCGAAATTCCGTCGGGCCAAGCTTTAGCACCTTTTCGTCGCGTGACACTCTGTGCGTTTCGGCGTTCAGCACGATATTTTCAAACTGCAGGCGCTGACCGGCTGACGCTGGCCGCACCCGGCGCAGTTGATTGCGGACCCGCGCCAGAAATTCGGCGACGGAATAGGGCTTGGGAACATAATCATCTGCTCCGGTTTCAAGCCCGCGAACCCGATCGCCTTCTTCGCCGCGCGCGGAAATCATCAGAACGGGTATTCCGCGTGTCGATGATCGCGCCTTGAGACGACGACAAATCTCGATACCGGACACACCCGGCAGCATCCAGTCCAGCACAATGACATCCGGAACCTGCTCTTCGATAACCAAAAGAGCTTCGTCACCGGTTTCCGCCTGCAAGACCGTAAAGCCCTGGCTGCCGAGATTGTAGACAAGCACCGCACGTTGGGCAGGTTCGTCTTCTACGACAAGGATGATCGGTTGGTCAGGTCTCATGCGCCGTACTGCTCCATCGCGGGGGCAAGGGAGGTCGTGTCGTTCTTTGGGCGATCATCGTCGGGTAAATCGCCAGAAACCAGATAAATCACCTGTTCAGCAATCGATGTACTGTGATCGCCCATCCTCTCGATGTTCTTGGCAATGAAATGGAGGTGCATGCAGGCGGTGATGTTGTGGGTGTCCTCCATCATATGTGTCAGAAGCGACCTGAACAGGACGTTGTACATTTGATCTACGTCGCGATCCCGTGTGCGAACCTCTTGTGCCTTTTCGACATCGCGGCGGATATAGGCATCAAGCGCATCGTTGATCATGTGTTGAACGGCCATCTGCATCGCCCGCAAGGCAGACGATGCCCCGGTGATCGGCTGTTCCCGGGTCACGACGGTCGTGCGTTTCGCAATGTTTTTTGCATAGTCGCCGCAGCGCTCCAGATTGGAACTGATGCTCATGACTGTCAGAACGGTGCGAAGGTCGCTTGCTGTCGGCGATCTGGTCGCCAGTATCCGGGCGCAATCCAGCTTGATGGTTTCATCGAGCCTGTCGATCGCCCTGTCATTCCGGCGGACGGCTTCAGCTTGCTCCAGATCTTGGATTTCGAGAGCCCGGGCCGCTTGGATCATCGCTGACTCGACAAGACCGCCCATCTTCATGACCATGGCCTGCACGCCTTCAAGATCACGATCAAACGCGCTGGCAATATGCTGTGGGTTCATGCCAATTCTCCTATCCGATCCGCCCGGTAATATAGCTCTCGGTCCGACCGTCACGGGGGTTCGTGAATATCGCGCTTGTGTCGCCATACTCGACAAGGTTTCCGAGATGAAAGAATGCCGTTTTCTGGCTGACCCGCGCGGCCTGCTGCATCGAATGCGTGACAATCACGACGGTAAAGTTCTGGCGCAGACTGTCGATCAGTTCTTCGACCTGCGACGTTGCAATAGGGTCAAGGGCGGAACACGGCTCGTCCATCAAAAGAACCTCGGGGTTTGTCGCGATGGCTCTTGCGATGCAAAGACGTTGCTGTTGACCACCTGACAGGCCGGTTCCCGGCGCGTGCAACCGATCTTTGACCTCGTTCCAAATCGCCCCACGACGAAGCGATTTTTCAACGATTTCATCCATATCGGCCTTGGATTTTGTCAATCCGTGAATTTTCGGGCCATAGGCGATATTGTCGTAGATAGATTTGGGAAACGGGTTCGGCTTCTGGAATACCATTCCGACACGGGCCCGCAGTTGCACCGGATCAACGTCGCGATCATAGATATCTGCGCCATCAATCAGAATGTCACCTTCGACGCGGCAAATATCAATGGTATCGTTCATGCGGTTGATGCACCGCAGGAATGTCGACTTGCCGCAACCTGACGGGCCAATAAAGGCGGTTACCGTGCGTTCCTTGATTTCAACGCCGACATCCTTGATCGCATGGGTGTCGCCATAGTGAACCTGAACACCCTTGGCGCTGATCTTGGTCGCATGTGTATCGACATCGGCGTCGATTGCTCTGAGGTCGTCCACGGACTCTCCTTTCGGGGTTACCATTTGCGTTCAAACTTGCTGCGCAGGAAGACCGCGATGGCGTTCATCATGATCAGAAAGGCCAGCAATACGAGAATTGCAGCCGAGGTTCGGCTGACAAAGCCGCGCTCTGGGCTGTCTGCCCATATAAAGATTTGTGTGGGCAGGGCGGTCGCGCTTTCAAAGGGGGTGCCCGGGGCCGACGTGATGAAGGCGTTCATCCCGATCAGCAGCAGCGGCGCGGTTTCGCCCAATGCCTGCGCCAGACCGATGATCGTGCCGGTAAGAACGCCCGGCATGGCCAGCGGCACAACGTGACCGAAAACCACCTGTTGTTGTGATGCGCCAACGCCCAATGCAGCTTCGCGTATGGACGGCGGAACAGCCCTGAGCGCGGCGCGCGTCGCAATGATGATCGTCGGCATGGTCATCAGCGCCAGCGTCAGGCCACCCACGAACGGCGCCGAACGCGGCATCCCGAACCAGCCGATGAATACCGCAAGCGCCAAAAGGCCAAAGACCACAGAGGGAACAGCGGCGAGGTTGTTGATATTGACCTCGACAAGATCGCTGATCTTGTTTTTCGGCGCAAATTCCTCGAGCCAGACCGCCGCGCCGATGCCCAGCGGAAACGAGATCAGAAAGCAGATCAGAAGCGCCCAGAACGATCCCATGATTGCCCCCCTGAGGCCGGCAAGTTCAGGAAAGCGGCTGTCGGCACGTGTGATCAGGCCGGTATTGACGCGCGATGTGATGGCACCCGCTTGCATCAACTGATCATAGTAACCGATTTCGTCGTCCTTCAGGCTCCGAAAGGTCTCTGGGGTGTTTCGGTCAAGCAGACCTTTATAGAGCTGATCGTAAGGGTCCGAAACCGGCACCGTGATCGTGACCTTCTGCCCGATCAGTTCGGGATCGCCAACCACCCTGTCGCGCAGGGCGAACTGGGCGCCGTTTGACAAGATCCTGCCAATCGTGCGCAGTGTCCCACGGTCTGTCGGATTGACCGACGGCAGACGCGCGGCAAGCGCCGTGGAAAGAAATTCGTCAAAACTACCGCGCTCTGGCCTGTCGCGGTCAACCCTGGCGGGGTCAATGTACACGTCGAGCGTGATTTGCGTTTGCGTGAACGCTTTGTACCCCGTCGACAGAAGCGACCCGAGCAGGATGAACAACATCAGAAATGCGGTGCATATGGCCGCAACCCCCAGACCCTGAAGGATCCATTGTTTGCGGTGGCGCCGTGCGAGGGTTCCACGCACTTTGCCGATCGTCGCCTCGGGCATGGAACCGGAGGGAATATCTGTCATTTGTCTGATCCTCAGTCGTAGGCTTCGCGGTATTTCCGAACGATCCGAAGCGCGAAGATGTTGATGATGAGCGTGACGATGAAAAGCATCATCCCAAGGGCAAACGCCGCCAGGGTCTTGGGGTTGTCAAAGGACGTGTCACCGATAAGAAGCGTGACAATCTGAACGGTGACGGTCGTAACGCTTTCCAACGGATTAAGGGTCAGGTTTGCGATCAGTCCGGCTGCCATGACAACGATCATCGTTTCGCCGATCGCGCGACTGACGGCGAGAAGCACACCGCCGACGATACCGGGGATCGCCGCCGGAAAAAGGACGTTCAGCACGGTTTCGGCGCGCGTCGCGCCAAGCGCCAGGGCACCATCACGCATGGCGCGGGGGACCGCCGACAGCGCATCGTCGGCAAACGACGAAATAAAGGGAACCAGCATGATGCCCATCACACCACCCGCTGCCAGGGCGGTGTTGGGCGCAACGGGAATGCCCAGCGAGGCACCGAAACTGCGGATTGCAGGCGCGACGACAAGAACCGCAAAGAAACCGTAAACAACCGTTGGCACGCCAGCGAGGATTTCGAGGATCGGCTTGCAGACAGCCCGTACCGGTTTGGGCGCGAATTCAAAAAGGTAGATCGCCGAAAGCAACCCGACCGGCACCGCGATCAGAATGGCGACGATGGTAATCACGACCGTTCCGACGATGACCGGAATCCACCCAAAGGCCCCGGCAGCAGCGATCTGATCTGCTCTGATGGGTATCTGGGGTTCCCAGTTCAAACCGAAAAGAAATTCGCTCAACGGCACGAGCCGCAGAAATTTGAACGTCTCGAAGGCAAGGGATGCAACGATACCCACGGTGGTGAATATAGCGACGACAGAGCAAAAGATCATAAGCCCAGAAACGATTTTTTCGACACCCTGACGGGCGCGAAACGACGCGGCAACCTTGCGCCGCGCGAATGCCGCAATCCCGGCGCTGAGTATCGCCGTCATCAGCACGAGCGCCAGGGATGCCATCTGCCGCAGATCGCTCAGCCGCTCGGCGGCGCTGATCTTCCATGGTTCTGGCGTGCCGAAGATACGACCGCCCGCGACCGATTTGATTTCAGCAAGAATAAGATCGGCCTGCCCCTGACTGACCCCGTCAAGGGTTCCCTCGGGCAGGCCCCGCATCACCACGGCATTGATGACCGACCCCTGAAGTACCAGCCATGCCAGAATGATGACAAGAACCGGTACAAGGATCAACAACAGCGCAAAGAGGCCGTGATAGCCGGAAACGGAATGAAGCCTTTGTCCGTCATCCCTGATCCCGATGGCGGCGCGTCGGTTCAACGCATAGGCCACAAGACTGGCAGCAATAAGAATAGCGAAAGCCAAGGTCGTCATCGGAAAGTCCCGCCTGATTAAGGATGCCCGGGCCGGAAATCTCCGACCCGGGCGCGTTACGCCGCACGTCAGCTTGCAGGAGCGTCCATGGCGGTGCTGTTCAGCACGGCTTTCTGAAGCGCGTTCATGCGCTCTTCGGCCAGCGGAACGAGGCCACGCTCGGACAGATAGCCACCCGACGCCAGCGCATCATCGGACATATATTCCTCGATAAATTCGTTCAGGTTCGGGATCACGCCGCGGTGCGCGTTCTTCACGTAAAAATACAGCGGGCGCGAGATCGGATAGGATTTGTCGGCGATGGTGTCGATGGACGGCTCGACGCCTTCGATGGCAACACCCTTCAACTTGTCGAGGTTCTCGTACAGGAACGAATACCCGAAGATGCCCATGGAGTTCGGGTCAGCCTCGATACGCTGAACGATCAGGTTGTCATTTTCGCCCGCTTCGACGAATGGGCCGTCGGTGCGCATGCGCGAACAGTTCTCGTCAATCCAATCACCGTCAAAGCCACCACTTGCGACATAGTCCAGTTCCCTGCAACCGGCATGCATCGCCAGTTCGACAAAAGCATCGCGCGTGCCCGAAGTCGGCGGCGGGCCATACGCCAGGATTTCGGTGCCAGGCAGGCCCGGGTTGATTTCCGACCATTTGGTATAGGGGTTGTCGACCCACGCACCGTTGACTGGCACCTGGGCCGCGAGGGCAAGGTACACTTCGCCGAGTGTGAGGCTCCAGTCCTGATCGTTGTCGCGTGAAATCGCCAGCGACAGACCATCAAAGCCGATCAGTGCTTCCGAAATATCGGTGACACCGTTCTGTTTGCAAAGTGCGTATTCCGATGCTTTCATGGCACGCGACGCGCCGGTAATGTCAGCATGCGCTTCGCCAATGCCGCCACAGAAAATCTGCATGCCACCGCCCGTACCGGTCGATTCGACAATGGGCGAAGGTGCGCCGGTGTTGTTGGCGAATTGTTCTGCCACGGCTTGGGTGTACGGAAAGACCGTCGACGATCCGACGATGCGGATTGCATCACGGCTTTGCGCAACGGCAGCGACCGCAGAGATGCCAGCGACCGCACAGACAGTTGCAGCCAGTTTCAGATGATACATGGAATACTCCCAGGTTTGCATCGGTCGAGAACACGACCTGGGTGCCGGATACGCTGCTATTGTGATGCGTATGTAAGAGTTTTGTTACACTTTTGTGACAAGATGCCGAATTGCCGGCGGCCCGCTGGCCCCAGAATCTTACAGCCGCACGTTCCGCGATTTTCCGGTATCGTCCGGCGCTGTGGTCAACTTTTGGCCCGGCCTGCTGCCCGTTCCCGTTTCGCAACGGCGCGATTGGCCATGCGAATGCCCTAAGCCCCATCCACCCGAAAATGACTGTTCATGCGGTCAAGAACATCGACCCCCATCTGCATCAGCAGATCAAGGATGTCGATCGGAACCCAGTTTTCGCGGATCAGGCCTTGGTGGTGCAAATAAAAATCCATGACACGCATGGTGACCGGACGGTTCGTCGGGCCAAGGCCCAGAAAGCCGCCGCCCAGATGATTGGCAAACACACTGGGCCATCCCGCCGTCAGGGAATATGACCCGTCACCAAGACGCACGTAATGCCCCCCTGATGCTGCGCTTTCAGCTCGGCGATTTCGTCCCATTGCCCGCCGCCCTTGCGCTTTGGAAACGCAATGCGAAAGGGGAGCTGGTGATAATCCACAAACCCCTGAAGCCCGCGTGTCGTGCCGATTCCCGATGGCCCGTACCACATCATCTTTGGGTGCCAGTGTTGCTTTTGCGGCATGTTCAACAACCCGTCGCGCCCTGCCCCGGCCAGATCATCATAGGCGCCCAAGGTGCCGTGCATCGCCAGGGTTTGCGCTATGCTTTGCGCTGATTGCGCCGGATCGCGCGCCGAAAAATCCAACCCGTCGCCGGTCAGCGGGCCATACCACATCCCTTCGGCGCCACGACTGGGGGCCAGCGGCCAAAATCCGGCCTGCCGGATCACATCCAGCACATCCCAGATGCAGTTGGATTGGATGATCCTGCCATCCTGCACCTGATGGATTTCGCCATAGCGAATGTTGATCGGGCGCCCCGTCGCCGGAATCCCGAGCCAGTCGTTTCGGAAGGTACCGCAATAATGACCGACCATCCCCACATAGTCGCGGTTTTCATAGCCGCCGCCGACCACCAGAAGATCGCGGCGTTCCACATCCGGGAATGACCGCAGCAGGGGCAACCAGAGTGTTTCCAGCAACGGTTCAACGCCCTGGGTTTCGTTCATCGGATGCGCCGCCCGCAGCGCGACATCCGGGTGATAAAGCGCCGCTGCGGCATCCGCCAGGCCGGTTGGCCCGGCGGCACAAAGGGCCGACAGCCCCTCATGCAGATGACGTTTCATGGCGCGTAGATTTTCGGTCACAGCAGTATTCCGCAGATCGTTTCCGTGGCACTATGGCCCGGGAACCGCGAATTTGGCAAGCAGGGCTTGCCCCCGGCTGTAACAATCAAAGCAGCGCGATTTCTGCCGATTTCAACGTCGACAGCAGGTTTTCGGGCGGCAGTTCATCAAGGATCAGCGTGTCAATCTGTTCGAGAGGGCAAACCTGAAATGTCGATTTCCTGCCCAGCTTGGAACAATCCGCAACGATGGAAAGGCGCCCCGCCGCTGCGATCATTGCGCGGGCAACCTGCGCCTCGTCCCGGGAATAATCGAATGCCCCGGCCCCATTCAGCGTGCCGATCGTCAGGATCGCATGATCGGTGCAATATCTGCCAATTTCGGCGCAGGTGACCGGCCCCACCGTCTGTGCATTGTCTGCCCGATAGGTTCCGCCCAGAAGAACGACATCGGCCCCATTGCCCGCGCGGGCAAAGACATCGGCGATGCGCGTGGAATTGGTGATAATGGTCAAATCCCTGATCCGGGCCAGAACCCCCGCCGCGATAAGGGTGGTTGAGCCGGTGTCGATCAAAACCGATTCTCCGGGCTGCACAAGGTTGGAAAGTTTTTCTGCGGCAAGATGTTTGGCCAGCATGTTTCGTTTCTGCCGGTCATGGAACGGGCCTTCGCCGGCAGTGGATATGCGAACCGCGCCCCCATGGACCTTGCGGATCTGCCCCAGATCGGCAAGCGCGTTCAGATCCCGGCGAACGGTTTCCAGCGACATCCCGAATTTAAGCCCGAGTTCCTCAACGCTCGCCTCGCCCCGGCGATCAATGAATTCAACCAGGGCAGCCTTGCGGGCCTGCGGGCGAACCGTGGGCGGACGACTTGTCATTTTTGGTTTCCTACTTGTGTTGTTGCGGGGTGAGTGAATTTACCATCATTCTGACCGTATGGGCAATTTATATATATTATTGTGTTAATTCTGTATGTTATAAATAGTAAAAATATATAGATTTATGACTATATGGTCATTATTTCAGTTTCCATCTTGATTTAACCCCAAGGGGACAGCTATCAAGCGCCATCCGGCCCCTACGCACCATTGGCACACCGCAGCCCCAGCACAGGAGGCTTCCATGACCAAACCTTTCGATGTCGCCATTATCGGCGGGGGTGTTGTTGGGTGCGCCATGGCGCGGCGTCTGACCCTTGAGGGGGCCAGTACGGTTCTGATCGAAAAAGCCGCAGACGTTCTTGATGGCGCGTCCAAAGGCAACAGCGCCATTCTGCATACTGGATTTGACGCGCCAACCGGATCGTTGGAACAACGCTGCATCGCCCGGGGATATGCGGAATATCTCGACCTTGCCAAAACGCTCGGGTTGCCTGTGTTGAAATCGGGCGCGATGGTTCTTGCCTGGGACAACGATCAAGAGGCGCTGCTGCCCGCATTGATCGAAAAGGCCCACAAAAACGGCGTGTCCGATGTCGCGCCCCTGTGCGCCAAAGAAATAACCGCCCGCGAACCGCATCTGTCGAACAAGGTCGTTGCTGGTTTTGACGTACCGGGTGAATTTCTGATTGATCCCTGGGCGTCGGCCCATGCCTATCTTTTTCAGGCGCTGGCAAATGGTGCCACCTTGTTGCGCAACGCCGAGGTTCTGGGGGTGATTTCCACCATGGCCTTTGGACGCTTGATACCGCTGGCAAAACGGTTCGCGCCAGATATGTGATCAATTGTTCCGGTCTGTACGGCGACATCGTGGATGCGCGCCTGACCGGTGAAACCGCATTCACGGTGACGCCGCGCAAGGGCCAGTTCGTGGTCTTTGACAAAGCTGCATCGGCGCTGCTGTCATCCATCGTCCTGCCGGTGCCCACCAAGACAACCAAGGGCGTGGTTGTGTGCCGCACGGTTTTCGGCAATCTGCTGGTCGGGCCAACAGCCGAGGATCAGACCAGCCGGACCGATGCCGCAACTGACCGTTCCGCATTGCTGGCGTTGCAGGCCCGGGGCTGTGAAATCCTGCCCGGGCTGGCACAATGTGAGGTGACGACAGCCTATGCCGGGCTTCGGCCTGCGACGGAATTTCAGGATTACCAGATCAACCAGAAACCCGACCTGAACTATGTCTGCGTTGGCGGCATCCGGTCAACGGGGCTAAGCGCGGCACTGGGCATCGCATCTCATGTTGCCGATCTTGTCGGGTCTGACGAATGGACAGGCGAACCGATCACCACACCAAAGAGGCCCAAGGTTGATCGCCTGTCTGACTATCATCAGCGCGACTGGCAGGTGCCGGGCAATGGCGGCATCATCTGTCATTGCGAAATGGTTACGCGCCGCGAAATCGAAACGGTCCTTGCGGGGCCGGCCCCCCGGCGACGTTACAGGGGCTAAAGCGCCGGACGCGTGTTTGCATGGGCCGTTGCCAGGGGTTTTACTGCCTGGCCGAAGTCGCAAGCATGACCCGTGGCCGACTGGCCGTTCCAGAGGACGAGGCCGATGGGCAATTCTGAAACCACACCGCCGGATCGTTGCCATGTCGCCATCGTGGGCGGCGGCACGGCGGGTCTGGCCCTTGCGGCCGAATTGAAACGCCAGGGCATTGCATCGGTTGTCGTTCTGGAACGCGAAGCCGAAGCAGGGGGCGTGCCGCGCCATTGCGGCCATTATCCCTTTGGGGTTCGCGAATATGGGCGCCTGCTGAAGGGGCCGGCATATGCGCGCCGAAACGTACAGACGGCGGTTGATCTTGGCGTTCAGGTTTTGACCTCGACAACCGTGACACGGCTGTTGCCGCACGGGCAGCTTGATCTGGTAACGCCGGACGGCCCGGCCACGATCAACGCCCAACGGGTGGTACTTTGCACCGGCGTGCGCGAATCCAGTCGCGCCCAACGCTTTGTCAGCGGGGATCGCCCCCTTGGCGTGATGACGACCGGGGCGTTGCAAGCCCATGTCTACCTCAAGGGGCTGCGCCCCTTCGCGCGCCCCGTCATTCTGGGGTCCGAGCTTGTTTCCTTTTCGGCCATTGCGACCTGCAACCATCTGAAAATATCGCCCGTCGCGATGATCGAGGAACGCCCGCAGGTTATCGCCCGGGGCGTGCTGCGGCCCTATCTGACGTTGAAACGCGTCCCGCTTTTTACCAGCGTCACCGCGCCCCGCATTATTGGCCGCACCCGGGTAGAGGCCCTGGAATTCAACGATGCGGCGGGCGTTCCTGTTCGCATTGATACCGACGGGGTGATTGTTTCGGGTCAGTTCAGGCCCGAAGCCGCCCTGCTTTACAACAGCCATATTGAAGTCGACCCACATTCCGGCGGGCCGGTGATTGATCAGTTCGGCCAATGTTCGGACCCGGCCTATTACAGCGCCGGAAACCTGTTGCGCCCTGCCGAAACCTCGGGGTGGTGCTGGCACGAAGGTGCCGCGACGGCCCGCCGCATCGCACAGGATTTGTCCGGTGACTTTGCAACAACCGGATCAACCCGGCTGCGGCTGAACGACCCCCGGTTGCATTTTGTGGTTCCGCAAAAGTTTACGTTCACCACCCGCACCGGAGGCATGGAGCATATGCAGATCGGCCTGAATGCGCCGGCAAATGGCCAGTTGACCGCCCGATCAGACGACCGCCCGTTGATGTCGGCGCGCATCAATTCACGACCCGCCCGCCGGTTGACCCTGCCCCTGCGCGACATTGCGGCAAGAATGCCAACAACAGACGTGACCCTTTCCGTTGAAGGGCACCCCTGACATGCGCATAACGGCGATAGATCAGGGCACGACCAGCACCCGTGCCGTTGTCGTGGGCCAGAGCGGAAAACCGGAAGTGGTGCGAACCCTCACCCACCGCCAGTTTTTCCCACGGGATGGCTGGGTTGAACATGACCCCGAAGACCTGATCGCGAATATCCGCGCCTGTGTGAATGCCGCCGGAAAATCGGATGCTGTCGGCATCGCGAACCAGGGCGAAAGCTGTCTGGCGTGGGACGCTGAAACGAAACAGGCGCTGTCGCCGGTGATTGTCTGGCAGGACAACAGAACCCTGGCAGAGCTGTCGCAGTTGCGCCAAAGCGGCGCCGGGGCGGACATTCTGGATCGCGCCGGGCTGCCGATCGATCCCTATTTCTCGGCGGCCAAACTGGGCTGGATTCTGCGCAACCTGCCAGAGGCCCGCGCCGCCCTGGCACGCGGAACCCTGCGGTTGGGAACCAGCGATGCGTTCTTCCTGGATCGCCTGACCGGGCGTTTTGTGACGGATGTGACAACGGCCAGCCGAACATCCCTGATGAACCTGCAAACCCGCACATGGGATCAAACCCTGTGCGATCTTTTCAACGTGCCAATGGCCTGTTTGCCCGACATTGTAACAACCACCGGCGATTTCGGCACGATGGAAACCGACCACGGGCCGGTGCCGGTCACCGCCAGTGTGGTGGATCAACAAGCGGCCCTTTATGGCTTTGGCTGTCGCGCCGTCGGGGATGCCAAGATCACATTTGGCACGGGCGCGTTTGCGCTGATGGTCACGGGCGAACAAGTGGTGCGCAAGGCCGATGTCGGATTGCTGCCGACGGTGGCCTGGCAACTGGCGGGACAGCCCCCCGTTTATGGGCTGGAGGGCGGGGTGTTTGCGGCAAGTGCGGCAGTCAACTGGGCGCGGTCCCTTGGTCTGTTCGGCGCGTTTTCCGAGATCGACAGCTTTGACTCCCCCACAGCCATCGCATCGGGGTTGGCGTTTGTTCCGGCCCTGACAGGGCTGGGATGCCCCCATTGGGCACCGGACGCGCGTGGTGTCTGGCTGGGCCTTTCACTGGATCATTCGCCGGCGCAACTGGTTCAATCCATTCTGGAGGGCGTTGCCCTGAGAGCGACCGAAGTTATTGCGGCCATGGAGCGTTGCATTCCCCTTTGCGGGGGATTGTTGATTGATGGCGGGATGAGCAAGAACCCCTATTTTGCGCAGTTTCTGGCCAATGTTTCGGGCCGTCAGGTGCAGTGCGCGGCGATGCCCGAAATGACCGGTCTGGGCACGCTCCAGCTTGCCGGTGATTATCTTGGCGTCCGGCACGACATCGGGTCTGACTTTGGCAGCTATCTGCCAAAGGAAAACGGCGCACCCTATCGCGAAAAATTCGCGCAGGCCGTCGCCGTTTCAAAGCAGTGGGTCAGGGGCTAGGCGACCCGCCCAAGCCCCGATTTCTTATTCGCTGGCCAGAACGGCGCTGTCCTTGTCGGCCATCTGCGCCAGCTTCACCTGCATCAGGATCGACATTTCGTCATAGACCGTCCAATCGTCCACGATCTTGCCATCCTTGATGTGCAAATGGGTCATCCCCATGATCTGTACGCGCTTGCCGGTTGGTGCGCCAAGCTGTTCCAGAACACCCCAGCCCAGATGATGCCCCTCGATCAGCCACCGCACGGCAACTTTGGTGCCGCCTTCTTCGCAGGGTTGCGAACAGATGTGCTGCGGCATGAAAAAGCCGTCCGAAACCGACGAATACAGGCCGACGGTCTGATGGGTCACGGCGCCGTGGCCGTACAACTCTTTCATCAGGGGGCCGTGGTATTGAACGGTTGGCGCATAGACCTCCTTGATCTTGCCAAACATCCGTTTGTTGTGGATTTCGTGCAGCCAGCCCAGCACCTCTGCCTCAAGGGGAGTGTTGGCGATCGACAGATCGGCCGTTGTTTCGGGCGGATATTGACCGATCAGGCGGCGGTTTTCGCCCATATCGACGGCCAGCAGCCCTTTGTTGAAATACCCCTGCGCCATGTTTTCGGCATAGGCCTGCGCGTCCAGGCCGATCTGCTGGACCTGTGACATGGTATCGACGACCAGCCATTCGCGATAGATCATGTTCTCATAGATCATACAGTCCGCGATGGTGCGGGCCACGAACGTCCGGCCCGTGGGTTTGCCGTAAATGCCCGGCTGTGTGTGGCGCCCGGTGCCGGTCACCAGATGCGAGGTATAGAACCCGTCGTCTTCGTTGCCATTCCAGATCACATGGGTCGCCATGCCACGGCGTTCGGGCAGCATGAACATCCGCTGGATCGTTCCCTGAACGACCTCTTCGCGGGTATAGGTGGTATCACTGGCGCTGTAGACAACGCAATTATGGGTGTAATGGGTATAGATCAGGCCGACATCGCGTTCATCCCAGATCCGGTGGGTGCATCGCACGATATAGTCAACGATGTCGGTATAGATCGGATCGAATCCTTTCATCGGCTGCGCCCGGGCACGATCTGTGGGCACCATATCGACAAAATCGCGCCGCTCGGATTGCAGCACCTTGTCGCTTGCACCGCGTTTGGTTTCCTTTGAATCGCTCTCTTTGGCAGCCATCTTTTTCTCTCTGTCGGGGGTGAATCTCGCTTGTCGGCATCTTCGACTCAATTCGCATACGCTTGCAAGCATTAATTTGTTGTTGCCGAAATCGATCACTTTACGCGCTTGACGCCGAAATCACCGCAGAATGCGTTATTTCCATGACTAATGATGAAAACTTCCACCGTCGAAAGCAGCGGCGTGATCGTCTGTCACTCTGGAAATCGGTTCACATCAGGCGTTCAAGAAAATTATTGCAAGCGTAGTCATTCATTGCTAGTATTCCCCAGCGTCAGCCCGCAAAACGGCGCCAAAGATACAAATGCCTGAGCCATTCCAGTGACTTGCAAATGGCCTGTCTTTACCAACGGGAGAAACCCAACATGATTCTCAATATGAAAACCACGGTTGCGGCATGCGCGCTGATCGCAACGGCAGGCACGGCCTGGGCCGATTGTGGCATCGAATCCGGCTCGGTCCGCATTCTGTCGAACGACTTTGCCGCGCTGGCCGCCATCGCCAAATCCGCTGAAACCTGCGCGAACGCCAATGTCAAAGTGACCAGCAACAGAACCGAAAATCACAAGAACATTCAGGTTCCCGCGCTCACGATCAATCCGGCAACCTATACGGTCGCTGTCGTTGCCACGAACTCGGTCGTGCCGCTGTTGAATGGGGATCTGATCCGCCCGCTTGATGAATACGTCAAGAAGTGGGGCGATCAACTGCAAGAAAGCCAACTGATCCGTGTCGACGGCAAAATCATGGCCATTGCCTTCATGGCGAACGGTCAGCATCTCGTTTATCGCGAAGATATCCTTTCGGACAACGGCATCGCGGTTCCGACATCCTATGCCGAACTGTTTGCCGCCGCCGAAAAATTGCGCGCCAATGGCGTCATGCAGAATCCCCTCACCGCGGGCTATAAGCCGGGCTGGGATCTTGCCGCGGAATTCGTGAATACCTACCTTGCCACCGGCAATGATTTCTTTGAGCCGGGCACCGCAAAGCTTGCCATCAACAACGCCGACGGCATCGCGGTTCTGGAAAACATGCTAACCATGACCCACTATATGAGCCAGGACTGGACCACCTATGACAGCAACGCCCAGTTGCCCGTCTGGGAAGCCGGCGAAGCCGCCATGTCAATCAACTGGGGGTCACGCGCCGGCGGTTTCATCGCCGATGACAGCCCCTCGCCTGCCATTGCCGCGACCACACGCTTTGCGGCGGCCCCGACGTTTAGCGGTGGCACAATCCCGGCTGCGGCATTGTGGTGGGATGGGTTTACCATTGCCAAGAACATCAGCGACGAAGACGCCGAAGCGTCGTTCCGCGCAATGATGACCGGCATTTCACCCGAGATGATGCAGGCCAACCGCGAAGACGCTGTATGGCTGATCAAAGGGTACGAACCGACCCCGGCCGCTGTCGGTGTGATCGCCGACCTGCAAGGCGGTGCGCGCCCCTATCCCATGCTGCCCTACATGGGCCTGCTGCACACTGCGTTGGGCGACAACCTGGCCGAATATCTGCAAGGCAAGGAAAGCGCCGAGCAGGCGATGACCGACATCAGCGCCGCCTACAAGACGGCAGCAACCGAAGCCGGGTTCCTGAACTAGGCCTTTTCGGGGGGCGTGAACCGGCCCCCCGCACATCTTTTGTTGGTTGCGTCATTCAAAACCCCTGCGCCGGCACCCCGACGCGGCAGGAGAACAATCATGCCACACAAGACGTTCCTGGCCTTCATCTGGCCATCTCTGTTCGCAATGATCCTGTTTATCGCCATCCCGATTATCTCGGTCGGCTATCAGTCGTTGTTTATTGAACACGAACAAATTCTGATCGAAGCTGAAAATTGCGGCCCGTTCGGATGCACCTCGTCGGTCAGTGTCGACAGTAACGCCATGGCGGCCCTGCGCGAAAGCCAACCAGCCGGCCGTTACAACGGTCTGGGAACATACACCAACGCATCGCACCTTGCATTTGACGAGATCGGCGAGATTTACGCATCCAGCAAGAATTTCGGTGAAATCCGCGATAAAATCATGAACCTGCCCTTTTACAAGGCGTTCATTTTCACCATCGCCTACACCTTTATCGTGACGCCGCTGGTGATTGTTCTGGGCTTTATCATTGCGGTGGTCGTCAATTCGATTCCCAGGATGCTCAAGGGGCCGGTGATTTTCTTTTCGTTGCTGCCGATGATCGTGACGCCGCTGGTCGGATCGCTGGTTCTGTTCTGGATGATTGACAGTCGCGGGGTGATCGGGGCGACCCTGCAAACCTTGTTCGCGGATCCGTCATTGTCGCTCAAGGCGTCGCCGACGCTGACGTGGCTGACCCTGTTCGTCTATGGCGTCTGGCACAATGCGCCCTTTTCCTTTGTCGTGTTCTATGCGGGCCTGCAAACGGTGCCTCAGGACACGGTGGAATCGGCGATGGTCGATGGGGCCAGCCGGTGGGAGCGTATCCGCTTTGTCATCGTGCCCTATATGATGCCACTGGTCACATTCATCGCACTGATGCAGTTGATGGACAATTTCCGCGTCTTCGAACCGATCATCGGCTTTTCGGCAGCGGCAAGTGCGACATCTCTCAGCTATCTGATTTATAACGATTTACGTGCCGCAGAATCGCCGCTTTACGGATCGGCCGCCGCAACGTCGATGCTGACGATTGTGGGTGTTGTTATTTTGCTGTTGCCGGTTCTTCGCCGCAACTGGCGCGAATTCAACCGCAAAACCTGAGGGGGCCGCGCTATGTCCAACCCAACACAGAAAAAGCCGATTCCTCTGCTGGCGCTGTCCACCGCGTTCGTTCTGGTCTGGCTGTTCATTGCCGCCTTTCCGTTCCTGTGGACCATGTGGGGGTCGTTCAAGGTCGAGGGCGATTTCTTTTCCCGCGCCGACTGGATGAACGCGATCACCGGACCGGTGACCGAGCGACAGACAGGCGGGGCTTTCACGCTTGACGGCTATCGCGGGGCCTGGATTCAACAGGAATTCTGGCGCTCGGTTGTCAATACCGCGTCGATCACCGTGCTGGTGGTTGTCATCTCTCTTACGCTGGGCACGCTGGGCGGTTACGCATTGGCGCGCTCGGGGTACAAATACACGTTCTGGCTGCTGATGGCGGCGCTGGTGTTTCGGGCGATGCCCCATGTGACACTGGTGTCGGGGTATCTGCTGCCGTTCTTCCAGCTCAATATATGGGGTTATCAACTGACCACGGTGATTGTGCTGGTCGCGATCAATCAACCGTTTACTTTGTGGATGCTGCACAGCTTTTTCCTGTCGATCCCCAAAGACCTGGACGAGGCGGCAATGGTTGATGGCTGCACCCGGTTTCAGGCATTCCGTCTGGCGATCATCCCGGTCATGTGGCCGGGCGTCATCACAACAGGGCTGTTCAGTTTCCTGCTGGCCTATAACGACTTTACCGTCACCTCGATGCTGCTGACGCAGGAAAACGCCACCATGATCCCCAAGATCAACGGCTTTCTGGGCTCCACACAAGAGGAAGGCAAAGTCATGTATGCGGTCGCTGCGGTGGTTTCGGCAATCATCCCGCTTTTCGCACTTATCATGTTCTTCCAACGCCAAATCGTGAGCGGTCTGACCGCTGGCGCCGTCAAAGGATAAAGGGGCATCACTATGGCCAGACTTCAACTCAAGAACGTCAATAAGCGCTGGGGCTCCTTTGTTGGTGTCGATAACTTCAATCTCGACATTGCGGATGAAGAGTTTCTTGTGCTGCTCGGCCCCTCGGGCTGTGGCAAATCCACGACCATGCGAATGATTGCAGGGCTTGAAGACGTTACCGACGGTGACATCATCCTGGGCGACCGTGTCGTCAATGATCTTGAACCCAAAGACCGTGATATATCCATGGTGTTTCAGTCTTACGGTCTTTATCCAAACCTGTCGGTCTATGAAAATATCCGGTTTCCGCTGCGGGTGCGCAAGGTTGCCAAGGAAAAGCACGACGAGATGGTGATGAACGCCGTCCGCATGACCGAGCTCGAAGATTTCATGCACCGTCGCCCCGCCGAATTGTCCGGCGGTCAGCGTCAGAGGGTGGCATTGGCGCGGGCCATCGTGCGCAAACCCACCGTGTTCCTGATGGACGAACCCCTGTCGAACCTCGACGCCAAACTGCGCGTCAGCACCCGGGCGCAGATCAAGAACCTGCAATCCAAGCTCAGAACCACCACCGTCTATGTGACCCATGACCAGATCGAGGCGATGACACTGGCCGACCGCGTGGTTGTTATGAACGCGGGCAAGATTCAACAGGTCGGCACACCAACCGACATCTATGACATGCCCGCCAATACATTCGTAGCCAGCTTTATCGGCTCGCCCGCGATGAACCTGGTTCAGGGCAAATTGGCAAACGGCGTGTTTGAGGGCGAAAGCATCCGGGTAGAGGGCCTGCCCACCGGCCCGTCGGGGGATGTCACCCTGGGGTTCCGCGCCGAAGATGCCGAACTGGTCAACAGTGACGGTCAGATTTCGGCGCCGATGTATTCGATCGAACTTTTGGGCGAAGCGTCGATGATCACCTGGCGGCTGGCGGGCGCGCTTGTGTCGGTCAAGACGCACAAGGATTATCGCGCGGACATCGGCGATATCGTTCAGGCCAGCATCCCGGCAGACATCTGCCACCTGTTCGACACCGCAACCGGTGAAAGGATTGCCCTGTCATGAATGCTGTTGAAGTGACCGAAGCGACACGTCAGGTTATCCTGCGAATGGAAGCGGCGCTGGCGGACAATGCCAACGACATGGAACGCCATTTCCACGAAGATTTCCGCTGGATCGGCAATCAGGGGTGCGGCACCAAACATGGCTTGCAGGCCTTTCGCAACAACTGGCAACTGCCCCTGCGCGCCGCCTTTACCGATCGTGACTACAAGACCGACCGGTTTATATGCGAAGGCGAATGGGCATCCTGTTTCGGGCATATCGAAGGCACCCATTCGGGCCTTTTCATGGGCATCGCACCCACCGGCAAACGCGTGAAAATCCCTTATATGGACTTTTGGAAAATCGAAGACGGCCGGATCAAAGACAACTGGGTCTCGGTCGATTTTGCCGCTGTCCTTGCCCAGCTTGGCCGCGACGTGTTCGCCGGTCAGGGCTGGGAACATTTTGATGATGGCACCCTGGTGCCCAACCACCCTGCATGAGGATATTGATATGACTGTAACCTATCTCAAGCGGGGCAAGCCCGAGGCAGAACGCGCAGCAGACGACACGGCGGTGCGCGCCACTGTCGAAGCAGCCCTGAAAGATATCGAAACCCGGGGCGATGCCGCCGTGCGCGACATGGCCGAGAAATTCGACAACTACAGCCCCGAAAGCTATCGCTTGTCGGACGATGAAATTCAGGCGCTGATCGCCAAGGTCGATCCCCGCGATCTGGACGATATCCGGTTTGCACAGACGCAGGTGCGCAATTTTGCCCAGGCACAGCGCGACAGCATGCTGGATATCGAAATCGAAACGATGCCCGGCGTGTTTCTTGGCCACAAGAATATCCCCGTGCGGTCGGTCGGCTGCTATGTGCCGGGTGGCAAATTTCCCATGGTCGCGTCGGCACATATGTCCGTTGCCACCGCCGCCGTTGCCGGGGTGCCCCGGATCATCGCCGCCACCCCCCGTTCAAGGGCGAGCCGAATCCGGCGGTGATTGCCGCAATGCATCTTGGCGGCGCCCATGAAATCTATGTGCTGGGCGGGATTCAGGGCATCGGCGCCATGGCCCTTGGAACCGAAGCGATCGCGCCCGTGCATATGCTTGTCGGGCCGGGCAACGCCTTTGTGGCCGAGGCCAAGCGGCAGCTTTTCGGGCGCGTCGGGATTGATCTGTTTGCCGGCCCGACGGAAACCATGGTCATTGCCGACACAACCGCCGCCGACGCCGAACTCTGCGCCACCGATCTTCTGGGTCAGGCCGAGCATGGCTATAACAGCCCTTGCGTGCTGCTGACCAATTCGGAAAAGCTGGCCCGTGATACGATGGCCGAAATCGACCGTATTCTGAAAATCCTGCCCACCGCCGACACCGCATCGGTAAGCTGGCGGGATTACGGTGAAGTCATCGTTTGCGATACCTATGATGAAATCCTGGCGGTTGCGGATGATATCGCAAGCGAACATGTGCAGATCATGACCGACCGCGATGATTGGTTTCTTGAGAACATGACCTGCTATGGTGCCCTGTTCCTTGGCCCGCGCACCAACGTGGCCAACGGCGACAAGGTGATCGGCACCAATCACACCCTGCCCACCAAAAAGGCCGGGCGCTACACCGGCGGTCTTTGGGTTGGTAAATATCTGAAAACACACAGCTATCAGCGTGTAACGACAGATGAGGCCGCCGCCGACGTTGGCGCCTATGGATCGCGCCTGTGCATGTTGGAAGGGTTCGTCGGCCACGCCGAACAATGCAACCTGCGCGTCCGCCGGTACGGCAGGATCAATGTACCCTATGGTGAACGCGCGCCCTATCGGGATGCCGCAGAGTGACGCTCCCGCAGACGCCTTCCATGCGCCTTGATGGCAAACGCGCCCTTGTAACGGGCGCGTCCTCCGGGATCGGGCAGGCCTGCGCGGTTGCCTTGGCAGAGGCGGGCGCCCATGTGGTCTGTGCGGCCCGGGGCGCGGCCAAATTGCAGGCAACAGTTAATGAGATGGCAAACCGGGGCTGGTCCGCCGAAGTGCTTGTGCTGGATATGTCCGACCTTGACGCCCTGAAAGACACACTGGCACAACAGGCCGCCTTTGACATCGTGGTGAATTCCGCCGGATTGGCGCGCCATTCTCCTGCCCTGAAAACAACGCCTGCGGATTATGACGCCGTGATGGGGCTGAACCTGCGGGCCGCGTATTTCCTGTCGGCCTATGCCGCCGAACGCATGACCGGGGCCGGGTCAATCATCCATATCAGCAGCCAGATGGGCCATGTCGGCGGGGTGGATCGTGCGGTTTATTGCGCGTCGAAACACGGGCTAGAGGGCATGGTAAAGGCGATGGCGATCGAATGGGGCCCGCGCCAGATCCGCATCAACACCATTTGCCCGACATTCATCCGCACCCCATTGACCGCCGCAACATTCGACAACCCCGACCGGGCCGCATGGATCGCCGACAAGATCAAGCTGGGTCGGGTGGGCGACGTCGAAGACATCATGGGCGCGGTGCTGTATCTGGCGTCGGGGGCGTCATCACTGGTCACCGGCACCTCGATGTTGATTGACGGAGGTTGGACAGCCGACTGATGGCCATAGATAAAATCACATCGCTGCAAGTCGCAAAGCGGGCGGGCGTCAGCCAATCCGCCGTCAGCCGTGTCTATACGCCGGGGGCTTCGGTTTCAAAGGCGACACGGGAAAAGGTTCATAGCGCTGCCGCCGCATTGGGGTATCGCCCCAATATTCTGGCGCGTGCAATGATCACCGGGAAAAGCCGGATCATCGGCCTTGTCGTGGCATATCTGGAAAACCAGTTTTACCCGGAAGTGGTTGAACGTCTGTCCATTGCCTTGCAGGCCAAAGGCTATCATGTGCTGGTGTTCATGTCGTCACCGACCGTTGGTGATGTGCAGGGTGTCATGCGGGAAATCCTGGATTATCAGGTCGATGGAATCGTGCTGGCGTCGGTGTCCATGTCGTCGGAACTGACGGCCCGGTGCCATGACCATGGCATTCCCATCGTGCTGTTCAACCGCGATCAGGACGATCCTCTCATGTCGTCGGTCACGACCGACAATTATCGGGGCAGCCGCGAAATCGCGGCGCATTTTGCGGCCCTCGGTCATACAAAGATCGGATATATCGCCGGGTTCGAAGGGGCATCAACCCAACGGGACCGCGAAAAAGGGTTCCGCGACGGGCTGGAAGAGGCCGGGCTTGCCTTGTCGTTCCACGAGGTTGGCGGATTCGAATACAAGATGGCCCGCAGCGCCGCACTTGAGATGTTCGCCGGTCGCAACCGCCCCGATGCGGCGTTTGTCGGCAACGACCATATGGCGTTTGCGGTGATGGATGTCTTGCGCAGCAAATTGGGTTTGCGCGTCCCCGATGACGTGAGCATCGCAGGTTTTGACGACGTGCCGATCGCCGCCTGGCCTGCCTATGATCTGACCAGCTATCGCCAGCCGATCAACCGGATGGTCGCCCAAACCGTGGATATATTGCTGACACGCATCGCCGACGCCGAAACGCCGGCGCAAAAAATCAAAATACAGGGTGAACTGATCTTGCGCGGTTCAACCAAGGCAACAGAGGGATGACAATGCACGGTTTCGATTCAAAATGGCGCGATGTGCCTGACTTTATCATCGGCATCACCAAAGAAATTTGGGAGGATCGCAAAATCGGCGCGTTGCGTGGCCTTTACGCGGATGGGCTGATCGTGCGCTCGCCTGCCTCTGTGGTCGTTGACAATTCCAACGTGATCGCGGCCACCATGGCGACGCTGGCCGAATTTCCGGATCGCGAATTGCTGGGCGAAGATGTGATCTGGTGTGACGATCCGGCCGGTGCAACGGAAACCTCAGACGCTTATCTGTCGTCGCACCGGCTGATCTGTACGGCAACGCACACCAACCCCGGCATGTATGGCCTGCCGACAGGGCGGCGTGTCGCGTACCGGATTCTTGCCGATTGTGCGATCCGCGACGGGGCGGTTTATGACGAATGGCTGGTGCGTGACCAATCGGCAATCGTGCGCCAGCTTGGGTTTGATCTGGTGGAGTGGACCCGCGATCTGATCGCGCGCGAAGGTGGCCCCGACGCCTGTGTGCGCCCCATGACCCCCGCCACTGACATCGCCGGCCCCTATGACCGGGCGGGCAACGACAACCCTTGGGGCCAACGCTATGCCGACATAATCAACGCGGTAATGGCGGCCGATCTGGATGTGATTCCGCGCCATTATGACCGCGCCTGCGCCCTGCATTACCCTTGCGCAACCGACGGTCAGGGATGGCGGCAGGCCGATGAATTCTGGATGGGGTTACGCGCGGCGTTTCCCTCTGCGACGTTCAAAATGGAACACATCATTGGCCGCGACGATCCGATGATGCCGCCCCGCGCCGCACTGCGCTGGTCGCTGCATGGCACCCACAGCGGATGGGGCCGTTTCGGCACGCCCACGGGGGCCGACGTTTATATCATGGGCATGTGTCACGCCGAATTCGGCCCATTCGGGGCAGGCGAACCGACGATCCGCCGCGAATACGCATTGATCGACGAAACTGCGATTTGGAAACAGATACTTCTGCATACAGGACAGCACCCATGAAGGGCTTTTCAAACCAGTTCAAAGATCTTCCCGATTATATCCTGAAGATCACCAAGGAAATATGGGAGGATCGCGGCCTTTCGACCCTGCATCACTATTATGGCAAAGATATTCCCATGCGCTTTCCCTCGGGGTTGGTCACGGGCAATGCGGGTGTGATTGACGGCACGCTGGCGACGCTGGCGGAATTTCCCGACCGGCAACTGCTGGGCGAGGATGTGATCTGGTCACAAGATGCCACGGACCCTGACCGCTATCTTTCGTCGCACCGTGTGCTTACGACCGGCACGCACACCGGTCATGGCGCGTTCGGGCCGCCCACCGGCAAAAGCTTTGTCATTCGTGTCGTCGCTGATTGTGCCGCCAAAAACGATGTGATCGACGACGAATGGCTGATCCGCGACGTGGGCGGAATCGCGCGGCAACTGGGCTGGGAACCGGCAGAATACGCACGGTTTCAGATCGCACAGGAAGGCGGGCCGGAAACCTGCCAGCGCCCGTTCCACCCCCGTGACGATGTGACCGGCCCCTATACCGGCCGCGGAAACGACAACGAATGGGGCGCGCGGCTGGCCGATATCCTGACCCGGTTGATGGACAAGGATTTCACCGTCATCCGCAGCGAATACGACCGCGCGGTGCGGTGTGAACATTGGGGGTCGCGCGGTGGCTGGTCCTTTGATTTTGCCGAAACCGATTGGATGCGCCTGCGGTCATCCTTTCCCACGGCGAAATTTGAAATTCACCATGTTGTCGGGCGGTCCGACCCCGGCACGCCGAACCGCGCCGCCGTGCGATGGTCCCTGACCGGCAAGCACAGCGGCCACGGGTTTTTCGGCGCACCCACAGGGGCCGATATTCACGTCATGGGCGCGACCCATGCGGAATGGGGTGAATGGGGCCTGCGCCGCGAATTCACAATTCTGGACGAAGTCGCGATCTGGAAACAAATCCACTTGCACACCGGAGATGTCGCATGAGCCGCTTTGCAAATCTGCCCGACTATATTCAGGGCGTCACCTATGAGATCTGGGAAGGGCGCCAGATTGCGTCACTGCACAAATCCTATGGCAAAGATATGGTCATGCGGTCTTCGGCCGCCCTGATCATTGGCACCGAGGGCGTGATCAAAGACACCCTTGCCAGTCAGGCCGCCTTTCCTGACCGCGAAATTCTGGGCGATGATGTGATCTGGTCGGGCAACGAAAAAGACGGCTATCTGTCGTCCCACCGTTCGGTCATCACCGGGCGGCACACAGGGCATGGCGTGTTCGGCGCGCCGACCGGCAAGGTGGTGACCACACGTTGCATCGCCGATTGTTTTGTCCAGAACGATGTCATCACCGATGAATGGCTTTGCTATGATTTTTCGTCGATGGTTCAGCAATTGGGCCATACACCGCGCGATTGGGCGGCGGCGTCGATCATCCGCGAAGGCGGCGCAGACAAGGCCGTGCGCCCCTTTACCCCCGATCAGGATCGCCCCGGGCCTTACAAGGGCACGGGCAATGGCCATGAACTGGGCGACCGGCTGGGCGATATTCTGACGCGCATAATGGATTATGATGTTGCGGTGATTGGCGAAACCTATGACCGCGCCGTCAGCATCTATCACGCCGGTGGCGTTACCGGCTGGACCCGCCCTTTTGCCGAAGCACAGTGGATGCAGTTGCGCAGCGCCTTTCCCGACGCCAAATTCAAGGTGCATCACCGGATCGGGCGCGACGACAAAGGCGAGCCGGATCGTGCCGCCGTCCGCTGGAGCCTGACGGGCCACCACACCGGATATGGCGTGTTCGGCGCGCCGACCGGTGCGCCGGTTCACATCATGGGCTTTACCCATGCCGAATTCGGCCCCTGGGGGCTGCGCCGTGAATGGAGCCTCTGGGACGAAGTCGCGATCTGGAAACAGATCCTGCTGCACGAGGCACAGAAATGATCTGCAAGGCGCGCAGACTTTTGCATCGTCACGGCTTTCTGGCCAGCCGCCGCGCGCGCCGGCTGAACCTGCGCCCACCGGGATAAACCACCCCCCGAAAGCAGCATGACCAGACCCTCACGACATTCTCAGGAGAGACCAGGATGACTCCATCAGAAATGGAAAAACGCATCGTTCGCTATGGCGATCTGATGCCCTGCAAGACAGCCTTTATCGACGCCCATACCCCGGGCAGCGATCAAAAGGAAAATTTTACCATCATCGGCGGCGGTGTGTCCGAAAGCGCGGATCAGCACGTTCATATCGCCGATCAGGTCGGTTTCAACATCGGTGCAGCGGGTCAGCCGCCCCATTGCCGCAATTCTTTGCACAGCCACCGCACGGCAGAGGTGTTTTTTGTTCTGTCCGGGCGCTGGCGCTTTTTCTGGGGGCGTTGGGGGGACGCGGGCGAGGTGATCCTAGAAGAAGGCGACATCATCAATATCCCGACAGGCATCTTTCGCGGCTTTCAGAATGTCGGCACCGATTACGGAATGATCATGGCGGTGCTTGGCGGTGACGACGCCGGGGGCGGTGTGATCTGGGCACCGCAGGTGATTACGGACGCTGCCGATCACGGGCTTGTTCTGGGCGAAAACGGCAAGCTTTATGACAGCAAGAAGGGCCAGAGCCTGCCGGATGGCGTAAAACCGATGCCCCTGCTGAGTGACGAGCAGTTGAAGGATTACCCCGAACCCACAACCCGCGACGTGATCCCGAACTACGTCGCGCGCTATTACGATCTTTATGCGATGGGCGATTCAGAGCCTGCAAAGGTGATCGGCGAAAACGGCATTCTGCGCGACAAACCGGGGTTCGAGGTTGATTTCATCACCCGCGGTTCGGCCCCGTCGGAAATGCACAGCCACGACAAGAACGTTGTTCTGATGCCCATGCGCGGTCACTGGAAACTTGACTATGACGGCGGCAGCGCCACGCTCAACCCTGGTGATACGGTGGCGATTCCGCCCAATGTCGCGCACCGGATTGCGCCGTCGATGACCGGTGAGGCATCGCTTTACCGCGTCACCCAAACCGCCGATCCCGCTGGCCTGACCTGGCAGGGTTAAACCCTGAATCAGCCCGGACCCAAAACAAAAGAGGCCCCCATGACCAAAATCCTGACCAGCCACGTTGGCAGTCTTCCCCGCACCCAAAAAGTGGTGGATTTCATCTTTGCCCGCGAAAATGGCGCGGATTACGATCAGGGGGCCTTTGACACCGCAATGACGGCGGCGGTATCGGAAACCGTCCGCCGGCAGGTTGCGGCGGGTGTCGATATTGTCAGCGACGGCGAAACCTCCAAGATCAGCTATGCCACCTATGTCAAAGATCGCTATACCGGCTTTGACGGCGACAGCCCGCGCAACGCGCCTGCTGACCTCAGGCAGTTTCCGACATTCCTCAAACGTCTGGCCGCCGAGGGGGATCGCCGCAATACGCCCGGCCCATGTGCGTGGGCGAGGTAAGGTCGAAAGGCCAGAACGAGCTGGAAAAGGACATCGCGAACCTCAAGGCGGCGATGGCCGAACACGGGGCGGAACGGGGGTTTATGAATGCGGCCAGTCCCGGTGTGATTTCCCTGTTCCTGCAAAACGATTTTTACCCGACCCGCGAGGCCTATCTGGCCGCTTTGGCCGATGCCATGAAGGCGGAATACGAAACCATCGTGGCCAGCGGCCTTGATCTGCAACTGGATTGCCCTGATCTGGCGCTGTCGCGGCACATGCTGTTCAATGACCTGAGCGATGATGAATTTCTCAGCATCGCCGCCAGCCATGTCGAGGCGTTGAACCACGCCCTGCAAGATGTGCCGCAAGACAAGGTGCGCATTCATATCTGCTGGGGTAATTACGAAGGGCCGCATGTTTGCGACATCCCGATGTCCAGGATGTTCGACACGCTGATGAACGCCAAGGCACGCTATACGCTGTTTGAAACCTCGAACCCGCGTCATGGCCATGAATGGGCCGTGTTCCGCGACCGCGCGGCCGATATTCCCGATGACAAGGTGCTGGTGCCGGGCGTTGTCGATACCACAACCAATTTTGTAGAACATCCGGAATTGGTGGCCGAACGCCTGCGCCGGTTTACCGATATCGTCGGCAAGGAACGCGTCATCGCCGGAAGCGACTGTGGCTTTGGCACCTTCGCGGGGTTCGGCGCCGTCGATCCCGACATTGCCTATGCCAAGCTTGCCTCGATCGCCGAAGGCGCAAAGCTGGCCTCATGATACCGCTGGTTCTGCTGCCCGGAATGATGTGTGACGCGCGATTGTTTGCGCCGCAGATCGCCGCGTTTTCGGCGCATCGCGTGGTGCATGTCGCGCCGATCAACGGGGCCGATAACATTGCCGCACTGGCGGCGCATGTTCTGGCTGCCGCGCCGCCGCGTTTCGCACTGGCCGGACTGTCGATGGGCGGCATCGTGGCGATGGAGGTGATCCGGCAAGCGCCCGACCGGGTGGACAGGATCGCCCTGCTTGATACCAATCCCAAGGCCGAAACCCCGCAGGTCGCGGCGATCCGTGAACCGCAGATTACCAAGGCACTGGCCGGGCAGATGCGCGCCGTGATGCGCGACGAAATGAAGCCGCGCTATCTGGCGGATGGCCCTGCACGACAAGAGATCCTGGATATGTGCATGACCATGGCCGACGATCAGGGCGCCGAGGTGTTCGTGCGCCAGTCCCGCGCCCTGCAAACCCGCCCCGATCAGCAGGACAGCCTGCGCCGCATCAAGGTGCCCACGCTGGCCCTGTGCGGGCGCGAAGACACGCTTTGCCCGATTCACCGGCACGAACTGATCTGCGACCTGGTGCCGGGGGCCACGCTGGCCGTGATCGACGGCGCGGGCCACCTGCCGACGCTGGAACAACCTGAATTCACAAATGCCGCGCTCACCCGCTGGCTGGAGGCTGACATATGACACCCGATCTTCTTGCGCTGTTGCGCTCTGTCGATACACCCACCGTCTGCAACGCCATCGAGGTGGCGCAGGGCAAACGCGGGTTCAACGCCTTTACGCGCGGCACGATGTTGATCAACGACCCGCAGGGCGTGATTGTCGGCTATGCCAGCACGGCCAAAATCGCCGCCGTGACCCCGCCAGACGAAGCGCCGGATGTGATCCGTGCCCGGCGCATGGCCTATTACAAACAAATGGCCGAGGCGCCCCAGCCTTCGGTCTGTGTGGTCGAGGACGAGGATTTTCCCAATGCCATCGGCGCCTTTTGGGGCGAGGTGAATACGACGATCCACAAAGGGTTTGGCATGTCCGGCACACTGACCAACGGGGTGATGCGCGATCTGGGCGATATGGCGCCGGATTTCCCCGTCGTCGCCGGATCACTTGGCCCAAGTCATGGATTTGTGCATGTCACCGCGCTGAATGGCCCTGTCGCGGTGTTCGGCCTGACGGTGCGCCCCGGTGATCTGATTCATGCCGACCGGCACGGCGCCGTCGTTGTCCCCCCCGAGGTCATCGGCCAACTGGCCGGGGCCATCGGCAAGATGCAGGACACCGAAGGATTGGTTCTTGGGCCGGCACGGGAACCGGGATTCGATTTCGCCCGCTTCGAGGCCGCCTGGGCAGAATTCGAGCGCGCCCGGACATGACCCGCAACCCTGCCGACCTGTCGATCACCGAGGCAGGGGCGGCCCTGCGGTCAGGCACCTTGTCGGCTGTCACGCTGACCAGGGCACATCTTGACCGGATTGCCGAACGAAACCCGGTCATCGGCGCGTTTGTCCATGTGGCAACCGAAGATGCGCTGAGCGCTGCCCGCGCCGCCGATACCGCCCTTGCAGAGGGCCGCGATTGCGGGCCGCTGCATGGTATTCCGTTTGGGATCAAAGATATCTTTGACGTGGTCGGTTGGCCCGTGCGCTGGGGATCGCGCCTGCAACAGGCTCGTATCGCCACAATCACCGCCCCGGCGGTGCAAGCGATGCTCGATGCCGGGGCCATTCCGCTGGGGCTGGTCGCGACATATGAACTGGCCACGGTCGGCCCAGATCTGCACAGCCTTTATCCGCAACCGCGCAACCCCTGGAACCATAACCACGTTACCGGCGGGTCGTCGTCGGGGTCGGCAGCGGCAGTGGCATCGGGCATGGTGCGCGTGGCCCTCGGAACCGATACCGGCGGATCGGTGCGCAGCCCTTCGGCCTATTGCGGGGTTGTCGGGCTGAAACCCACCTTTGGGGCGGTGTCGCTGGATGGTGTGATGCCCCTGGCAACAGCGTTGGATCATGTGGGGCCGATAGCGCGACAGGTGACTGAGGCCGCGTTGGTTTTTGCGGTTCTGTCGCAAAGCGCCCCGGCAGATCGGCGCGACATTTCGGGAATGACCATCGCCTATGGGCGCAATTGGTGTGCCGACACGGCCGCCGATCCGGCCTTGCCTGCCATGATGGATGACGCCGCATCGGTGCTGACCCTTTGTGGCGCGCAAGTGGCCCTGACCGATCTGCCGGATTACGCGGCGGTTGAGGCCCCGGCCGCGCAGATCATTCTGGCAGGTGAATTTGCATCACATGGTGCCGCCATCACAGCGCATCCCGGCGTTGTCGGCCCGGCGGCGGCAAACAGCATTCTGTCGGGGCAAGCCATCTCAGCGGCGCAATTGGCGGCGGCGCAGAAATCCATGCGCAGCTTTGGCGATGCCGTCGATGCCATACTGGCCGTGCATGACGTTCTGATCCTGCCCACAACGATGGCCCCCGCGCCATTGTTCAGCGCCTTTGCCGACGGCAAAACCGTGTGGACAGCCATGCGCACCCTGCCCTTCAACGTAACAGGCCACCCGGCGCTCAGCATTCCGATGGGGTTTGCCGATGGCCTGCCACTTGGGGTGCAGATCATCGGGCGGCACGGTGACGAAGCCACCCTGTGCCGGGTCGGCGCGGCGTTCGAAGCCGCCACCGACCACAGCGCGATTGATCCCTACTTGTCAGCCTGAAGCCGGTCCAGCCGCAATTGCGCCGCGCGCCGGTGACCGTCCAACCCCTCGCTTGTGCTCTGACGTACGGCGGGGGGGCCACGGCCATTACGCCTTCGGGTTCCATCCACTGATGGGTCGCGATCTTGACATATGTGCCAACCCACAGCCCCCCGGTATAGCGCCCCGCCGCCATGGTTGGCAGCGTATGGTTCGTGCCACAGCATTTGTCGGAATACACCACACTGGCCAGCTCACCGATGAACAACGACCCATAGTTGCGCAGCTTTTTCGCAAAGGCCTTGGGATCAGCGGTGTGAATTTGCAGATGCTCTGCCGCGATGTGATCGGAATAGGCGATCATCGTCGCCTCGTCCTTGCAAACGGCGATTTCGCCGTAGGCACGCCAGGCCTGTTCGGCAGTTTCGGCGGTGGCCAATTCCGCAAGCTGGCGCTCGACTTCGTCCTTAACGGCCTGCGCCAATGCGCCATCGGTGGTGATCAGGCCCACCCGCGTGCGCACATCATGTTCGGCCTGGGCCAGAAGATCGGTCGCGATCATTTCGGCATCGCCGGTGTGATCGGCAAGGGTGTAAATCTCGGATGGCCCGGCAAGCTGATCAATACCGACCGGCCCGAACACCTGACGCTTGGCTTCGTTGACGAATGCATTTCCCGGCCCGACGATCTTGTTCACCGCAGGCACGGTTTCGGTGCCGAATGCCATTGCCGCAATCGCCTGCGCGCCACCAATGCGGAAAATCCGGTCCGCGCCCGCCAGATGACACCCGGCAATCATGGCGCGATGGGCGTTCGGCGGCAAACAGGCGATCACCTCGTCCACACCGGCGACCTTGGCCGGCACGATGGTCATGATCGGCGCCGACAGAAGCGGATAACGGCCACCCGGCACATAACAGCCCACCCGTTCGATGGGAATTATGCGATGCCCAAGGTGAACACCCTTGCGCACCTCAATTTCCAGCGGCAACATTGTTCCCAGTTGCGCTTCGGCAAAACTGCGTACGTTTGCAATAGCAAATTCAGTGTCTTCCCGCGTTTGCGGGTCAAGCTCGGCCAGGGCCGACTCGCGGTCCTCAAGGGACACCTCAAAGGCCGTCAGATCGCTCTTGTCGAATTTCGCGGCAAACTCGGCCACCGCCGCATCACCCCGATCCATGACCGAAGCAAGGACTTTACTGACGGTTTCAGCGATATCTGACACATCAGACCCACCGATAGGCTGCGGCGTACAGATTTGTTCAATTCCGTCAAATGATGTGGCAGGCGAAGACATGGGGTGTTTCCTTTGCAAGTTTGTGTGTCACACGAGCTTGCCGCACTTTACCGAAAGCCGGACTTAATGCAATCGTATTCATAAGCTAAATCGCCACCCTCTTCACCATACGCCGGGCACGGCAGGGGTGCCCCTGCTCACGCAGGGACAGGTTTGACAACGCACGCGGGCGTACTATCCACTCGCCGTCCGCGCCGTGACGACGCGGTTTGGCAAAGCCACACGTCGACCCGCGCTTCGCATGCTTCACGAGCATTTGCCGGACCGCGGCTCAGGTGGCGTTGCGAAATCACCCGACGCCTGAAAGCGGCCAGCAGTATCGCCAGACCTGCCCGAAACAGCGCCAGACCCAATCATGTTCAGTGCATATGACACGCTGTCAAAGGGCTTGATCTGATCGGCTTAGTGTCACAATGTTTCAGCAATTGCGTTTCTTTCGTCGATATTGCCTGAAGCCTAATAAAATCGATAAATTTCAGAGGAGAGAATTATGATTCATGTTTCGATGTCCAGCGATGCGGTTGCCGAAAGCTCCAGCAATTACCTGCGGTTTGTCGTGACCCTGTCAGAGGCCCCGGTCAACGCCGTGACGATGAATTACCGGACCCTGCTGAACGGCACCGCGACCGACGACGATCTCTATTTCAACTCGACCCATGGCAACACCAACGGCACCGTGACATTCGCCGCCGGTCAAACCTCGGCCAGCATCTATATCAACGTGGCCTCTGACACCGTCGACGAAATCGACGAGTCAGTCACCATGGAATTGTTCAATCTTTCAAGCGGCGCCACATTCGCGGGGGGCAACCCCTGCTGCGCGCGACAGGCATCATTCTGGACAATGACGGGGCCGGGTCCAACCTCGCGCTGCATGTCTCAGACCCGGTGTTGGTCGAGGATGACAGCGGCAGCCAGGACGCGATCTTTGAAGTGCGCCTGTCGCAACCTGCGGCCAGCGCATTCACCGTCACCTATACCACAGCGGATGGCAGCGCGGTGGCCGGTCAGGATTACACGGCGACCTCCGGCAGCCTGTCGTTCGCCACGGGCCAGGACGTGGCCTATGTGACCGTGCCGGTCTCTGGCGACATGACGCCCGAATTCACCGAGACATTCGATCTCGTGGTCACCCCGCCCGCCAACCCCTCGATCGGAACCACGGGCGCGGCAGGCACCGCCACCCTGATGGACGACGACAGCGGCGCCGGTCCGGTGGTTTCCATGTCCGGCGATGCGGTTGTGGAAAGCTCCAGCAATTACCTGCGGTTTGTCGTGACCCTGTCAGAGGCCCCGGTCAACGCCGTGACGATGAATTACCGGACCCTGCTGAACGGCACCGCGACCGACGACGATCTCTATTTCAACTCGACCCACGGCAACACCAACGGCACCGTGACATTCGCCGCCGGTCAAACCTCGGCCAGCATCTATATCAACGTGGCCTCTGACACCGTCGACGAAATCGACGAGTCAGTCACCATGGAATTGTTCAACCTCTCAAGCGGCGCCACATTCGCGGGGGCAACCCCTGCTGCGCGCGACAGGCATCATTCTGGACAATGACGGGGCCGGGTCCAACCTCGCGCTGCATGTCTCAGACCCGGTGTTGGTCGAGGATGACAGCGGCAGCCAGGACGCGATCTTTGAAGTGCGCCTGTCGCAACCTGCGGCCAGCGCATTCACCGTCACCTATACCACAGCGGATGGCAGCGCGGTGGCCGGTCAGGATTACACGGCGACCTCCGGCAGCCTGTCGTTCGCCACGGGCCAGGACGTGGCCTATGTGACCGTGCCGGTCTCTGGCGACATGACGCCCGAATTCACCGAGACATTCGATCTCGTGGTCACCCCGCCCGCCAACCCCTCGATCGGAACCACGGGCGCGGCAGGCACCGCCACCCTGATGGACGACGACAGCGGCGCCGGTCCGGTGGTTTCCATGTCCGGCGATGCGGTTGTGGAAAGCTCCAGCAATTACCTGCGGTTTGTCGTGACCCTGTCAGAGGCCCCGGTCAACGCCGTGACGATGAATTACCGGACCCTGCTGAACGGCACCGCGACCGACGACGATCTCTATTTCAACTCGACCCACGGCAACACCAACGGCACCGTGACATTCGCCGCCGGTCAAACCTCGGCCAGCATCTATATCAACGTGGCCTCTGACACCGTCGACGAAATCGACGAGTCAGTCACCATGGAATTGTTCAATCTTTCAAGCGGCGCCACATTCGCGGGGGGCAACCCCTGCTGCGCGCGACAGGCATCATTCTGGACAATGACGGGGCCGGGTCCAACCTCGCGCTGCATGTCTCAGACCCGGTGTTGGTCGAGGATGACAGCGGCAGCCAGGACGCGATCTTTGAAGTGCGCCTGTCGCAACCTGCGGCCAGCGCATTCACCGTCACCTATACCACAGCGGATGGCAGCGCGGTGGCCGGTCAGGATTACACGGCGACCTCCGGCAGCCTGTCGTTCGCCACGGGCCAGGACGTGGCCTATGTGACCGTGCCGGTCTCTGGCGACATGACGCCCGAATTCACCGAGACATTCGATCTCGTGGTCACCCCGCCCGCCAACCCCTCGATCGGAACCACGGGCGCGGCAGGCACCGCCACCCTGATGGACGACGACAGCGGCGCCGGTCCGGTCGTTTCCATGTCCGGCGATGCGGTTGTGGAAAGCTCCAGCAATTACCTGCGGTTTGTCGTGACCCTGTCAGAGGCCCCGGTCAACGCCGTGACGATGAATTACCGGACCCTGCTGAACGGCACCGCGACCGACGACGATCTCTATTTCAACTCGACCCATGGAAGTAACAACGGCACCGTGACATTCGCGGCGGGCCAGACCTCGGCCAGTATTTACATCAATGTAGCCAGAGACACCATCGACGAGATCGACGAGTCGATCACGATGGAATTGTTCAACCTTTCCGGCGGCGCCACATTCGCGGGGGGCGTTACCGCATTAACGTCAACCGGGTTCATTCTGGACAACGATGGGCCAGGACTGAATACAACCTTGACCGCGCATCCACATACCCTGCGCGAAGGCGCATTCGGGTCTGTCATTTATGATGTTCCTGTCGAGTTGTCCCGGCCATTCGCTGGGGATGTGATGTTTGACGTCGCAATCAATGGCGGCACTGCGGTTCTTGGTCAGGATTACCGCCTTTTGGATTCAACCGTTTCCTTGGCTCCGGGCCAGACGAAAACGTCCCTGCGTATTGAGGTTCTTGCAGATACAATCGATGAAGCGCCTGAAACCTTGCAGTTGAGTTTCACTCCGACCAACGGCACGCCGCTACCTGGGCCATTCGCCCCTATGATCGTGACGCTGCTAAGCACGCTCCGCTCCACCCAAGACCTTTTGGTCAATGGCGACGCAAGCCCCGAGATACTCGACGGTTTTGGCGGCAACGATACCATATACGGGGGCGGCGGCAACGACACCATCTCTGGCGGCGCCGGGAATGACTTCATCGGTGGCGGATACGGCAACGACACGATTCACGGCGGGCCCGGCAACGACACGGTTTACGGTGGACCGGGCAATGACACGGTACGCGGCGGTGACGGCAATGACGTGATCCATGGCAGTGCCGGGCGCAACCAACTGTTCGGCGAAGACGGCGACGACCGGATCTTTGCAGGGTCCGGCGGCGATCTTGTTGGCGGCGGTGCGGGAAATGACCAGATCCAGGGCGGGGATGGGGCGGATACACTCTATGCAGGCGTTGGCGACGATACGGTAAGAGGTGGCGGCGGCAATGACGTGATCCACGGCAATGCGGGGCAAAACCAACTGTTCGGTGATGGCGGGGCCGATCAGATCTTTGCAGGGTCCGGCGGCGATCTTCTTGGTGGTGGCGCCGGAAATGACCAGATCCAGGGCGGCGTTGGGGCAGATACCATTTACGCCGGCTTTGGCAACGATACGGTTCTGGGCGGTGACGGCAATGACGTGATCAACGGCAGCGCGGGGCGCAACCAACTGTTCGGTGGTGCGGGGGCTGACCGGATCTTCGCAAGTGCAGCCGGCGATTTCATTGGCGGTGGCGCGGGCAATGACATGATACGCGGCGACGACGGCCAGGATACGATCTATGCTGGATTGGGCAATGATAACGTCGGTGGCGGGGCCGGAAATGACCAGATATTCGGTTCGGCGGGTGCAAATGTCATCTATGCCGGATTGGGCAATGACACAGTTCAGGGAGGATCGGGCAGCGACACGATTCATGGATCGTCCGGTCGGAACCAGCTCTTTGGCAACGATGGAAATGATTTAATCTACACCGGCGATCTGGGCGATCTGGCGGCTGGCGGGGCCGGCAATGACACCATCTATGGCGACGAAGGGGCCGATGCAATTTATGCCGGGCTCGGGAATGATTTCATCGGCGGCGGGGCCGGGAACGATCTGATTGTGGCGGGCGCTGGCTCCAACCGGATCTATGGCGGCGTTGGGGATGACAGGCTTGTTGCCGGGACAGGCAAGGATTTCCTGAGCGGCGGATTGGGCAGCGATGTTTTTGTCTTTCAATCCGCCGCGCAGATTGGGGTTGGCTCGAACCGGGATGTCATCAATGATTTCAACCATGGAACAGACACGTTAGACCTTTCTGCCCTTAACGCTCAGTTCAACGGGGCGGCCGGAATTTCAGGCGGCGGCACCGCTTCGTTTTATTATCTTGCGCCGGCTGGCTTGCTGATCGGTGACGCGGACGGAAATGGCAGCGTCGATTGGGTGCTGGAGATCAGCGGCGCGCCCGCCATTTCAGCAGGTGATTTTATCCTGTGAAAGGGTTTTCGACGGCAACGCCCGTCGGCGCGAAATCACTGTCGTTCCCGGTCACGACGGTTGCACCACGACACAGCGCCGACGCCGCGATCATCAGATCTGCGCCGTTGTGGCCAATTTCGGCTGAAAGTCTGCCCCAGATGCGCGCATCTTCCGCCTCGAAAGGCAGCAACCGATCCGAGAACAACAAGACGGTACGATCAAGCCAACCGCGAAGATCGCCCGCAAACGCGGGGTCGCGCGTTTCTTGTCGGCGAATACCCCGTTCAATTTCACCTATCGTGATAACACTGAGGAAAAGATCCTGCTCTGCCTTGCCGCGCAACCACGCCGCCACCTGGGGCGCACGATCCGGGCGGCGCACCGCCGAAATGACGTTGGTATCCAGAAGATACATCAGAAGTTTACATCGCGCGGCGCGACCTCGGCGCGCGCGATGTCACCCCCCGGAAAGGCCATCAGATGGTCGGCAAAGCTCTGACGCGATTGCACGGCACCGGCCAGAAGCCGGTGATATTCCTCGGATGACAGAATAACCACTGCGGGCCGCCCCCGGCGCGTCACCTCTTGCGGCGTACCCGCAAGCGCCGCTTCGACAACAGCGCTGAATTTGTTCTTTGCGTCCTGGACCGTCCACATTGCAGGCTCCGATATGGCTAGCTTGATAGCTAGACAGAATGATAGCCATTACGCCAAATGTCAAGGATACCTCAGCCGCCTTCGGGCAGAACCATCAGTTCAATCCTGGTCTGTTCCCCTAAAAACACCCGGTTCATCGCCACGCGCAGCGCCCGCCCGGTGCCTTCCGGTGCGCCGGTGTTCGGGTTCACGTCGAACTTTGGAAAGTTCGAGGATGAAATATCAAGCCGGATGCGATGCCCCGCCCGAAACCGGTTGGCGGTATCAAACGGCGTGACCGTAATGTCGAACGGCCCCTCGCCCGGTTCGGCAAGGCGGGGTGTTTCGTATCCGTCACGATAGCGCAGCCGGAAAATGCCATCGCTCAGGATCATCGCATAGCCGCGCGGATAATCCTTTGAGGGCGGATGTACGTCGATCAGCTTGGCCGTGAAATCTGTGTCGGGCGCGTCGGTGTCCACCCGCAGATGCACGGTGACCGGTCCGGCGATCACCATGTCACGGTCCAGCGGTGGCGTCTCGAACGACACCACATCACGGCGCGCCTTCAACGGCAGGCCCGGTGTGGTGCAGCCGTGAAAGCCATCACTCTCGACCTGATCGACCGGCCCGCCGGTAAAGATCGGTTCGCCCGAGGTCAGCGCGCCGCCCAGCGTCGGCACCGGATCGGCAGGGTCGAACGACCATGCAATCTCACCCCCTGCCCCACGCCATCGCGCAGCGACATGTCGCGCTGCGGATAAAGCGTCAGCGGCCTTGCCTGCTCGGGCGGCCACGTATTGGCCTGCGCCCAGGCACCACCATGGTCCAGATGCCCACCAGCGGTGCGCCGCCCGCTGCCGCCGCCCATGACAAAATACCAGACCCGGCCGCTTTGGCTATCGGCACCGCCACGCAGCGCCATGTCGAACCATTTCAACCGCCACGTCAGCCAATTCTCATCGACCTGCCCGTCAAAGGTGGCCGCGATGCCAAAATCCACATCCCCGAACACTTGCGACGACCGGTTGCCATGGGTCCACGGCCCCAGGATCAGCGCGACAGGGCGATCCTCGCGCAGGGCGCGGTAATTTTCCAGCGTCGTCGGCACATAGGTATCGTACCAACTGCTCATCAATGCCACCGGCACCTTGGGGATGGCATCATAGTAACCGGCGGCCCAGATGCCGGTGCGTTTCCAGAAGGCATCAAAGGTGCCATGCTGCCATTGGTCCACCAGATAGGTTTCGTAATCGGGGGCCCAGCGGATCGGCGACCGTTCGCGCGTCCAGGGCATATGCGCGAACCAATCGTGCAAATTTTCCGCCCGGATCGCCCCGGCAACCAGCGGATCGCGCGCCTCGGGCGATTCCAAAGCGTGGTTATAGGCCCATGTCGCCTGTTTCAGCTCAAACGCACCGCCCTGCCGGATACCGCAGGTAAAGGCATTGGAAAACCCACCCGAATCCAGAACCATGCAGGCCAGCGCGGTTGGCGCAAGACAGGCCGCCGCCAGTTGCGTATGGGCATCATAGCTCAGCCCCATCATGCCGACCTGGCCGTCGCACCACGGCTGCTCGGCAATCCATGCAATCGTATCGAACCCGTCTTCGGCCTCATTCACATATTTCGTGAAGGTGCCGCCGGATTTGTGCCGTCCCCGGCAATCCTGCCAGACCATGACATAGCCTTCGCGCACCAGCCGCATCGCCAGCGCCTCGCGGCTCAGCGGATCAGGCGACGCGACCGAACGTTCCGAGCGCGACGTGCCGGCCTTGTCATAGGGGGTACGTTCCAGAATCACCGGGCGCGCCCCGCCCTGAACCGGCAGATAAATATCGGTGGCCAGCGTCACGCCATCGCGCATGGGGATCATGACGTCGCGCATCACCGCAACATCCGGGGCCAGCGCGCGTGCTGGCCCCATATCGACGACATCGCTCACTTGGCCGAACTCACATCCTGGGGAAGCGTGCCTTCTGACAGGCCACCCACGATGGTCAGGCCCTTTTTGGCCGCCCAATGGGCCTTTTGCCAGTACAGCGGCACAACCGGCGTGTCGGCAAACACCATCCGCGTCACATCTTCCAGCATGGCGCGTTGTTTCTCGGGGTCGAACTCCTCCATCGCCGTGGCCAGTGCCGCGTCAAAATCGGGGTTGGAATACCGCACCCGGTTGAACGCACCCTTCCCCGCAGCCTTGTCATAGGTGTGCAGCAAGGATTGCAGCAGCGTCGCCGACGTGGGCGTAGACGCCCCCAGGGAAAAGACGAAAGCGCCGTAATCGCCCGCCGACGCCGCCTTGGAATAGACGTTATAAGGCAGCGCCTCGACACCCGTTACCTTCAGACCACCCCGCGCCAACATCTGGCCAATGGCCTGCGCCAGATCGCCGTCGCCCGGAAACCGGTTGTTCGATGATGAAATGGTAATGCCAAACCCATCGGGATACCCCGCCTCGGCCAACAGCGCCTTGGCCTGTTCCACATCGGGGGTGTCAGCGGCCAGATCATCGGCATGGCCCCCAAGACCCGGCGCCGCAATCTGACCCGCCGGAATGCCCGACCCGCCAAGAATGCGGTCAACGATCAGTTCGCGGTCAATCATCAGCGAAATCGCCTTGCGCACCCGCGTATCGCGGAACGGATTTTCCGGCAGCGGATTGCCCGCCAGATCGGTGACACCGGGCGCCGCATCAAAACGCATGGACAGCCCAAGGTAAATCACCCGGCCAGAGGGCGTGGAAATCACCGTGTAATCATCGTTGTTTTTCAGACGCGGCACATCGGCGGGCGGCACCGCATCGATCAGGTCAACCGACCCCGACAGCAGGGCGGCAACCCGCGCGGCATCGTTGCTGATGAACCGGATCTGCACATCCTTGAATTCAGGTGCATCGCCCCAGTATCCATCATAGGCCTCAAGCTCCATGGTTTCGCCCGGGGTCCAGGACACATATTTGTACGGCCCGGTGCCGATGGCAGCGCCCGTTCCGGCATTGGCGAAATCATCGCTGCTTTTGCCTTCGGTTGCGGCCTTGGAAATGATGAACACCCGCCCGATGGATTCCATGAACGATGGCGCCGGCGTGTTGGTGGTGATCCGCAGGGTGGTGTCGTCAACCTTTTCCATGCCGGCGACATTCGACACCATGTCGGTGAACGGTGCGGGGCTGTTGGGCACCTCGTCCGTGCGTTCGATCGAATAGATCACATCCTCGATCGTCAGGGGCGAACCGTCGTGAAAGGTCACACCGGGGCGCAGTTTGATTTCCCAGGTCAGCGGGTCGATGTTTTTCCAGCTTTCGGCAAGGTCCGGCTTCATTTGCAGGTTCTCGTCGAACTCGGCCAGACGGCCAAAGATCATGTCGCCGGTCATCTGGTTGTTGCCCGTGCGGCTGAACTGCGGATCGATCGAGCTTGGCTCGTTTGAGCGGCCAATCACCAGATCGGCCGCCAGCGCCGGCAGGGCCGTGGTGGCCAGCAACCCTGCCAGCAGGATAGATTTCATATGCAGCATTTTCTTACTCTCCCTTTGATTTCGATTGGTTCGGGGTCAACCCCTGCCCGCCGTTCAGATGACAGGCGACATCCAGCCCCGACGCCAGCGTCGTCAATGGCGGGCGTTCCAGGCGGCAACGGTCAAACGCATGGGGGCAGCGGGGGTGAAAATGGCACCCCGACGGCGGATTCACCGGCGAGGGAATTTCCCCCTTGATCGCGGAAAACCGCCGCGCCCGCCGGTCGATCCGCGGAATTTCATCCAGCAGCGCGGCCGTATAGGGATGGCGCGGGGCATCGAACACCGTATCGGCATCGGCCACCTCGACCACCCGGCCAAGGTACATGATGACAACCCGGTCCGCGATATGGCGCACCACGCCCAGATCGTGACTGATAAACATCAGGGTCAGCCCGAAATCCCGGCGCAATTCCATGAACAGGTTGATCACCTGCGCCTGAATCGACACATCCAGCGCCGCGATGCTTTCGTCGCAGATCAGAAAATCGGGTTTCACCGCCAGGGCGCGGGCAATGCCGATCCTTTGCCGCTGACCACCGGAAAACTGGTGCGGAAACCGCTCGGCCATAGCCGGGTCCAACCCCACGGTCGTCAACAGATCGCTGACCTGCTGCCCCACAGCGGCGCGCGGCGTCAGACCATGCACGCGCGGCGCCTCGCCAATGATCTCGCCCACCCGTTTGCGCGGGTTCAGCGATGACATCGGGTCCTGGAAAATGATCTGCGTCGCCAGCCGCATCCGTTTTGCCTCGACCCCCTTCAGCGTGGCAATATCGTCACCATTCCGCCGGATTGTGCCGTCGCTGGGCGCCAGCATTCCGGCCATGATCCGGCCAAGGGTGGATTTGCCACAGCCTGATTCCCCGACAACGCCCAACACCTCGCCCCGGCGGACCTGCACGTTCACACCGTCCAGCGCCCGGACCACCGGCGGCGGCGATGCCGCGCCCAGCCTGATCGCCAACCGTTCGGCAAAATCCGGGGGCGTGCGGAAATTCTTTGAAACATTCTCGGCGCTGGCGACAATATCGCTCATTGGTTTTCCCCCAGCGGATGAAAACAGCGCCACCGCCGCCCGTCCTGCACGGTTTCGCCCGGCTCCTGCCCACAAAGCGTGGTGGAATAGTCACAGCGCGGCGCAAAGGCACAGCCAGCGGGCCGGTTCAACGGCGGCGGCGCCGAACCCCGGATCTGGCGCAGGGGCTGACCGCGTTCATTGGCCAAAGGCGTGCTGGCCACCAGCCCGGCGGTATAAGGATGGCGCGGGCGATCCAGCACATCATCGGTCGCGCCCTCCTCGACGATCCGGCCCGCGTACATCACCGCGATACGATCCGCCAAACCGGCGACAACGCCCAGATCGTGGCTGATCCAGATCAGCGCCATACCCATATCGGCAACCAACCCCTGTACCACCGACAGGATTTGCGCCTGAATCGTCACATCCAGCGCCGTTGTCGGTTCATCCGCGATAATCAGATCGGGTTCGTGCAACAGCGCCATGGCAATCGCCACACGTTGCCGCATTCCGCCGGAAAATTCGTGCGGATAGGCCGACAACCGCTCTTCTGGGCGGGGTATTCCGACCCGGCCCAGGGCATCGCGCGCCTGCGCCCGCGCGACACCGCGCGATACCTTGCGATGGGCCTGCACCGTTTCAACCATCTGGGTGCCAATGCTCAGCACCGGGTTCAGGGTCATCATCGGATCTTGAAAAATCATCGCAATCCGGTCACCGCGCAGCTTGCGAAACTCATCAGCGCCCAATGTTGCCAGATCGCGCCCCTTGAACAGGATCTGCCCCTCGGCCACCCGCCCCGGCGGATCAAGCAGCCCCAGAACCGAAAACCCGGTGATCGACTTGCCGGACCCGGATTCACCCACCAGCCCGACAATCTGACCCGGCTCCAGGGTCAGGCTGACCCCGTCCACCGCCCGCACCGTGCCGGCCGCGGTTTCGAAAACAGTATGCAGGTTGTCGATATGCAACAGGCTCATTGGCTCAGCCTCGGGTTCAGGACAATGCGCAGACGGTCGCCCACGATGTTGATGGCGAACACCAGAACCAACAGCAAAAGGCCGGGATAGACACTCATCCAGTATATGCCGGCCAGCAAAACCTGATACCCGTTGGCAATCAGCAGCCCCAGCGACGGTTCGGTGATCGGCAACCCGATCCCAAGAAACGAAAGCGTCGCCTCGGCGGCAATCGCGTTGGCCACCTGAATGGTGCCGATCACAATCAGCGGCGGCAGGCAGTTGGGCAGAAGATGCCCAAACAGGATGCGCGGCGCCGACAGGCCCAGACACCGCGCCGCCTCCACATAATCCTTGGCCGCCTCGACCATGGCCGTGGCCCGCACCGCGCGGGCGAAATAGGCCCATTGCACAAAGACCAGTGCCAAAATCACCTTGCCGGTGCCCTGCCCGAACACAACAAGGATCATCAGCGCCACAAGGATCGTCGGAAAGCCCAACATCAGGTCAACCACCCGCATGATGGCGGAATCGACCCGCCCGCCAACGTAAGCCGCCAACAGGCCCAGCGACGTGCCCACCGCCAGCGCCAAAACCCCCGCCGTCACCCCGACGGCCAGCGAGGTCCGCAACCCATAGAGCATGGCCGACAGCATACCGCGCCCCTGCGTATCGGTGCCCAGCGGGTAAAGCTGGCCCTCATAACCCCGGCTCATCGGGGGCAGTTTGCCGTCGAACAAATCAATCTGGGTCAGATCATAAGGGTTTTGCGGCGCCAGCATCGGCGCAAACAGGGCCGATACCACCAGCAACAGGCAAATCACCAGCGCAATGGCCGCCTTTGGGCTGGCCACCACACCGCGCACCGCCCGCGCGAACAACCCCTGCCCCGCCAGCGCGATCATGCGCTGCGCGCCCGCACACGCGGGTCAAGAAGCGAATACAAAATATCGACGCACAGGTTGATAACGATGAACATCGCAACGATCACCAGAATATACGCCACAACAATTGGCCGGTCCAACGCGCCGATACTGTCGATGATCAGCTTGCCAACCCCCGGCCAGGCAAAAATCGTTTCGGTCACCACGGCAAAGGCAATTAGCGATCCGAATTCGACCCCGATCACTGTAACGATCGGAATCAGAATGTTCTTCATCACATGGACCATCAGGATACGCCCCTCGCTCAGCCCCCGCGCGCGGGCGAATTTCACAAAATCCAGCGGCATGGTTTCCTGCACTCCCGTCCGGGTCAGCCGGATCACCAGCGCCAGTTGCCCAAGGGCAAGGTTGGTCGCCGGCAGGATAAGATGCGTGATCCCGTCCCAGGTGCCAAAACTGGTGCGCATACCAAAAACAGTCACGGTTTCACCACGACCGGTCGACGGCAACCAACCAAGGGCAACCGAAAACACCATGATAAGCATCATCCCCTGCCAGAAATTCGGCATTGAAAACCCAAGGATGGAACCGGTCATGATGGTGTCATCCACCGCCGACTGCGGATTTGTCCCGGCCCACAGGCCCAGCGGAATGCCAAGGATCAACGAAATCGCCAAAGCAGTGATGGCCAGTTCAAGGGTGGCGGGCAATCGTTCAAGGATCACATCCACCGCCGGACGGTTGTAAACGAACGACCGCCCGAAATCGCCCTGCACCGCATTGCCCAGAAACGTGACAAACTGCACCGGAAGCGGCTTATCCAGCCCCAGCGATTGCGCCACCGCCGCCCGTTCTGCCATGGTGGCATCGCCGGGCAACAGAATCTCAAGCGGATCACCAATGGCATAGACCCCGATAAAAACGATCACCGCCGTCGCCAACAGGACAAGCACAGCCTGAAATATGCGGCGAATCACAAATGCGGTCATGCTGGCGGCCCCGGTCAACTATTGTTAAGCAGGGTGACGCGGTGATAAAACTTATGCAATACTATGAAATATATGTGTATATCTATGCACCATCCGCATAACCCCGGAGAACCCCCTGCGCCTTGATCTTTTGGAAACCTACGCCACGGTCCTTGCCACCGGATCGACCCAGGCCGCCGCGCACCGGTTGGGCCTGACCCAACCGGCCGTCAGCCGTCGTCTGACCCAATTCGAAGACTCCCTCGGGATCAGCCTGTTTCGCCGCGAAAAGGCCCGGCTGATCCCCACCCGCGAAGGCCTGATGCTGAATGAACAACTGCAAGGGCTTTTGGAAAATGCCCGCCGTCTGAGCGCCCGCGCCGAAGAACTGCGCAGCGGCAATTCCCCGGAAATCGCCCTGCGCGTCGCCTTTCCCGCCAGCCTCGCCCTGCGGATGGTGCCACAGATCGTATCGCGTTTCCTGGCCACCCATGACCGGGTCCGGATCGAACTGCACACTGGTCCCTATGACACCATTGAACGGATGCTGATGGATGCCCGGGCTGAAATCGGTTTTCTGCGGGTGCCCGTCAGTCACGCGGGGCTGCGCCTGACCCCGCTGATCACCTCGGATACTGTCTGTGTCATGCCACAGGGCCACCCCCTGACCCAAAAGGCCCGCATCGGGGTTGAGGATCTGCGCCAGGTGCCGATGATCCTGCTGGCGCGGATGCGGGCGCCGCGCCGCTCGATCGACGATCTGTTCCAATCGCGCGGTGTCCGGCCCGATATCCGGGTTGAGGCGCATTCCGTCTCATCCGCCTGCGCGATGGCGGCGCAGGGCATCGGTGTGACGCTGGTGAACCGTCTCATGGCTATGGATTTTGCCGATATGTCGGTTGAAATGCGCCCGTTCCACCCCAGAATAACCCATGATTTCGCCTTTGCCACAGCAGACCGGTCCCCGGTCGGGGCCACGGCAGGCGCGTTCATCGAAACCGCCTCGGCCTTCTTTCGCACCCTCCCCCATGGGGCCGCCTGACGAACGGCAGGTTTCGCGGCGAAACCGTCAGTCCGCGCTCAACCGTTCCCAAAAGGCAAAGATCGCCTTGGCATTGACCGGCGACATCCAACCGTGGCGTTCAAAATCTGCCCGCGCGGCGCCATCGCTCAGCCCCGCCAGAAACAGCCGCCGGTCGGCATCGCGCTGGGTTGGCGTGCGCGCCGCCAGCAGGTCACGCACACGCGCAAGCTGCGCCGCCCGCCCGCTGACTTCGGGTGTGGCGACGGGGGTTTCGGGCCGGTAATCGTCGCGCAAGGCCGCGCGCAGATACCGCATCGGGCTTTTCACTTCGCCCTGCGCCGCCACATAGGCCAGCTTTTCATCCACATAGCGTTCGCCATGTTCGCCGATCCATTGCCGCGCCAGCCGGTCTTCCACCCCCAGCGCCCGCAACCGGCCATAGGTGGCCCCGCTGCGCACGGCACCGCCATCATCAATATCCAGAATCGCCAATTGCGGATTTTCGGCGATGCGAAACCGGATGTCCGTCACCGCCCTGCCCCGCTTGCGCGTTTCCGGCGTGACCAGAATGTTCGACGTGCGGTTCACCTCGGCCACCGCGGGTTTGATGATCTTGGCATTCAGATGCTTGAAAGATTCATAATAGGCACTGTCGGCCACCCCCATCAGCCTGCGAAACAGTTCCAGCGACCACCACCCTGTGCTGCCCGTGCGCACAAAGCGATAACAATTTTCATACAGGGCCAAGGCGTGCCCGCTGGTGAACCGCCGCTGAATATTCAGACTGATCAGGGCAAAAACCTTTGGATCATTCAGCTTTTCCGCCAGCGCCGGAGAATAGGCATATTCGCACACACCCGCCTTCAGTTTGGCATAGCTCAACAGGCTCGACACACCCCATTCCTGTTGCCCGTCGCCATCCAGCATATCCCATTCCGCAATCGTCTCTGCCAGCCCGCGCAGTGACTGTTTCAGGGTCTCCATGTCGTTGGAATTATACCCGATCATCATACAAAGCGTTCGCGCGTCAATCTCGTGCTTGCCCTGGGTGGTCAGCGTGTCATAGGCATTCAGCAACAGAACATTGCTCAGCTTGCGTTGCAGCAGCGTCAGTTTGCCGGATACATGGATTGCCGCAACGTGTTTTTTCACCGACCCACGCCGCAGCGCACCCGTCAGCCGTTCGTCGGGAATATCATCCATCTGTCGCCCTCATCCCGGCCCGTCTTTGCGGCCCTTTGCACAGCATGCCGCAAACGGAACCCAATAACAACCGTGCCATGGGTGCCTCAGGCGTTGAACCCAACATAAGCAAAGGAACCCATATTCAGGATTGCCCGAATCGGGTTGACAGAGAAACAGTCACAATTCCGTGGAAAACCGCAGTTTGGCGCCCGAAATCCCGGAATCGGCGTCCCATCATCCTGTAAAAGGGTGCCTCTGAACCCGTGAACGGGTATCTTTCATCCCGGATACGGGGCCTCAAGTTAGTCTAATACATTGTATTATCTTGCTTATATTCACCGAAAGATTCTAAAGATCTGAAAGATTCTACAGTTTGTCCCTGTGTCTTTTTCTTAATAAGACCCTATTTTCATGTCTTGTTCGCCTTCTGATTCCCATCATCCTTGTAATGTGTGATAATCACAGGAACATTCACCAAAACCACGCACATCACCGAGGTAACATGACATCTTCCAGCAAGCCTCCTCTGCCGCCCTATGCGAGTATTGCCCCCAGCGACGCGGCCGGAAAGTTGGCTCAGCCTATCGACACCGCCCGATTCGCCAAAGCGGCAAGTTTCGCGGCGAAAGGGCGCGATGATCTGGCGCGGCGCGGCTATGCGCCCGATGGCAAGAAACGCCTGCGCCGGTTTTCAACCTGGGAGGTCTGCCGCTATCTGATACCCGTCGCCCCGGCCCACCTGCGCCGGGTTCTCAAGGCGCATCCCGACCTGCCCCAGGGCACGGGCGAGGGGGGCGCAAAATGGTACAGCCTCGAAGAAATCCTGACCCTGCGCGAACATTTTGCCAAAGACGGGGCCGCCAACCGGGAATATCTTCCGTGGCGGCCAAAGGGGCTTCCGGCCAAGGTGGTTGCCGTTGCCAACTTCAAGGGCGGTGTCGGCAAAACCAGCACAGCGGCACATCTGGCCATGTCCGCCGCCCTGGATGGTTACAAGGTGTTGGTGATCGATCTGGATTCCCAGGGGTCGATGACATCGATTCTTGGTGGAACAGTGACGGATGAATGGGAAACCGCCTTTCCCCTGATCGCCCGTGATTACGCCCGTCATGTGACAGATGAAAACACCGTGCGCGCCGCCACCGGTGCAGCCCCCCTGCCCCTTGACGAAACGCTGAGCGAGGCGTTGAAGGTTTCGCCGCGAAACCTGATTCAATCCACCCATTGGCCCAACATTGATCTGATCGGCGCGCAGTTGAACTTGTACTGGGCCGAATTTCAGGTGCCTGTCTGGCGGATGCAGCTGAATTCTTGGCCGCTGTGGGATGCGCTTGCCTCTGGTCTGGCCGAGGATAACATCCTTGAAAGCTATGATATCGTCTTTCTCGACACGCCTCCGGCGCTTGGGTATCTGACGATCAATGCCTTGTCGGCGGCTGATATTCTGCTTGTTCCGCTGGGCGCGTCGTTTCTTGAATTTGATTCCACCGGGCGCTTTTTCGATATGCTGTATTCGACCTTTGCCAGCATCGAAGACGGTGAAAATGCCGCCCGCCGTCGCGGTGGCCTGCCGGAAATGCGGTTCGAATGGGATGCCGTGCGCACGATTATCACCCGGTTCGATGCGGCCCAGCAGGCCGACCTTGCCAATGTCATTCAGGCATATTTCGGTGATTTCATGACCGCGTTTCGTCAGGAAATGACGGCCATGGTGGGGCAGGCGGGGGAACAGGTGAACGGCATCTACGAGGCCGATTACCGCGAGTTCAACCGCGATACCTATGTGCGGGGGCGCGAAACGTTTGATCGTACCTGGGCCGAGGTAAAGGAAATCATTCTGGGCGCCTGGTGGCGCGATCAACAGATGGACAAGGAAAGCTGACATGGTGAAACGCCGCCGTCTTGAAACCCCCAGCGCCGAAGATCTTTCGAAATACGAAGAAGAGTTTCGCCGCGAAACCGCGCCCCGGCCCAACCCGGGCGCGGCGCCCATCGCAACGGTGGCGGCACAATCGGCCGATGCCCATGAAACCGCCAGTGCCGGTCTGCGGGCCGAACTGGCACGGGACAAGGCCGATGCCGGGCAATATCGTGATGCGCAGGGCAGGGGGCTGGTGATGGTTGAAATCCCCCTGTCCGATATTGCCGCCGATGCGCTGGTGCGGGATCGGACGGTTCTGGACCGGGGCGAGCTGGAAGAGCTTAAATCCTCGATCGCAGAGAACGGTTTGCGCCTGCCGATCGAGGTGTTTGCCCAGGGCGACGGCGCCAATGCCGCCTATGGGCTGCTGTCGGGGTATCGCCGTTTGATGGCGGTGCAAGAGCTGTTGACCCTGACGCAGGATCCAAAATATCGCGCCATCCGTGCCCTGGTTCGCGATCCGCGTGATTCCGGTGCGCGCTTTGCCGCCATGGTCGAGGAAAACGAGGTGCGCGCCGCGCTGAGCCATTATGAAAGAGGCCGGATTGCCGCGCTTTCGGCCAAGCAGGGCGCATTTGTTGACACCGAGGCCGCCGTTGAAAGGATGTTTTCGCAAGCGAGCAAGGCCAAGCGATCAAAGGTGCGGTCTTTTGCGCTGATCTTTGAGGATCTGGGCGATATGCTGTCGTTTCCCGAAAACCTTACGGAAAAGCAGGGGCTGCGGCTGGCTGGCGCCTTGCGCGACGGGGCCGGGCCGCGCCTGCGCGAGGTTCTGGCCTCGGGGCAGGGGGGCGATGAGGCAGAAGAATGGGCGCTGATCGAGGCGACCCTGGCCGAACTTGACCGGCCCGAAGCCGCTGCGCGCCGGGGTGGGCGGCCCCGGCGGCTTCCTGAGCCGGGCTGGCAGAATAACACGACATTGCGCCTGTCCAACGGCACCGTTCTGCGGCGCGAGGCCGACAGTCGCGGGCATTTTCTGCGGATCGAGGGGCGTCAGGTGGACACCGAGATGATGGAAACAATCATGACCGAGGTTGGCCGCATGCTGGAGCGGTAGGATAGGCCCGGCTTGCGGGTCTATCCCTAGCCGGTATCGGTGCCAAAAAGGTTTTCCGCCGCCACGATCACGCAATCCCTGTCTGCGTAAACCCAGTTGCCGGTCGCAAAGGATGCGCCGCCGAATGTCACGGGGGCGCCCTGTGTCGTGGGGGCTGGCGCCCAGCTCCGGCGCGCTGTGGTGCCCAATGCCTTGACCCCGAGGGGCAGGGCATCAATGCCCGCGCTGTCGCGGATCGCGCCGTTGATGATGACGCCGCGCCAGCCATTTTTGGCACCAATTTCGGCAAGCCGGTCGCCCATGACACCGACGCGCAGTGATCCCTGCCCGTCAACCACGAGGATTCGGTCCTGACCGTCCAGTTCCAGGGCGCGCAGAACGGGCGTGTGGTCTTCGAAGGTTGTTACGGTCAGGCAGGGGCCAAAGAAGCTGTTGATCTGCCCAAAACTGCGGAACTGTAATTCGCAAACCCCGAGCCTTTCGTGGTGGATATCATAAAGATCGGCGGTGACGATCTGATCCTGGGTCATGCGCCCAATCCTTTAACCTTGGCGGTGAGGTCTGCGATATAGGGGGCGACGTCCAACCCGCCGCCGGTCACCCGTTGCAGGGTTTCCTTGCGCGAGGATGCACGCCCGTGACGATAGATGTTTTCAACCAACCAGCCGTGCAGGGGGGCATAATCACCGGTGTTCAGCCCGGCTGCAATTTCCGGGACGTTTTGCGCGCGGGCAAAGAACTGTGACGACATGATATTGCCCAATGTATAGGTCGGGAAAGAGCCGACAAACCCATGGGCCCAATGGACATCCTGCAAGACGCCAAGGGTGTCGTTGGGCACCTCAAGGCCCAGATAGTCGCGCATGCCCTCGGCCCAGACGGCGGGAAGATCGGCAACCTTTATATCATCGGCCATCAGACGCGCCTCGATCTCGGATCGCAGGATGATGTGCATGTCATAGGTCAGCTCATCCGCCTCGACGCGGATAAAGCTGGGGTTTACACGGTTGACGGCGCGCCAGACATCTTTGGGGGTGCATGAGGCGAGCTGATCGTGGAAATGATCGCGGAATGTGGCGAAATGCAGATCCCAGAATTTCTCTGAGCGCCCGACGCGGTTTTCCCACATGCGCGATTGCGATTCATGCATGCTGAAACTGGCACCGGCGACGGCATAGAGATTGACGATATCAGTGGTGAAAATGGTGCGGGTGAATTCGGGCGCGACGCCCTGTTCATACATGCCGTGCCCGGCCTCGTGCCACAGCGCAAAGATGCCACCGGGCGCCCAGTTTTCGCGGAACCGGCTGGTGATGCGCACATCGTCGCGGGTGAAGGAGATTTCAAACGGGTGAACGGTATCGTCCAGCCTGCCGCGATTCATGTCATAGCCCATACGTTCGGCCATCATCAGGCCGAATTTCTTTTGCATGTCCACGGGAAAGGGCCGGGTCAGGAATTCGGCGTCGGGCTGGGGCGCGGCCTTGGCGCGTTCGATCAGTGGCACGAGCGCCGTCTTGAGGCGGTCGTAGATGGTGCGCAGTTCGGCCAGGGTCATGCCCGGTTCGAACATGCCCACCATGGGGTCATAGGGGTGATCGCCAGTGCCGATTGCGGCTGAAATCTCGCGCTGAAGCACCATCATCCGTTCCAGCATCGGCGCATAGGTGGCAAAATCATTCGCTGCGCGGGCCTCGGCCCAGGCGGCATGGGCGCGGGTTTTCAGCCCGGCCATTTCAGAAATGATCGGGGCCGGTATTCGCGACAATGTTCCAATCTCGGCCTCTGCCTGGGCGAGGGCGCGGCGGCGGATGTCGTCCGGGGCTGCGTTGGCCAGTTCACCTTGCGCGGCGTCCATGGCCCGGCGCATGTCATCGCCGGTGGCAAGATCGCGGGCAAGGTCGGTCAGTGTTGTCACCTGACGCCCGCGCGCCTCAACCCCGCCCGCAGGCATCATCGTGCGTGAATCCCATGCCAGCAGGTTCACGGTGCAGATGATATCGTTTATTCGGGCCATTTGGGCCTGAAAGGTGGCGTAACTCATGGTGTGGTCTCCGGTTTGCCGAAATCGGTCAGGTGGCAGGCTGCCTTGTGATCTGGCCCGCGCGGGGTGAGAACGGGGCGGTCAACCCGGCATCGGTCAAACGCATGGGGGCAGCGGGTGTGAAACAGACAGCCCCGGGGCAGGTTGATCGGGCTGGGCAATTCCCCGCGCGCGGCAACGGTGCGGTTGCGGCGGGTGGGGTCAAGTTCGGGCGCGGCATCAAGCAACGCCCGGGTATAGGGGTGGCGGGGGGCCGAAAACAGGGCCTCGGTCGGCCCGATTTCGATTACTTCGCCCAGATACATCACCGCAACCCGGTGCGAGATATGGCGCACCAGCCGCAGATCATGGGCAACGAACACCACGGTCAGATCCAGACGTGTCTGCAAATCCAGCAGCAGATTCACCACCTGCGCCTGCACCGACACATCCAGCGCCGAAACCAGTTCATCCGCGACCAGCACTTCGGGTTCGACCGCCAGCGCCCGGGCGATGCCGATCCGCTGACGCTGACCGCCGGAAAATTCGTGGGGGTAACGGTCGGCGGCATCGGGGTTTAGCCGAACCAGTTCCAGCAACTCGTTGATCCGGGACGGAATTTCGGCAGTCGGGCGCATCCGGTGAACGGCAAGCGCCTCGCCCAGAATACGGCGCACTTTCATGCGCGGGTTAAGCGAGCTGTAGGGATCCTGAAAGATCATCTGAACACGGCGGTTGAAGGTGCGCCGGTTCTGGCCCGTCAATGCGGCGATGTCCTGATCCTCGAACAGGATGCGGCCCGTGTCGCAATCGTGCAGCCGCACGAGGCAGCGCGCCAGTGTCGATTTTCCGCAGCCCGATTCACCGACCACGCCCAGGGTTTCGCCGCGCCTGATCTGAAAGCTGACCTCGTTCAGGGCATGAACGGCGGGGGCGGGTTGACCGGACAGGCGGCTTACGATGCCCTGGGGCAGGGCAAAGTGTTTGCCGGCGCCATCAACCGTGATCAGCACATCATCTGTCATATTACCGACCTCGCAGCGGCGACTGTTTCGTGGTTATGGCAGGCGACGCTTCGGTCTGGCCCGATGTCTTGCAGGGGCGGAACACTGGCGCGGCACGGGTCGGTTGCGAAGGTGCAGCGCGGGTTGAAGGCGCAGCCGGCGGGAATTTGATCAAGCGGCGGCGGGGTGCCATCAATCGACATCAGCATGGTGCGCTGGGTTCCGGCATGGGGCACCGACCCAAGAAGGCCCCGGGTATAGGCATGCCGGGGTTGGGCGAAAACATCGGCCACACTGCCGGTTTCAACGATGCGCCCGGCATACATCACCGCCATGCGGTCACAGGTGGCGGCCACCACGCTCAGGTCATGGGTGACAAGAACCACGCTCATGGCCAGTTCGTCGCGCAGATCGAGGATCAGGTTCAGGATCTGGTCCTGAATGGTGACATCCAGCGCCGTTGTCGGTTCATCGGCAAGAAGCAGCTTTGGATTGCTGGCCAGCGCAATGGCGATCATCACCCGTTGCCGCATGCCGCCGGAAAACTGGTGCGGATATTCCCGCAGCCGCCGGGCCGCGTCGGGGATACCCACAAGATCCATCAGATCGCGGGCGCGGGCGGTGCGTCCGGCGCGGTCAAGATCGGTGTGCGCCCTGAGGTTTTCCTCGATCTGGCTCCAGACGGGCAGAACCGGGTTGAGCGCGGTCATCGGTTCCTGAAAAATCATCGAAATCTGGCCACCACGGATGCCGCGCAAGGCGCGGTCGCGCATGGTCAGCACATTCTGCCCCTGCCAAAGCACCTCGCCCGAACTTTCCCCCGATTCAGGAATAAGCCGGATGAGCGAACGCAGGGTGACGCTTTTGCCTGATCCGCTTTCCCCGACAAGGCCCAGCACCTCGCCGGGGCGCACCGCAAAGGACACGTCATTGACGGCGGTAAGATGCCCGTGACCAAAGGTTGTGGTCAGGTTGCGCACCTCCAGCAGCGGTTCGGGCGGGTTGCTCATCGTTTGGTCCTCAGAAGTTCCGCCAATCCGTCGCCGGTCAGGCTGAACCCGAGGCCGGTCACGATGATGGCGATGCCCGGGAACACGGATATCCACCAGGCGGTCGACATGAAGTTTTTGCCGTCGGCAATCAGCACCCCCCATTCGGCGGCGGGCGGCTGTGCGCCAAGGCCGAGATACCCAAGGCTCGACCCAAGCAGGATCGCCAGCGCCATGTCGGTCATCCAGTAAACAACGGCAGGGGTGATCGCATTGGGCAGCAGATGCCAAAAGATGATCCGCAGGTGGGTATAGCCCATCGCGCGCCCGGCATCGGCATAATCGAGCCGCTTTTGCACCCGCACTTCGGCGGCGATGATGCGGGCATAAAACACCCATCCGACAACCCCGACGGCGATGTACATGTTGGTCAGCCCCGGCCCCAGAACCGAAACGATGGCGATGACCAGAACCAGGAACGGAAAGGTGATGACAGCATCCACAACCCGCCCGAACAATGCCTCGGCAAAGCCCCCGGCATAGCCCACCAAGGCCCCGATCATGGTGCCGAAAACAAACGGAAAGATGGTGGCGAAGAACGCGATCTGCATGTCGATCGTATAGGCGTGGATTACCCGGCTCAGCATGTCGCGACCGAAATTGTCGGTGCCCATGGGGTGTTGCAACGACGGTGCCTGCAACAGGGCGTTATAATCGAACGCGTTCGGATCATAGGGCGCAAACAGCGCCGGAAACGTGGCGACACCCAGACTGGCAAGCAGGATCGCCCCGCCAAAGATCAGCGGCCGGGGAACCACCAGACGGCGGGATCGGGGCATCGGGGCGGGATCGGCGCTCATCGTGATACTCTCGGGTCAAGCCAGGCCTGAACCAGATCGGTCAGCAGGAACGTGACCGACACCAGCACGGCCAGCGCAATGGTAAGGCCCTGAACAACCGGATAATCGCGGCCATAGATGCTGTCGATCATCAGCCGCCCGGCGCCGGGAATGGCAAAGACCGTTTCGGTGATAACGGCACCACTGAGCAGGGTGCCGATGGACAGCCCGAACAGGGTCACGGTTGAAATCAGGGCGTTGCGCAGGACATGGCGAAACAGCACCAGCTTGGGCGCGAGCCCCTTGGAGCGTGCGAACTGAACATATTCCGCGTCAAGCACATCAATGATCGCAGACCGCAGATTGCGCATCAGAATGGCCGACAGGCTGAGCGCCAGGGCCACCGCAGGCAGGAACAGATGATAAAGATTGTCAAAAAAGCCATCGCCATAACCGCCCACGGGAAACCAGCGCAGCTTTGCGCCAAAAACGGTCAGCAGGATCAGCCCGAGATAAAAGACCGGCATCGACAGGCCAACCTGAAACGCACCGCGCACCGCGCTGTCGGCGGCCCGCCCCCGGCGCAATGCCGCGACAAATGCCAGGGGAACGGCCATGATCACGGCGATGATCGCCGCCATCACCGTCAACGTGATGGTCACCGGCAGGCGTTGCGCGATAAGCGTGGTCACGGGCAGTTTGAGATGGATCGAATTGCCAAGATCGCCTGTGGCCACCGATTTCGAAAAGGCCCAGAACTGTACCGGCAGGGACCGGTCAAGCCCCAGATCGTGGTTGATCCGCGCGACATCGGCCTCCAGGGCGCGATCCCCGAGAATGGCACTGGCCGGATCTCCGGGCAGCAGCCGCACCAGCGTGAAGACCACAACCAGAATGAACAGCAATGTTGGTATAAGTTGCACGAGGCGTCGTGCGATATAGCCGATCATTTGCATGATGCAAGGCTCCCGGTCTGCTGGGCATCAGGGGCGCGGCAGGGGATGCCCTGCCGCGCCCGGATCATCACTTGTCGAGCCACGTCTTGGTAAAGATGTTGTTGCCAAGAGGCAGCTGATAGAAGCCGTTGACATAATCCCGCAGCGCGACCGGATAGGGCGTTTCATAAAGCGGAATGGTCGGCCCGGTGGTGTTGAAGATTTCCTGGATGCGGGCGAATTGTTCGGCCCGCTTTGCCGGGTCCATCTCACGCTGGGACGCCTCGAACAACGTGTCGGCCTCTTCGCTTTTCCAGCCGGAATGCAGGGCATCGATCGTGGGGCTGTAGGCAAAGTATGACGTGATCTGGCTGGGATCAGAGATATCATTGGTCCAGCCGCCGGTGCGCATGTCAAAGGTGCCCGCGCGATATTGTTCGGTGCGCGAGGCATTGTCCACCTGGCGGATTTCCAGATCAATACCAAGGGCCGCCCACATCTGTTGCAGACCGGTGGCAATGCCCAGATCATCCTGGTTGCCGGCAATTGTCAGAACCGATGTCTTGAACCCGTCGGGATAGCCCGATTCGGCCAGCAGCGCCTTGGCCTTTTCAAGGTCATAGGGGAACAGCGGCCCGTCGCCGGAATGCATGGGCGTGGTCGATGACATGAAGGATGACAGGGGCGTGCCGACGCCGAATGTCACGACCTGCACGAGGGCCTCTTTGTTGACGGCATAATTCATCGCCTGGCGGACCTTTTCATCCGACAGCGGGTTCGGTTTGCCGTTCAATTCGGGGCGCACGTTGATGATCACGTCCCAGATCCGGGTGCCGGGGAACAGCTCCATCTTGATGCCCGGGTCAGATTTCAGTTCGTTGACCCGTGCGAAGGGGATGAATTCGGCACCGTCGATATCGCCCGATTGCAGTTTGAGGATGCGGGTCGCGTCATCCGGGATCACCTCGAAGGTCAGCCCGTCAAGATAGGGCAAAGGTTTCCCATCGGCGCCGGTGGCCCAGTAATAGGGGTTCTTGGCCATCTTCATCCTTGATCCGCGATCCCAGCTTTCCAGCATGAAAGGGCCGGTTCCGATGGGTTGCTTGCCGAATTCCTGCGCCTTTTCGGCGTCGGTTTCGCCCGGCATCGCCTCGAACGCTGCCTTTGGCATGATCGCGGTGTTGAACACGCTGAGCGCGGCCAGAATTGTCGGGTCCGGGTATTTGAGGTTTACCGTGATCGTCTGCGGATCAGGCGATGTCACCGTGTCGATCGACGCCACGATGAAGTTCCAGATGCCGTTATCGGGGTTCTTGGCCCGGTTCAGCGACCAGATCACATCGTCGGCTGTCATCGGGGTGCCGTCCGAGAATTTCACGCCCTCGCGCAGCTTCAGGGTAACTACGTCGCCGGCCTCGTTCAGGCTCCACTCGGTGGCCAGCCCGGGTTTCAGGGTCATGCCGTCCTCGCTCGACATGATCAGGGTTTCGTAGAAATTGGTCATGACCCAGATGTCGACGTTGGCGTCGTTCAGGACCGGATCAAGAAACAGGCTATCGGTATAGCGGCCATAGGTCATGACGCCGCCGCGCTCTTGCGCGAATACGGGCGTCTGCCCGGCTATGAACAGCGCCGCAGTCAGTGCGGTAATCGACAGGAACTTCATTCTACACCCCTCCCAGGTTTCAACGAGCGTTATGCCTTGGTAGAACGTTTCATGCCAGAAGTTCTAAGTCAATGATACGATTCTCTGGATTTCCCGCCATAACCGTTTTACCATGTACCTTTGTGGTGTGATGGCAGAGGTAAATTCATGAAAATCGCGATCGACCGAAATTCCGTGATTCCCCTGCATCAGCAGTTGCGTGGCGCGATCGAGCACGAGATTTCATTCGGCGGCAAGGCAGCGGGCGATCCCCTTCCGTCAGTGCGTGATCTTGCCGAACAGCTGGGCGTGGCGCCGGTCACGATCAGCAAGGTTTATGCCGAACTGAAGGCCGCGGGGCGGATTGCGACCCGCTCTGGCTCGGGCACCTTTGTGGCCGAAAGCGTGCTGACCCGAATCGCCGGGCGCAACGAAATGCACCGTCTGACCCGCCAGATCGATACGGCCATCGACCTGGCGCTGGAGGCCGGATGCGCGCCGGGCGATGTGCCGCTGGTGATTGCCGCGCGGGTGATGCACCGGCTGGGGGCGCGCGCGAACGGAACCGTCTTCATGCTGGGCCTTTTCGAGAACGCAACGGCCAGCTATGCGCGCTGCATCGAAAATCAGGTGGGCCATCTGGCCTCGGTTGAACCGGTGACGCTGGAACAGATCGGTGGCGATGAAACCCTGCGGGACCGGGTGCGCCGTGCCGATCTGGTGCTGACATTCTCCACCCTGGAAGAAGAGATCGAACGGCTGTTGCCCGGCGTGCCGGTTCTGTCGCTTCAGTTCATTCCGTCCGAGGCAACGCGGATGGCCATGGCGGCGATTGATCCGATGTGGCGGGTCGGGGTCGTTTCGCGGTTTGCCGATTTCCTGCCGATTCTCACACTGGGGGTGCGCCGCTTTGCCCCGCATCTGCAAAGCGTCACCGCCCACGCGCTTGATGATCCGGCCCTGCCGGTGGCGCTTGCGGCCTGCGATGTTCTGGTGCTTTCCACCGGCGCCGGCACTGCCGCCGATCATGTGCGCCACGATACGCTGACGATTGAATATCGCCACATTCCAGACCCGGGCGACATCGACCGGCGTGTTATTCCACGGCTCGTTCCTTTGGACGTGCCTTCAGACAGCAACATAAAGGAAGCGTCATGAAAGTATCCGACATGAACTGGGGCCAGGTCGAAGACTGGCTTAAAGACAATGATCTGGCGGTTCTGCCCCTTGGCAGCACCGAACAGCACGCCGGGCTGTCGCTGTCGGTTGATTCAATCCTGTCCGAAAAGATCGCGCTGGATGCCGCCGAACCCCTGGGTGTGCCGGTGTTTCCGGTGCTTGCTTATGGGCTTACCCCCTATTTCCTTGGCTATCCCGGTACGGTCAGCCTGCGCGTCGAAACCTATGTGCGCGTGGTTCGCGATATTCTGGACAGCCTGCGCGGGCAGGGGTTTCGCCGCATCCTGATCGTCAATGGCCACGGGGGCAACGCGCCGGCCGGGGCGCTGGCCATCGAATGGATGGCCGATAACCCCGATTGCGCGGTGAAATTCCACAACTGGTGGAACGCGCCACAGACCTTTGCCAAGGTACAGGAAACCGACACTGTCGCCTCGCATGCCTCCTGGATGGAGAATTTCCCCTGGACGCGGCTGCAAGGCGTCGACATGCCGACCCAACAAAAGCCGATGATCGACACTGACAGGATGCGCACCATGTCCCCCGCAGCGGTGCGGACATATCTGGGTGACGGAAATTTCGGCGGCTATTATCAGCGGCCAGATGACGAGATGCAGGCGATCTGGGATATCGGGGTGGCCGAAACCCGGGCGCTGATGAGCGAAAGCTGGTCATGAGCGGCCCCATCGTAATCTGGGGGCTGGCGCCATCGGCGGCAGCCTGGGTGCGGGGTTCCTGCGCAAGGGGCATGATGTCATCTTTGTGGACAACGTGCCTGCGCATGTGGACGCAATCAACCAAGGCGGGCTGAAAATTGTTGGCCCCCTTTTCGAGGATACGGTGCATGCCCCGGCGTTTCTGCCTGCTGATCTGAAGGGAACCTTCGGGCAGATATTTCTGTGTGTAAAGGCACAGCATACCGATGCGGCAAGTCAGGAACTTGCGCCCCACCTTGCAGAGGATGGTTATGTCGTTTCGGCCCAGAACGGATTGAACGAAGCGATCATTGCGCGCCATGTGGGGGCGCCACGGACGATCGGCTGTTTCGTCAATTTCGGTGCCGATTATCTGGAACCGGGGGTTGTCACCTATTCCGGGCGCGGCGCGGTCGTGGTTGGCGAATTGGACGGGGCGCAAACCGACCGGATCAGGGCCTTGCACGGTCTGATGCAGGAGTTCGACAAGGATTCGGTGCTGACGACGAACATCTCGGGGTATCTCTGGGGCAAGCTGGTTTATGGTGCGTTGCTTTTTGCCACGGCGTTGACGAATGACAGCATTGCCGACGTGCTTGACGATGCCACAACGCGGCCGGTGCAGGTGCGGCTGGCGCAGGAAGTCGGGCGCATTGCCGCCGCCGAGGGCATTCGCACCGAGGCCTTCAACGGGTTCGATCCGGCGGCGTTCCGGCCCGGCGCAACGCAAGACGCAATCGCAAAGTCGTTTGATGATATGGTTGCCCACAACCGCCGCTCGGCCAAATCCCATTCGGGAATCTGGCGCGATCTGGCGGTGCGCAAACGCAAGACAGAAGCGGAATCGCAACTTGGCCCGATTGTCACCCATGCGCGCCAACAGGGCATTGCCGCGCCGCTGACCACGCGCCTGATTGAAATGGTGCGCGAGATCGAGCAGGGCGAACGCCCCCTTGCCAAGGAAAACCTGACCGAGCTTATGGGAGTGATGCAGTGAATATCGGATTTCAGAACCGGCGGATAATCGTCACCGGTGCCGCGCATGGGTTTGGCCGGGCCATTGCCCATGCCTTTGCCGCCCATGATGGCGCGCAGGTTTACGCCCTTGATGTCAACGAGGAAGGATTGCGCGAAACCGTCGCGCAGGCCAAGGGACGCTGCACAAGCGCCGTCGTGGATGTTGGTGATCGCGACGCGGTGCAGGCCGCCGTTGCCGCGATCGAGGGCGAGGGCGGCGGCATCGACATTCTGGTGAACAACGCAGGCGGCGTGCGCGGCCAGGTCGGGCGCCCCATCGAAGAGATCAGCGCCGCCGACTGGCAGACCATTTTTGACGTGAACCTTGCGGGCACCTTTTTCATGACGCAGGCGGTCGCGCCCGCAATGAAAACAGCCGGAAAGGGCAGGGTGGTCAATATTTCCAGCGGGGCGGGGCGCGGGATCAGCCTCACCGGGATTCAGGCCTATGCCAGCGCCAAGGCCGGGCAGATCGGCCTGACCCGGCAACTCGCTCATGAACTCGGGTCTTTCGGGATCACCGTGAACTGTATCGCGCCGGGGTTCGTGCTGTCCAACCCCACAAGCGAAAAGCAGTGGCATGCGATGGGGGCCGATGGCCAGAAGGCATTGCTTGAACGTATCGCGATGCGCCATCTGGGCGCGGTCGAGGATATCGCCAATGCGGTGATGTTCTTTGCCTCGGATCAGGCGGGGTGGATCACCGGCGAAACGCTGGGCGTGGATGGTGGCAAATGAGTGCTGTCGAACAATGGCTGAGTGACCACGAGGCAGACGGCCTTGAGAAGATCACAGAATTCTGCCGGATTCCAAGCGTCAGCGCCGATCCGGCCTTTGCCGATGACATTGCCCGCGCCGCCGGCTTTGCCGCTGACTGGCTGCGCGCTGCCGGGTTTCCGTTGGTCGAAATCGTCGAAACCCCGGGGCATCCTTCGATCTTTGCCGAGTGGATCGTTGATCCTGCGCTGCCGACTATCCTTGTCTATGGGCATTATGATGTGCAGCCGCCTGACCCGCTGGAAAAATGGCAATCGCCCCCTTTGACCCAGAGGTGCGCGAAGGCCGTCTTTATGCGCGGGGCGTGTCCGACGACAAGGGGCCGCTTGGCATTGCGTTGCATGTGATGCGGGCCTTTCACGAAACGGCGGGTCAGCCCCCGCTGAACGTGAAATTCCTGATCGAGGGCGAAGAGGAATCGGGCAGCCCGAATTTTGCCCCCACGGTCGAACGGATGCGCGAGCCGGCTCGCCTGTGATCTGGTGGTGTCGGCCGACGGTGCCATGTGGCGCGCCGACCTGCCGTCAATGACGGTGGCCAGCCGCGGATTGGCCGCGCTGGATGTTACGGTCGAGGGCGCGGCCAAGGATCTCCATTCGGGCCGTCACGGCGGGTCGGCCCCGAATGCGATCCGCGCACTGGTGGGAATGCTGGCAACCCTGCATGACGGCGACAGCGTGGCGGTGCCCGGGTTTGCAGATGGCGCGCAGCCCCCTGACCCGGCCATCGAACAGGCGATCCGATCTGTGGGGTTCGATACGGGCGCCTATTTCGATTCCATCGGTGCCACGCGGCCCGATCCGTTGCCTTCGGGCGTCGATCTTCTGACCCGGCAATGGCTGATTCCGACGTTGGAGTTCAACGGGGTGTCCGGTGGTTATGCGGGGCAGGGCACCAAGACGGTGATCCCCTCAACGGCCATGGCCAAGATTACCTGCCGGCTGGTGGCGGGGCAGAATCCCGCCCATGTCAAAGAGGCAATCGAAACCCATCTGCACCGCGTTCTGCCCAGCGGTTACCGGTTGTCGGTCACGGGCCATGGCCCGGGGTCGGCTGCATTCTCGCTTGATCCCGATTCCCGGGGTTTGGCCATCGCTGAGGACGTGCTGGGCGATGTTCTGGGACAGCCCCCTGCGGGTGGCCATGGGCGCGACGATCCCGATTGGCGAGGTGTTCGCGCGGCATCTGGGCGTTGGCACGGTGTTCTTTTCCTTTTCCACCGCTGACGAAGATTATCACGCCCCGAACGAATTCTTTCGCCTGTCCAGCTTTCATGCCGGTCTTATCGCCTGGGCGCGGTTGCTGACGCGGCTTGGCCAAGCGTCGTTGCGATGAGCGGGGCTGATCTGCGCACCCTTGGCGCGGCCTACCGCAGTGGTGCAACCACGCCCCGTGCGCAGATCGACGCCGCGCTTGCCCTGATTGCGGCGCGTGAACCCGAGTTGAATGCCTTTGCCACGGTTCTGGCCGACAGCGCCCGGGCAGAGGCGGACAAGGCAGGGGCAGATCTGCGTGCGGGCCGGGATCTTGGGCCGCTTCACGGCGTGCCCATTGCGATCAAGGATCTGATCGAGGTTCGCGGCGCACCGACCGGCTATGGCACGCGGGTGGTTGCGCCGCGGATCGCCGAGGGTAACGCCACATTGGTTGCCCGGCTGCGCGAAGCCGGGGCGATCATTATCGGCAAGACCAACCTGTTGGAATACGCTTACGGCGTTGCCCACCCCGACATTGGCCAAACCAACAATCCGCTGGACCTAACCCGCACTGCCGGCGGCTCAAGCGGCGGGTCCGCCGCCGCCGTGGCCGCAGGTATCGTGCCGCTGGCCGTCGGAACCGATACTGGCGGTTCAATCCGTATTCCCGCCGCCTATTGTGGGATTGTCGGGGTCAAACCAACCTATGGCCTGATCCCGCTTGACGGGGTTTTTCCGCTGTCCCAAAGCCTTGATCACGCCGGGCCTCTGGCGGGAAACATTGACGATGCGGCGCTTATGCTGGGTGTTATGGCCGGGTGCGACATGCCCTTGCATGACGTGCCGCTGGCGCAACTGCGGCTTGGGGTTGTGCGGGCGCAGTTCCCCGCCGACCCGGAAAATCAAGGCGTGGCGGCGCATATCAACCGTATGCTGGACAGGCTGACCGCCGCTGGTGTGACCTGCGTTGATGTTGAAATCCCCGGCCTTGCCGCCGCCAATGGGGCGTTGATTGATATTCTGCTGCCCGAGGCATCGGTAATTCACCGCGATCTTGTTGCGCGCAATCCCGGTGGTTACGCCCCCGGCACCCGGCGCCAGATCGAATCCGGCTTTGAAACCCGCGCTGTGGATGTTGTTCTTGCGCGTCAGGTGCAAAAATCCCTCCGCGATGCGGTGACGGCAACGCTTGATACCGTGGATGCGCTGATTGCGCCCAGCGTGCCTTTTGTGGCACCGCGCGAAGATCCCGAAATTACGGACGCGGGCGACAGTGAAATGCTGGCAAGCGGCTTTGCCAACCTGACCGGCCATCCCTCGGTCAGCATCCCCGTCGGGTTGCATGGGGGCCTGCCGGTCGGTCTTCAGCTTACAGGGCGGCTTGGGGGGGATGGCGCGCTCCTGTCCGTTGCTCGGGCGGTCATGGCAGGGACGAACGAACATCCGACCACCGCGTCCCTGATTGGGTGATCAAAAGGCCAACGACAATCGTTCGATGACAGACCGGGCACGCGTGTTCAAATTGTGAACGAAGAAAACGATATCGAGGGGGATGCGCCCGTAATCCTCGGACAGGATGACGGCCTCCCCCGACATGATCTCTCGGTGAGCGATCGAATGGGGCACCCAGGCGGCGCCGATGCCCGCAAGAACCAGCCGTGCAATGCCCATGGCGAAGGCGGATTCAAGGATGGTTGGCCCGTCTAGATGCACATCGTTACGTTCTTCATGGTCGCTGAGGATCTTGCCAAAGAAGCTGCCTGTCGGGAACCGGATGATGTTCGTATCGGGCGGCAATCTGCGATCTTGCGTCAATGTATGCCGTTTGTCCCCCCACGATCGGCACCAGAACATCCCGGTGCCAGACATGGCGCGAAATACTGTCGTCAAACGGCAGATGGGCCTGTCGTTGATGTTCATAGGCAATCAACACGTCCGCTTCCTTGCGCAGGAATACTGATGTTGCGTCGTCCTGGTTCTGCGTACGCAGCAGGCTGACAACCGGCGGTGTCATGGCGGCCAGCGATTGGCAGATCTCGGGAAAGCAGGACAGGGACAGTGAATGCTGTGAGGCGAAAACCAGCGGTTCGCCTGAAGCCTGAAAATTCCTTAGCTGGCTGCGAAGTTGTTGAAGATGGGCCAGCATTGCACGGATCTGCGGCTCACAGGCGGCCAGAGACGGTGAAATCACGATCCGGTTGGGGCCGCGGACAAGCAACTCGTGCCCGATCCAATCCTCCAGGGTTCGGATGCGGCGGGAAAACGCGGGTTGGGTAACATTCCGCCGGGCCGCAGCGGCGCTGAAGCTTTTTTCCTCAAGCAGAACCAGAGCGTCTTCAAGAAGGCGGGTATCCATCGTTTACCCATATCATTGGTATGGGCAGGCTGCAATATTGGCATTTTGACGGCGCGGTTTTCCCGGTTAGGCATAGCAAAGATATAACCTAGGAGAACCCCGATGACGAAAGCGGCCACTGCGACCCCGGACCAGGATATTCTTTTGGTCAGGCGCGCCCTGCAAAAGCATCCCCGCGAACGGTTTGCCCATCTGCCAACCGCGCTGGAGCCGATGGACCGCCTGAGCGAGGAGTTGGGCGGGCCGCGCATCTGGATAAAACGTGATGATTGCACCGGTCTGGCCACCGGCGGCAATAAAACCCGCAAGCTGGAATTTCTGGTCGCCGCCGCGCTGGAGCAAGGGGCGGACACCCTGATCACCCAAGGTGCGACCCAATCGAACCATGTTCGGCAAACGGCGGCAGCGGCGGCAAAATATGGCATGGCCTGCCACGCATTTCTGGAAGACCGGACAGGATCAAACGATCCGCAGTACAATTATAACGGCAACGTTCTTTTGGATCAGATGCTTGGCGCGACCATTGTAAAGCGGGCAGGCGGCGTTGACATGAACGCCGAGATGGCAAATCTGGCGGATGATCTGAAGAAGCAGGGCAAAAAGCCCTATGTCATCCCCGGCGGCGGATCAAATTGCGTTGGCGCGTTGGGCTATGTGGATTGCGCGGTCGAACTGGTTGAACAGGCCGCCGGGATGGATCTGAGGATTGATGCGCTGGTTCATGCAACCGGCAGTTCAGGCACCCAGGGCGGTCTGGTTGCCGGGCTGAGCGGGTTGAAAAGCGACATCCACCTGTTGGGCATCGGCGTGCGCGCCCCCCGTGAAAAGCAAGAGAGCATGGTTTACGACCTTGCCTGCAAGACTATGGATTATCTTGGCATGGGCATGACGATCGAGCGCGATAGTGTCCGTGCCAATTCTGACTATGTCGGTCCCGGTTACGGCTTGCCGACCCCCGGCATGCGCGACGCGGTCAAGATGCTTGCGCGGCTTGAAGGGCTGCTGTTCGATCCGGTCTATTCCGGCAAGGGGCTCGACGGGCTTATTGATCAGGTTCGCAAAGGGTATTTCGACGGCAAGGACAATATCGTGTTCCTGCACACCGGGGGCAGTGCGGCCCTGTTCGGATATTCCGAAATCTTCGATCTGCCCGGGTATCAGCCATAAAAAACCACGCATCACAACAGGGAGGAACAAGATGCATTATATGAAAGCTGCTTTGGCAGGGGTGTTGGCCATGGGGATGGCCACACCGCTTTTCGCACAGGAAACCACCGGCACATTGGACAAGATCGCCGCCTCGGGAGAGATTTCCATCGGTTATCGTGAAAGTTCGGTGCCGTTTTCCTATCTCGACGCGGATCAGAATCCGATCGGTTATTCCATTGATCTTTGCCAAAAGATCGTGGCAGCGGTGAGCGAGGAACTGGGCAAGGACATCACCGTCAAATACGTTCCGGTGAACCCGAAAACACGCATTCCGCTGATTGCGAACGGTACGATCGATCTTGAGTGTGGCTCGACGACCAACACCCTGACCCGTCAGGATCAGGTGGAATATCTGCCCACCACCTTTATCACCGGCACCAAACTTCTGGTGCGCAAGGATAGCGGCATCAATTCGATTGCCGATATTGACGGCAAGGCGATTGCCCTTGCCCAGGGCACAACCAACGAACGGGCCATCATCGCTGAGATCGAAAAGCGCGGGTTTGATGTCAAGGTGCTGCCGGTGCGTGATCATGCCGAAGGAATGCTGGCGCTGGAAACTGACCGGGTCGACGCCTATTCGACCGATCATATTCTGCTGTTCGGCCTGATCCAAAAATCAAAGAACCCCGGTGATTTCGCGGTGGTCGGTGATTTCCTGTCCTTCGATCCCTATGCCATCATGCTGCGTCGCAATGACAGCGCCTTTGAACTGGTGGGAAAGAAGGCGCTGGCCGCGCTTTTCCGGTCGGGTGAAATCAATGACATCTATGCAAAGTGGTTCGACCCGATGGGTGTTGCGCAAACTGATCTTCTGGCGGCTGCATTTCGGATCAACGCCCTCCCTGAATAAGCGGGGCGGATTTGGTGCCGGGGGTGGAAACGCCCCCGGCATATCCATGGGGAGAGCATAGATGGATTATCAATGGGACTGGGGCGTATTGTTCCAGAAAGAATATTTTGGCTGGATCCTGGATGGGGTGGCCTGGACATTCGCGATTGCACTGGCCAGTTGGTGTGTGGCCTTTGCCGTTGGCGTATTGGTTGGAATCGGCAGGACATTGCCCTCACGTCCGATTGCCTTTCTCTGCGCGGCCTATGTTGAATTGTTTCGCAATGTTCCTTTGCTGGTGCAGCTTTTCCTTTGGTATTTTGTTCTGCCCGAAGTGGTGCCCGATGATTTCGGGCGCTGGCTAAAGCGTGATATGCCTCAGCCCGAATATGTCAGCGCTGTCGTTGGTCTGGGGCTTTATACGGCCAGTCGCGTTGCCGAACAGGTGCGCGCAGGGATAAACGCGGTCGGCCCCGGGTTGACCGCGGCGGCCTATGCGGGGGGTATGTCCACCGCTCAGGCATACCGCTATGTCCTGCTGCCGATTTCATTCCGGCTGATTGTGCCGCCGCTGACATCCGAATTTCTGACGATCTTCAAAAACTCGTCTCTGGCGCTGACCATCGGCCTGCTTGAACTGACGGCACAAAGCCAGCGTATCGCGGAATATACCTATCAGGGGTTCGAGGCCTATACCGCCGCGACTGTCATTTATATCATGATTGCCCTCGTGGCGACACTGGTGTCGCAAGTGATCGAAAAACACACCCGCGTTCCGGGTTTCATTGGGCAGGGTTGAGCCATGGGTGCATTTGACTTTTCGGTCGTAACCGACAACCTGCCGTTCCTGTGGGAAGGGTTGCAGCTTTCGCTTTGGCTGACGTTTCTTGCCATTATCGGGGGCATCTTTTTCGGAACGATCCTCGCCTTGATGCGCCTGTCAGCCAGCAGGCCGCTTTCCTGGCTGTCGGCGCTGTATGTAAACCTGATCCGCTCGGTGCCGTTGATTCTGGTCATCTTCTGGTTTTATTTCCTGGTGCCCCTTGCGCTGGGGCGGCCCATTGGCAGTTTTTATTCGGCCCTGATCGCCTTTGTGTTGTTCGAGGCGGCCTATTACTCGGAGATTATTCGTGCCGGAATTCAATCGGTTCGCAAGGGCCAAACCCACGCCGGTCAGGCAACAGGCATGACATATGGGCAAATCCAACGCCATATTGTGTTGCCGCAGGCGTTTCGCAACATGATCCCGATCCTGGTCACCCAGGGGATCATCCTGTTTCAGGATACCAGTCTCGTTTTTGTGGTGTCGCTGCGCGATTTCATGACCGTCAGTTCGATTGTCGCCCGCACCGAAGGGCGTCTGGTTGAAATGTACGTCTTTGCGGCAGTTGTTTACTTCATCATCTGCTTTGCAGGTTCTCTTCTCGTCCGGCACCTCCAAAGGAGCAAAACCGCATGATCGACGTCACGAATATTTCAAAATGGTACGGCAGTTTTCAGGTTCTTGATGATTGCTCCACCTCGGTTGCCAAGGGCGAGGTTGTGGTCGTCTGTGGCCCGTCCGGTTCGGGGAAATCGACGCTCATCAAATGTGTGAACGGATTGGAACCCGTGCAGAAAGGGCAAATTAAGGTTGATGGGGCCGATGTGACCGGCAAGGGCGTGAACCTGACAAAGCTGCGCGCCCGGATCGGAATGGTGTTCCAGCATTTCGAACTTTACCCTCACCTTACCGTGCGCGAAAACCTGTGCCTGTCACAGCAAAAGGTGCTTGGCCGCTCGCGTGACGAAGCCGTCGCAAAGGCCGAAACCCTGCTCGATCGGGTCGGGTTGCGCACCCATATCGACAAATACCCCGCCGGGCTGTCTGGTGGGCAGCAACAGCGCGTTGCAATCAGCCGCGCATTGGCGATGGACCCGATTGCGATGCTGTTCGACGAACCCACGTCAGCCCTTGATCCGGAAATGATCAATGAGGTGTTGGATGTGATGGTTGGTCTGGCCGGTGAGGGCATGACCATGATGGTCGTCACCCACGAAATGGGATTTGCCCGCAAAGTGGCCGACCGGGTGGTTTTCATGGATGCGGGCAAGATCATCGAAGATCGCCCGACCGAGCAATTCTTTGGCAACCCGGAAAGCGACCGGGCCAAGGATTTCCTGTCAAAAATCCTGAACCATTGAACCGTTTGAAATCAGACAGGAGGCCGGAAAATCATGAATAATCTGCGCCCTGTGGGTGTTCTCGGGGGGATGGGGCCACAGGCCACCGTCCTGTTTCAGCAACGCCTGATTGATGCCGTGGATGCGGCGGATGACGCGGATCACGTGCCGCTTTTGATCGACATGAACCCGCAGGTTCCCTCGCGCCTTGGGTATATCCTTGAGGGGCGGGGCGAAAACCCGGGGGCCACACTGGCCCGCATGGCGCGTGGGCTTGAACAGGCCGGGGCAGGGGCCCTTGTCATGCCGTGCAATACCGCCCACCATTTTGCCGATGATATACGCGCAGCGGTTGATATTCCTCTTCTTCATATGGTCGATCTGGCCTGTGAGGTCGTGGCGGCAAGCCTGTCTGCGGGGGGCAGGGTTGGAATTCTGGCCTCGCCCGCGACCGAAAAGATCAGGCTGTTTCACAAGGCATTCGCGCCCTATGACCTTGAGCCGGTCTTTCCGGACGACACCGATGCCGTGCTTGGGGCAATTCGTATCATCAAATCCCGGGGTGCCACCGCCGGGGCCCGTCAGGCGCTGTCCGATGCGGCCATGAATTGCGTCGCAAAGGGCGCCGAATGCCTGTTTGTCGGCTGCTCAGAGTTTTCACTGATTGCAGATGCGGCAGCGGGAGCTGTTCCCGTTGTCGATTCAGTTGATGTGCTGGTGCAAAAGACCTGCGCCTTTGCGGGGGCAAAACTGCGGACCTGAAAAAGGATCAAGTTCAGTTCAGGCTGGCCCGGATCATTTCCATGAACGAAATCACGGCAGGAGAACGCGGCCTGTCTGAGGGAAACAGGAATGACGCGCGAAACTCGATCGAGGGAACGAATGGGCGAACCTCCACACCACTGCGAATATGATCTATGATTGGAAAGGGGTTCAGAATGGCGATCCCCAATCCCTCTTGCACGAATTGCGCAGCGGAAACTGCGGTGGCCGTTTCCATCACAATCTTGCGCCGCACACCGGTTCTTTCAAACACGCGGTCAATGCTTATCCGTTCCGAATGGCGGCGCATTGATGCGATGAAGGGTTCGTCTTTCAGATCTTTTGGCACGATGACCTTGCGTTCAACCAACCGGTGGCGACTGGGCAACAGGCATATCGCCTCTGTGGTCAACAGCAGGTCTGTGGTGACGCCGGGGTGCGCCGGAATCGTGCTTGTCAGGCCAAGGTCGAAACGGCCATCCGCGACACTGCTGACCAGAACATCACTGGAAACCACATCGAATATTACCTCAAGGTCGGGGTTATGTTTCATGAACCGGGCGATTTTTTCGGGCAAAAACCGGTGTCCGATGGTGGGTGGCGCAACAATCCGCAATGGCCCCGAATGCGCGGCAGGGATCAATGCCTGGCGATCACCCAGGCGCGTCAACGCCGCAAAGACCGGGCTGAGTTCGTTGTTGATTGCCAACGCCTCGCGCGTTGGAACCAGACGCCCGCCCGTCCGCTCAAACAGTTTTTGGCCCAACGTCTTTTCAAGCTGCGCAATGCTGCGGCTGATCGCAGGCTGGGACAACCCAAGCAGCAAGGCCGCCACGGTGGTTTTCCCCGCGCCGATGAGAACGTGAAAAATCTCCAGCTCTCTTAAGGTAAAGCCGGGAAGTGCCTCGTATTTCGAAGTGTTGGGCATGCGGCTCGCCTCTTATCTATGCGTTAACATTATATGGTTACATATTTTGCATATTAATATCACATAGTACGGTCCGTGACGTTGAGATGTCAAACCCCGAGTGCCGGAATGGGCAGCCCAGGGTTTGCCCGCAACACCGGAGAAGACTGGGAGGACGTCATGAGACCGTTATCAACAACAATCACTGCCGTGATACTGGCAGCCGCCGGCGCAGTGCCGGCCCAGGCGGCCGAGGCGGATTTGACCATTGGCGTCAAATCCGAACCAACATCAATGGATCCGCATTTTCACAATGTCGCAACCAATGTGCAGGTGTTGCAAAACATCTTTGAACGGTTGGTCTCGCAAGATGCGGCGCAGGATCTTGCGCCGGGTCTGGCCACCGAATGGAAATCGATCGACGACACCCATTGGGAATTCAAACTGCGCAAGAACGTCAGGTTTCACGATGGGGGCGATTTCACGGCCAATGATGTGATCTACAGCATCTGCCGGATTCCGCAGGTTGAAAATTCGCCGTCGTCCTTCTCGATCTACACCACGGGGATCGTGGATATGCAGGCGAAAGATGCCCACACTCTGGTCATCACCACCGCCGCGCCCGATCCGCTTATACCTGTTAAATCTGCCAGCCTTGCAATTCTGTCGGCCAAGGCAAGCGGGGGCACCGACAATGTCGTTTATCATGCTGCCGGGTGCGACGGGATGGGTGATTTACCAGATTCGATGGCATTCAATTCGCCATCCGTGACCGTGGGCACCGGCCCTTACAAGCTGAAAGATTTTACGCGCGGCACGGAAATGACCCTGACGCGCAATGACGATTACTGGGGCGATGCACCGGATTGGGAAAATGTGATCATTCGCCCGATCAGCAGCAGCGGCCCGCGCGTTGCCGCCCTGTTGGCCGGTGACGTGGACATGATCGAATCGCCCCCCATTCAGGATACCAAACGTATCGAGGATGCCGGGTTCATGATCGTCGGCGCGCTTTCCAACCGGGTCATTTATCTGGCCATGGATCAAGAGGGCGACGCCCCGGGCCTGACAGGCACCGATGGCAAGAACCCGCTTCTTGACAAACGGGTGCGCAAGGCGCTGTCCCTGTCCATTGACCGGGACGCAATCGTCAAGCGTATCATGGGCGGACAGGCTGAATCCGCTGGCGAATTCCTTCCGCCGCCCATGTTCGGCACCTCGGGGCGCAGCGTCGATCCCTATGATCCCGAACAGGCAAAGGCACTGCTGGCCAAGGCCGGGTATCCCGATGGTTTCGGGTTGGTTCTGGGCACGCCCAACGACCGCTATATCAACGATGCGCAGGTGGCACAGGCCATCGCACAGATGTTTGCCCGTGTCGGCATCAAAGCCGAAGTCGACGCGTCGACCGCAAGCCAGTTCTTTTCAAAGCGGAACAATTTCAAGTTCACGGTTTATATGGCTGGCTGGGGTGCGACCACGGGCGAAATGTCTTCGCCGCTGCAATCGCTGGTCGGTACGGCCAATCCTGCCGAAGGGTCGGGCGCTGCCAATTTCGGTCGCTACTCCAACCCTGCGTTCGACAAGATGATAGGCGAAGCCGTTGTCACGATCGATGATGCCAAGCGATCAACGCTGCTTCAGGCCGCTGAAACACTGGCGTTGGACGATTACGGTATCCTGCCGCTGCATTATGAAAAAACCATATGGGCGATGGCGCCGGGCGTGTCGTACGAACCGCGCGTCGATCAGTTTACTGTCGCTTCGCAGGTTACGAAAGCCGACTGAGCCACCTTCACAGGCATCCGTTGGGGTGCCTGTTCAGCCAGCCCCCCATTTTCCCGGAGACCGACGTGATCGTTTATCTCATCCGGCGCATAAGCCAGAGCCTGGTCGCCGTCATTGTTATGGCCACCCTTGTTTTCATCGGCGTTTATGCCATCGGAAACCCCGTTGATATTCTTGTCAGCCCCGAGGCCAGCCAAGCCGAAATTCAGGCAACCATCATCCGCCTTGGGCTGGACAAACCCCTTTGGGAACAATTTTTTGTCTTTGTCGGCAATGCCCTGCACGGTGATCTGGGCCTGTCTTTCGTGTATGGCCGCCCTGCGCTTGACATCATTCTGGAACGGATGCCTGCGACGTTTGAACTGACGTTCTTTGCGCTTTTTCTGTCGGTCTGCATTGGCGTGCCATTGGGCGTTTATGCGGGCCTGAAACCCGACAGCATCAGTGGCCGTTCGATCATGGCGGGTTCGATCCTCGGGTTTTCGCTGCCGAACTTTTGGCAGGGGATGCTGATGATTTTGATCTTTGCCGTTCTTCTTGGCTGGCTGCCGGCTGGCGGGCGCGGTGATACGGTTGATGTGCTGGGCGTGCCGGTCAGTTTTCTGACCCTTGACGGGCTAAGCCACATTATCCTGCCTGCCCTTAACCTCGCGCTTTTCAAGATGTCGCTGGTGATCCGGCTGGCCCGGGCAACCACCCGCGAGGTGGCGATGCAGGATTACATCAAATTCGCCCGCGCCAAGGGGCTTTCGAATAACCGGGTTGTTCTGGTTCATATCCTCAAGAACATGATGATCCCCGTCGTCACCGTTCTGGGGCTTGAGCTGGGCGCCATGGTGGCCTTTGCCGTCGTGACCGAAACCGTCTTTGCATGGCCCGGCATGGGCAAGCTGTTGATCGACTCGATCAACCTGCTCGACCGGCCTCTGATCGTTGCCTATCTGATGATAACGGTTCTGATCATCATCACCATCAATCTCGTGGTTGACATGCTTTATTCGGCGCTCGATCCGCGCATCCGGCTGTCGGAGGTAAAGGGATGAGCGACATTGCAGTTCCCCCGAATCCCCCGCAGCGAAGGAAAGCCCCGTCAAACGGCTGGTGATTTCATTCTTTGAGGACCGGTTGGCGGTTATCGGCCTTGCGCTTTTCACCGTCATTACGCTGATCGCAATCGCGGCATCGTGGCTATCGCCACAAAACCCCTATGACCTTGCACAGCTCAGCATCATGGATGGGGGTCTGCCCCCCGGCGACTCCAGCTTCGAGGGCATGACATACTGGCTCGGGACTGATCCTCAGGGGCGCGATATGTTGTCTGCCATCATGTATGGTCTGCGGGTCAGTTTGATGGTTGCGATCATCTCGCTTGGGGTGGCGGCAACGATCGGCGTCGCCGCCGGGATCACCGCCGCCTATTTCGGCGGGCGGGTGGATGCCCTGATCATGCGAATTGTCGATCTGCAACTTTCGTTTCCTTCGATCCTGATTGCCCTGATCCTGTTGGCGCTGTTCGGGCGCGGCATCGACAAGGTGATCCTGGCGCTGGTTATCGTGCAGTGGGCCTATTATGCGCGCACGGTGCGAAGCTCGGCCATTGTCGAGCGGCGCAAGGAGTATATTTCGGCGGCGGTCTGTCTGGGGTTTTCCCACCGGCGCATCATGTTCCGGCATCTGCTGCCCAACTGCATTCCGCCCCTGATCGTTGTCATGACAGTGCAGATCGCCCATGCGATTGCGCTTGAGGCAACGCTTTCGTTCCTTGGTGTGGGGGTGCCAATCACCGAACCTTCGCTTGGGCTGCTGATTGCCAACGGATATGATTTCCTGCTGTCGGGGCAATATTGGGTCAGTGTTTTTCCCGGCGTTGCGCTGGTTCTGACCATCATCTCCATCAATCTTGTCGGCGACCGATTGCGCGACATTCTGAACCCGAGGTTGCAAAAATGACCGAAGTTCTCAGGGTAAATAAACTCAAGACGCATTTCTTCACCCGCGATGGCGTGGCCAAGGCTGTGGATGGCGTTGACTTTTCGCTCAACCGTGGCGAGATCCTCGGGCTGGTCGGTGAATCCGGCTCGGGCAAAACCGTGACCGGCTTTTCACTGCTTGGGCTTGTCGATCCTCCGGGGCGAATTGTCGACGGCGAAATCCTGTTGAACGGGAAAGACCTGTTGAAGGTGGGCGAAGCCAAGCTGCGCCATCTCAGGGGCAAAAAGATCGCGATGATCTTTCAGGATCCGATGATGACCCTGAACCCGACCCTGCGCATTGATACACAGATGGTGGAAACGGTGCTGGCCCATGAAAAGATGCCCCGCGCCGCAGCATTGAAACGCGCCCGCGAAACCCTGACCATGGTGGGCATCTCTGCCCCTGACGAGCGGTTGAAAAGTTACCCGCATCAGTTTTCCGGTGGCATGCGGCAACGTGTGGCCATTG
>NZ_JBVVRW010000004.1:0-509074 GCF_055808395.1 Oceaniglobus sp. K40-3 | reverse complement strand
CGTGCATATCGGCCCGGCAACCGTGGGCGAAAGCTATCTTCGCGGCGATACGATCATTGCGGCGGCGCTGGCCACGGGGGCGCAGGCGATTCACCCCGGCTATGGGTTCTTGTCGGAAAACCCTGATTTCGTCGATGCTGTTACCAAGGCCGGGCTGGTGTTTATCGGCCCGCCTGCCGATGCGATCCGGGCCATGGGGTTAAAGGATGCGGCAAAGACGCTGATGGAACAGGCCGGTGTGCCTGTCGTTCCCGGGTATCACGGGGCGGGGCAGGGGGGCGATCTGTTGGCGCAAGAGGCCGAAAAGATCGGCTATCCGGTTCTGATCAAGGCCCGCGCCGGGGGCGGCGGCAAGGGAATGCGTCTGGTTGAACGGGCGCAGGATTTTGCCGCCGCGTTGGAAGGCGCACAGCGCGAGGGCGAGTCGAGCTTTGGCGATGCTGCGGTTCTGGTTGAAAAATACGTCACCAAACCACGCCATATCGAAATTCAGGTGTTTGGTGATGCCCACGGCAATGTCGTGCATTTGTTCGAAAGGGATTGTTCCCTGCAACGCCGCCACCAAAAGGTGATCGAAGAGGCCCCCGCGCCGGGCATGACCCCGGACATGCGCGATGCCATGGGCCGCGCCGCCGTTGAGGCGGCACGCGCGGTCGGCTATCAGGGGGCCGGGACGGTGGAATTCATCGTCGACGGGTCGGATGGGCTGTGCCCGGATCGGTTCTGGTTCATGGAGATGAACACGCGGTTGCAGGTTGAACATCCAGTGTCCGAGGCAATCACTGGCCTTGATTTTGTTGAACTGCAACTGCGCGTGGCGGCGGGCGAACCCTTGCCCTTTGCCCAGGATGATCTGGCGATCCATGGTCACGCGTTTGAGGCGCGCCTATACGCTGAAGATGTGCCAAAGGGTTTTTTGCCCGCCACCGGGCGGCTTGACCATCTGGCATTTCCCGAGGGCATCGCGTTTGAACGCGGGCCGGTTCGGATCGACAGCGGGGTGCGCACGGGTGACGCGATCACGCCGTATTATGACCCGATGATCGCCAAGGTGATCGTGCACGGCGATACCCGGGCGGCGGCGCTGCAACAGCTGATCGCTGCGTTGCGTGCGGCCCATGTGGCCGGAACAGTGACGAATGTGGATTTCCTGACGGCCTTGGCACGCGATCCGGGGTTTGCCACGGGCGATGTCGATACCGGGCTGATCGCCCGCAACATTGACGATCTGGTGGCACAGCCCGATCCCGATGGCACAGTCCGGGGTTTGGCGGCGTTGTCGGCCCTGGGGCTGCTGGATGTTTCGGCGGAACCGGACCCATGGCAGGCCCTGACCGGCTGGCGGGCCTGGGGTGTCGCGGCCCATGATGCGGGCCTGATCCACCGGGAAGAGGCACAGAACCTTCGGGTTGAGGTGCTGGGGCAGGGTGCCTTTGTGGTGAACGATGTGGCGCTGACCCTGCGCCGTCAGGGCGATTTCACGTTCGACATCACCCGGAATGGCCAGATCCGGCGTTTGCATCTTGTGCGCCACGGCCCCCAAATCACGGTGTTTGACGATGGCCAGACCCACCGTTTCACCGTGCCCGATCCGCTGGCCGAGGACGGCGAAGCCGGGGCGGGGGGCGATGTGGTGATCGCGCCGATGCCGGGTCTGATCAAACGCATCATGGCCGAACCGGGGCAGATGGTCGAGTTGGGCGCGCCCATGCTGGTGCTTGAGGCAATGAAGATGGAACACACCCTGACCGCGCCGCGTGCCGGACAGGTGGCCGAAGTATTGGCCGAGGTGGGCGATCAGGTGGCCGATGGCGCCATCCTGCTGCGGTTTGAGGGCGAAGATGGCTGAAACCGTCACGATTTTCGAAGTGGGGCCGCGCGACGGGTTGCAGAACGAGGCGGCGCAAATCGCAACGGCGGACAAGGTTGCGCTGGTCGATCTGCTGTCGGATTGCGGGATGCCCCGGATCGAAGTGACCAGTTTCGTCAGCCCCAAGTGGGTGCCGCAAATGGCCGATGCCGCCGAGGTGCTGGCCGCGATCCGGCGGCAGGCCGGTGTTTCCTATGCGGCGCTGACCCCGAACATGCGGGGGTTTGAAGGGGCATTGGCGGCGGGGGCCGATGAAGTGGCCGTCTTTGCCTCGGCCTCTGAGGGGTTTTCCCGGGCCAATATCAACTGTTCCATTGCAGAGAGCCTTGAGAGGTTCGCGCCGGTTTTGACGGCGGCAAAAACCGCCGGCATCCCCGTGCGCGGCTATGTGTCCTGCGTCACGGATTGCCCCTATGATGGCCCGACTCCGCCCGCGTCGGCGGCCCGGGTGGCCGGGGCGCTGCGCGAAATGGGGTGTTATGAAATCTCGCTGGGCGATACCATTGGTCAGGCTAGGCCAGAGGCCACAGACCGGATGCTTGATGCCGTGCTGAAAAACATTCCCGCCAATGCCCTTGCCGGGCATTTCCACGACACCGCCGGGCGGGCGCTGGCCAATATCGAAACGGCGCTGGCCCGGGGCGTTCGCGTGTTTGATGCGGCGGTGGGGGGCCTTGGCGGGTGCCCCTATGCGCCCGGCGCGGCGGGGAATGTTGCGACCGAACGGGTTGTCGCCCTGCTGCACGCGTTGGGGTTCGCAACCGGGGTTGACGTGGCGCGGTTGGCCACCGCCGCCGCATTCGCACGGGGGTTAAGACCATGAGCCTGTATCAGACACTGACACTGGATATAGACGCGCGCGGCGTTGCCTATGTCACCCTGAATCTGCCGGACAAGCGCAACGCGATGTCGGCGCAGATGATTACTGACCTGACCGATCTGGCCCAAACACTGGGCGCTGCCCAATCCACCCGTGCCATGGTTTTGCAAGGCGCGGGCAAGGTGTTTTGTGCCGGCGGCGATCTGACATGGATGCAGACGCAGATTGCCGCCGATCGCGCCACGCGCATGGCCGAGGCGCGGCGGCTGGCGATGATGCTGAACGCGCTGAACGAAATGCCCACCCCGCTGATTGCGCGCATTCACGGGGGGGCGTTTGGCGGTGGGGTCGGGCTGGCTTGTGTGGCGGATGTGGCGTTGGCGCAAACCGGAACACGCTTTGCGCTGACCGAAACCCGGCTGGGGCTGATTCCGGCAACGATTGGCCCTTATGTGATTGCCCGCATGGGCGAGGGGCGCGCGCGACGGGTGTTCATGTCGTCGCGGGTGTTTGACGCGACCGAGGCGCAGGAACTGGGCCTTGTCGCGCGGGTGGTGGACCCGGCGCAGATGGACAGCGCGATTGAAGCGGAAATCGCGCCCTATCTTGGCGTTGCCCCCGGCGCAGTGGGCGCGGCGAAATCCCTGGCGCGCGCCCTTGGCCCACGGATTGACGCGGCGGTGATTGATGACACCATCACCCGGCTGGCGGACATCTGGGAAGGCGCGGAAGCCGCCCACGGGATTGCCGCCTTTCTGGATCGCACCGCGCCGCCATGGGCCGCCGATTGAGCACTGCGCGCTCATACCCCCTTGCCAATCCTGCAAGTTATGCCATTCAAAGTAGACGGCATTCGTATCCGGGCAAAGACGGTGAGAGGCAAGGATGACACAACATCAAAGCTATGACGTGGTGATTATCGGCGGCGGAATCATGGGGGCATCGACCGCCTGGTTCCTGACCCAACAGCCGGATTTCGATGGCCGCATATTGGTGATAGAACGTGACCCCAGCTATGAAAACTGTTCCACCAGCCATACCAACAGTTGTATCCGACAGCAGTTTTCAACCACGATCAACGTGCAGGTTTCCCAATTCGGCGCCGAATATGTGCAGAACCTGCGCGCCCATATGGGCGGCAATCCCGATGTGCCGGATCTGAAAATCCAGAACTTTGGCTATATGTATCTGGCCAATACCCCGGCCTATGCCAAGGCCCTGCGCGCCAGTCACAAGGTGCAGGTTGCCGCCGGTGCGGGAACGCGGCTGTTGACCCCGCGCCAGATCGCCGAGGCGTTTCCGTTCTATCATCTGGATGATATTCTGCTGGCCAGCCACAACACCGTGAACGAAGGCTATTTTGACGGCAGCACGATGTTTGACTGGTGGCGCCGGGGGGCGCGGGCAAACGGTGTTGAATTCATCGCGGACGAAGTGATCGGAATGGACCTGTCCAAAGGTGGCAGCCGGGTGTTGCGGGTGCGGTTGAAATCGGGGGTGTCGGTGTCTTGCGGGCAGGTGGTAAATGCCACCGGGCCGCGCGCCGCCATCACCGCGCGCATGGCGGGCATCACTGTACCAGTCGAGCCGCGCAAACGGTTCACCTGGATTTTTCAGGCCGAAACCCCGCTTGATCGCCCCTTGCCCCTGACCATTGATCCTTCGGGCGTGCATGTGCGCCAGGAAGGCACGCAATATTACATGGCCGGCGCGCACAGCGATGATGACCCGGCGGTTGATCCTGATGATTTCGACATGGATCTGGACCTGTGGCAAGATCACGTCTGGCCCACGCTGGCCACCCGGATTCCCCGGTTCGAAGCCCTGCGCGTGATCCGCGAATGGGTGGGGCATTACGCCTGGAACCGGTTCGATCACAACGCCGTTGTCGGCCCGCACCCCGAAGTTTGGAATTTCCTGTTCATCAACGGATTTTCCGGCCACGGGCTACAGCAATCCCCGGCCATGGGGCGGGGAACCGCCGAAATGCTGGTGCATGGGGCGTATCAAACCCTTGACCTCAGCCCTTTTCACTTTGGTCGGATTGTGCGCAACGCACCTTTCGTGGAAAAGGCTGTGATCTGATTTTTGCGAAACACGGAAAGGCCACGATATGAAAAAACTTGTACTGACCGGCGCTGCGGGGCGGCTTGGATCGTATCTGCGCGAACCGCTTTTGGCGATGTGCGACACACTGGTTTCGACCGACATCGTCGAGGACATTGGCAAGCTGTATGATGGTGAAACCTATGTGCAGGCCGATCTGGCCGATCTGGACGCCATGATCGCAGTGACCGAGGGCGCCGATATGGTGGTGCATTTCGGTGCCATCGTGGACGAGGCGCCGTTTGACCAACTGCTGGGGCCAAACTTTATCGGGGCCTATAACGTCTGGGAAGCGGCCCATCGCAACGGACTGCGCCGGGTGGTTTATGCCAGTTCGATTCACGCGGTGGGCATGCACCCGAAAACCGATTTCATCGGCATTGATGCGCCCCACCGGCCCGACACCTTTTATGGTCTGGCCAAATGTTTCGCCGAAGATCTGGGCCGGATGTATTGGGAAAAGCGCCAGCTTGAATCGGTCTGCATGCGCATCCTGTCCTGTGCCAATGTCGGCAATCCCCGCGCCGTGGGAAGCTGGCTGTCCTATGATGATCTGATCCAACTGGTGACGCGGGCGGTTGATACGCCGGTGACCGGGTTCAGCATCATTTACGGGGTGTCCAACAATGACCGCGCGCCGGTCGACAATTCCGGCGCGGCGCATCTGGGCTATCGGCCCAAGGACAACGCCGAAGAATTCGCCGCCAAGGTGTTTGCCGAGGCGGGGCCGCTTGACCCGAACGATCCGGGCAACATGTGCCATGGCGGCCCCTTTGCGGCGGTCGATCTGGGCAACAGCGGGCTGGCCAACATGAACATCATCGACGACCGCAAAAAGACCTAATACGCCGGTTTCAAAGGGAACCAGCCGGGCGCCGCCGGATCGAGGTAAGCCCCCTCGATCCGGTCCACCTTGAACCGGTCGATCATGGCGCTGTCCGGCGTCACCCCAAGGCCGGGGGCGGTGGGCAGATCGAATCCACCGTCTGTCAGGGGCAGGGTGTCGGGGGCGATGTCCCCGGCCAGATAGGCGCGCTCTGTATCTATGGCCAGTGTCATGTTCGGGATCGCGGCGGCCAGGTGAACATAGGCGGCCTGTGACGGTGCCAGTTCGGCCCCCGAATGCAGCCCCACGGCAATGCCTGCCGCCTCGCAGATCGCGGCGGCCTTGATCACCTGCCACAACCCGCCCGCCTGATGGGGATCAAGCAGCACATAATCGGCGGCGCGGGCGGTCACGATATTGCCCACGTCCTGAAGGGTATAGGCGCTTTCATCCAGCGCGATCGGCACCGGTTGCGATTGGCACAGGGCGGCGTGGCCGGTCAGATCGTCCAGCTCCAGCGGTTGTTCCACATAGGCCGGGTCGCTGGGCAACAGACGCTGAAGCTGGCGCTTTGCCCGCCCCGGTGTCCAGGCGCCATTCACATCAAGGCGCAGAGGGTGGTGGCCAATCCGGGCGCGCGCCGCTTCGGCCAGCGCGATGTCGCTTTCGGGGTCAAACCCGATCTTGACCTTGAAACTGGTATATCCGGCATCCAGAAACCGCCCCAGCCTGTCGGCCAGCGCGTCAGGATCGCGGGTAAAGGTATAGGCCGCCGCCGCGACCCGCTGCCGAAAGGCGCCACCCCACAGGGCATACAGCGGCTGACCGGCGATCTTGCCAAAAGCATCCCACATGGCCATTTCCAGCGCCGCGATGGCCATGACCGCGGCGCGTTTGTGGTGGTAATATCCGGCGCCCAGAATGTTGCGGTACAGCCGCTCGGCGTCGCTGACGGCATAGCCAAGGCCGATCTTTGCCACCACTTCGTCAAACACCGCCGGAACCGTGTCGATCAGGCACAGGGTTTCGCCCCAGCCCACATGGCCGCTGTCGGTTTCGATCCGGCAGATCAGCCGTGTGGTGCCGATGCGTTTGCCCGATCCCCATGCGATGGTTTCGCTGAACGGCACCCGCACAAGGGTGCGGTCGATGCGTGTGATCTTCATTGTGGCTCCAATCTTCGGTTGACTTGGAACTAAGTTTCAAAATATGCAGAGGTCAAGGAAATTCAGCAGAAAGACCCGATATCTTGGCACAGGATACAATCGAAACCGTCGATGCAGGCACCAGTCAGCCCGGAATGCAGGCCCTGGTGCGGGGGCTGCGGGTGCTGGATTTCATCGCCGAATCGCCAAAGCCGGTGCGCTTTACCGCGCTGTTGGATGCCACCGGCCTGCCCAAGGGAACGTTGCACCGGATTTTGCACACCCTGATTGACGAACGGTATCTGCAACTGATGCCGATCGATCAATCCTACAAGCTCGGCTCGCGGCCCTTTCAACTGGCCCATCGGGTGTGGGATCAGTTCGACCTGCGCGGTGCCGCCGACCCCGAACTGTCGCGCCTCGCATCCCTTGCCCAAGAGGCGGTGCGCCTTGGCACTCTGGACGGTGACACTGTGCTTTATATCGACCAGCGCGATCCGGCCCGTCAGGTGCGCATCGGCAATGGCATCGGGGCGCGCACCGCCATTCATGCCTCGGCCATGGGCAAGGCGATCGCCGCCCATTTGCCCGAAACCGAACGCCGCGCGCTGATTTCCGAAGGCCAGCTTCAGGCCTTTACGGATCAGACGATCGTGTCGCACGGCGATCTGCACCAGCAGTTGAACATCATCAAGGCGCGCGGCTATTCGATTTCCATCGGCGAACAGCATGACGACATCAGCGCCGTCGCCGCCCCCATTCTGGATCATCGCGCCCGGCCCATCGGGGCCATCGGCATTGTCGGGCCAAGTTACCGGTTGTCGCCGGAACAGCTGCACGCGCTGGGGCGCGATGTCATCGAAGCAGGGCGGCGGATTGCCGGCAACGTAGGAGAATTGGCCATGTCGATCTCGGTTCAGTCGCGACCCCTGGGGGTGAGCAGCGATGAGGTGCGCTATGCCGTCCCGGGCGAGGATTTTCTGGGCGAAGGCCCGTTCTGGTCACCCGACGACGGGCGGCTGCACTGGGTTGATATTCTGGCCCCCGCTGTCATTTCCGCCGATCCCGATACGGGCGAACGCACGTCCTGCGCCATGCCCGAACTGATCGGGGTGGCGGTGCCAAAGGCCAGCGGCGGCTATGTCTGTGCCACCGAAACCGGGGTGAAAACCCTGTCGCCCGATGGTCAGATCGCCACCCTGTGCGACCCGGAACGCGAAATTCCGGGCAACCGGTTCAACGACGGGAAATGCGATGCGCTGGGGCGGTTCTGGGTGGGTAGCCTTGCGATCAACACCGAACCGGACAAGGGCCGTTTGTGGCGGATCGACCCGGACGGCACGGCGGTGTGCATGATCAAGGGCGTTCACATTTCCAACGGTCTGGGCTGGAGCCCGGACAACACCACGTTCTATTTCACCGACAGCGGCAAGCGGCTGATCTGGGCCTATGATTTTGATCTTGGCGCCGGAACCCTTGGCGAACGGCGCATATTTGCGCGCTTTGATGACGAACAGGGCGTGCCCGACGGGTTGTGCGTGGATGCCGAAGGCGGCGTCTGGGTTGCCATCTGGGACGGGTGGAAAATGCGCCGCTATCACCCCGATGGCCGCATCGACCGCGATGTCGCCTTGCCGGTGCCCCGCCCGACCAGTTGCTGTTTCGGGGGGCGGATATGAAAACGCTGTTCATCACCACCGCGCGGATCCGGCTGTCGGCCCAACAACTGAGCGACGCGCCCATGTCAGGCAGTGTTCTGGCGATCCGCACCGATGTGGCGGGGCGGCAGGAAACGATATTTGCCGGCTGACGGCGCAGAAAGGAACGAAAGCATGGCAGATCTGCAAATCGAAGGCCTGAGCAAGAAGTATGGCGAGGTCGAAGTCCTGCGCGATATTGATCTTGAGGTGGCGGATGGTGAATTCGTGGTCTTTGTCGGGCCGTCGGGCTGTGGCAAATCCACGCTGTTGCGGATGATCTGCGGGCTGGATGATGTGACCTCGGGGCGCCTGATGCTGGGGGGCGAAATCATCAACGACGTGCCGTCCTCAAAGCGGGGCATTGCGATGGTGTTTCAATCCTACGCGCTTTATCCGCATATGAGCGTGGCGGGGAATATGGGCTATGCCCTGAAACTGGCCGGGACGCCAAAGGATGACATCGCGCGCCGGGTGCAGGGCGCGGCGGATATCCTGAAAATCGGCCCGCTGCTGGATCGCAAGCCACGGCAGCTTTCGGGCGGGCAACGCCAGAGGGTTGCCATCGGGCGGGCCATTGTGCGCGAACCCGATGTGTTTCTGTTTGATGAACCGCTCAGCAATCTTGACGCCGCCCTGCGGGTCGACATGCGGATGGAGTTCGCCCGGCTGAAAGACCGGCTTGGCACCACAATGATCTATGTCACCCACGATCAGGTCGAGGCGATGACCCTGGCCGACAAGATCGTCGTCATGCACGATGGCCGGATTGAACAGGTGGGCAGCCCGATCGATCTTTATACCCATCCGATCAACCGGTTTGTGGCCGGGTTTATCGGATCGCCCAAGATGAATTTCCTTGGGGTGCGTCACAACGGCGGCGCGCTGGTGCTGGAGGCGGGGCGGCTGAGCCTGCCCCATGTGCCGGGCGATCTGGCCGAGATCGGCGTGCGCCCCGAACATCTGCGCCTTGGCGATGATGGGGATGGGGTGCTGAGCGGCGTGGTTGTGGCGACCGAACACCTTGGCTCTGACACCTTCGCCCTGCTTGATATGGCCGGAAGCGAGCGGGTCGTGATGGTGCGCATCCCCGGCGAGCGGCGTTTGCCCCATGGTGAGGCGGTATCGGTGACGTTTGATGCCGCAGCGGTGCATGGGTTCGATACGGCGGGGCGGGCCTTGGCCCTTGATCGCCAAAAGGCGGATGCCGCATGATGCTGGAACAATCGGACCATCCTGAACTGTCGCCCGTCGACATCGACGCCGCGCAATACCCGAGCTTGCGGGGCCGGTCGGTTCTGATCACCGGTGGCGGATCGGGAATCGGGATGTATCTGGTCGCGGCGTTCTGCGAACAGGGTGCGCGGGTGGCGTTTGTTGACAACAACACCGAGGCCGGTGAACGGGTGGCGGGGCTGTTGACCGATGCCACGGGCAACGCGCCCATGTTCCTTGCCGCTAATCTGACCGATATCGCCGCCCTGCGCGGCGCGGTGGCGAAAGCGGCCAAGGCCCACGGTCCGGCTCAGGTGTTGGTGAACAATGCCGGCAACGATGACCGGCTGCCGATCGAGGATGTAACGCCGGACTATTGGGATCAGCGGTTCAATGTGAACCTGCGCCACCATTTCTTTGCCGCCCAGGCGGTGCTGGGCGATATGGCGCCGGGGGCGTCGATCGTGAATATGGGGTCGAATTCCTGGATGCAGGGGGCGGCGGGCCTGATTTGTTATACCACGGCGAAATCGGCGGTGCAGGGCCTGACCCGATCCATGGCGCGCGAGGTGGGCGCGCGGGGTATCCGGGTTAATTCCATCGCGCCGGGCTGGATTCTGACCGAACGGCAGGTCAGCCGGGCCAAGGCGATCTATCAGGGCAAGTTTGACGATTATCTGGCGCGTCAGTGTCTGAAAGAATTCCTGTTGCCCCCCGATGTGGCGCGGATGGCGCTGTTTCTGGCCGCCGATGACAGCCGGATGATCGCGGGCCAGACCTTTATCGTCGATGGCGGCGTGGTGTGAGCGCGCCGAACATCCTGTTTCTGATGCCCGATCAGTTGCGGCCCGATTTTCTGGGCTGTTACGGTGCGGATTTTCTGCAAACCCCGGCGATTGACGGGCTGGCGGCCCATGGCACCCGGTGGGAGGTGGCAATTTCGCCGTCCCCGATCTGTGTTCCCGCCCGCGCCTCGATGCTGAGCGGGCAAGAGGCCCACGCCACCGGCGTGATCGACAATCTGTCATGGTTGCGCCCCGATCACGCCGCGATGGGGGTGCAAAGCTGGCCCGCGCTGTTGGCGCGGGCAGGGTATCGCACAGCGGCCATCGGCAAGATGCATTTCTATCCGTGGGACATTTGCGAAGGGTTCGATGAACGGATCATCGCCGAGGACAAGCGGCACATCCACATCGCCGACGATTACCACGATGCCCTTGCCGCGCGTGGATTTGCCCGGCGCCACGGGCGCGACATGGCGGGCTATCGCGAAAACGGCGGGGCGGGGGTGAATGACCTGCCTGACGATCTTCAGGTGGATCGCTGGGTTGCCAATCGTGCGGCGGAATGGATCGCCGGGCTTGCGGGGGATGCGCCCTTTGCGGCGATGGTTGGCTTTCCCGGCCCCCATTGCCCCTATGATCCGCCCGCCGCGGCGCTGGCACGGATCGACCGGGCGCGCCTGCCCGGGGCGCTGCCGATGACCGCAGAAAGCGCAACCCACGTTGACGCCTGCGTTGCGTCGTACCGGCGGGACTGGGCGGATCTTGACTATTCCACCCTGAATGCCGGTCAGATCGCCACGATGCGACAGCATTACGCCGCATTGGTTGAACGGCTGGATCGTGATGTTGCCACCATTCTGACCGCCCTGAAAGACAGCGGACGGTTGGACAATACCATTGTCGTCTTTGCCTCGGATCACGGGGATTATCTGGGCGATTTCGGGCTGGTGGGCAAAACGTTTTTCCACGACCCCAGCATCCGGGTGCCGCTGATCGTGACGGATTTCCGTGCGCCGCCCTTGGGCGATTGTCAGCCCGGGCCGGTGTCGCTGATTGATCTTTATCCCAGCTTTCTGGCCTGGGCCGGGGTGGCGGTGCCGTCTGCGGCGCAGGGCATCGCCCTCGGCGAACCGGTGACGGACCGGGTGATTTGCGGCGTGACGGCCCAGGGGATGATGGCGCGGGATGTGCGGTGGAAACTGGTGCGTTACGCCAATGGCAGAGAGGCGCTTTATGATCTGGCGAACGATCCGGGGGAACAGCGCGATGTTCTGGCCGAACAGCCCGGTGAACGGGCGCGGCTGGATCATGCGCTGACCCGCAGCCTGTTGGATGGGTTGCGCGCCGGGCATGGCGACAAACGGGTGCCAGAGGCGCAATCGCCGCCCGATCACGGGTTTTACCAACGGGGCTGGAGACGGCCCTATCCACAGACAAGCGCGTTTTGAAACTTTGTTCCAAAACTCTTGCAATGCTGCGGATTGTACCGTACCGATATGTTGGAACGAAGTTTCATTTCTGGGAGGACACGATGAAGCATACCCTTAAACTGACCCTTGCCTGCGCAACCGCAATTTCCCTGGCCATGCCCGCCATGGCCGATGAGGTTGATTTCATGACCTGGACCTATACCGAGGATTCGGGAAAGGCCGCCATCGAGGGCCTGGTGGACGGGTTTGCTGCGCAGTCCGACAACACGGTCAAACCCATCGGCTATGCCTGGGGTGACATGATCAAGAACACCTTTCTGCGGGCGCGCACCAACACCCTGCCGGACATTTCGCAGGTGCAGGGGCGGCTGTTGCCCACGGTGGCCAATATCGACGGAATCGTCGATCTGAACGGTGTGTTCGGCAAGGACAAGCTTGAGGCGATGTTCCCCCCGGGGTTCCTGGCCATGGGGCAGGTCGGCGGCAAACAGGTGGCGCTGCCGTTCATTGCCGGCACCATCGGCATGGTCGCCAACCAAAAGGTTCTGGATGCCGCCGGGGTGACGAGCCTGCCCAGGACCGTGGATGAATTCCACGACGCGCTGATCAAGGTGCGGGATGCGGTGCCGAATTCGGTGCCATATGGGCTGGCCACCAAGAACAACGCCTCGATCCTGCTGGATTATCTGGTCTGGGTCTGGACATTTGGCGGCGACGTTCTGGTGGATGGCCATCCGGCGGTGAACACCCCCGAGGCCGTGGCCGCGCTGGATTTCATGGTCGGGCTGGTCAAGGATCGCCTGTCCGCCCCCGAAATGGACCGCCCCGATGCGCGCCGCCTGTTCGGACAGGAAGCGACCGCGTTCTATTTTGACGCCCCCAGCGCCAAGAAATTCGCCGCCGATTTTTCGGGGCAGGGCGATGCCTATACGGTGAACGTCGTGCCGATGCCGACCCCGGTTCTGAAAGAGGGCAACGAACCCACCTCGATACAGTGGGGTCATGTGTTGGCCATGTTTGGTGACGAAAACGCCAACCCCGACAGCGCGGCGTCGGAATTCCTGATGTATGTCCTGTCCGATGACGTGATCGTGCCCTATGCCCTGGCCAGCGGCGCGATCCCGCCCACCACGACCGGATCGAACAGCGAAGCGGTTCAGAACGACCCATATCTTTCGGCATGGTCGGCGGCGGCTGTGGCGCCCCGGCGCAACACCATCGCATCGCTGGATAACGGATCGCAGGTGAATGACATCATCGGCGAAGAAGTGCAGGCGGCGCTGCTGGGGCAGAAAACCGCGCAGGATGCGGCAGATGCCATGCAGGCCCGTCTGGAAGATGCGATCGACGGCTGATCGCCTTTGGCCCCGGCGCCGCGCCGGGGCCTGACCACCCACGCCCCTGATTTCGACCAAGGATTGATCTGATGGCACTTCACGGCTGTTTTCCGATGCGCAAAAACGTCGCCGCCCCGCAACCCGGGCGGTCGGCATGAGCGATCTTGCACGCCCGGAACCACGGGTTTCGCCCCATGCCCGGCGGGGCGGGATCAAGGCCGGGGAAAACCGGTTCGGCATCCTGATCCTGATGCCTGCGCTGATCGCGTTCGGGGTGGTTGTGCTGTTTCCGTTTCTCGATGCGCTGCGGCTGTCGTTTTACGAATTCACCATCCAGATGATGGAGCCGAAATTCACCGGGCTGGACAATTTCCGCGCCATCCTGAGCGATCCGACGATCATCGGATCGTTTGTGACCACGCTGATTTTCGTGTCGCTGACCACGTTCTTTTCCCTGGCCATCGGGCTGGGCTGGGCGTTGATTTTGAACCATCCGTTTCCGGGGCAGGCGGCCATTCGCGGGCTTTCGCTGTTGCCATGGGTGATGCCCGCGGTGGTGGCCGCGTTTCTGTGGGGGTGGATTTTCAACTCCCGTTACGGGCTGATAAATTCTCTGGCGCTGGATATGGGGCTGATCGAATATCCGGTGGCCTATCTGTCGACCAACGCCGGGGCCATGGCGGCGGTTGTGATCACCAAGACCTGGCTGTCGGTGCCGCTGTTCATGGCGTTCTTCATTGCCGGGTTGCAGAACCTTGACCGCGAACAGATCGAGGCGGCGCGGGTCGATGGCGCGGGCAACTTTCATGTGCTGAAAGACCACGTTCTGCCCCATCTGCGGCCGGTTCTGATGGTCACGATCGTTCTGGGCATCATCGGCAACCTGCAACATTTCGATACCATCTGGGCGCTGACCGGCGGCGGGCCGGTACGGGCCACCACGGTTTTGTCGATCGAAGTGTACCGCCGCGCGTTTGAACAGTGGGATATCGGCATGGCCGCCACGGTTGGCGTTGTCTGGGTCGCGACAATCCTGCCGCCGGCCTATTTCTATCTGCGCCAACTGATGCTGAGGGCTGAATGATGCTCGATCTTTCCTCGACCAAGGCCCGGTTCGGGTTTGCCTTCTTTGCGCTGCTGATCGGGTTCTTCCTGTTCTTTCCGGTGTATTGGCTGATTATCTCATCGTTCAAACCCAATGCCGAACTGTACCTGACCCGCCCGACGCTGTTTCCCGAAACTTTCACGCTCGATCATTTTCGCCGCGCATTGTTTGAGGGCGGGTTGCTGTTGCAACTGGGCAATACGCTGTTTGTGTCGCTCTGTTCGGCGGCGCTGAATGCGACGCTGGCCTGTTATGCCGGGTATTCCTTTGCCAAATACCGGTATTTCGGCCGCAAGCCGATCATGCTGTTCATGCTGAGCGCACAGATGTTTCCCTTTGGGCTGTTGCTGATCACGCTTTATCCGACCCTGACAAGCTGGGGCCTGCTGGATACGCGGGGTGGGCTGATCCTGTCCTATGTGGTCTTTGCGCTGCCGGTGGCGACCTATATGATCTATAGCTATTTCAGCCAGATCCCGAACGAGCTGATCGAGGCGGCCCGGGCCGACGGGGCCGGGGATCTGCGGATCTTCCACACCATCGTTCTGCCGATCTCGGTCGCGCCGGTGGTGACGGTGTTCCTCTATTCCTTCATGTGGAGCTGGAACGATCTGCTGTATTCGCTCACTCTGATTGTAAGCGAGGACAAGCGCACCGTCGGGCCGGGGCTTTTGCTCAGCTATCTCAATGACAGCAAGGCCGACTGGGGCGGCGCGATGGCGGGGTCATTGCTCGCCTCGCTGCCGGTGATCGTCGGGTTCGTCATGCTGCAACGATTCTTTATCCAAGGTGTAACGGCAGGAGCGGTGAAATGAATTTGCGTGGGGTTTTTCCGGTGGTGCCGACACCCTTTGACGGTGCGGGCGCTGTCGATGGCGCGGGGTTCGACCGGGTGGTTGATTTCGTGGTCGCGGCGGGGGCCGATGGCTGTGTCTATCCCGGGGTCGCCTCTGAGGTGGATACCCTGAGCGACGATGAACGCGCGGCGCAGGTTGCGCGTCTGGGCGCGCGGCTGGCGGGGCGTATTCCCTTTGTGGTGGGCGCCAGCGCCCCGACCCCCGAGGCGGTGCTGCACCATATCCGCATCGGTGCGGCGGCGGGTGCGGCGGTGGCCATGGTGATTGCGCCCGGGGCCATCGGGCGCGATGCCGCCGCGCAGACAGCGTTTTTCGCTGCCATCGCCAAGGACAGCCCCCTGCCGATCATGTTGCAAAATCAGCCGGTGCCGGTTGGCGCGGGTCTGAGCGCCGAAATGGTGGCTGAAATTGCCGGGGCGGTGCCGAACCTGCGATATGTGAAGGAAGAAACCCTGCCGTGCGGGCAAAACCTGACCCTGATCCGGGCGGCTTGCGGCGATGCGATTGACGGTGTGTTCGGCGGGGCAGGGGGGCGGTATATCACCGACGAACTGGCGCGCGGATCGCTGGGCACCATGCCGGCGGCGGAATTCACCGATCTGCATGTGCGCCTGTTCCGCGCCTGGGACAGGGGCGATACCGCCGAGGCCCGGCGCCTGTTCATGGTAGCCCTTCCGGCGCTGAACCATCAGGCGGTGTTTCGGATGCACATGACCAAGGAAACCCTGCGCCGTCGCGGTGTGCTGACCGGCACCCATGTGCGCGGCAAGGGGCCGGTGCCCGACGCGGGGGACCGGGGCGAACTGGCGGCGCTGCTGGATCTGCTGGCGCCGGAATTTCAAACCTTTCCGATCACCGCAGCACAGGCCGCAGAATAGATGAAAGACCACAGCATGACCAACCGGCTTGACGCCATCGCCCGGATCGAAACCTTCATTATCGATGTCCCGCGCGCCGTGCCATACCTTGGCCCCCTGCGCGACGGCGAGGCGGTGAACGACAAGGGTTATCTGGTGCGCAAGGGCAACCGGTCGATCTATCCCGCGTCGGATCTGAGCGTAATCATCAAGATCACCGGTGAATCGGGCCATGTGGGATGGGGCGAAACCTATGGCATCGCGGCCCCCGAGGCGGTGACGGCGATCATCGACAATCTGCTGGCGCCGGTGATGCTGGGCCGTGACCCGTCGGATGCGGCGGTGATCCATGACGATCTTTACGATCTCATGCGCGTGCGCGGGTTTTTCGGCGGGTATTACGTGGATGCCCTGGCCGGTCTCGATATCGCCTGCTGGGATCTTTACGGTCAGGTGACGGGCCTGTCGGTCAGTCAGCTTTTGGGCGGGCGGCGGCACGACACCCTGCCGGCCTATGTGTCGGGCCTGCCCCGCGCGACCCTGCAAGAGCGGTGCGATATGGCCGTTGAATGGGTTGCCAAGGGGTTTCGCGGCATCAAATTTGCCGCTGCCGTATCGGACGAAGGCATCGTTCAGGAAATGGCCGCCCTGCGCGAGGCGGTGGGCGATGACATTGACCTGATGGTTGATCTGCACTGGAAATTCGAAGCAAGCGAAGCCATCCGCCTGATCCGGCGGCTGGAGCCCTATAACCTCTATTTCGCCGAGGCCCCCTGCCAGCCCGAAGATCTGGAAGGGCAGGCGCGGGTGGCGCGGGGGATTGGCGTGCCTCTGGCCCTGGGCGAAGAATGGCGCACCACCTATGAATACCGCCCCCGGTTCGAGGCCCGCGCCATGGGCCTGATCCAGCCCGAAATCGGCCACACCGGGATCACCGAATTCGCCCGGATCGGGGTGATGGCCCAGGCGTTTCATGTGCGGGTGATCCCCCATGCATCAATTTCCCTGGGGCTGTTCATGGCGGCATCCCTGATGGCGACGGCGGCGCAGGGGCGGGTGCCCTATCACGAATATCAGCATTCGATCTTTGACCGGAACCTGACCTTTACCGATGGCGCCATGGGCTGTGCCAATGGCCATTATACCTTGCCCACGGGGCCGGGTATCGGGGTGCGGCCCAACGAAAAGATGTTCGATTATATCCGAAAGGCCTGAGCGATGGCACATGCGTGGCAGGGGATCTATCCCATACTTTATGCCTTTTGGGATGATTCCGGCGCGCTGGATCGCGCCGCGATGGCGCGACAGGTCGATCATTGCATCGCCGCCGGGTGCCATGGCATCGCGGTGCTGGGGCTGGTAAGCGAAGTTCACAAGATGGACATCAACGAACGCCTGCATCTGGTCGAAATGGTCGGTGATCTGATCGGCGGACGGGTGCCCTATGCGGTGACTGTGGGCGAACCTTCGATCCCGGGGCAGGTGGGTTTTGCCCGCGCGGCGGCCCGCGCCGGGGCCGATTGGGTGATCCTGCAACCCCCGGCGATCAAGGGCACGTCACAGGCTGATCTGATCCGCTTTTTTGGTGCGGTGGCCGATGCGGTTGATGTAGATGTGGCGGTGCAGAACAATCCGGTCAATCTGGAGGTGTCCCTGTCGGTGGACGGGCTGACGGCGCTGAACCGGCAACACCCCAATATCCGCCTGCTCAAGGGCGAGGGGTTCTCCGTCGATATTGCCCGGGTGATTGACGCCTCTGGCGGGGCGTACCGGGTGTTCGGCGGCCACGGCGGAATCGAGTTTCCGGCGCTGCTGCGCTCGGGCGGGGCCGGGTTGATTCCGGCGCCTGATTTTCTGGCGCCCCAGGTTGAAATGTTCAACCTTTGGCAACACGGCACACCCGCGGCCCTGGCCCGGGCCGAAGACATTCACCGTGCGCTGTTGCCCGCCATCGTGTTCATGTCGCGCAGCGTTCCGGCGATGTTATGCTATGGCAAGCGGCTGTTCGCACGGCAGGCCGGAATTGCCCCGGGGGCCGACCGCGCCCCGGCCCTGCAACCAACACCGTTTGGCCTGTCGGAACTTGACCGGTTTGCGGATGAGATCGCGGCGATTGCCAGCGCCTGACGTTCAGTCCAGCACCCGTTGGGGATCATTCGTCGTCGGCACCTGACGCGCCCAATCACCATAAGCGCCGGTGGTGGCGCGGTGGTGCAGATCGCTCAGGGCGCCGATAGGATCGGATTCGTGGTGATCGACCCGCAGGGTCAGGGGCGGGTGATCGGGGTGCAGCACCAACAGCGCGGCCGACAACAATCCCCGGCTGTCACTGCCCGCCCGTTCCGCGCCCCGCAACGCGGTAATCAACCGGCTGTCAAACGGCCCTGTTGCGGCCTGAAATGCCCGGATCATCGCGGCGATGACCCCGGTGTTGGCCAGCATGTTGCCCGCCGCGACACCTGTTTCAAACACCGCACTGGCGATTTCGGGCGTGTTTGCGGTGCCGTCGAATGCGGCGCCGCCCCCCGCCGGATCAAGCGCGGCAAGCTGGCGATGGGCGCGGCCTGTATCGGCGCCGGTGATCCGGGCCACGGCAGTGCCGGCGTTGGCCCCCGCCTGCATCGCGTGCAACACATCTTCGCCCCAAAAGGTTGACGGCGCCGCGCCCTGACTGGCCGACATCCCGGCCCCCAGGCGCCCGCGCAACACCCACCCCCCGACACAAAGGCTCCCGGTGGCGGCGGCGCCACCGATGGCACCTGTTTCGGGATCGCGCGCAAGAATCGAAAAGGTCATAGCCTGTCCCTGAAATATTCACGTTCCAATTATCATGAAAAATTGACCGATGCAATTTATCATGATAATTTTACCCCAGAAGCCAACCTGGGAGAGCAACAGATGAACCTTTTCAATTGGACGCGGCGGGGCGTTCTGGCGGGCGCTTTTGCGCTTACGGCCATGCCCTTTGGCGCTGTCGCGCAGACGCCCGAAGGCGTGCTGATCGTCGGGCAGATTGCCGAACCGAAATCGCTTGATCCGGCGGCGGTGACGGCGGTGAACGATTTCCGCATTCTTGTTAATCTTTACGAAGGTTTGGTGCGTTACAAACCCGGCACGCTGGAGGTTGAACCACAACTGGCAAAAGGATGGGAAATCAACGACGACGGCACCGAATACACCTTTACCCTGCGCGATGGCGTGACCTTTCATGACGGCACCCCCTTCAACGCCGAGGCGGTGAAGTTCAACTTTGACCGGATGCTGGACGAATCGCATCCGTTTCATGACACCGGGCCATTCCCACTGGCGTTCTTTTTCAGCGCGGTGGAAAAAACCGAGGCTGTCGATGATCTGACGGTGAAATTCACCCTGAACGAACCCTATGCGCCGTTCCTGTCAAACCTTGCCTATCCCACGGGCCTGTTGGTGTCGCCCGCTGCGGTCAAGGCGAATGGCGCTGATTTTGGCCGCAACCCGGTGGGCACCGGCCCGTTCAAATTCGCCGAATGGCGCAGCAATGAGGCCGTGGTGATCGAGCGTTACGCCGATTACTGGGGCAATCCGGCAGGCACACAGGCGGTTGTGTTCCGCCCGATCACCGATGCCAACACGCGGGTGGCGGAAATGCTGGCGGGCGGCATCGACATGATGGTCGAAGTTCCGCCCACCGCCCTGGGCCAGTTTCAGGGCGATGGCTTCAACGTGGTCGAACAGGCGGGACCGCACGTCTGGTTCCTGATCCTGAACGCGAAAGAGGGGCCGTTTGCCGATAAACGTGTCCGGCAGGCCGCCAATTACGCGATCAACAAAGAGGCGATCGTCAACGACGTGTTGGAAGGCACCGCCGCCGTGGCCGCAGGGCCGACACCACCGGCCTTTGCCTGGGCCTATGACAAATCGCTGGAGCCGTATCCCTATGACCCCGCACGCGCCAAGGAATTGCTGGCCGAAGCGGGCGCCGAAGGGGCCGAGCTGACATTCTATGTCACCGAGGGCGGGTCCGGTATGTTGGACCCGATCGCCATGGGCACCGCGATTCAGGCCGATCTGGCCGCGGTCGGGCTGAAGGTGAACATCGAAACCTATGAGTGGAACACGTTCCTTGGCGAAGTGAACCCGGGGCTGGAGGGCAAGGCCGACATGGCCGAAATGGCCTGGATGACCAACGATCCCGACACGCTGCCCTATCTCACCCTGCGCACCGATGCCTGGCCCGACAAGGGCGGCTTCAACTCGGGCTATTATTCCAACCCCGAGGTGGACGCCCTGCTGGAAGAGGCCCGCACCGCCACCGATCAGGGCAAGCGCGCCGAACTTTATCGCAAGATGCAGGACATCGTGCAGGACGACGCGCCATGGGTATTTGTCGCCAACTGGAAACAGAACGCGGTGACAAGCGACCGGGTGCAGAATTTCAGCCTTGAACCCTCGTTCCTGCTGCAACTGGCGGATGTTGTGAAAAACTGAAACGGTTGGGGGCGGCGCGCCGCCCCCGCCCACACCGGGGGAAACCATGGGCCGCTATATCCTGAAACGTCTGATCTCGGCCATTCCGGTTCTGTTGGGGATCACAATCATCGTGTTCCTGATCATGGCGATGATCCCGGGCGATCCGGCAACGGCCATTCTGGGCAGCTATGCCACCCCGGAAAACGTGGCCAAACTGAACCGTGATCTGGGGTTGGATCAACCGCTGATACAGCGTTATTTCATCTGGCTGGGCAATATGCTCACCGGGGATTTCGGGCGGTCGTTTTCCCTCAACCGCCCCGCGCTGGATGAGATCACCGAGCGGTTCAGCGCCACGCTCGTTCTGGCCGGAACCAGTTTCATCCTCTGTTCGATCCTTGGCATTCTGGCGGGGGTCATTTCCGCCGCGCGCCAATATGGCCTGGCCGACAAGGCGATCACCTTTGTGGTGCTGATCGGCATTTCGGTGCCGTCGTTCTTTCTGGGCATGATGATGATCCTGCTGTTCGCGGTCAAACTGCGCTGGCTGCCGGTGTCGGGGATGTATGCGATTTATGGCGGCGGCGATCTGGTGGATTTGCTGAAACATCTGGCCATGCCCGCCCTTGCGCTGGCGGCTGTGGCAACGGGGGTGATTGCGCGCCTGTCACGCTCGGCCATGCTGGAGGTGCTGCGTCAGGATTACATCCGCACCGCCCGCGCCAAAGGTGTGCCGGAACGGCGGGTGCTGATGGGCCATGCCCTGCGCGCGGCCATGGTCAGCATCATTCCGGTGCTGGGCATTCAGGCCGGGTTTGTCCTGTCGGGCGCGGTCTATATCGAAATGGTGTTTCAATGGCCCGGGGTGGGGCGGATGCTGGTCGATGCGATTTTGAAACGTGACATCATTCTGGTGCAGGGGGGCGTGGTGTTTGTCGCGGGTTGTTACGTGCTGTTCAACATCGCGGTGGACGTGGCGCAAAGCCTGCTGGACCCGAGGATCAAGACGTGAGCGCCTTTCTGCGCCTGCTGTTCCGCAATCGCCTTGCCGCCCTAGGCGCCGTGGTTCTGGGCGCGATTCTGTTGCTGGTTCTGGCGATCCCGCTGTTGCCCCTGCCTGACCCGGATGTGATTGCCACCGCCGACAGGTTTCAGCCACCGTTCAGCGCGGGGCATCTTTTGGGCACCGATCATCTGGGCCGTGATCTGTTGTCACGGCTGCTTTATGGCACGCGCCTGTCATTGGCGGTGGGGGTGGTTGCGGCACTGGGGGCGGCGACCATCGGGTCGGCCATCGGGATCATCGCCGGATATTTCGGCGGGCGCACCGACAATATCATCATGCGCGGAGTCGATATGTTGATGGCCTTTCCCTATATCCTGCTGGCGCTGGCCATCGTTGCGGCCCTTGGCCCCGGGTTGCTGAACGCGCTGATCGCCGTGGCGGCGGTGAACATTCCGTTCTTTGCCCGCAACATTCGCGGCATCACGGCGGGTCTTGCGGGACGTGAATTTGTTGATGCGGCGCGGCTGGCTGGAATGGGCCACACCCGGATCATCCTGCAAGAGTTGTTTCCAAATGTCCTGCCGGTGATCGTGATCGCCATGTCCACCACCGTGGGCTGGATGATCCTTGAAACCGCTGGCCTGTCGTTTCTGGGTTTGGGGAGCCAGCCGCCACAGGCCGATCTGGGGTCAATGCTGGGCGAGGCGCGGGCGGCGCTGATTTCGGCGCCCCATACATCGCTGGTGCCGGGGCTGATGATTTTCCTGATTGTGATGAGTGTAAATCTGTTGGGCGACGGCATCCGTGATGCGCTGGACCCGCGCCTGAAATCCGGCGCCCTGTCCCGCCCCCTCGCGACGACGCGGGTGGAACGGGCCGGTGCGGTGCCCCCCGCCACCGACGATCTGCTGGCGATTCAGGAGCTTGAGACACAGTTTCACGTTGGCAAACGGGTGTACCGCGCGGTGAACAGGGTGTCACTGGCAGTGAAGCCCGGCGAATGCCTTGGGGTGATCGGGGAAAGTGGCTCTGGCAAATCGGTGACGGCGCTTTCGGTGATGGGCCTCGTGTCATCGCCTCCCGGTGTGATCACCGGCGGTGCTGTGCGGCTGAGCGGTGAGGATCTGCTGGGTGCGAAATACGAAACCCTGCGCCGGTTCCGGGGCGAAAAGGTGGCCTATATTTTCCAGGATCCGCTGGCCACGCTGCACCCGCTGTACAAGATCGGGCACCAACTGGCCGAGGCAATTCAGGTGCATCACAAGATCGCCGATAAAGACGCCCGCGCCCGGGCGCTGGACCTGCTGCAATCGGTGCGGATGCCGAACGCGCAAAGCCGGCTTGATAACTACCCCCATGAAATGTCGGGCGGAATGCGCCAGCGCGTAGGCATTGCCATGGCCCTTGCCAATGACCCCGAGGTGATTATCGCGGACGAACCCACAACCGCGCTGGATGTGACGGTGCAGGCGCAAATCCTTGCGCTGCTCGATGATCTGCGGCGCGAACGGGGGTTGGCCATTGTGTTTATCACCCATGATTTTGGCGTGGTGGCGCAATTATGTGACCGGGTGGCGGTGATGTATGCGGGCCAGATCGTGGAAGAGGGGCCAACCGCTGCGGTGCTGGAGGCTCCCGCCCACCCCTATACCAAACGCCTGATTGCCTGTGTGCCGGAACTGGGCGGCGGGCAGCGTGAACTGGCCGCGATTGCGGGCCTGCCGCCGGTGGTGGATAACCTGCCCGAGGGTTGCGCTTTTGCGCCCCGGTGCGACAAGGCGCGCGCTGAATGCAGGCGCGGTGCTGTGGCACTGGCCGGGCAGGCCCCCCGCGCCGTGCGCTGTCTGTTCCCCGAGGAGGAGGTCGCATGAGCGCGCTGAACGTGACCGATCTGTCAAAAACCTTTGCCTTGCCGCGCCGCCTGTTTGGCCCCGCCCGCCCCGGCGTGCGCGCCGTGCGCCCCGTGACGTTTCAGGTGGAAACCGGCGAAACCCTTGGCATCGTGGGGGAATCCGGCTGTGGCAAATCCACCCTTGCACGGATGCTGGTGGGATTGTTGGAGCCGACCACGGGCCAGATCGAAATCGCGGGCAAGGCGTTGGATAACGCCGATCCGGCGGTGTTCGGGCGGTTGATCCAATATGTGTTTCAAGATCCGATCAGCAGCCTGAACCCCCGCAAGACCATTCGCCAGATCATGGAAACACCCCTGAAACGGCTGTATGGCATGGACAAGGCGGCGCGGGGTGAACGGATTGCCGAAATCTTTGCCAGCGTGAACCTGCGCGAGGAATTCCTTGATCGCTACCCCCACGAATTTTCCGGCGGACAGGCGCAACGCATCGGCATCGCCCGCGCCCTTGCCGCCAGCCCACGGATTATCGTGCTGGATGAACCTGTATCGGCGCTGGATGTATCGGTGCAGGCGCAGGTTCTTAACCTGATGGGCCGGTTGCGCGCTGACTTTGACCTGACCTATCTGTTCATCAGTCACGATCTGGCCGTGGTCGAGGCGGTAAGCGACCGGGTGGTCGTGTTGTATTTCGGCGCGGTGGTGGAAATTGGCAGTGCAAAGACGATTTTCAGCGCGCCCAAACACCCCTATACGAAACTTCTGGCCGACAGTGCGCCCGTGGTGGGCCGCCCCCTGCGCGCGCCGGAACAGAAAGGGAGCGAGCTTCCCGATCCGTTGAACCCGCCGCCGGGGTGTGCCTTTGCCGGGCGCTGCCCCCGCGCTACCGAAATTTGCCGCACCGATGACCCGGCGCTGCGCCAGATGCAAGAGGATCAGTTTGCCGCCTGCCACCACCCCATCGAATAGCGAGGTAAAACTCAGCCGCCCGGTTCGGGTGGCCGAGGCGATCAAATCATGGGTCGTGGACGAGGGGCTGCGCCCGGGCGACAGGTTGCCGGGTGAAACCGAGCTGATCGCGCGCTTCGCCATGTCAAAGGGCACGATACGCGAGGCGATGCGCATTCTTGAGGCGCAGGGATTGATCAAAACCCGCACCGGCCCCGGCGGCGGCAGTTTCGTACACGAGGTGTCGCGCCAGCGGGCCAGGGCGCTTTTGGGCAATTATTTTTACTTCAAGGATCTGACGATCGGCGATATTTACCAGTTGCGTCTGGCGCTGGAACCGGCGCTGGTCACGGCCCTTGCTGGCACCCTTTCGGACGAGGTGATCGCCCAGCTTGAGGCAAACACCGCCCGCTATGACCGGCCTGCCCGCACCCTTGATGAAGAACGCGAACAACATGTGGCCTCTCTGCGGTTTCACGCCATTCTGGCGGCGCAATCGGACAATCCGCTGCTTAGTTTCATGATTGATTTCATGGTGAACATGCTGTCGGACCTGACCGTGCACCGCGAACTGTATGTCCCGCCCAACCCCGAACTTTGGGCGCGGGGGCGCGATTATCAGACGCGGCTTGTTGCGGCGCTGCGCGAGGGGGATGGCGGTGCTGCGCGGGCGATCATGACCGCCCATATGGAAACCGCCTGGGCGCTGATGCGTGGGCAAGAGGTGGAAATGCAGCGGCGGTTTATCTCGGAATAGGGGGAACCACTTGCGCGATGGCTGGTGGTGCGCTCTACACACCCGTGAAACGCACCTCTGAAAGGCCCCGATCATGCGTGATCTGTTGTTCGCCCCGCCACCCCTGAACACCCTGCCTGTCCATGGCGAAACCGGGGCCTATCCTGTTGGCCGCATTTTCTGTGTCGGGCGCAATTATGCCGCCCATGCCGCCGAAATGGGCAACACGGTGGACCGCGAGGCGCCGTGGTATTTCACCAAATCGTCGCAATCCATGTGTGCCAGTGGCGCCACGGTGCCCTATCCCCCCGGCACGTCGAATTTTCACTACGAGATGGAAATGGTCATTGCCATCGGTGCGGCAGTGTTTCGCGCTGACAAGGCGGCGGCGCAAAGCGCGGTTTATGGATACGGCTGCGGGTTGGACATGACCCGGCGGGATCGCCAGCAAGACGGCAAGGATCATCGCCGCCCCTGGGATCTGGGCAAGGATGTGGAAAATTCCGCCGTTCTGGGGCCATTGACCCGGGTGGGGGATGCCGGACCACTGGCCGAGAAACGGATTCACCTGTCGGTGAACGGTGAGATCCGCCAGGATGCGGTGCTGGGCGATATGGTCTGGTCGGTTGCGGAAATCGTCGGCCACCTTTCGGGCTATTATCACCTGCGCCCCGGCGATTTGATCATGACGGGAACACCCGCCGGGGTGGGGCCGGTTGTGGCGGGCGATCGGATTACCGGGGGGATTGACGGGTTGGGTGACATCGCGCTGACGCTTGGGCCGGCCGAATAGGCGCGACCACAAAACAGGGTGACATCCGCTGGCCCATGTGCATGACATCGCGTATCGGATTTGACCATAGGGAGAATATCCAGATGATGACCAACAGACGCCGATTTCTGGGGGCCATGGGCGGTTTGGCCCTTGCCGGGATCACCGCAACCGGGGCCTTTGCGCAGGATGTGACCCTGAAACTGCACCAATTCCTGCCCGCGCAGGCGAATGTGCCCAAGCTGGTTCTGGATGTCTGGGCCGATAATGTTGAAAAGGCGTCGGACGGGCGGATCAGGATTGATCGCTTTCCCTCGATGCAGTTGGGCGGCACCCCGCCGGGCCTGATGGATCAGGCGATTGACGGCGTGGCCGATGTGATCTGGACCGTGGTTGGCTATACCCCCGGGCGGTTTCCCAGCACCGAAGTGTTTGAATTGCCGTTTTTTGTCAGCGATGCGCGCGCTGCCTCCTATGCCTTTTGGAAGATGTACGCCGAACACATGCAGGAGGAATTCAAGGCGGTTCATATCCTTGGCGCATGGGTGCATGGCCCCGGCGTGATTCATTCCAGTGACCCGATCCTGACCCCCGCCGATATGAACGGCATGAAAATCCGTGGTGCATCGCGGCAGGTGAACGCGCTGCTGGAAACTCTGGGCGCCACCCCGGTGGGCCTGCCCGTTCCCGCGATCCCCGAGGCGCTGTCAAAGGGGGTGATCGACGGCACAACAATCCCGTGGGAGGTAACTGAATCGCTCAAGATTTCGGAACTGGTCGATTATCACACCGAATTCACCGGCCCGATGCTGTACACGGCGACCTTTGTTCTGGCGATGAACAAGGATGTTTATGACGGCCTGCCGGACGATCTGAGACAGGTGATCGACGATAATTCCGGGCTTGACCTGTCGGTCATTGCGGGCGGCGTGATGCAGGACATGGATGCCCCCGCGCGCCAGATTGCCCTTGATGCGGGCAATGAGATCGACACGCTGGACGCGGCGCAATCCGCAGTTTGGGCCAAAGCGGCACAGCCGGTTTATGATGCATGGCTGGCCGATATGGATAAAAAAGGCATTGATGGCCAGGCGTTGATCGACGAGGCCAAGGCGCTGATGGCAGAATATTCCGCCGCGCATCAATAACGGCGGCCTGGGGGGCATCATGCACGGGTTTTTCCGGGCTCTGTCGCGGGGTATGGCCTGTCTTGGCGGGGTGATGTTAAGCGGGCTGATCCTGCTGACCTGTGTGTCGGTGCTGGGGCGCGCCCTGAACGGCGCGCTGCACAGTGACGCCATGCAGGGGGCCATTCCGGGGCTGGCGGCGTGGCTGCTGGGCCTTGGTATTGGTCCGGTGCAGGGCGATTTCGAACTGATCGAGGCGGGTGTCGCCTTTTCGATCTTTGCCTTTCTGCCCTATTGCCAGATCACCGGGGGCCATGCCGCCGTTGATATTTTCACCGCCCGCTGGCCTGCGCGCCGGGATCGGTGGCGCCAGATGCTGACCGATATCCTGTTTGCCGCCGTGCTGATCCTGATCGCGGTGCAGCTTGGCGCCGGAATGTTCAGCAAGATGCGCAGCGGGCAGACGACGTTCCTGTTGGAATTTCCCCTGTGGTGGGCTTATGCGCTCAGCCTGACCGGGGCGGGTGTTGCGGCGCTGGTGGCCGCTTACATCGCCCTTGCCCGGATCGCTGAGGTGATCAAGGGCCGCGCCTTGTTGCCCGCCGAAGATGGCGCGCCATCGTGAGCGATCTGGCCATCGGTCTGTTGTCGTTTCCCGGATTGCTGGTGCTGATCTTTTTGCGGGTGCCGATCGGGCTGGCGATGTTCGTGACCGGGTTGGTCGGGCTGGTTCTGGTGACCGGGGGAGCCGGGCTGCCCCTTGCGCGGCTGAAATCCGAAACCTTCACGACATTTTCCAGCTATTCCCTGTCGATCATCCCGATGTTCCTGCTCATGGGGCATTTCGCCACCCTTGGGGGCATGTCGCAGGCCCTGTTCAAGGCGGCAGAGGCATGGTTGGGCCACCGGCGGGGCGGGGTGGCCATGGCGGCGGTGGGGGCCTGCGCCGGGTTCGGCGCGATCTGCGGATCGTCCCTGGCGACAGCCGCCACCATGGGGCGTGTCGCCCTGCCTGAATTGCGCCGCTATGGCTATGCCGGGGGATTTTCCACCGCGACACTGGCGGCGGGGGGGACATTGGGCATCTTGATTCCGCCCTCGGTGGTTCTGGTGATCTATGCCATCCTGACCGAACAAAACATCGCCAAGCTGTTTCTGGCTGCTGTCGTTCCGGGCATTCTGGCGGCACTTGGGTATTTCATCGTGATTTCGCTCTATGTGCGGTTCAATCCCGGCGCGGCAGGCACCCGGGCGCGAATGCCTTATGGCGCGCGGTTTCGCGCATTGCTCGCGGTCTGGCCGGTGCTGGTGGTGTTCGCGCTGGTGGTCGGCGGAATCTATCTGGGCTGGTTCACCCCGACCGAAGGGGCGGCGGTGGGCGCCCTTGGGACCGGGGTGATTGCATGGGTGAATGGCGGGTTGAACCGCGCCAGTCTGGGCGAAAGTTTTCTGGTCACGGCGAAATCCACCGCGATGATCTTTTTCATCGTGTTGGGAGCGGCGTTTTACAACGGGTTTCTGGCGCTGACCCAGGTGCCCCAGGAAATGGCACAGTGGGTCGTGGCCCAGGGGTTCAGCCCGGTTCTGGTGCTGCTGGTGATCCTGCTGTTTTATCTGGTGCTGGGGTGTCTGATGGACAGCCTGTCGATGATCCTGCTGACGATCCCGATCTTTTGGCCGGTGATGCAGGGGCTGGATTTCGGCATGGTGAACATGGCCGATCTGCACGCCGCCCGCGCGACCGAGGCTTTGGCAAAGGGTGCGCAACTGGCCCCTGACATGCTGCATTCGGTGCAGAACGCGCTGGCGCAGGGGGTTGAGCTGAGCCGCGATCAACTGCGCGCGCTGGACATCCGGGGGGTAAGCCGGGGTGCGCTGGCGCGGATCAACGGCGAACAGGTGGCGATCTGGTTTGGCATTCTGGTGCTGATCGTGGTCGAAGTGGGGTTGATCACGCCGCCGGTGGGGATGAACCTGTTCATCATCAATTCCATGGACCGCGAGACGCCGATGGGCGAAACCTATCGCGCGGTGCTGTTTTTCGTGCTGTCTGATCTGGTGCGCGTGGCGCTGTTGGTGGCCTGTCCGGCCATCACCCTGATGTTTATTCCCTGGTAGGAGAGGCAAGATGCAGATCGACGGACAAGTGGCCCTGATCTCGGGCGGTGCCAGCGGGCTGGGTGCGGCGACGGCGCGCTATCTGGCGGCACGGGGCGCGCGGGTCGTTATTCTTGACCGCGACGGCGACGGGGCCATGACTGCGGCGGCGGATTTTGGCGGGCAGGGGGTGCAATGTGACATCACCGATGCCGCACAGGCCCAGGACGTGATCGGTGCCTTGCCCGAGGCCCCCCGGATCGTGGTGAATTGTGCAGGCATCGCCGATGCCGCGCGGATTGTCGGGCGCGACGGGGCCACCTCGGTGCCGTTGTTCCGCCGGGTGATCGAGGTGAACCTGATCGGCAGTTACACAATCATGTCGTTCGCCGCCCAACGGATGATGGCGTTGAAACCGCTGAACACGGGTGAGAGGGGCGTGATCGTCAACACCTCATCGGCGGCGTTCGAGGATGGGCAGGTGGGGCAATCGGCCTATGCGGCATCGAAGGGGGCCATCGCCGCCATGTGCCTGCCCGCCGCGCGCGAATTTGCCCGCGCGGGCATCCGGGTGATGGCGGTGGCGCCGGGGCTGTTTCAAACCCCGATGATGGCGGCCCTGCCCGCCGAAGTGACGGATAAGATCACCGCAAACATCCCCTTTCCCGCCCGGTTGGGCGATCCGGGGGAATTTGCCCAGATGGTCGGGGATATTGTCGCCAACCCCTATCTGAACGGCACCGTGATCCGGCTTGACGGGGCGGTGCGGCTGCCCCCGCGCTGAGCGCGCAGGCACATTGTCACGCGGGTTTTTCGGCTGCGATCCAATCATGGATGCGGTCGATGGTGCGGCTCATGCGGCTGACGATCTGTTCCACGTCATCGCCCGTCACGATCAGCGGCGGGCACAGGGCCAGCGTGTCACCCAAGGGGCGGGTGATCAGGCCCTCTTCCTGCGCGAAAGCGGCGGCTTTCTGGCCCACCTTGCTGCCCGGTTCAAAGGGGCGGCGGCTGGCCTTGTCGGCGACCAGTTCAACGGCGGCGATCATGCCTTCGCCGCGCACTTCGCCCACATGATCATGGTCGGCCAGTTTGCGCAGCCCGGTCTGAAAGCCTTTGGTCTGGCGTGCGGCATTGCCGACCAGATCACGTTCTTTGATGATCGCGAGGTTTTCCAGCGCCACGGCGCTGGCCACCGGATGGCCCGACGCGGTGTACCCATGGCCAAAGGTGCCGATACTGTGGCTGTTGTCGGCCACGGGGCCATAGATTTCTTCGGAAAACAGCACAGCGGCCAGCGGCATGTAAGACGAGGTGAGCTGTTTGCTCAGCGTCATGATGTCGGGGGTGAACCCGTAATGTTCACAGCCAAAGGTGCTGCCCAACCGGCCAAAACCACAGATCACCTCATCGGCCACCAGCAGGATGTCGTATTTGCGGCACAGGGCCTCGATCCCTTGCCAGTATCCCGCAGGCGGGGGCATTACGCCGCCTGCCGCCATCAGGGGTTCACCGATAAAGGCGGCGATGGTGTCTGGGTCTTCGCGCAGGATCACCTCTTCTGCCTCGGCAATCAACCGGGCACAAAAGGCGGCTTCGTCCTCGCCCGGTGCACCAAAGCGGTAATGATGCGGGCAGGTCAGGTGATGCACCGGAATTGCGGGCAGATCGAAATCGCGGTGGTTGCCCGGCAGGCCGGTCAGCGACCCCGAGGCAACGGTGATGCCGTGATATCCTTTGAGGCGCGACAGGAATTTCTTCTTCTTCGGGCGGCCCAAGGCATTGTTCATGTACCAGACGAGTTTGATCACCGTATCGTTCGCCTCGGACCCGGACGAGGTGAAAAAACTGCGCGTCAGATTGGCCGGGGTCATATCGACCAGGGTTTGCGACAGGCGGATCGCCGGTTCGTGGCTTTTATGGGCGAAGGTGTGATAATAAGGCAGCTTTTCCATCTGCGCATTGGCGGCGGCGCGCAAGCGATCTTCGCCATATCCGACGGCGACCGACCACAGACCGGCAAGTCCGTCGATATATTCGCGTCCTTCCGTATCCCACATGCGGATGCCCGTGGCGCGGTCCATGATGACGGGGCCCTGGGCCTCGTGGGTGCGGGCGTCGGTATAGGGGTGCAGCATCGTGGTGACATCACTGTGATGCAGCGAGTTTGGCTTGGTGTTCATCATTGGCTCCGGGGCGTAGACTCAGGCAGATTGCCAGCCGACCATGAAGGTCGAAAGGTTGCGCGACAAGTGGTCTGACAGATAGCCGCCTTCCTGCACGATCACGCTGGGCAGGTTTGCGCGCGCAATGAGGCGCGCGGCTGTGGCGAATGTCGGGGTGGTGACGGCAAGGCCGCGGAAAGGATCGGCCTCGTGCGCATCCAGCCCAAGGGACAGAACCAGCGCGCCGGGGTTGAAGGCGGCAATCCGGGCAAGGGCGGTTTCGATGGCGGCGCACCACGGGGCATCGCCGCTGTCGCGGGGCAGGGGGATGTTCAGGTTGGCGCCGTCCCCCGCGCCTGCGCCGGTTTCATCGGTATAGCCGGTGAAGAACGGGTAATAGCTGCTGGTTTCGGCATGGATCGAAACGGTCAGAATATCGCCCAGGTCCCAGAATATGCCTTGGGTTCCGTTGCCGTGGTGCACGTCGATATCCAGAATGGCGACACGATCATGATGGCGGCGCAGATATTGCGCGGCAATGGCGGCGTTGTTCAACAGACAATGGCCCCCCGCCACCTCGGCCAGGGCATGGTGCCCGGGCGGGCGGCACAGGGCATAGGCTGCGTTTTCGCCCCGTGCCACGGCATCGGCGGCGGCCAGGGCGGTGTCGGCGGCGCGGCGCGCGGCGGTCCATGATTGCGGGCCAAGGGGGCAGGCGGCATCGGCCATATGCCACCCGGCCCGCCCGACGATTCCGGTGGGATATTGGCGCACCGGTCCGGCGGGGTGGACGTTGGCCACAACCTCTGGTCCCTGGTCGGGCAGGGCTTGCCATTCAGCGTGGGCGGTGGCGAGGAAATGCAGATAGCGTTCGGAATGCACCGCGCCAAGGGCCGCATCGGGGAAATGCCCCGGTTCTTCGGTGGTTAGCCCCGCATCGGCCAATCCGGCACAAAGCAGTTCGGCCCGCCGTGGCAGTTCCTTGTTCGTGGCCATCTGACCGCGCACCAGATAGAACCGCGGATCATGGCCTGTGGTTTCGGGGGCGTAAAAACATCTCATGCCGCATCCCCCTGTTCGGCGGCAATGGCGCGGTCCAGCATCAGGCGAAACATCTTGGCCCCCGCATCAAGGCCAAGGTCGATGGCCGGGACGCGCGGATTTTTCATGCCCTTATGCACGGCCTCCAACACGGTGCGGTCTTCCTCAAACGCCATCCGCGCGCCTGCGTTCATCTTCTCGGAAATCGCCCGGTCCGTTGGGTCGGTGTTGCGGTGCTGGAACCAGAAATAACGGGTGCGGTCGGCGTTGATCGGGGTCATGAAATTATAGGATATATTCACGTAAGTGTCGGCCACGTGCGGCGCATCCGGCCCGCCCGTTCCCGCAGGGGTGTAAACCGATTTGTTCAATGCAATCCCCGGCAGGCACATCTCGTAATGCTGCAACCGGTCGCATGGCCCATCGAACCGCACCAGCCCGGCGTAATAGGGCGAAGGCGGTTTGCCATAGATCCAGCGCGACACGATCACGCCGCGCTCGGTGCGTGCCACATCAAGGGGTTCGCCGTCAGTGCCCGCCCCCGCAAAGGATGTGACATGCACCCAGGCCACATGGCTGGGATCAAGCAGATTGTCGCAGACCCACAGATAGTTGCACTCAATATCCAGAACCCCGCCATCGGTGCAGCCCCATGTGGGATCATCGTAATTTTCAATGGGGAAAATCAGATCGGGATCGGCCAGCGCCGGATCACCCATCCAGATCCACAGCAGCCGATACCGATCAACCACCGGATAGGAATGCACCACGGCGCGGCGCGGAATTGCACCCGGCTGGGTGGGCGCGGCCACGCAACTGCCTGAACAATCAAAGGTCAGCCCGTGATAACCGCATTCAACCGTATCACCGATCAGCTTGCCCTGGGACAGGGGCAGCTTGCGGTGGGGGCAGGCATCTTCCAATGCGACGGGCGCGCCATCATTGCGGCGATAAAACAGGATGTTTTCGCCCAGCAGGGTTTCGGCTTTCAGATCGCGGGTGAAATCCTTGCTCCAGCCCGCCACATACCAGCAGTTTTTCAGAAACATCGCGCGCTCCTTTATTTGGGTTGGCCCGAGTCTGATCCGCCGCCGGGGGATTTTCCAGCCCCAAACGGGTTATGACTGTCATTAGCGTGACTAATGGCGTCGGGCAGCGGGGGTTGGATTTCCACTTCGTTGCGCAGCCAGGCGATGAACATTTTTATCTTTGGCACCTCCTGCGCGCGGCTGGGACAGACCAGCCAATAGGACAGGGGCGAAGGCGCCGTTTGGTCAAACGGGCGCACCAGCCGCCCGTCACACAGGGCATCAATCACCAGAGGTTCGCGCCCCAGCGCCACGCCCAGCCCTTCGATTGCGCCCTGAATCACCATGTTGGATTGCCCGAACCGGCGCGCCGGCAGGCGGGATGTCAGATGCACGCCGCATTCGCGCGCCCAATAATCCCATGTGGGTTGCGAGCCGCCAAAATCCCCCAGAACATCATGCAACAGGGTGTTTTGGGCCAGAAAGCTTTCAATATCGCGCACCGGGCGGCGGGCCAGAAGGCTGGGACAGCAGACGGGGAACAGCCTTTCCTGCATCAATCGTTCGACGTGCAGGCCGGGGAAATGGCCAAACCCGTACCTTATGGCAATATCGGCGTCCGAGCCGGAAAACGGCGCGGTGCCGGCATCGGTGTTGATGGAAATGGCAATGTCGGGATGATTCAGATCAAACCGCAAAAGCCGGGGAAACAGCCAGGTAAAGGCAAAGCCGGGCAGGCAGCTGATGACGATGGTGTTGTCGGCGCGGCGCCGGTCGCGCAGATCGGCACAGACCTCGGAAATCCGCCCCAACCCTTCGGAAATGGCCCGCGCCAGTTGATCGCCCTCGCGGGTGGGCAGGGATTGGCGCGCCCCCGGGTCAGCAATTCCTGACCCAGCCATTCCTCAAGGGATTTCACATGCTGGCTGACCGCGCTTTGGCTGACGCCCAATTCGTCGGCGGCGGGGCTGAACCCGCGGTGGCGCACCACCGCCTCGAATGCGCGCAGGGCGCTGAAGGGCAGGTTGAGGATCATATTAGACACCCTAATGGCCTACATTAAGCCTTTCAAATGGTATTCGCGCCCGCGACCCCGCACCATAAGGGAATGACCCACCCCATTGTCAGCAACGCCCCCCAGAGTGGCGCCCTTAACCTGTTGGTGAATTGTGCCAAGGCGCGGCCGGGGCAGGCCTTGCTGATTCTGCGTGAATCGCCTGATTTCGGGTATTATGAACCGGGGCTTGCCGAATGTATTGCCGGGGTGGCCCGCGATATGGGCATGGCTGTCACCCTGCACGACGTCGGGTTTTCGCCCGAAGCACCCGAGCTGACCCCGGACATTCAGGCCAGAATGGCACAGGCCGATATTACCCTGTTTCTGGCCCGGCTTGGCGATCAGTTGCGCTTTTGCGACATGCCCCATGAACGCGTCGTGGTCTGTTTCGCCATCAGCGAAGGCTGCCTTGGGTCGGCGTTTGGCACTGCCGATTATCGCGCCTTCACAGGGTTAAAGGATCTGGTCAACGACCATATGGCCAAGGCCCGGTTGGTGCGCGTGACCTGCGCCGCCGGGACCGATTTTTCGGGCCGCCCTGATATGGGTGATATGGCCGACACGTCTGTTTTGCGGTTTCCGGTGTCGGTCTTTGCCCCCGTGCCGGCGGGCGAATTTTCCGGTCGCGTTGCCTTGCCCCGGTTTCTGGCGGGCACGGGGTCGCGATATTATGATGATTACACGGTGCGGTTTCAGGGGCCGGTTCTGGCCCGGTTCCGCGCCGGGCGCCTGACCGGGTTTGAGGGCGGCGCGCAGGATGTGGCACGGGCCAACCGGCATTATGATGATGTGGCGCGGCGCTATGGGATTGACCGGAATCTGATTCATTCCTGGCACGCGGGCATTCACCCCGGCTGTGGCTTTGTCTGGAACGCCTCTGATCACATGGAACGCTGGAGCGGCATGGCGTTCGGCAACCCCCGCATCCTGCATCTGCACACTTGCGGGGATGCAGCACCGGGGGAAATCAGCATCAATGTGATTGATCCCACGGTTGAGATTGATGGCGTAAGGGTGTGGGAAAACGGCGTGTTCCACCCCGAGCGGCTAAGTGGCGGCGCGGCGATCCTGCATCAGGCACCCGAGGTGGGCGAATTGTTCGCCAACCCGGATCGGCGGATCGGGCTTGCCCCTGTCAAGGCCGCCGTTCCAGCCGCCTGAACAGCATCGACAGGGTGAAACAGATCACGAAATAAAACCCGGCGGTGGTGATCCATGCCTCGAATATCAGTCGGGTCGAGGCGACCAGTTCAACGGTCTTGTAAGTCAGTTCCTGCACCGAAATCAGCGAGATGATCGAGCTGTCCTTGATCAGGGTGATGAATTGGTTGGCCATGGGCGGCACCACTTTTTTGAACGCCTGCGGCAGCACGATAAAGCGCATTTCCTGCCATCGGCCCATGCCGATGCTGCGCGCCGCTTCGCGCTGACCCTTGGGGATGGATTGAATCCCGGCGCGCACGATTTCGCCCACAAAGGCGGATTCGAACAGGGCCAGAACGATCACCCCGGCCACGACCGAGGGAAACTGCCGCATATCGCCAAAGAAGAACTCCCAGATCCCGGCGTTGTCACCGCGCGCGATTTCCCGTGCCCAGCGGTTGAGATTCAGCGCGTCGATCAACTGTTGACTGAGAAAGAAAAAGAAGATGAACACGATGACCACGGGCGGGATATTGCGCAGCAGTTCCAGATAGGTGCGCGCCAGCATCCGCATGGTCAGGTTTTCGGCGGTGCGGGCAATGCCCAGAAGCGTGCCGAAAATCAGAGCAAGGACCGAGGCGTAAATGCTGATGCGGATCGTATTGATCAGCCCTTGCAGCAACAGGTTGGCAAACCATGTGTCGGTATCGCTGCGATAGCGCAGGATATAATTCGGGATCAGGTCCCACCGCCAGTTATAGTTCAGCTTGCCCCCGACCGTCACGGCAATATAGCCGAAGAACCCGGCCAGAACGGCCAGGATCAGGTAATCGGCCCATTTCAGGCGGCGGAAAAACGGGGGCAAGCTGGCGAATCCTTACTGGCTGACCTGATCGGCCCATTCGTCGCCTTTGAACCAGTAATCATTGCGCTGTTTCAACCAACCGCTGGCGGTGCGTACCTGAATCCAGTTGTTGAAAAAGTTAAGCGCGTCGATGTCACCCTTGCGCAGGGCAAACCCTTCGCCGGTGGCCAGAAAGGTTTGATCGAAAGGCACGTTCACGATGCCGGGGTGCGCCCGGGCGTCGGTGCTGGGGGTGGGTTCGGCGCCCATGGTGGCGTGGGCATTGCCGTTCAGCACCTCCTGGGTGGCGGCGCCGTCTTCGTCAAATTGCAGCAGCTTTGCCTTGGGGAACAACTGTGCGATCACGGAGGAAGGGGTGCCGCCGCGGCGTGCGGCAAAGGTCACATCGGGGCTGTTGTAATCCTCAAGCGTGAAACCCTTGGTCATGGCGGTATTGGCCAGGATCGTCAGCCCTGAATAGGCATAGGGCGTGGTGAAGTTGACGGTCAGGTTGCGCTGGGGCGTGATCGACATGCCGGAAATGATGACATCGAAATTGCCGGCGACAAGCGCGGGAATGATGCCATCCCACGAGGTGGGCACAAATTCGGCATCCACGCCCATATCTTCGGCCAGAGCGCGGCCCACGTCCAGTTCGAACCCGATCAGTTCGCCGTTCAGATCGCGCATGGCCCAGGGCACAAAGACCGAAAGACCGATGCGGATCACGCCGTCTTCCTTGATTTTTTCGATCACGGATTCGCTGCTGAGGCTTTGCGTGGCGGTCTGCGCCGAAGCGGCGATGCTGGTGGCGGCCAATGCGGCAAAGGCCAGGCCGAGAGTGCGGCGGGTCAGTGACATGATGAAGGCTCCTTGGGGTTGATTATTGATTGGCAGCAAGACGTTTCTCAAGATGCGATACGCCGATGGACAGGATCAGCGTGACCACCAGATATACGGCGGCCACGGTAAACCAGATTTCAAAACTCATGAAGGTGTCGGAAATGATATTGCGACCGACCGTGGTGAGTTCGGCCACTGCGATCACGCTGACGATGGCGCTGGATTTGATCAGTTGCACCATTTCGCCCGTCAGCGGGGGCAACATGAACCGCACGGATTGGGGCAGGATGATCCAGCGATAGGCCTGCGCGCGGCTCATCCCGATGCTGTCGGCGGCCTCCCACTGGCCCTTGGCGACGGCATTGATCCCGGCGCGGAAGATTTCCGAAATCAAGGCGCCGTGAAAAACGGCGAGGGTCAGGATCGAGGCCGTCCAGCGATTCAGCCCGAAAATCGGCCCGAGGACGTAATAAAACAGATAGAGCAGCACCAGCAGGGGAATATTGCGGATCAATTCCAGAAATCCGACCGCCACCGCGCCACCCACAACGAGCCCCGACAGCCGCAACAATGCCACCAACAACCCGATGACCATGGCCAACAGAAACGCCGTGCCCGACAACACCAGCGTGGTGACAAGCCCGACCATGATTTCGCCCCACTGAAACCCGTTATCCGTATAGGTAAACAGGTATTTCGGCACCTGATACCATTGCCAGTTATAGCCCATCTGCTGTGCCCCCACATAGGACGACCAGACGATCACCCCCATGATTGCAAGGTAAAGCGCAACGGAAACGGACCGTGTGTTCATCACGCGGCCCAGGGTCATGGGGCGGTTGGGGCGCACGCCTTAATGCTCCAGTATCTGATCAAGGAACAGGCGGGCGCGGGCGGATTCGGGGTTGGTGAAAAAGGTGTCGGGCGGCGCGGTTTCCACGATCCGCCCCTGTTCCATGAACACCATCGTATCGGCGACCTTGCGGGCAAACCCCATTTCGTGGGTCACGACAACCATTGTCATGCCCGATTGCGCCAGTTCGACCATGACATCCAGAACCTCACCGATCATTTCGGGGTCAAGGGCCGATGTGGGTTCATCAAACAGCATCACCCGGGGTTCCATGCACAGGGACCGGGCAATCGCGACACGTTGCTGTTGCCCGCCCGAAAGCTGCGCGGGTTTCTTGTCGGCCTGTTCGGGAATATGCACCCGCTCCAGATATTTGCGCGCGGTCGCCTCGGCCTCGGTGCGGGATTGTTTGCGCACTTTCATCGGGCCGATGGTCAGGTTTTCAAGGACGGTGAGGTGGGGAAACAGGTTGAACTGCTGAAACACCATCCCGACGTGCTGTCGCATTTCGCGCATCTTGGGCGAGCCTTCGAACAGATCGACACCTTCGACGCGCAACCGCCCGCCATCATGATTTTCAAGCCCGTTGAAACAACGGATCAGCGTTGATTTTCCCGACCCGGACGGCCCGCAGACGACAACCCGTTCGCCCTGGTGAACGCTCAGGCTTACATCGTCCAGCGCCTTGAAACTATCAAAGAATTTGTCGATATGTTCCGCCTGTATGATCGGTTCTGCTGGCATGTCGTGCTTTCACCGTTGCGCTTGCCGGTTTATCATAGGGCGTTTTTTGCGACTGCACAGGGCGATTTGCCCATTGGCAGCCAGACCAACGCAAAATTGTGCAATGGTGTTTTCGCCCGGCCCATGATCGGATGCGCCAAAATCAGGAGGAACCCCCATGGCCGCATGGATCAGAATGATCCCCGACGCAGAGGCGGAAGCCGATCTGCGCGACACCCTCGATCTGGCGCGCACGCCCCATGGTACGGTCGATAACGTGATGCGGGTGCATTCCCTGCGCCCCAACACGATGGTGGGCCATGTCAAACTGTATCGGGCCTGCCTGCATGACGGGGCCAACACCCTGCCCACATGGCTGCAAGAGGTCATCAGCTCTTACGTGTCGGTGCTGAACGATTGCCCCTATTCCTATGCCAACCACTGGGCCAACGCGGCCCATCTGATCGGTGATCCGGCGCGCGCGGCGGCGGTCGAAGTGGCGCTGAAGGCACGGCGCCCGGGCGATGTGTTTGACGGGGGCGAATTGGCGCTGCTGATCTATGCGCAGAAACTGACCCTGCAACCGGGACAGATGGTGCAGGGCGATGTAGAGGCCCTGCGCGCTGCGGGTCTGGACGACGGAGAAATTCTTGAGGCCAACCAGATCATCGGATACTTCAACTATGTCAACCGCTTGCTTAACGGTCTGGGTGTAACCACCGATGGCGATGTCGTCGGATATTACGCCAAATCTGAATAATATAACGATAGGAACCCTCTCATGGCTCTTCGCCCTCTCGGGATCGACCCCGGCCTTTGTCTGATCGCCAACCGCTGGGTGGCGCCCGGTTCGGGGGATACACTCGATCTGCGCAACCCATCCGATGGCAGCACCCTTTGCGCCATCGCGCGCGGGCAGGGGGCCGATATTGACGCAGCGGTTGGCGCGGCAGAGGCCGCGTTGCAGGGCGAATGGGGCCGCATGACCGCGTTTGAGCGGGGGCGCATTCTGCACCGGATCGGCGTTCTCGTGCTGGAACAGACCGAGGCGCTGGCCGAGCTTGAGGCGCTGGATGTGGGCAAGCCCCTGAAACAGGCCCGGGCCGATGTTATCGCCTTGGCGCGCTATATGGAGTTTTACGCCGGGGCGGCGGACAAGGTGCAGGGGGCCACGATCCCTTATCTTGACGGATATACGGTTTACACCCTGCGCGAACCCCATGGTGTGACCGGCCATATCATCCCGTGGAATTACCCGATGCAGATCATCGGGCGTTCGGTCGGGGCCGCGCTGGCCATGGGCAACGCTGCCGTTCTGAAACCGGCAGAAGAGGCATGCCTGACGGCGCTGGCCTTTGGCGAATTGGCGCGCCGTGCCGGGTTGCCCGATGGCGCGTTGAACATCGTGCCGGGCCTGGGGGCCGAGGCGGGCGCGGCGCTGGCCGCGCATCCCGGGGTGCGCCACATTTCCTTTACCGGCTCGGTCGCTGTGGGCAAACGGATTCAGGCGGCGGCGGCGGAAAACGTGGTGCCGGTGACCTTGGAACTGGGCGGCAAATCCCCGCAACTGGTGTTTGAGGATGCCGATATCGACGCGGCCCTGCCGTTTCTGGTGAATTCCGGCATTCAGAACGCGGGCCAGACCTGTTCCGCCGCCTCGCGCATTCTGGTGCATCACAGCCGGTTTGACGAGGTGGTCAGCGGCATGGCCGCGCGCTATCGCGATCTGCGGGCCGGGCCTGCCATGGCCGATCTTGAGGTGGGGCCGCTGGTGTCGCAGCGCCAGAAACAGATCGTCGAGGGGTTCCTGGCGCAGGGGGCCGACCTGACCATTGCGGCGCAGGGGGCCATTCACGCCGATGCGCCGGGGGGCGCCTATGTGGTGCCGACGCTGTTTACCGGTGCCGCGCCCGATCACGCCTTGGCGCAGGATGAAGTGTTCGGCCCGGTGCAGGTGGTGATCCCTTTCGCGGACGAGGCGGAAGCGGTGCAGATCGCCAATGGCACGGCCTTTGGTCTGGTTGCTTCGGTCTGGTCGCAAAACGGGGCGCGGCAGATGCGGCTGGCCAGGGCGCTGCGCGCGGGGCAGGTGTTTTTGAACAATTATGGCGCGGGGGGCGGCGTTGAACTGCCCTTTGGCGGCACCGGCCTGTCGGGTCATGGCCGTGAAAAAGGGTTCGAGGCGCTTTACGGGTTCTCGTCACTCAAGACTGTCGCGGCGCTGCACGGGTGATACATTCGATAGCGGACTAACGCCCCCGCCCCGTCATGCGATGCAAGGCTGCCGGGTGGACGACGGGTGGCTTGTGTGCATAATCAATATTTTACATGCGTTAAAATAATAGCGCCAGTTGCGCAGAATTGACACGGGGCCATCCGTGCCGTGTTGTGCGGGGCAAGTGGAGGGGCGGGAAATATGAAGAAGCCAAAGATTAAAACCATGGAGGCGCTGTCCGAGGCGATCGGCGTGTCGCGCCCCACGCTGTCGCGTTATTTTCAAAGCCCGGACAGCGTGCGCGGGTCGACCTCGAAAAAGATCCAGCTTGGGCTTGAGCGGGTGGAATATGTGCCGAATTTTTTCGCCACCCGAATGAATCGCAAAACCACCGGGATCATCGGCGTTATCATCCCATATCTGAACGATCTCTTTTTTACCAAGCTGCTGGAATCAATCGAAATGGCGGCGATGGAGGCCGGGTTTACCGTCATCACCCAATGTTCCCATTCCGATCCGATGATCGAGGCGCGCGCCATCGAAACGCTTATGTCGATGAGCGTTGATGGCGCGTTGGTCGTACCTCTTGGCAATCAAAGCGACCTTGAAGCTCATCGGAAACTGCAAGATCGTCTGCCTTTTGTGATCGTCGATTCACGGCCGGTGACGATGTATGACGTTGATTTTGTCGGAACAAACCATGAGCAAAGCACTGGAATAATTACAGAATATCTGTGTCGTGTTGGCGCGCCGCCCATCTTTCTTGCCATGCCCCGGGTTAATTTCAACGCGGTCGAGCGCGAGAATGCCTATATGTCGCGGTTGCGCGCCCTGGGGCATGAACCCACCGTTATCGGGACGGACCTGATCGAGGATCTTTGGCATTTCGAAGCCCATGGCGAAGCGGTGCTGAGCGATTATTTTTCCCGGGGGCAATATACGGACAGGTCGATTCTCTGTGCAAATGACCGGGTAGCCATCGGCGCATTGCGTGCTGCGTCGCGGCATGGATTGGTTCCGGGGCGCGGGCCAAAGGGCGGATTGCGGATCGCGGGGCACGACGATTACCCCCTGTGCCCCTATACCTGCCCCGCGTTGACAACCGTGGCGCAGGATCTGGATGTCATTGGAAAGGCGTCGGTTTTGCGGTTGGTTGATATTATTGGCCGGGGTGGAAACGCCGGGTCGCCGGTTGTCAGACTTGTCGATGGTGTTTTGAAACTGCGGGAATCTGCCTGATCCCGAAACAAGGAAAAATGCAGGGCTGAAAATTTTTTGTTGACGCGCGATAAGTTTCTCGCCTAATCTTTACACACGTAAAATTGGGAGGAGACATTATGACCATGACCCGCGCTCTGCTGAGCACTGCGGTTGGCCTTGGCCTTTCGGCTGGCATCGCATCCGCTGTGGCGGCTGAAGAAATCACCATTGCGACCGTGAACAACGGCGACATGATCCGCATGCAAAAGCTGGCCCCCGCATGGGAAAAGGCGACCGGCAACACGATCGAATGGGTTGTTCTGGAAGAAAACACCCTGCGCCAGCGCGTCACCACGGATATTGCCACCAAGGGTGGCCAGTATGACGTGATGACCATCGGCACCTATGAGGTTCCGATCTGGGGCAAGCAGGGGTGGCTGACATCGCTGAACGATCTGCCTGCTGCATGGGACAAGGACGATATCCTGCCCGCCATTGCTGGCGGTCTGACTGTTGACGGCGAACTTTACGCAGCACCGTTTTATGGCGAAAGCTCGATGGTGATGTATCGCAAGGATCTGATGGAAAAGGCCGGCATGGAAATGCCCGAGGCCCCCACATGGGATTTCATCCGCAAAGCCGCTTCCGCAATGACCGACAAAGACGGCGAAATCTATGGCATCTGCCTGCGCGGCAAGGCCGGCTGGGGTGAAAACATGGCGTTTCTGACCGCCATGAACAACAGCTTTGGCGGCAAATGGTTCGATATGGACTGGAACGCCCAGTTTGACGGCGAAGCCTGGAAAGACACCCTGACGTTCTACATCGAAATGATGAACGAATCCGGCCCTCCGGGTGCATCCAGCAACGGGTTCAACGAAAACCTGACCCTGTTCCAGACCGGCAAATGTGGCATGTGGATCGACGCGACCGTTGCGGCATCCTTCGTGACCAACCCCGACGACAGCCAGGTTGCAGATCAGGTTGGTTTCGCGCTGGCACCCGACAAGGGGCTGGGCAAGCGGGGCAACTGGCTCTGGGCATGGTCGCTGGCGGTTCCGGCAAGCACGGACACCCCTGACGCGGCCAAGGATTTTGTCGCCTGGGCAACCTCCAAGGAATACACCGCGATGGTTGCCGAAAAGGAAGGCTGGCCCAACGTCCCCCGGGAACGCGCACATCGCTGTATGAAAACCCGGAATATGCCAAGGTGCCCTTTGCGAAAATGACGCTGGACAGCATCAATTCGGCTGATCCGACCAACCCGTCGGTTGATCCGGTTCCCTATACCGGCGTTCAGTTTGTCGCGATCCCCGAGTTTCAGGGCATTGCCACCGCCGTCGGGCAACAGTTCTCGGCCGCGCTGGCCGGAACGACCAGCATCGACGATGCCCTGGCCAATGCACAGGCATTGACCACATCGGAAATGGAGGACGCGGGTTACCTCGACTGACCGCGCCTGCATTCAGAGTGGGGCCGATGGCCTTCCGGTTGGCCCCACTCGTTTTTTCCATTGTACCTTGAACCTTGCGTGGCACCCGGCGGGTAATGCCCTGCGGTTCGACGTAACCCGGTGACAACGAACAGTGCAGACCGCCAGTATGGCGTGGGTCTGCCGGGGGAGAACACGATGTCAACTCAGCATTCCCGATCCGCAGCCAAGATGATGATCGCGCCCGCGACATTTCTCTTGCTTGCCTGGATGCTCGTGCCGCTTTGCATGACGCTTTATTATTCGTTCCGGCGCTACAAGCTTCTGACGCCTGACCGGCAAGGCTGGGTCGGGTTCCGGAACTACGAAAACTTCCTGACAAACCCGGCGTTTACCAGTGCGCTGATCAACACCCTCGTTCTGGTGCTGGGGGTTCTTATCATCACCGTGGTGCTGGGTATCCTGCTGGCGATGTTGCTGGATCAACCGTTCTGGGGGCAGGGGATTGTGCGTATCCTTGTGATTGCGCCGTTCTTTGTGATGCCCACGGTTTCGGCGCTGGTCTGGAAAAACATGTTCATGAACCCGGTGAACGGATTGTTCGCCTACGCCGCCAAGGCGGTGGGGTTGCAGCCCTATGATTTCCTGTCCCAGGCGCCGCTGGCGTCGATCATCGGGATTGTAAGCTGGCAATGGTTGCCCTTTGCCACGCTGATCCTGCTGACGGCCATTCAATCGCTGGACAGTGAACAGATGGAAGCGGCAGAAATGGATGGGGCAAGCCCGCTCAGCCGGTTCTGGTTCATCACCTTGCCGCATCTTAGCCGGGCAATCACGGTTGTGATCCTGATCCAGACGATTTTCCTGCTGTCGATCTTTGCCGAAATCCTTGTGACCACCAATGGTGGCCCGGGTACGGCCAGCACGAACCTGACCTATCTCGTCTATGCCGAAAGCCTGTTGAACTATGACGTGGGCGAAGGCTCCGCCGGTGGCGTTGTCGCCATCATCCTTGCAAACATTGTTGCGATCTTCCTGATGCGGGCGATCGGCAAGAACCTGGACGCTTAGATATGGCACGCGCAATTTCAAAACGCCGCACGGTGATTGTGACAGCTTCGGCCTGGATCATCGGTCTGCTCATCTTTTTCCCGATCCTGTGGACCATCATCACCAGTTTCAAAACCGAGGCCGAGGCAATTGCCGATCCGCCGTCCCTGTTCATGTTCCACTGGACGCTGGACAATTACACGGCGGTGAATGCCCGGTCGAACTATCCGCTGCACTTCATGAACTCGGTGATCATTTCGGTCGGTTCAACGCTGATTGGCCTTGCCATCGCCATTCCTGCCGCATGGTCCATGGCCTTTGTGCCGGGCAAGCGGACCAAGGATGTGCTGATGTGGATGCTGTCGACCAAGATGCTGCCGCCTGTCGGTGTGCTGATCCCGATCTATCTGATCAGCCGCGACACCGGCCTGCTGGACAGCCGCTTTGCCTTGGTGGTGATCCTGACCCTGATCAACCTGCCGATCATCGTCTGGATGCTTTACACCTACTTCAAGGAAATCCCCGTCGATATTCTTGAAGCGGCGCGGATGGACGGCGCCAGCCTGAAATCCGAGATCCTCTATGTGCTGACGCCGATGGCGCTGCCCGGGATCGCCTCGACCCTGCTGCTGAACATCATCCTTGCCTGGAACGAGGCCTTCTGGACCCTCAACCTCACGGCGGCCAAGGCGGCACCTCTGACGGCGTTCATCGCCAGCTACTCCAGCCCCGAAGGGCTGTTCTATGCGAAACTCAGTGCGGCCAGCACGATGGCCATCGCGCCAATCCTGATCATGGGTTGGTTCTCTCAGAAACAGCTCGTTCGGGGCCTCACATTCGGAGCGGTAAAATAATGGGCCAGATTAGTCTTAATCAAGTCACCAAGAGTTTTGGCGATGTTCAGGTCATTCCCCCCTTGATCTTGATATCAACGAAGGTGAATTCGTCGTGTTTGTCGGGCCTTCGGGCTGTGGCAAATCCACCCTGCTGCGCCTGATTGCCGGGCTTGAGGATATCAGTTCCGGCCAGATCACGATCGATGGGCGCGAAGCCACCGAACTGCCCCCCGCCAAGCGCGGCCTGGCCATGGTGTTTCAGTCATACGCGCTGTACCCGCATATGTCGGTGCGCAAGAATATCGCGTTTCCGCTGCGCATGGCGGGGCTGGATCAGGCGGCACAGGATGCCAAGATCGAAAGCGCGGCCAAGGCCCTGAACCTGACCGATTACCTTGATCGGCGCCCGGGGCAACTTTCGGGTGGTCAGCGACAGCGTGTGGCCATTGGCCGGGCGATCGTGCGCGAACCTTCGGCGTTCCTGTTTGACGAACCCCTGTCAAACCTTGACGCCGCCCTGCGGGTGGGAATGCGGCTTGAAATTTCCGAGCTGCACAAGAAACTTGCCACGACGATGATCTATGTGACCCACGATCAGGTCGAGGCGATGACCATGGCCGACAAGATCGTGGTGTTGCGTGCGGGCAATATCGAACAGGTCGGATCGCCGCTGGAATTGTACCACGCGCCGCGCAACAAATTCGTTGCGGGGTTCATCGGATCGCCCAAGATGAATCTGATCGATGGCCCAGAGGCCAAGAAACACGGTGCGGACACCATCGGAATTCGCCCGGAACACATGTCGGTGTCCACCACCGACGGGTTGTGGAAGGGCGTTGTCGGCGTGGCCGAACACCTGGGGTCGGATACGTTCATTCACGTCCATCAAACGGGCCTGATGGATATGATGACCGTGCGCATCACCGGCGACATTCAGGTGCGCCATGGTGACACGATCTATCTTTCGCCCGATATGGACAAACTGCACCGTTTTGATGCGCAGGGGCTGCGGGTGTCATGAAAACGCAGGATATATCTGTCCGGTGGGGGCGTCGATGAAACTTGCTCTGGAAACCCTGGACGCTCTGCCGCAACAGGTGGATCGTCCAACCTATACACGCTCGGATCTGACGGCGGGCATTGTGCATGTCGGGTTGGGCAACTTTCACCGCGCGCATATGGCGCTGTACCTGCATGACCTGTTTCAACTGGGGCAGGATCACGACTGGGCCATCATCGGGGCCGGTGTGCGCCCGTCTGACCGGCAAATCCGCGCTGACCTTGGCGCGCAGGATTGGCTGACCACGGTGTGCGAACTGGACCCGGCAGGCGACCGCGCTGTTGTCACCGGGGCGATGGTGGATTTCCTGCCGGTCGAGGATGGCAATGGGGCGCTGATCGCGGCCATGTCCGACCCGGCGATCCGTATCGTTTCGCTGACCGTGACCGAGGGCGGCTATTACATCGACGCGGCCACGGGCGTCTTTGATCCGTCCCACCCCGACATGCAATATGATGCCGCAATGCCCGATCACCCGCGCAGCGTGTTTGGCGCGATGATCGCGGCGTTGCAGGCGCGGCGCGCGGCAGGCGTGATGCCATTTACTGTCATGTCCTGCGATAACCTGCCGGAAAACGGTCATATCGCCCGCGCCACCGTGATCGGGCTGGCACAAAAGATCGACGCGGATCTGGCGGCCTGGATCGCGGAAACCGTCGCCTTTCCCTGTGCCATGGTCGACCGGATCACCCCGGCCACATCAGACCGGGAGCGGGCGATGGTGCATGAACGGTTCGGGATCGAGGATCAGCGCCCGATCACCTGTGAAAGCTTTCGCCAATGGGTGCTGGAGGATAATTTTCCCGCCGGGCGGCCCGCGCTGGAAAAGGTCGGTGTCACGCTGACCCATGATGTCGCGCCTTACGAGCTGATGAAGATCCGCATCCTGAACGGCGGGCACGGGGCAATGGCCTATCCTGCGGCGTTGCTGGATATTCACTTTGTTCATGATGCCGCACGCCATCCCTTGGTGCGCGGTTTTCTGGACCGGCTGGAACATGACGAAATCCTGCCCATCGTCCCGCCGGTGCCCGACACCAACCTTGAGGCATATTACGCCAAGGTGATCGAACGGCTGGAAAATCCGGGTGTTGCCGATACGATCCCGCGACTGTGTCAGGACGGTTCGAACCGCCAGCCGAAATTCATCCTGCCCACCACCCGCGATCAACTGGCGCGGGGCGGGTCGATCGAGGGGCTGTCACTGGTGTCGGCGCTGTGGTGCCGGTATTTGCAGGGGGTCAGCGACAGTGGCGCCAAGATCGGGATCGACGATCCCTCTGCCGCGCTGTTGCACGAGCACGCCGTGCGCGCCAAAACCGACCCGGCGGCGTTTTTGCAACTGGGGTTTGTTTTTGGTGACCTGGCCGCCAACGCCACCTTTGCCGAACATTTCGCCCGCGCCCTGACGGCGCTGCAAACCCATGGAACGGCGGCGGTGCTGGAAAGCTATATCGCGGGGGGCTGATCCCTTGTCACGGGCATAGGATTTTTGTACCGATCAGAGGCTCGAAAACCCACGGCGCCAAGACAAGCCACGCCGTGAAGATGTTGGCACGGGCCGATCCGGCGGCAGATGCCGTTCCTTCGCGGGCGACTGGCTGTTTGATAAACGCTGTCAAAGGATGGTCCGGTATGGTGCCTCGTTACAAATCTGTGCTTGTTTTCATGTTGGCCTGTCTGGCCGTTCCGGCCACCGGGGGGCTGATCCCCTGCTGGACGAGGCGGTGGGATTTGGCGCGGTTGTGTTCCATTTGCAATCGGGCGCGCCGGGGGTGATTGTCGGCGCGGTGCGCGCCGGGCAAACGGCGGTGGCCGGGGTTGGGGAAACCCGCGCTGGCAATGGGATTGCGCCCGATGGCGACACGGTGCTGCGCATCGGGTCGATCACCAAGGTGTTTGCCGGTGAAATGCTGGCCCACGGCGTGGCGCGGGGCGAGGTGGGATTCACCGATCCCGTTGCGCCCCTGCTGCCCGGAGCATTGGGCAAGGCGGCGGCAGGGCAACCCGCCATCCGGCTGATTGATCTGGCGACCCACGCCGGTGGCCTGCCCCGTGAGGTGCCCCGCCCGGATGGCCCCGCAAGTGATCCCTTTGCGACCATCACCTATGATGCCTTTGCCGCTTGGCTGTCCGAAAATGCCCTGTATTTTCAGCCGGGCCATGCCATTTCCTACTCCAACTTCGGGTTTGATCTGTTGTCGGCGGCCCTGTCCCATGCCGGGGGCAAACCCTATCCGGTGCTGTTGTCTGACCGGATCACCGGCCCGCTTGGCATGGATGACACCGGGTTTTCGGTGACCCCGGCCATGCAGCCCCGGTTGATGAGCGGCCATGGCTTTGATGGTGCGCCCCTGCCCGAGGTGCCGTCGGGCGATGTTATCACCGGCTCGGGCGGGCTGCGCACCAGTGCGAATGACATGCTGCGCTGGATGCAGTGGCATCTGGATACGGGTGGCGCGGCGGCCGAGGCGCGGTTTCTGGACCATGCCATTTATGTTCAGCGCGACGGGCTGGACAGCGTGCTGTCCATGGATGAATCCGGGCATATGGATGGAATGGGCCTTGGCTGGGTCGCGATGAACGCCAATGGGGATCACCCGTTCATCCTGCAAAAGGCAGGCGCGCTTCAGGGGCAGATGTCACTTGTTGCGCTTGCGCCAACGCAAGGCACCGCCGTCTTCGTCACCATGAACCAGTTTGATTTCGCCGCCGCCTATGGCATGGCCGATTTCGCCATCTCTCTGCTGAGCGAGCTGAGCGGCGGATAAAGATTTACCCATCCCGCGCCCTGTCATAGCATCACGAATTGCAACACACCCGGATCGGAGCGCCCTCATGCCACTGCACAACCTTGGTTCAATCAACATTGATCTGGTTTTTCGTGTGCCACATATTCCGGCGCCCGGCGAAACCCTGTCGAGCCATGGCATGACGCGGGGGTTGGGCGGCAAGGGGGCCAATACGTCGATTGCCTTGGCGCAATCGGGGGCCAGCGTGTTTCACTATGGCGCGATCGGCGCGGACGGCGATTGGACGCTGGACACCCTGACAGCGCGCGGTGTTGACTGCGCCGGGGTGTTGCGGCTGGACATGCCCACGGGGCAGGCGGTTATTCAGGTGGCTGATGACGGAGAAAACTGCATCACCCTGCTGAAGGGCGCCAACTGGGAATTTCCTGCGTCGATTGGCGATGAAATTCTGGCCAAGGCGAAGGCGGGCGATTGGCTGGTGGTGCAGAATGAAACCGCCCATGTGCCGGCCATTGCGGCACAGGCCAAGGCGGCAGGGGTGTCGGTGTGCTATGCCGCCGCGCCGTTTGATGCCGATGCGACGCGCGCCGTTCTGCCCCATATCACCCTCTTGGCCTTGAACGAGATTGAGGCGGAGCAACTGGAAACCGCACTGGGCAAGCCGCTGCTTGATCTTGGGCTTGATATGCTGCTGGTGACCCGGGGGGCCAAAGGCGCGACGCTGTATTGTCGGGGCAAGGAACCGATGGTTCAACCCGCCGCCAAGGCAGAAAAGATTGTCGATACCACGGCGGCGGGCGATACGTTTCTGGGCTTTTTCCTGGGGCGGCTGAGCATGGGTGACAATGTGGCAGAATCGCTGGCCATGGCCAGCGCCGCCTCGGCCATCACGGTCGCGCGCCCGGGGGCGGGCGATTCAATTCCCTCTCTTGACGAGGTGCGCGCCAGATCACGCGCCGGGGAATAACGTGGCCAGTCGCGCGACGCACCAATATCCGGCAACGGCAAGCGAAGCCACCAAAACCAAACCCGACCCAAACCGGAACGCCCGTTCCGATTCACGGCGGATCGACCAACTGAGCGCGAGGACGATCACGACGATGATGACCTGTGCGATCTCGATCCCGACGTTAAAGGCCAGAAGCGCGGGGATAAGATCGGGGGAATCCTGCCCCAGTATATTGCGCAGCACGAATGAAAATCCGAACCCGTGCAACAGCCCGACCAGCACCAGCGACAGGGGATGCGCGGGGTGTTTGCGCAGGGCCTGAATGGCGGCAAACCCGACAGTGGCGGCCACCGCCGCTTCGACCAGAATGATAAACACCGACCCCGGTGCAGTGACCCCCAGAAACCCGAGGATCAGGGTCACGGAATGGCCCAGGGTAAACCCCGTCAGCGAAATCAGCAGCGGGCGCAGGGCAAGGGTGCCAAGGGTCACGCAGACGATCAGCAGCACATGATCAAGCCCGCCAAACACATGCACCATGCCCTGATGAACGAACTGCACAAAGATTTCGATCACGCCGGGGCTGATGGTGATCGGGGTTTCCATCTGGCCGGGCACCGAAAAGCTGCGCGGTGGTGTCTGGCGCAGGTCAATGACGTGGTTTTCCAGTTGCAGCCCGGGGCGCAGTTGTAACAGCGGCAGGGCGGTTGTGACATGCAGGCGCGTATCCGGCGGCACATCGAAATGCAGCGCGAATTCAACAGTGGCAGTGGCGATGTTCACGTCGGCGGTGCTGCCTGGGCGGGCCAGGGCGGCCTTGGCATCTTCGGCGCTGCGCAGATCCTGCGCCAGCCGGGTCGGGTCAACCCGCCAGCCGGTAAGGGTGGGCGTCAGCGGGCCGTCCGGGCCGCTCCAGATGGCGTGGTTCAGCAGGCGCGCGACAAAGGCATCAGGTGCCTTTGCAATCGCGGCGCCCGACAGCATCACGCCGCTGCCCGGAACGGCAAACAGAACTTGAGCGGGATCATTTCGGGGCAGGGCATTCACATCCTGCAACAGATCGGCAAACAGCAACGGCACCGGCACCCGCTGATAGATCACGACCCCGGTATCGTCGGACGTGGCCAGAAAGCTGCGCACCACATAATTGTCGGCAAAATGCGCGGCCCCCGTCGATGCCCCGGCCAGAAACAGGACGAAGGCCATGAAAAGCGCCCGCGCCGCAGGGCGCAATGAAACCGTAAGAAATTGTCTTAATGCCATGATTTCTTTCTGAAATAATAATCATATAGATCGCAAATAATGCCTTTGCCGGGGCTTTGGCGCACTGACGTTGATAGAATCAGTTAAGCGCGGTAACATTACTGTGTGAAGGGTTTATTTTGCCGGCTATTTTGCCGGTGTGCGCTGTTCGCTTCCCGTGGGGGGAATAATGATTTTGGATCGACGTTTTATATTGGGTTTTGGCCTTGCATTGGGCGCAACGGGGGTTTTGCCGGATCTGGCAAGGGCCGACATATGCGCCGCCGCCTTTCCCGGATGTGTGCAAATTACATTTTCGGCGCTTTCGGCGCGCCAGCAATCCTTTTCCGCCTTTCGGATCATGCCTGATGACACGGTTCATTTTGCCCGGTGGAGCGGGCAAAAACAGCTTTTGGCATTGGGGCGCCGTCGCGCCGCCCCGGTATCCGCTATAATTCCGCCCTTGAGATCGTTTCCGCTGCCTTCGGGGGGAGGACGGCGGCGGTGGGTCGGGCGGCGAAGGGCAATTCGCCAATTGGGTCGAGGTGGCGCATTTCGGCGCCCGCAAGACCCGCTCTAGGGTGTTGACAACACCATCAAAAGAGCTGCGCAGCCTGATCGGCCAATTGGGCGACGGCGCGGTTACATTCACACCGGGGAAGGGACAAAAATACATCTGGACCACGCCAGTGCAATCTGCCGGAATTATTGATGTGCAGATGAACCACCCCCCTGTGCAGGGCCGGTTGAACAGGCCATCGCAACCTCGCTTGCGACGGGGCCGGTGGCCGTGCCGGTGGATGGCGGAACAATGCCGTTTCTGACCGGGGAAAACACCAACAGAATCGTGTTCGTGGCGGATATCGCCGGCCGGTTGACCCAGTTCGGGGTTGTCGCGGCCTGATTTCTTTTCAGTGCAACAGAAATTAATGGAGGAAAGAACTTTGAGATCCAAATTCATAGACAGGGTCAACGATACGGCCAGAGCGGCCTGTATCGCGTCACTGACCCTCCCCGTGGGCGTCCCGGCATTTGCGGGCGATCATTGGCTCAGCGGTGTGCAGGGCATGCCAGACAGCGCAGTACAGCACGCCCCGTCCCTTGGTGGACCCCAGGCAGCAAGCAGCGCCACCAGCATTTTCAACATCGTGATTTCGCTTGAGGCCGACCCCCAGGGCGATGACGATGCCACCGCCAATGACGGGGCCAACGACGCCGCACAGCGGGTCTACGAAGCCAAGATCAAAGCCTTTGCCGATGATGTGTTTCAGATGACCAACGGCGCGCACAAGCTGGGGCGCGTGACCATCTATCGCAAGAACGATCAGAAAAGCCGCGCCGACATCACCTGGAAGGAAAACTGCGCCGCAGATCTGGGGCCACGGGCAAATCCCAGTGGCTATGGCAATGTTGGCAAACACATATGGATGTGCACCAACTGGCCCGGCGCGGCGGGGCTTATCGAAACCGCGGCAGGCGGCGGTGCGGTGTTGGCGCATGAATGGGGCCATTATGCCTATGGTCTGTATGATGAATATCAGGCGAACCAATGTACCCCGACTGCGATGAACGATTGTGCAGGGCGACCCACTGCCACTGATACGGCGGTTTCGCCTTCGATCATGAATTGTCAGTGGTTTGCCGTTGGCGGCGGTTGCACCGCGACCAATTATTCCGGTGCGCGGGGGGATTTTCTTGAATTTTCAACCCCCGATCTTGCGCCCTATACCGCAACCAGCACGGGCAGCACCGCCCACAAGCGGGTGTTCAACGAAAGCGGCTGGGATACCCTGGCGCGGTCAACGAGCAGCGATCCGTTCTGGCATTTCCTGTTCCGGGCCGAGCGCACCCATTACACCAACCTGACCGCGCCCACGTCGGCCAATCCCATTGTGCGCGATGCGATCACAACAGCCCAAAGCGCGCTTGATATTCGCTGGACATCGAATTCGGTGATCGAACTGATGATCGACCGCTCCGGGTCCATGTCGGGTGCGCCCATTGCCAACGCCAAGACGGCAGCGGCCCTGCTGGTTGATCAACTGGTGCCGGGCAAGAATGCCATCGGGATCGGCAGCTTTAACAGCGCGGCTGGTCAGAACTTCATGATTGCCGACATTCCTGATCCTGACACGGGCATCCGCACTTCGGTCAAACAGGCGATCGCGTCGATCGCTGCGGGGGCAATACCGATGTGAACGGCGGCCTGCGCCTTGCTCTGGCGCAAACCATCGCGTTTGATCCGGCGCGCCCGGCGGTTGTCTATCTGCTGTCTGATGGGGTTGGCGGAACCTCGAACCGTCAGCCGGTGATTGATTCCTACAATCAGGCGGGCGTGACCATCGTGGCGTTTGCCTATGGCACCAATGCCGACGAAGCGGCCCTGCGCGATTACGCCAGTCAGACCGGCGGCGCATTCTTCCAGTCGCCCACCACGCTGGCGGAAATCCAGGCGGCCTTTGTTTCGGCCAACGCGGCGTTTTCCTCGTCGGTTGCGATTGCATCCGACAGCACGGCGGTGCCCGCCAACGGCAGTGCCACGCTGGAGGTTCCCCTTGACAGCACCTTGGGATCGGCCCTGATTGCCGTGTCCTATTCGGGCGCTGTTGGCGATCTGAACCCGACGCTTCTGTTGCCGGGGGGCGGTGCCGCAACACAGACCTTTGCCTGTAGCGGTGCCGGCACGGTCAGTTGTCAGCTCGATCTTGGTCAGGCGGCCCTGACCGCCGGCGGCGCCGGTGTCTATACGGTGCGGTTCGACAATACCACCGGCGGTGAAATCGCACCGTCCACCCTGGTGTCGGGCGCCCCCACCGCAAGCGGGCTGCCCTATGATGTTGTGGTCGATTTCGAAGATGCCACCTATCCCGAGCCGATGATCCTGCGCGCCACCGTGCGTCAGGATGCGCCGCTGTCGGGGCTGACGGTGACGGCCGATCTGGTTGATCCGTCCAGCACGGAAACCCAAATCGTTCTGCATGACGATGGAATGGGGGCCGACAATATCGCGGATGATGGCACCTATTCGGCCAGCATCGCCTATCGCAGTGATGGCAACTACAACATCACCGTGAACGTGTCGAACCCGACAGGCGCGGCCCAGACCACCTTTGAGGGGCTCTCCCTTGCGGTTGGTCTGGACGGTGCCACCTCGAACCCGGTGCCACAGCCCGTGACCGAAAACTTTACCCGGTTTGCGGCGGCAACGGCACAGGCTGTGGGCGTTCAACCTGACGATCACGCCAATGATCCGACGGCGCCCGGGGCCTGCACGGCCATCGCGGATGATAACATCGCCACTGACGGGCGGATTGATGTGGCGGGGGATGTGGATTGCTTCTTCTTCACCCCCACCGCAACATCCGATGCGCTGGTTGTGCGCGGCACCGGCCTGACCGAGGGCCTGATGCCGATCATCCGGGTTTATGACGCGACGGGCACGACCGAACTGGCCATGGTCGATCTGGCCACCTCCGAAGCGCCGGATTCGGGGGCGGTGTTCACCGTGCCTGCCAATGTTCTGGATGCGGCGGGCCATGTGGTAACCGTGGAAAGCGCGGACGCCACCGCCGATGTCGGGGGCTACAGTGCCTCGGTCGGCATGGCGCTCGTTTCGGATGCCGCTGCCGGGGGAACGGATCCGATCGTTCCCAGTGGCGGTGCGCTGGATCGCTGGGCGCTGCTGATGCTGGCGTTCCTGGCCATGGGTGGGTTGTATCTGCGCCGCAGAACCCACTGAGCGACTGAGTGACAAGATAAAGGGCGGCCTCTCATCGGGCCGCCCTTTTGCCGTTGTGCGGCACCGGCTGCATGTCACGGAATGCCCGGTGGGCATTGGATGTGTCGAATTTCGGGAGCCGCCCGATCAACAGCAGCCCTGCGTTCCAAAAACGGTGGTTTTTGGAAGGGTGCGGGATGTGAAGCGGACCTACACAAATAAGCTCGCCACTGTCCGCAGTGCGGACGAAGTGAATTTTCGCTGCGCAAAGTGCAAAGGTCCGGTTAAGCTGGTATGCTCAAACTGAACGTGCAATCAGAACGAAACTCAATCATCTCCCTCCTTTTTCGACCCTTTCAGGAGGGCATAGACCGCCATCGCATGTCCGTGACCAAGGCCGAGATCGGCTTTGAGCCAGTCGGTGACCGCTGTTGCCTTGGTGCCAGACGTGAGCGTGCCGTTGGCGGTAAATCCTTTTTCCTCTGCCAGCTTACGAAGGTCGGCGGGCGACTTCCCGGTCTGGCGTTCGATGGTGTCGAGATACGCTTGAAATGACATATTGGCTTCCTTATGCCCGACGTAGTGGCAGGACGGCGCGCACGGACGGATCGCGCAGCCAGAGGCCGCCCCACATTATAGCGCCTAAGTAAATTGAGAAAAGCACGTGGGAAAAAAGTGGCGAATCTGCGCGTATCTGGGTGGCCATCGCACCGCCCAGAATTCCCATCATCAGGATCGCAGCAAACAATGCCGTCCGTGGCCAGAGAAACAGGAGGGCAAGACCTGCCTCCATCACCCCGATCCAGAAGACTGGCGCATCGGGCCAGCCAAGATCGGCCATCGTCTGCGCGGCAACCGGCATTCCGGCCAGTTTGGGCAGGGCGGACGCGCCAAGCATAAATGCGGCGAATAATGCGGACAGCGTCCAGCCAGCGATCGCGACTTTGTTGCGATGGCCGGCGGGAGCGTTTTTGGTGTTCGAGGCGATCATGGGAGTCTCCAATGTTGTAAGCGGAAGGGTCCGTTGAATGCTCGCAATCGAGGTGGAATCCGATGCACTCACGCCTCTTTCCAGAAATTAGGCCAGTTTCTTCAATAGTTTGTCGAGCTGGGCGAGGGTGGCCTCCATCCCTTGCTGCATGCCCATGTCTATGATCTGTTGGAGTGCCTCGGGCGTCTCATAGGTCGAGACGATCTGCACGAGTGTGCGCGGGGACACGTCCTCGAATGTAACGTCCCAAGTGGAGACAGGCATGTCGCGATTGATACCGCCGTCCGCATCGCTGAAGGCGTCCTGTGCGCGATAGCTGTCCTTTGGCGTGATCGTCTCATAGTCGAACCGGATCCAATGTTCATTGCCGTCAGGATCAACCATGGCAAAATGCCAATGCCCGCCTTCCTTAAAGGCGATGGATTTGGTTCTCGCGGAGAATGGTTCAGGCGCGAACCACTGGTCCAGCAATTCAGCCTTTGTATAGCAATCCCAGACCAGATCTTTCGGCGCATCAAATTCGCGCCGGATCGTGAGCCGGTTGGTCTGCATGTCGGCCTGGAAGCTGTAATGGAGGTCGGGTTTCATCTGTCTTTATCCTTCATTTTCTCAAGAAGTTGATCGAGTTTTTGGTAGCGTGATGCCCATTGCCTGCGCTGATCCTTGAGCCAGTCTTCTACAGCCGCATACTTTTCGGGATTGAGTTCGCACGTTCTGACCCGGCCCACCTTTTCGGTGGTGATCAGCCCCGCATTCTCTAGCGTCCTGATGTGCTTCATGAACGGAGGCAGCGCCATGTCGAAGGGCGCGGCCAGATCGCTGACCGAGGCAGGGCCATCGCCAAGCTGCCGCAAGACTGCCCTGCGGGTGCTGTCCGCGAAAGCGAGGAATACAGCGTCGAGTTCGGGGTTATTGTTATCCATAAGGGTAAGTATAGCGTGGAGCATTACTTACCGCAAGGGGTAAGTAATGTCCGGCACCCTCACAAGCAATACCGACCATTCGAGCAACGCGCAGCATTGGTTACTAACCGCTCTCCCGGCGCATTCGCCGCGCGACGCATGAACGGCTGGTCTGGGTAAAACCATCCCTCGCTCTGCCCTTCCAAAAACCCTCGTTTTTGGAGCGTCCATTCATTGCCTCTTTTCGCGCTTCCACAAACCGCGTTCAAAACCCAATCAGTTGTTGAAGGTTATAGCCTGCCTTCACCCCGACAACAGCCACACCACACCTGCCGCACCTGCCAGATAGGTGCCGAAGGGGAGTTCGGCTGTTTTTTCGGCCCGCGTGATCGCAGCAAGTGCCAAGGCGGCGAGGGCGGCCAGAAGGGTGATCCAGGGCAGGGCGGCAAGGCCGGTTGCGGCGCCGATGCCCGCCATCAGTTTGACATCGCCAAGGCCCAGCCCCTCGCGCCCGCGCAGCAGCCAATATGCGGCACGCAAGCCCCAAAGCGCCCCGGCGCCAATCCCCGCGGCCAACAGCGCCTGACCCATGCCAAAGGCGCCCCCGGCCCAGACCCAGAACAGCGCAACCCCGAAAAGTGGGACGGTCAGAACATCGGGAAGACGGCGGCAGCGCAGATCGCATAGGGCCAAAGCCAGCAGTAGCCAGAGCCAGATCAGGCCGACAATCGGCGCGGGGGGCGCGGCAACGGCGGTGCAAATGGGCAAAGCCGCGCCCAGCCCCATGGCCCGGAATGCGCCCCCATCGCGCCGTTCCCCCGGCGCGAACCGCCAGACAAGATATCCGACACCAAGGCCCACAAGGGCCAACAGGCCCGTCATCAAAGGGTTATCCATCGACGCTGACAGGGGTGGGGGCCATTGGTGCAAAATGACGTTCATGGGCCATGGCGGCGATGATGGCGACACAGGCCAACAGGATCAGCCAGGGTTTGGCGGCCCGGTGCCACGGCCCCGCCACGGCCCCCGCCAGCGTTCCCAACCCGTGGGACAGCGTGCTGACCCGTCCGGCAATCGCCGCGTCGGCCCCCGGCACCGGGCCGACCAGAATTTCAAATCCGATCTTGGCGCTCAGGGCCGCCAGAACGACCCAGCCAAACCAGCGCGGCCCGGCGCGCAGATAGGCCAGCGCGCCAAAGGCGAATATCCCGTGAACCGTCCCTGAAAACCCCGCATAGGTCACCCCGTCGGGCTGCAATATCCACCACCCGAGCGAGATTGTCGCAAACCCCAGCGCGCTCACCCCCAACAGCGCCCGCGCGTGCAGGACCGGCGAAAGGGTGGCCGCAACCAGCACCAGCCCGAGAGAATTCAACACCGTATGATGCAGGCTCAGATGCACCAGATGCGCGGTAAATGCCCGATACCACTGCCCCGCCGCCAGCGCGCCGTTTTCCAGCATCAGATCATCGCGCCGGGCGCCAAAGGCCCATTCCACCCCCCAGAACACCGCCAGAAACCCAAGCAGCGTCAGGATCAGCGCCAGCGCGCCCGGGGTTGAATTTCGCTTTGAAAACATGGTAGAAATCCAGCCATATCGGGGGGATATTTTGATATGTTGTCCGAATTTAGCCTAAATGAATTTTATCTGAACGCAACCAGGCGCAAATCCTCTACACACCCCAAAGGGGACGCAGGGTTTTCGCTGCTTGAGATCATGGTTGTGGTGGTCATCATTTCGATCCTGTCGCTGGTCATCGCGCCACGCATCATCGACCGCCCCAATCAGGCCCGGCTGGCGCGGGCAAAGTCGGATCTTGGATCAATCCAAAGTGCGCTGATGCTCTATAAGCTCGACAATTACCGTTTTCCCAGCACCGAACAGGGCCTTGCCGCCCTTGTCGCGGCGCCCAGCCTGCCGCCGGTGCCACAGAATTACGCCGCCAAAGGCTATATCGGATCGTTGCCAAAGGATCCCTGGGGCGCAAATTATCAATATCTCTCGCCGGGGGTTCACGATGAATTCGATGTGTTCACCTTTGGCGCCGATGGTGTGGCTGGGGGCGAGGACGTGAACCGGGATATCGGCACATGGGATCTGAACTGAGCCGCAGGCAGGCGGGGTTTACCCTGATCGAGGTCGCCGTGGTCGTGGCGATCCTGTCGGTTCTGTCGGTGGGCAGCGTTCTGGCGCTGCGTCCCGATGGCACCCCGTCGGACCGGGTGCAATTGTTGCGCAATCACGCCGATCTGCGGGCCGAGGCGGTGCTGGGCGCGCGCCCCCTTGCCCTGTTCCTTGGGCCCGAAGGTCAACAGCGCGAGGTGTGGCAACCGAATGCCGAGGGTGGCCCGTGGGTTGCGGCGGGCAATGTCACCCCATGGCAAAACCCGCCGCGCATCGACACGCCGGAACAGGAAATCCGCATCGTGTTTCTGCCCGGCGGCAGGGCGACACCCCTGCATCTGCGGCTGGGCGCACCGGGCCAGCGCGGGCAGGATTGCACCGCCGGATCATGGGGGCCGCTGGAATGCACACCTCTGTAACCCGGGATCGGGGGATCACCCTGATCGAGGTGGTCGTGGCCATCGCCGTGCTGTCGATCGGGGTGATCGCCAGCTTTCGCGCGCTGAACCAATCGGCGCTTTTGGTCGATGGGCAGGCGCCGCGCGCGCTGGCCCTTCTGGTGGCGCAAAACCGCGCCGAGGAACTGAAGCTGCTGGGCGCGGTGGCGGGGCGCAGCCTGCCCGCCGAGGTCACGATGGGGCCGATTGACTGGAGCGTGGCGCAGAGCGAAACAGTGACCGAAGTTGGCCTGATCGAGGTTGAAATCACCGTGCGCGCCGCCGATTGGCCCGGTGCCCGGCTGATCGCTTATGTCCCGCCCGAGGTGACGCCATGAACGGGCGCTGGCGCAGGGATGCAGGGGTCACGCTGATTGAACTGGTGGTGGTGATCGCGCTGTTTGCCATGGTCGCCCTGATCGGCACCCAGGCGTTGCGCCTGATGGTTCGCTATCAGGAAAGCCTGACCCGCCACGCCGCGGCTGCGGATGATCTGGCCATTTCCCTGCAAGTGTTGCGCCACGATCTGGGCGCGGCAACGGGGCTGGGCGACGATCAGGCGCCGGGGGCCGTGACGCTGAATGTTGCGGGTGTTGGCGATCTTGATGATCCGGCGCAGACCGGGTTGGCGCGCGTGGTGTGGCGGTTTGACCGGGCCAACCGCCGCGTGACCCGCAGCCAGAGCGCCCCCGACGCCACCCGACTCGCCACGGCGCAACCGATGTTTACCGGGGTGCGCGATTTCGATGTTCTGGCACTGTCGCCTGACGGCTGGGCACCCGCCAGCCGCACCGCACCCGACGGGGTGCGCGGGTATGACGCCCGGTTGGAAACCGAAACCGGCCCCCTGCGCGTGTTGGTGGTGCAATGACGGGCCGCGACAGGGGAATGGCCCTGATCAACGCGCTGATCATCGTGGCGATGCTGTCGGCAGCGGCGGTGGCGCTTGAGGCGCGCGCTCTCAGGGGGTGTCCTTGGCGCAGTTGCAGAGGGATACGGCGCAGGCTGCGATCTACCTTGATGGCGCAACCGAACTGGCGCAACTGGTGTTGCGCCATGACATGGCGACCAGCAGCTTTGACAGTCTGGATGAGGATTGGGCGCGCCCCGATTATACGGTGCCGGTGGATCGCGGGCGGATCGCCCTGACCCTGCGTGATCAGCAGGGGCTGTTCAACCTCAACCTGCTGGCCGATCCTGATGATCCTTCGGGCGCGCGGCCCACGTTTTTGCGCCTGTGCAACGCCATTGGTATCGCGCCGCGTACGGGCGCACAGGTGATCGTGCAGATGCAAAGGGATGGGCCGTTGCGCCTTTTGGCGTCGCTGAGCGGCCTCACACCCGATGAACGGGGGGCGCTGCAACAGGTCGCAACGTTTTTGCCCAAACGCCCCGCCCTTAACATCAACACCGCGCCCCGCGCCGTTCTGGCCGCCCACCTGCCCGAACTGAACGCCGAGGCGCTGACCACTTTGCTGGACCTGCGCACTGCCCAGCCCTTTGAGGATGCCGATGGATTTGCCGCCGCCGTGCGCGCCCGGGTGCCTGTGCCAGAGCGGGACGAAATCAACTTTCGCCGGTTCGCCACCGGTTCGGATTGGTTTGCCGCGTTTGCCACTGCCGAACTGGGCGAAACGCGCCTGTCGCGCTACACCCTGTTGCATCGGTCGGTCGAAGACGATCAAATCCGCCGTGAATTAAGGGTGAACGGGTGGGAATGACGCCGGATATTGCAATTTTTCGACCCGGCAACGGGCAACGACCCCCCAACGGGCCGTTTGTTGCGCTGATCCCGGGTGAGATGGCCGTGGTCCACACGGTTGATCTGCCTGCCCGGGTGTCGGGCGCGGCGCGGGCCGGGATTGCCCGGCGGCAGGTGGCCGATCATCTGTCCTTGCCGCCCGGCGCGGCTGAACTGCACCTCGTGCGCGGCAGCGGCTGGTCCCATGTGGTGGTGATTGACGGCACAAGAATGGCCGCCCTGCGCGAAGGTGTCGCGCCCATAGGCGAGCGGTGTCAGGCGCTGATGCCCGATTATTTCGCGCTGCCCTTTGCGCCCGACACATGGGCGCTGCACCTGCAACCGGTGGGGGATGCCCCGCGTGTGGTGGCGCGGTTGGGCGAAGCGTTCGGGTTCAGCGCCGAATGGCCCGTCGCGCTGGAACTGCTGCGCCTTTCCGGTCCCAAACCTGCGGCGATTGATGTTTATGGCCCCTTGCCGGATGCGGTGCGCGCTCAATTGGAAACTCTGGGCGGGGAATTGCGGCACAAGGGCGATGCCCCGCCTTTGGCACCGCCGGTAAAAGGCGCATACCCTGTTGACCTGCGCGAAGACCGCGCCGCAACCCTGCGCCGGATTGAAACGGGCCTGCGCCGCTGGGTGGCAACCGCCGCGCTGGTTCTGGTCGCCGCGCTGAGCTGGACAGTGGCAGAGTGGCTGCGTCTGGAGCGGGCCGAAACCGCTCTGCGCAGCACCAACGTGGCGGTTGAACGTCTGCTGCGTGATACGTTCATTCCCAGCGGCCCGATTCTGGATGCCCGGGCGCAGGTCACCCGGATCACCGCCGCCGCCCCGGGTGACGGCGGTACGCCCGCTGACGGGGCGGATGCGCTGGCGCTGTTGCAACAGGCGGCGGTGGTGATGCTGAACGCCGGGGCGGCGGTACAATCCCTGACACATGGGACAGGAGAGGGGCTTTCGGTGACGCTGGACGTGGCAAGTTTCGCCGCCCTTGACGGGCTGGTGGCTGATCTCAGGGCGGGGGGATTGCGGGTCAGCGTGCCGCAATCATCGGTGACGGACGCGGGCCTGACCCGGGCCATCCTGCGGATCGAACAGACATGAGGGCGGGGCGATGATGCGTGGACTGGCCGAATATCTTGCCAACCGGCAACCGCGCGAACGCTGGCTGTTGTTCGGCCTGATCGCGGTCATCGTGCCGCTGGGGTTCGGGTTTCTGGTGCTGTCGCCCATTGCCGAGCGGACCCGCAGCATCGAGGCGCGCACAGACGAGGCAAAGGATCTGTTGCGTTGGGTGTCCGGGCAGGCGGCCACCTTTGATCCGACGGTTCTGACGGTGACCGAGGTGAATGTGCAACCGCCCCCCGGGGTGGCGGATGTTGAACGCAGCGTTCACGATGCGGGCCTTGCACCGCACCTTGCCCGGCTGTCGTCGGAAGGCGACGGGCGGATCGAACTGGGGTTTGACAGCGTGCCGTTCGAACCCGCCATGACATGGCTGCGCGGGCAACAGGACAAGGGGCTGAACCTGATCCAACTGCGGATCGAGGCGGTCGCGGACCCGGGCGAAATCCGGCTGGATGCGGTGTTGGAGCCGGGGGCGTGATCAAGGGGTTGTTGATCTTTTTGGGGTTGGTTCTGGGCGCCCTTGTCGCGGTGGCGCATCTGGGGCGGGTGGGGCATCTGGCGATGATCCCGGGCATCGCCCCCCGCCATGGGCCGCCTATCTGACGCCCGATACCGGGCTGACCCGGGGGCGCAGCAGGCCCCTGGCCGGGGCAACCCTGTCTTGGGCCATGGCGCCCCTTGGGCTGAGCTCGCCGGTTTGGAATGCCGATTTGCGCGCACCGGGGGGCGCGGCGGACATCCAGGTTTGGCCGGGCCTGCACGGGGCCGATATTGCCCTGCGGCGCGGCACCGTCGATCTGGCCGCGATGATGCCGCCAGAATATGGTGTTTCCGGTGATGTTCTGCTGACAGAGGGGCAGGCCAGCCTGCCTTGGGCAGTGCGGCGCCTGTCCAGCCTGACCGCAACGGGGCGGGTTCTTGATCTGCGTGTGCAGGGCGTGCCGCTGGGCGCTTTCGATCTGATGATCAAGGCGGCGCAACCGACATGGCGCGCCCGGCTGAGCAGCGTGGCGAACAACCCGGTCACGGCGCAGGCCGCGTTCGAGGGGCTGTCAGGGGCCGCCGCCCTGCAAGTCACCCTGAGTGTTGCCGATACGCCCGATCTGCCCGACCAAATTCGCGCGATCCTGCAACGCACCGCGAAAAAGGATGGCGACGGGTGGAGCCTGCGCCGCCGGATCGCCCTGCCCCGTGCGTTGCCCTAGCCGTTCGAGGCCGAAAGCCCGTTGAACACGCGCATGTCCTCGGTAATGGCGGCGCGGCGCTTTTTCATCCCGCCTGCCGGGTCCATTCCGGGGTTGGTTTTCAGCATCTCATCCAGCGCCCCGGCGGCGCGCAGGAAATGCGCCTCGGTTGCCTTGTCCCATTTGCCGCTTTTGGAACGTTGCCGCCCCATTTCATGTTCGGCAGTGCCCAGCACGGCCAAAGCGGCGGCGCGCATCTTGTCATCTTCGGCCTGCGCAATTTGCTGTGCTGTCTGGGCGGCGTCGTCAAACTGACCGGCGCGCAATTGTGCGTGGGACAGCTCCAACAGCAAACGCGGCTGAAACGGCCCGGCTGATTTCATCAACCCGGAATAACGCCGCATGGCGGATTTGAACGCGCCCGATTCCAGATCGGCCCGCGCGGCGACATATTGCGCCTGAAATCCGCCGCGCGTCACCTGTGCACCACCACCACCGGTGGGCGCGCAGGACATGAGCGCAAACAGCGCCATTGACGCCACGCCTGCGGGAATTGATCTTGTCACTGACCACATTGTTTCTACCTGCCCCGTTTTTTGGTATTGCTTTCGGATATACAGGAGTTTGCCGTTTTGGAATATCCGTCGATTTCACGGGCGATGGCCAACTGTTGCATAAATGCGCAGGAGGTAAGGTGAGGGCGATCGAGCGGCTTTTCGCATTCATCGCGGCGTTGGGGGCCGGATATGGCCTGATGGCTGTGGCGCTGACCCTGAGCGCGCCGCCGCCCGATCCGGTGGAATTGCCCGCCCGCCCCGTTGCCACGCCCGCGCCACAGGCCGGGGGGCTGTGGGTGCGGCGCCGTGGCCGCCCCTGTTCGGCACCCCGGCGGCGCCCGCCCCCGCCCGAGGCGGCGCCGGAAATCGCGCTGAATTACCGGCTCAAGGGGCTGGTGGCCGGAATTGATGGCGGCTGGGCCATCGTGGGCGACGGGAAGAACGATCAATTGTTGCGCAAGGGTGATAGGGTGTCGGGCGGGGAAACCGTGATTGAAATCACCCCCGACGGCGTGTTGATCGAAGGCGACGGCACGCGGCGGCTGATCACTTTTGATCCGCTGGACCGGCCCGACGCCCCGGTCACCACCGCCGAAACCGACCCCGAAAAACACCCCCCGCGCCGCGAGGTGGCATCGCGCGCCCTGCCGCCGGTCACGCTTGATCTGACGCCATTTGTCGGTCAGCGGCTGAGCAATATCATCACCCGGGCCGGGGGAATCGCGCAAACGGAATTTGGCGACGGCAGCCGGGGATTGGAAATTTTATGGGTGCGAAACGGGCTTTTATACGATAGGTTGGGCCTTAAAAAAGGCGACAAGATCAAAACAATAAATGGTCAGGCGATCACCGATGTTCAGAATTCCGCCGAATTGGCGGGCGCGCTGCTGCAAACGCGCGTTTTCGAGCTGGAACTGATAAGGGACGGATCGCGATGGTCACTGCGGATCGAGGTGCAGGATGCAACTTAGGGCAATATGGCTGGCGATGATATTGTGTCTTGGCCTGACCGGCCCGGGCACGGCGCAGGTTTCGCTGAACCTGCGCGATGCGGATCTGAATTCGTTTATCCAGATCGTCGCCGAAACCACCGGGCGGAATTTCATTCTTGATCCACGGGTTGCGGGAACCGTGACAATCGTGGCGCCGGGGGAAATTTCCAGCAATGCGATTTACGATGTCTTTCTCAACGTGCTGGAGTTGAACCGCCTGACCATCGTTGAGGGCGTCGAGGCCGACCGGATCGTGCCCATCGACACCGCCAGCGTGCTGTCATCGGACAAAAGCCTGCGCCGGCCAAGCGGGGTGTTTGAAACACGGGTGCTTCAACTGCGCAACGTCAGCGTGGACGAGATTGTCGAGGTCATCCGCCCGCTGTTGCCCGCCGAGGCGGTGCTGTCGACGGTGCCGGCATCGAACCTGATCATCCTGTCAGACCGGGGCGCCAATCAAGACCGGATCGCGCGGCTGGTGCAACGTCTGGATCAGCCCCGGCAATCGGCGCTGGAAACCATCCGCCTGCGCAATGGCGATGCGCCCGAACTGGCCGAAGTGATCCGCGGGCTTGAGATCATCCCGGCGGGGGCAACCATCGCCGCCGATTCCCGTTCAAATTCCATCGTTGTGTCGGGGCCTGAGAGCTTTCGGCGCCGGGTGCGTCTGCTGGCCAATCAGCTTGACAGCCCGGGGCGCACGACCAACACGGCGGTGGTCACCCTGAATTATGCCGATGCCGCCTCTCTTGAAGGGGCGGTGCGCCAATCCTTTGCCGGTGGTGGCGGAGAAGAGGGCGGCAGCAGCGATGTGACCGTGGTTGCCGAACCCCAGCAGAACGCCCTGATCATCACCGCGCCCGAAAACAAACTGCACACCATCGTTCAGGCCATCCGCCAGTTGGACCATCGCCCAAAACAGGTGTTGATCGAGGCGGTGATCTTTGAAATTTCAGTCGACAGTTTTTCCGATCTGTCGGTGCAATTCGGCGCCATCGTCAACGGGGCCGTGGCGGGGGGCGTGCAGTTTTCGCTGGAAGGGCGCCCCACGCTGACCGGGCTGGTCACCTCGATCCTGGCGCGCAGCACGGCGCCCGCGGTTGGCGATGGCGGCGCATTGGGTGGCGCCGTGGGCAACGAACGGCGCGGCTTTGGCGCATTTCTCGCCGCCCTTGCCTCGGAAACCAGCACGCGCCTTTTGGCCACCCCTTCGATCATGACCCTGAACAACCGCGAGGCGCGGATCGTCGTGGCCCAAAACGTGCCCTTTGTCACCGGCAGCTTTGCCACGGTGGGCGACAGCGCAATCCCGGATCAGCCGTTTCAGACGATCCAGCGTCAGGATGTGGGCCTGACCCTGACGGTAACGCCACAGATCACCGCCGACCGCAACGTGCGGCTGGCCATCGCGCAAGAGGTGTCAAACCTCACCAACGCTGCCTCGGCCGCGGGGGGCGAGATTACCTCGAAACGTGAAATCAACACCAACGTGCTGATCGCTGACGGGCGGGTCATCATGCTGGGCGGGCTGTTGGAAAACGGCAATGGATCGGTGTCCAAAAAGGTGCCGGGGCTGGGCGATGTGCCGGTTCTTGGGCGGCTGTTTCGCGGGCGCAACGTCAGCGAGGGGCAGCGCGTGCTGTTGGTCATGCTGCGCCCCCGGATCGTGAACAACGACGACGAGGCGGAGCGCATGACCCGCGAGGTGGCCTTGCAGGCGAAAAAGGCCAGCGCCCAGATCAGCCCCGATGACGATGGCATTTACCCCGCCCTGCCCAATTCGGATCTGCCCTTTGACGGGGCCGACCTGAACCAACCTTTTGGCGCCGGGTTTGTCGATGGCATGGCGCGGCGCAACCTGTATCCGCCCCTGCCTGACCCGTTAAAATTTCCGGGAAAATAACCATGGCAAAGGCGCTGCTTCCGTTTTCCTTTGCGCGGGATCAGGGCGTGGTGCTGGACGCGGGGCGGGTGTTGCTTGGCCCTGCGGCCACGCGCACCGGCCTGCTTGAGGCGCGGCGGCGCAGTGGCGACGCGGCGCTTGAGGTTGAGCGGCTGGAGCAGGAGGCATTCGCCGCCCTGCTGTCGCGGCTTTATTCCGATCAGGGGCAAAGCGGGCAGAATGGCGCGCCCGACGATGACGAAGCGGTGTTCGATCTGGAAGACGCGCAGGGCGGCGAGGCTGTCGTCGATCTGCTGGAGGACAGCACCGAGGCGCCGGTCATTCATCTGGTCAACGGTCTGATCCGTCGCACGGTGCAATCGCGCGGTTCGGATCTGCATATCGAACCCCATGAGGGCGGCCTGCGCGCCCGGATGCGGATTGACGGGGTATTGCAGACGGTAATGGATCGCGGCGATGTGCCGGTGCGCCGGGTTGTGTCGCGGCTCAAGGTGATGGCGCAGCTTGATATTGCCGAAACGCGGCTGCCACAGGATGGGCGGATTACGGTGCGTCTTGGCGGGCGGGCAATTGATCTGCGGGTGTCGACCCTGCCGGGCAATTACGGCGAACGGGTGGTGATGCGGATTCTCGACCGCTCCGAAGGGTTGCTGCCCCTGGCCGATCTGGGGCTTCCTGCCAGCCAGATCACGGCGTTGGAGCGGCTGGCGGCGCGGCCCAACGGCATTATCCTTGCCACCGGCGCCACGGGCAGCGGCAAAACGACGACGCTGTATTCCCTGCTGAAACTCGCCAACCGGGCCGAGCGGAATATCGTCACCGTCGAAGACCCCATTGAATTTGATCTTGAGGGTATTTCCCAAAGCCAGATCAACGCGGGTATCGGCATGACATTCGCCGCCGGTCTGCGCGCCACCCTGCGGCAAGACCCTGACGTGATCCTTGTGGGGGAAATCCGCGATGGCGAAACCGCCAGTGTCGCGGCACAGGCAGCGCTGACCGGGCATCTGGTGTTTTCCTCGCTGCACACCAATTCCACCCTTGGGGCCATCACCCGCCTGCGCGATCTGGGGCTTGAGGATTACCTGATCGGCACCACCTTGCAGGGGGTGATTGCGCAGCGTCTGTTGCGGCAGTTGTGCGACCACTGCAAGGTTTTCGGCACCCCCGGCGATGAAGACGCCGCCCTGTTCCGCGCGGCGGATTTGCCGGTGCCGGATCGGGTTTGCGATGCGGTGGGCTGCGATCATTGCCGCGATACAGGCATGGCGGGGCGGTTCGGGGTGTTCGAAATTCTCGAAATCACGCCCGCGCTGCGCAATGGGATTACCGAGGGCGACTCCGAGATCGCCCTGCGCGCCCACGCGGGCGATGGGGCGCCCCTGCGCGATCTGGCGCTTTTGGCGGTGGCTGAGGGGCGCACGTCGGTTGCCGAGGTGCGGCGTGTGCTGGGGGATGCGTTGTGAGGGCGTGGACCTATATCGCCTATTCCGACAGTGGCAAGCGCGCCAAGGGCGTGATTGTCGCCGCGACCGAGGCACAGGCCACCGCCGATCTGCGCGCGAGGGGGTTATTCACCGAAACCCTGACCGCCAAGGCCGATGCTACGCCCGCGCGCCGCTGGCGGCTGGGCCAGCGCGGGCCAAATGCCGACATGCGCGCGGTGTTCCTGCGCCAACTTGCCGTGATGCTAGAGGCGGGTCTGACCGTGGAACAGGCGCTTGAGGCGATTGCCCAATCCGACACCAGCCCGCAGATCGAGGCGCTCGCCTCGCAAACCCGCGCCGGATTGATGAGCGGTTACACATTGGCCGACAGTCTGACCCGCGCACAGGCGGGGTATCCGGCCTATTGTCTCTGCGCCCTTCAGGCGGGCGAAGAGGCGGGGCGGCTGGTGCAGGTCACCGGCACCTTGGCCGATTACATCGAAACCCTGCGCGCCGAACAGACCGGGTTGGCGACGGTGCTGATTTATCCGGCCTTCGTGGCCTCGGTTGCCATTCTGGTTGCCGGGGTTCTGTTGCGCACCGTGGCACCGGAACTGGCCCGGCTTTACGAAAGCACCGACCAACCCCTGCCGCAACTGACCCGGGTGATGATGGGGGTCAGCGATGCCATTTTCGCCAGTTGGCCGTTTATCATTGCCGGTCTGCTGGCCATGGGTGCGGCGTTCGTCTTTGGGTTGCGCCGTCCGGCGTTTCGCGACCGCTGGCACCGGTTTGTTCTGCGTCTGCCCTTGTTGGGGCGTTTCAAACGGCTGGCCGGGGCGGCGCAATATCTGCGCACCCTTGCGGTTCTGGTGCAAAGCAAACAACCCATCGTGCCGGGGATGCAAAGCGCCTGCGCGGTTCTGGACGTTGCCGATTTCCGCGCCCAGGCCGAAGCCGCAGCCACCGCCGTGCAGCGTGGCCAGACCCTGTCGCAAAGTATCGCCATCATGGGGTTCATCCCCGCCGTATCGCGGCAGTTGATCGGCGCGGGCGAGGCCTCGGGGCGGTTGGGCCATATGACCGACCGGGCGGCGGCGATGGTGGAAAACACCCTGACCAACGAACGCAAGCGGGTGGCGGCCCTGATCGAACCCCTGCTGATGGTTTTGATCGGTGGCATGGTTCTGACCATTGTTCTGGCGGTGCTGTTGCCGATCTTTGACCTTCAGGCCGCAATCGCACCCTAGGCCGCGCAGGGGCGGTAAAATTCAACACTTGCAAGATGCGCAACTCACTGCGTCTACTGTGGATCGGAGCAAATCCAAAGGATTGCCGGACGCTGATCGGGCATCCTGAAAGGTGGGCCGGAACATCGCGAACACCGATGGCGATGCGCACCGGAACGACAATGAAACCGAAACGGGAGGAACGACAATGAAACGATATTTCCAAAGCGCAGCAATAATTTCACTGCTTGCCGGGCTGGGATCCGTGGCCAGCGCCGAGGGCTATACCCTGGGCATTTCCAACACCGTTCAGGGCAACGGTTGGCGCGAAGAAATGGTCTGTGCGATGAAGGCGCAGGCACTGGACAGCGGCGAAGTTGATTCGCTCAACATCGCCCACCGCAACACCGATGCCGCCGGTCAGCTTGAGGATATCCGCAATCTGGTCGAGGCAGGCGTCGATGCCATCGTGCTGAACCCCTCCAATTCCGAGGGCGTGAATTCCGCCATCGAAGAGGCGATCGCCAAGGGTATCGTTGTGGTCGCTGTCGATCAGGCCGTAACCGCCGAGGGCGCCTATATCCTGTCCAACAACCAGGAAGAATACGCCTATCTGGGCGCCAAGTGGCTGTTTGAACAGGTCGGCGGTGCAGGTGACATCGTGTATATGCGCGGCGCTGCCGGGGCAGGGGCCGATAACGACCGCGATACCGGGTTCAAACGGGCGCTGGCCGAATTCCCCGACATCAACATCGTTCACGAGGTCTTCACCAACTGGCAGCAGGATCAGGGCAAACAGCAGATCCTTGATTATCTGGCCACCGGCCTGCCCGTTGACGGGGTCTGGACCAGCGGCATCGACAACGTGATCGTCGACGCCTTTGTCGAATCCGACGCGCCACTGGTGCCGATTGTCGGTGCCGATAACGCCGGTTTCGTCGGGCAGCTTGCCACGGTTGATGGTCTGGTGGGCGCGGCGGTGACGAACCCCGGTTCGATCGGTGGTGCGGGTGTGACGCTGGCGTTGCAGATCCTTGATGGGAAAATGCCCGACAGCCACACGGTGCTGGTCGATCCGGCGATCTGGGCCAACAATGATCCGGCGGGCATGGCCCTGATCGAAGCGGCGCAGAACCCCAACCTTGACCCGGAATGGCCGGTCAGCGTGTCGATCCCGGGTTGGACGACCTATTCCATGGACGAAATCATCGCCTGCAAAGGCCCGGGCGAGTGATTTAGGACGGCCCCGGTGCAAACCGGGGCCACCGACCATCTGACACGAACCAAATGACGGGCACAGGCATGAATGACCCGACCGGGGAAACGCCCCTGCTTTCGGCGCAGGGCGTGAAGAAACATTTTGGCGCGGTGATCGCCCTGCGCGATGCATCGCTGACCCTGCGCAAGGGTGAAATCGTTGCGCTGATGGGGGCGAACGGCGCGGGCAAATCGACCTTTGTGAAAATCCTGACAGGGGCCTTGCGCCCCGATGGCGGCGCCATTCACATCAAGGGGCAGGCACGGATTGCCCGATCCCCCGCCGATGCCCGGCGTGCCGGGTTGATGCCGGTCTATCAGGAACCCTCGCTTATTCCCGATCTGGATGTGGCCGACAACCTGCGCCTTGGGGCCACCCCGGTTGAACCGTTCCGCCACTGGGTGGATCAACTGGGCATCACCGGTTTGCGGCTGGACGATATGATCGGCCATCTGCCCCTTGCCACCCTGCGCATCCTTGATCTGGCCCGTGCCCTGGCCAGCGAACCCGAGGTGCTGATGCTGGACGAAATGACCGCCGCCTTGCCCACCAATCTGGTGGAACGGGTGTTGCAGGTGGTGCGCGCCCAGGCTGATGCCGGGCAATCGGTGATCTATATCTCGCACCGTTTCACCGAGATTTCCGAACTGTGCGACCGGGCCACGGTGCTGCGCGATGGCGCAACTGTGGGCGATCTGCCGATCGAGCCGGGGGTCGAGGAACGCGTGGTCGAACTGATGCTGGGCGCGGCCCTTGGGGCCGGTCGCGGCGCGGGGGCCGAGGTGACCAGCGCCATTCCCGAAGGCCCGCCGCGCCTGCGGGTGCGTGGCCTTGCGGCGGGAACCAAACTTGCCGATGTGTCGCTTGATCTGCACAAGGGCGAGGTTCTGGGCGTGGTCGCGCTGGAGGGGCAGGGGCAGGACGAATTGTTCGATGCCCTGGCCGGGGTGCGCCGCCCCTCGGGTGGCACCATCGAGATTGACGGCAAGGCCGTCACATTCCGCCACCCCGCCGATGCCATTGCCGCCGGTCACACCTTTGTGCCGGGGGACCGGGCCGACGGGTTGTTCATGCAACGCTCGGTGCGCGAAAACATCGCGGTGCCACTGGTGGCGCGGATGCGCAAATGGGGCGCGATCCCGATGAAGGACGAGGCGCGCCGCGTCGATGACGCCATCGCGCAGCTTCAGATCGACACCCGCGCCATGGGCGAGGTGCAGCGCCTGTCGGGGGGCAACCAACAAAAGGTGACCATCGGGCGCTGGATCGCCACCGGGGTGAATACCCTTTTGTTGTTCGATCCGACCCGGGGCATTGATGTACGCACCAAGCGCCAGATTTACCAACTGGTGCGCAAACTGGCCGATGAGGGGGCGTCGATTTTGTTCTATACATCCGAGTTGGGCGAGGTGCCCATGGCCTGTGACCGCGCCGTCGTTATCTTTAATGGCCGCGTTGTCGATGTGATCGAGGCGGCGGATGCCGACGAACCCACCCTGCTGCGCGCCGCCTATGGCCTGCCCGCCGAAGAAGAGTTGCCCGCATGAACCGGTTTATTGCCAAACACGGCTGGGTTCTGGGCCTGTGTGTGTTCCTTGCGCTGCTGTTCGTGCTGACCCGGATGATTCAGCCTGATTTCGGGGTTTCCGGGCTGGATTCCCTTGGCCGTGCCACACTGCCCTTTGCCTTTGCCACGGCGGCGATGGCCGTAGTGGTGATCGCGGGGGGGATCGACCTGTCGGTCGCCTCGATGATGGCGGTGGCGGGGGTCAGCGCGGCGGTGTTGATGGATGGCGCGGGGGATGGTGGCACGGTGATGGCGGTGATTGCCGTACTGCTGATCGGGCTGGTGATGGGGGCGATCAACGGCGCTGCCATCGTGTTCACCCGGGTGCCTGACATCGTTGTCACCCTTGCCATGCTGTACGTTTGGGAAGGTGTGGCGCTGTTGATCCTGAACGCGCCGGGGGGTGGGGCCACGCCGTGGTTGCGCGCCCTGATCGTGGGCCATGTGATTTTCCCGTGGTTGCCCAAGTCGGTTGTTTTTCTGGTGATCTGCCTTGCCGTGGTCTGGGTGCCTTTGCGCCGCTCGAAACTGGGCCTGTCGATCTATGCCATCGGCAGCGATGAACTGGCCGCTTATCGTTCCGGCGTTGCGGTGGGGCGCACGCGGATACTGGCCTATGCGATCTGCGGGTTGCTGTCGGCCATGGGCGGGCTGACCCTGACCATGTCTACCGGCATCGGCGAGCCCATTCCCGGCCCCTATCTGATGGCCAGTGTCGCCGCCGTGGTGCTGGGCGGCGTGGTTCTGGGGGCGGGCGCGGCGCGCTGCTGGGACCGATCATCGCGGTGTTCATCCTGCGCCTTGTGCGGATGGATCTGACGCTGGCATCGGTTGACCCGAATGTGACAACCATTGTCGAAGGCACGATCATGGTGGTCGTCGTGATGCTGGGTGCGGTGCTGGCCGTGAAAGGACGCAAGACATGACAAGTGAACGTGAAACCGCCCCGTTCCTGACCCGGCTGGGCAGGTTCCTGGGCGATTATCCGATCATTCCGCTGATCGTTTTGCTGTTTGCCCTGATCGGCGTGCTGGAATTCATGCGCCCCGGCATTTTCAACGAACGCTGGATCGCCAACACGGTGAAATTCGCCATTCCGTTGGCCATGCTGGCGGCCTGTCAGACCCTGACCATGCTGACCGGCGGGATTGATCTGTCGGCGGCTGTGGCCGCCACGATCACCGCCTTTGTCATGGCCACGCAGGTGCCGATTGTCGGGGTGCCGCTGGCCATTATGATCGGGCTGTTGCCGGCCATTGCCATCGGGTTGGTCAACGGGTTTGGCGTGGCGGTGTGCCGGGTGCATCCTTTGATCATGACGCTCGGCACCGGGTTGATCGGCACCGGTTGTTTGCAGGTCTATCAGCGGTTTGTCATCGCCACCGGGTCGGTCGTGCCGGACAGCCTGTCGTGGCTTGGCACCGGGCGCACATGGGGCTGGCCCAATTCATTGCTGCTGTTCGTGCCCTTTGCCGTGCTGATCATCTGGGCGCAAAAGCGCACGGGGTTTGGCCGACTGCTCTATGCGCTGGGGTCAAACGAAACGGCGGCGCGGATTTCGGGGGTGCGGGGATGGCAGGTTTATCTGGCGCTTTATGCCCTGTCCGGGGTGATCGCCGGGGTCAGCGGGCTGCTCTATGTGGGGTTGATCAAGGCGCCGTCGCTGTCGCTGGTCAGTCCCTTGATGTTGCCCTCGGTGGCGGCGGCGGTGATTGGCGGCACGTCGATCTTTGGCGGACGGGGCGGATATTCCGGCACCATCGTGGGTGCGCTGATCCTCACCGTTCTTGGCACGCTTCTGACCCTGCTGCAAATGCCCGAGGGCGCGCGGCGCATCCTGTTTGGCCTGATCATTCTGGCCGTGACCACGATTTACATCAGACTGACCGATCAGAGATAGGAGGCTGTCATGGCGAAATGGCGCATTGCGGGCATCAATTTCGATCACATGCACATGGGCGATCTGCTGCGTCTTGTGCAGGATCACCCCGACGCCGAGATTGCCGGGATCTACGACCCGGACCCGGCCCGCATGGCGGATGCGATCGAAACCTTCGCCATCCCGCCGGACCGGGTGTTTACCGATCTTGACGCCTGCATGATCACGGCCAAGCCCGACCTTGCCATCCTTTGCGCCGCCACGGCGGATCACGCGGATTATACCGAACGTCTGGCGCGCCATGGTGTGCATATCATGGTGGAAAAACCCTTTGCCGGGTCGGTTGCCGATGCCCGGCGGATGATCGCCGCCATGGAAGGAACAGGCAAACATCTGGCCATCAACTGGCCCCTTGCCTGGGTCGAAAGCCATGTGACCGCGAAACGCCTGATTGACGAGGGCGTGATCGGTGAGCTGACCGAGGTGCATTTTTACGATGGCAACCGTGGCCCGCTGTATCATCTGGCCGACAAGGTTTCGGTCTCGCCCGAAGAGGTGGAGCGCCAGAAGCCGGATTCCTGGTGGTATAAAAAGGCGTCGGGCGGGGGCAGCTTGCTCGATTATCTTGGCTATGGCGCGACCCTTGGCACCTGGTACATGGACGGGCGCGTGCCGCTGGAAGTGACCAGCGTGATTGATGAAACCCCGGGAATCGAGGTGGATCAGCATTCGATCACCATTTGCCGCTATGCTCATGGGCTGTCGAAAATGGAAACCCGCTGGGGCACCTTTACCGATCCCTGGACAACCCAGCCCCAGCCCACCTGTGGTTTTGTCTTTGTCGGGCGCGATGGCACGATCGCCAGCGCCGATTACGCCGATCACGTCACGGTGCAGACCCGGGCGCGCGCTGAGGTCACATCGGTGCCCGCCGACGCCCTGCCCGAAGGGCGGCGCAACGCGGTGGAATATGTGCTGAATTGTCTGGAGCGTGGCGAAGACATCACCGGCCCGCTGAATGCGGCCCTTTCCCTCGACGCCCAGCGGATCGTCGATACCGCCCTGCGTTCGGCCCATGAAAAACGCACGCTGGAGCTGCTGCCATGAGCGAGCCTCGACGCCGATACCTATGCCCTGAAAACCACCGATGTGCCGGTGATTGCCGCGCCTGATCTGGCCTATCAACCGCCCATGCCCCGCGCCTATCGCCCCCGGATCGGGGTGATCGGGGCCGGGGGAATCGTGAGCGCCCATCTTGATGCCTATCGCACCGCCGGCTGGGATGTGGCGGCGATCTGTAACCGCACCCGCGACAAGGCGGCGGCAAAAGCGGCCGAGTTTTACCCCGACGCCCGGGTCAGCGATGATGCCGCCGACATTCTGAACGACCCGACAATCGACGTGGTCGACATCACCCCCCACCCCGCCGACCGGGTGCCGCTGATCGAACGGGCCTTGCTGGCGGGCAAACATGTTCTGTCGCAAAAACCTTTTGTGCTTGATCTGGATGTGGGCGACCGGCTGGTCGCGCTGGCCGATGAACGGGGGCTGAAGCTGGCCATCAACCAGAATGGCCGTTGGTCGCCCCATATGGCATGGATGCGCGCGGCGGTGCGCGGCGGGCTGATCGGTGATCCGGTGGGCTGTCATTGTTCGCTGCACTGGGATCACCGCTGGATCACCGGCACGCCGTTTGAAGAAATCGAAGATCTGATGCTCTATGATTTCGGCATCCACTGGTTTGATTTCATCACCAGCCTGACGCCCGGGCGCGTGCGGTCGGTGTTTGCCACGGCGGTCAGGGCAACCGGGCAGGGCGCAAAAATTCCGCTGGCCGCACAGGTGCTGATCGAACTGGACGGCGGGCAGGCGTCGCTGGTGTTTGATGGGGCCACGCGTTTTGGTGCCGATGATGCCACCTTTATCGCCGGGACAAAGGGCAGCCTGCACAGCACCGGCCCCGATCTGGGGGTGCAAAGGGTGACGTTGACCACGGCCGACGGTGCCGCAACGCCCGATCTGCAAGGCACATGGTTCAACGACGGGTTTCGCGGCGCTATGGGGGCGCTGTTGGTCGCCATCGAAGATAACGCCGAACCCGAGAACGGCGCGCGCGAAAACCTCGACAGTCTCGCGCTGGGGTTTGCCGCGATCCGGTCGCGCCGCATCGGACAGCCGGTAAAGGTGGGCGACGCCCGGCGGCTTGAGAGTTGAGGAAGGGAAAGACATGATCCGTGTTCTGATTGTCGGGGTGGGCAACATGGGGCTGTCCCATGCCCTGGCCCATCACCATAACCCCGAGAGCGAAATCGTGGGCATCGTCAACCGTTCGGGGCGTGCCTTGCCCGACGAACTGGCCGGCTATCCGGGGTTTACCGGTTTTGACGAGGGGTTGAAAACCAACCCCGATCTGGTGGTGATCGCCACCTATTCCGACGCCCACGCGGCGCAATCCATCGCGGCGATGGAACAGGGCGCCCATGTGTTCGTCGAAAAACCTCTGGCGGCGACGATTGCCGATGCACAGGCGGTGGTCGACACCGCCACCCGCCTGAACCGCAAGCTGATGGTCGGTTACATCCTGCGCCATCACCCGTCATGGATGCGCCTGATTGCCGAGGCCCGGTCATTGGGCGGGCCATATGTGTTTCGCATGAACCTGAACCAGCAATCCAGCCGCGCGGAATGGGAGGTGCACAAGGCGCTGATGCAATCCACCTCGCCCATTGTCGATTGCGGGGTGCATTACGTCGATGTCATGTGCCAGATCACCGATGCCGCGCCGGTGCGGGTGCAGGGGGTTGGCCTGCGCCTGAGCGATGAGATTCCCGAAACCATGTATAATTACGGCCAGTTGCAGGTGGCGTTCGCTGATGGGTCGGTCGGCTGGTACGAGGCAGGCTGGGGGCCGATGATGTCGCAGACCGCGTTCTTTGTGAAAGACGTGATCAGCCCCCATGGTGCCGTGTCGATCACCGATGCCGACAAGGGCGATTCCGCCGATATTGACGGCCACACCAAGGTGGGCGGGCTGTTGGTGCATCGCATGGACGGCGACGAGATGATCGCCCTGCCTGATGAGCCGGGCCATCAGGGATTATGCGACGCGGAACAGGCGGCGATGATCGCGGCGATCCGCGACGATCACGACCTGACCCGCCACATGGGCGATGCCCTGTCATCGCTGCGGATTTGCCTGATGGCGGATGAAAGCATCCGAACCGGGCGGGTGATTGAATTATAGGGGAAAGACCCATGGATCTGACCTTGCAAGGCAAAACGCTGTTGATCACCGGCGCAACCCAGGGGGTCGGCGCCGAAATCGCCCATGAGGCGGCGCGCCGGGGGGCCGCGGCCATTGCCGTGGTCGGGCGCAGCCGTAAGACGGGCGAAGAGGTGGCGCGCGCCCTGTGCGAAACCGGCTGTGCCGCGCAATTCTTTGCCGCCGATCTGGGGCAGGCGGGGGCGCCGCAAGACCTGTTTCAGCGGGTGCTGGATTGGCGCGGGGTGGTTCACGGGCTGGTCAACGGCGCGGGGATCACCACCCGCGCGTCGATGCTCGACGGAAACGATGCCGATTGGGACAGCCTGTTCGCCCTGAACGCCCGCGCGCCCTATTTCCTGATGCAGGCGTTTATTGCCCATCGTCTGGCGGTGGGCGAACCGGGCGCGGTGGTCAATATTCAGTCGATCAATGCCCATTGCGGCGCGCCCGATCTGGCAATCTATTCGGCGTCAAAGGGGGCGCTGGCAACGCTGACCAGAAACGCGGCCAACGCCCATCTGGCCGACCGGATCAGGGTGAATGGCGTGAACATGGGGTGGTCGCCCACGCCGGGCGAAATGGTGATGCAGGCGCAAACCCTGAACAAGGGCGAAGGCTGGCTGCGCGATGCGGCCGAGGGGCAACCCCTGAAACGCCTGTTGCAACCCGCCGAGGTGGCGCGGCTGGTGGTTTATCTGCTCAGCGATTATTCGGGGCTGCAAACCGGCACCTGCATTGATCTGGAACAGCGGGTGATCGGCGCACCATGACCGGCGCCGGGGATTTTCAGGGATTGGTGGCCTATCTGTCATCGGACACCCTGAAACTTTCGCCCCGGTTGCGGCAGGTGGCGCAATTCGTGCTGAACAACCCCGAAGACGTGGCGATTTACAACATTGTCGAACTGGCGCGCATGGCCGGTGTGCCCACATCAACCCTGACCCGGTTCACCAAGGAAATCGGGTTTGCGGGCTTTGCCGAGCTTCAGGCCGTGTTCCGCCAGCGTCTTCTTGGGCCGCGGATGCCATACGCCGACCGCCTGAATGTTGTGTCTGCATCCGAGGGTGACGTGCCCGATCTGGACAATCCCGATGCGGTTTTCGATGCCTTTGTCCGCTCGGGCATCGACACGCTGATCCGCCTTCAGGAAGATACAGACCGCACCGCATTGCGCGGGTTCGTCGATGCCATCGCGGCGGCGGATACGGTGCATATCATCGCGGCGCGGGGGGCGTTCGGGGTTGGGGCCTATTGTTTTTACGGGCTGTCGCAGGTGGGGGTGCGGGCCAGTCTGATTGACAATGCCGGGTCGATGCGCGCCGCGCAGATGCGGTTTATCCGCCCCGAGGATGCGGTGATCGCCATCACCTTTGACGATTACACCCCCGAAACCGTCACCGCCGCCCGACAGGTGGTGGCCCGGGGCCATTGCCTGTTGGCGATTACCGATAACGAGCTGAGCCCGATTGCCGGGATCGGCGCGCAAACCCTTTATGTGCGCGAGGCGCGGCTGGGGCATTTCCGGTCGCAAATTCCGGCCATGGCCCTGTGTCAGTCGATCATCGTCAGCGCCGGCCGGCGGATTGATCGCACCCCCGCCAGCGGGGCCGGGCATGAGTGACAGTATTTTACCAACATTTATATTTATGAAAATATCCTTGCAACTCAGGGGTGGTGGGCGCAGGATTTTCCAAGGGGGATCCGATGATGGGCAACAGATTCGACATTGATTTCACTGGCCGCCGGGTGCTGGTGATCGGGGCCAGCCGCGCCGGGATCGGCGCCGCGATTGCCCGGGCGTTTCAGGATCGCGGTGCCGAGGTGGTGATCACCGGGGTTGAACCCGCCCCCGACCCGCAGGACCGCGACAGGTTTACCTATCATCAGCTTGACGTGACCGACGGCGATGCCATTGCCGCGCTGGCCGCCACAACCGACAGCCTTGACGTGTTGGTGAATTGCGCCGCGATCACCTCGCGCGGGCAAGAGATGGACCCGGCGTTCTTTTCCCATGTGGTGGATGTAAACCTGCACGGATCGTTCCGTTGCGCCTTGGCCTTTCGCGACCAACTGGCGGCATCACAGGGCGCTGTGATCAACATCGCGTCGATGTATGCCAATTTCGGCAGTCCGAAAAACCCCGCCTATGGGGCCAGCAAGGCGGCGGTCGTGCAACTGACCAAATCCCTGGCCGTGGCCTGGGCGGGGGATGGTATTCGGGTGAATGCGGTTGCGCCCGGGTTCATCATCACCGAACAATCCGCCAAAAGCCGGACCGACCCGGCCCATGTGGCCGCCGTTGCGGCCCGTACCCCCATGGGCCGCTGGGGCGAACCGGGTGATATTGCCGGGACGGTCCTGTTCCTGGCCTCGCCTCTGGCGGGGTTCATGACCGGGGCCTGTCTTGCGGTTGACGGGGGTATTCGGTTGGGTGACCATGCTTTGACAGAAAAGGAAATTTGATGAGCGATTTCAAAAAGATCGGCGTTGCCGTGATCGGGACCGGGTTCATCGGCGGCGTTCATCTGGGCGCTTTGCGGCGGTTGGGCGTGGATGTTCGCGGGGTTCTGGGGTCAAGCCCCGAACGGGGGCAGGCGGGCGCGCAGGCGATGGGTGTCGCCCATGCCTATGACAGCCTTGATGCGCTGTTGGGTGATGACGGGGTGCAGGTGGTGCATGTCACCTCGCCCAACCATGCCCACTATCCACAGGTCAAGGCAATTCTGGCGGCGGGCAAACATGTGATCTGCGAAAAGCCCCTGTCGCTGACGGCGGCGGAATCGGGCGAACTGGTGCAGATCGCGCGCGGCAGCGGATGCATTGCCGCCGTCTGTTACAACATCCGGTTTTACCCCCTGAACCAGCAGGCCCATGAAATGGTGCGCGACGGCGATCTGGGGGATATCAGGTTTGTCACCGGCCATTACCATCAGGATTGGCTGGCGAAAGACACCGATTGGAACTGGCGGCTGGAAACCGATCAGGGGGGCGCGCTACGCTCGGTCGGGGATATCGGCACCCACTGGATTGACCTGATGCAATTCATCACTGGAATGAAGGCCGAGGCGGTGTTTGCCGATCTGAAAACCTTTATCCCCCAGCGCCAGAAACCCACCGGCCCGGTTGCCACCTTTTCCGCCGCCGCTGGCGATACCAAACCGCGCGAGATTGCCACCGACGATGCGGCGATGATCATGCTGCGGTTTCCGAACGGCGGGCGCGGTGTGATGTCGACCAGTCAGGTAAACATGGGGCGCAAGAATTCGCTGTGCTGGGATGTTGCCGGGTCAAACGGCTCGGCGGCGTGGGATTCCGAAACCCCCGATCATCTGTGGCTGGGCCACCGCGATGCGCCGAACCAGATCATGCAGCGGGATGCGGCGATGATGAAACCGATCGCGGCCCGCACCGCCGCCCTGCCCGGTGGCCATGTCGAGGGGTTTGGCGATACGTTTCTGGCGCTGTTCCGGCAGGTTTATGGTGATGTCATCACAGGCGCACGGTCGGCGGATCTCGACCTATGCGAGCTTTGAGGATGGCGATTATGAAATGCGGTTCTGCGACGCGGTGCTGGAAAGCAACGCGCGCGGATGCTGGGTTGAGATTGGCCGCGGCTGACAGGAAGGAATGACAAGATGAAACTGGGAATTCTTACGGCACCTTTCGGTGATACGCCCCTGATGGATGTGGCCGATTGGGCCGCTGCGGATGGATTTTCGGCGCTGGAAATCGCCTGCTGGCCGGCCTCGGGCGGCGAGGCGCGCCGTTATGCCGGGACGTCGCACATTGATGTGGACGGCCTGAGCCAAAGCGCGGGTCAGGACATCATGGATGCCTTGGCTGACAAGGGCGTCGCGGTGTCGGGCCTTGGCTATTATCCCAACCCCCTGCACGCGGATGCCGCACAGCGCGACATGGTGCTGGGCCATCTGAACAAGCTGATCGATGCAGCCAGCGTGATGGGCGTGGGGGTGGTCAACACCTTTGTGGGCGGTGATCGCAGCCTGAGCCTTGATGAAAACTGGGCGCGGGCACAACAGATTTTTCCCGAAACACTCGCCCATGCCCGCGATATGGGCGTGACACTGGCCTTTGAAAACTGTCCGATGCTGTTCAGCGGCGATGAATGGCCCGGCGGGCATAACATTGCCTATTCCCCGAAAATCTGGCGGCGTATTTTCGATGAATGGGGCGATGCGGTGGGCATGAATTTCGACCCCTCGCACTTGGTCTGGCAAATGATTGACCAGGGCCGGTTCATCCGCGAATTCGGCGGTCGCATGGCCCATGTCCACGCCAAGGATGTGATGATCGACCGGGATGGGCTCTATGAAAATGGCGTGATGTCGGTGGGCATGGGGTGGCAGGTGCCACGGATGCCGGGGCTGGGCGATGTGAACTGGTCACAGTTCTTTGCCGAACTCTATCGCGCCGGATATGACGGGCCGGTGATCATCGAACATGAGGATCGCGATTTCGAGGGAACGGACGACAAGGTAAAACGTGGGTTCCGGTTGGCCCGGGACGTTCTTTCGCCCTTCATCAAATAGCCGGCGCACCGTGCGGCGCGGCCCCCGCGCCGTCCGGTAAGATTTATTGACCACAGGCGTGATCTTTGTGGTCTGGCATCTTGGCATATGCCGGGGGAATAACCATGTGGTGATTGTTACGGTTGGTGTTTGTGTGTTGGCCCTTCCCGTTCACTGGGGCGGTTTGCGCTGTCCCGCACAACACCCGCCCGCCTGCCGGAGGCCCCATGACGACACCGACCCCTGCCAAATCTTCGCTGCGGTATTTCCGCGGCCCCTTCATTGTAACGATCTTGGGTCTGATGTTGGGGGCATGGGTTGGCTGGGCCTTTACCGGCACTGTGTCGGGGATGCTGTCGGTGCTGTTTATCTGCACCATTCTGGCGGTTCTGGAAATTTCGCTCAGTTTTGACAATGCCATTGTGAATGCCAATAAGCTTCGGCATATGACACCGGTTTGGCAGCACCGTTTCCTGACCTGGGGCATTGTGATCGCGGTGTTCGGGATGCGGATCATTTTCCCCCTGGCCGTGGTGGTGATTGCCGCCCATGTCAGCCCGATCGAGGCGGTGCGTCTGGCGATCACGGACCCGCAGCATTATGCGGCGATGATGAAGGGGGCGCAGCTTTCGATTTCGGCGTTTGGCGGCACGTTCCTGATGATGGTTGCGCTTGGCTATTTCTTTGACCCCGAAAAGGATCTGCACTGGCTTGGCCCGGTTGAACGGCGCTGCGTTGGCTGGTCGTCGATCCGGGGATCGAAATCACCATCGTTCTGGCGCTGGTTCTGGCGTTTTCGCATTTTCTGCCCGATCACAAATCAATGCCATTCATTGTTGCCGCCCTTTACGGGTTGATGACATTTCTGGCGGTCGAGGTGCTGGGCCGGCTTTTGGATCGCAAGGATGTGGTTGATGGTGTTGCCAAGGGCGGTCTTGGCGCGTTCCTGTATCTCGAAGTGCTGGACGCCAGTTTTTCCTTTGACGGTGTGATCGGGGCCTTTGCCCTGTCGCAAAACCTGTTCGTGATCGCCATCGGGCTGGGGATCGGTGCGATGTATGTCCGGTCGATGACAATCATGTTGGTGGAAAAGGGCACGCTGGTCGAATACCGTTTTCTGGAACACGGGGCCTTTTATGCGATCCTGTTGTTGTCGGTGATCATGTACGTTCATACGGTCATGCACATTCCCGAAATCATCACCGGTCTGGGTGGCGTCGTCCTGATCGGGCTGGCCTTTCGATCGTCGCTCAGGGCGGGAGACGAACCGGACCAGGCCGATGAGTTGCAGGGCGCACAGGCTGGCAATGTTTCGCGATAACCTGCGGGGCATGCATAGGGGCCCCGTCATATGAGCGGACCGGTGGCCCTGATTACGGGTGCGGGGCGCGGCATCGGGCTGGCCACGGCCCGGGCGCTGGCGGGCGAAGGGTTTGCGGTGGCGCTGAACAATGCGGCGCAGGATGATGCCCTTTTGGCGGCGGTTGATGAGATGCGCAATGCCGGGGCAAAGGTATGTGCCGCGCCGTTCGACGTGGCCGATCCGGGCGCCCACGACGGGGCGCTTGAGGCCATCGAATCTGCCCTTGGCCCCGTGACCACCCTTGTGAACAACGCAGGTGTCGGCGTGATCCAGCGCGGCGATCTTCTGGAGGTAAGCGAGGCCAGCTATGACCGCTGCATGGCGGTAAACGCGAGGGGCTGTTCTTTCTCTCGCAGGCATTCGCACGCCGGGCAATCGTCCGGGCGACGCGCAACCCCGCGCTGTTCCACGCCATCGTCAACATCACCTCGGCCAATGCCGGGGCGGTGGCGGTCGAGCGGGCGGAATATTGCGCCTCGAAGGCGGCGGCGGGGATGATCTCGCAGGCGTTCGCCGTGCGGCTGGGGGCAGAAGGGATTGCCGTTTATGATATACGCCCCGGATTGATTGAAACCCATATGACAGCGCCGGTCATTGACAGTTATGCCAGACGGGCCAAAGACGGGCTGACCCTGCTGCCGCGTGTCGGACAGCCCGCCGAAATCGGCGCGATTGTCGCGACCCTGGCCACGGGCAAGCTGCCCTATACCACCGGACAGGTGATCGCCGCCGACGGCGGGCTGTTGGTGCAGCGGTTTTAGGACATTGATGGCCATTCCACCGCGCCAACGCTAGGCTGGCGTGAATGTTGGGGTGACGGGCCATGGCAAAAGCGATTGTTCTGGGCGCATACGGGTTGATCGGAGCGGCCTGTGCCCGCGCGTTGCGCGATGCCGGGTTTCATGTGGTCGGGATTGGCCGGTCGGAACGCGCGGCCATGGCCAGCGCCCCCGATGGCGATTGGCTGATCCGCGATATTCCCGCGATCACCGTCGCGGAATGGCGGGGCATCTTGACCGGTGCCGATGTGGTCATCAACGCTTCGGGGGCTTTGCAGGATGGCGGGCGCGACAATCTGGCGGCGATCCATGTCAGCGCGCCGGAGCGGCTGGTTGCCGGGATCGGCGATCTGCCCATCCGGTTGGTTCATATTTCGGCGGCAGGTGTTTCAACCGATGCCAGTACCACGTTTTTTCGCACCAAGGCGCGCGGCGATGCCATTGTTGCGGGGGCGCGCGATTGGGTGATCCTGCGCCCCGCGCTGGTTCTGGCGCCCGAGGCCTATGGCGGTACGGCGGTGTTGCGGGCGATGGCGGCGCTGCCCTTTGTGTTGCCGCAGGTTTTTCCCGATGCGCAGGTTCAGACCGTTTTCGTCGGGGACGTGGCCGATGCGGTCGTTGCGGCGGCCATGGGGCAGGTGCCATCTGGCACCACCGCCGATCTGTGCGAACCAGAGGCGCGGGCATTTCCAGAGCTGGCCGCCACCATGCGCCGTTGGCTGGGCCTGCCGGCGCCAAAGTTTCGCCCAAAGCTGCCCGGTTTCTGCCCGAGGCTGGCAGGGCAGGGGGCGGATATGCTTGGCTATCTCGGGTGGCGATCACCCCTGCGCACCAACGCATTGCGCGCGCTTGGCGATGGTATTCGCGGTGATCCGGCAATGTGGAACAGTATCGGTGGCCGTCCCTGCCGCAGCCTTGATGAAACCCTTGCCCGCCTTCCCGCCACCCGGCAAGAGCGGATTTTTGCCCGGTTTTATCTGGCGCTGCCCCTGGCCATCGCCACGCTGGCGCTGTTCTGGTGCCTGTCGGGGCTGATTGCGCTGTGTGATGTGGGGCGGGCCGTGGAATTGTTGGTGGCGCGGGGTTTTTCGGTCGGGCTTGGCCGGGGCATCGTCGTGGGCGGCGCCCTGTGCGATATTGCGCTGGGGCTGGCGATCCTGTGGCGGGGCTGGGTGAAACCCGCCGCGCTGGGGATGATGGCGCTGTCGACCGCCTATCTGATCGGGGGTGCGTTCGTGGCGCCGGATTTATGGAGCGACCCTTTGGGCCCGATGGTCAAGGTCTTGCCAGCCATGGCGCTGGCCGGGTTGGTGTGGATGGTGATGGAAGAACGATGAGCCATGAACTGCTGCTTTATGCCCATGTGATTGGCGCCATTGTTCTGTTGGGCACCGGGGCGGGTATCGCCTTTTTCATGGTGGTTTCGCATCAAAGCGGCGATCCCCGCCTGATTGCCCATGTGGCCGGAATTGTCGTGCTGGCCGATATGCTGTTCACCGCGCTGGCGGTGGTGGCGCAACCGATCACCGGCTTTTTTCTGGCGCGCATGGCGGGCTGGCCCCTGACCGAAGGCTGGCTGGCCCTGTCCATCGGGTTGTATGTGCTGACCGGCACGTTCTGGTTTCCGGTGGTGTTCATGCAGATGCGGATGCGCGATCTGGCTGCGGCGGCGCGCGACACAGGAACCGCGCTGCCGCATGCGTATCACCGGCTTTATCGCTGGTGGTTCGCCTTTGGCTGTCCGGCCTTTGCAGCTGTGATGGCGGTCCTGTGGCTGATGCTGAATAAGCCGGTGCTGTAGTTTCGCCCCCCGTCCGGGCGCTGCCGCGCAGATGCCTCCCTGCGCCGAATATCCGGTTATCGGCAATCGGTGCCGCAAAATCGGCATGGTCGGTGGAAATGGCCGCACAGGAAAATGGGGTGGCAAAGCCTTTGTGCAATGACGCGTCCTGTCGTTTTCTCAACGGATCGGCGTGACGTTTCTGCGTTTCGGATACGCATTCCCGCCTGGTTGGTAAGGTAAGCCGGGCATCGCGATGCCTTGCCTTGACGAACGCACCGACCGGTTGGTATGTAAATATCCATGGCAGAGAATCATACATTCCAGGTGGCCCCCAAACCCGATGCCCGCGCAAAGTTGTTGAATGCGGCTTTGACGGTGATCCGCGCCAAAGGATATGCGGCAACCTCAGTTGGCGCGTTGTGCGCCGCCGCTGGCGTGACCAAGGGCGCGTTCTTTCACCACTTCAAAAGCAAGGATCATCTGGCGGTTGCCGCCGCCGGCCATTGGTCAGAAATAACCGGCGCCCTGTTCGCGCAGGCCCCCTATCACGACCACGCGGATCCGCTGGACCGGATCATCGGCTATCTGGAATTTCGCAAGGCGCTTTTGCAGGGGGAGGTGGCAGAGTTCACCTGCCTTGTGGGAACAATGTTGCAGGAAACCTATGACACCGCCCCCGACATCCGCGCCGCCTGTGCGCACAGCATTTGCGACCACGCGGCGACGCTGGAAGATGACATAAGCGCGGCGATGGCGGCACGACCGACCGGGGCAGGGTGGGATGCCGCATCCCTTGCGCTGCATACGCAGGCGGTTCTTCAGGGCGCGTTCATCCTGGCCAAGGCCACGGGCAGCGCCGCAGTCGCGGGCGACAGCGTCGATCACCTGATCCGCTATGTCAGATTACTGTTCAACGCAGACACCGATCAACCGTTTCATCCAGCAGGAGTTCACGCCATGAGTGCAGAAAAGATCACCGTTCAAACCAATGTTGCGGCCCCGATTGCCAAGGTCTGGGCGGCCTATACGACCCCTGATGATATCAAACGGTGGAACACCGCATCCGAGGATTGGCACACCACGACGGCAACGGTGGACCTGCGCGAAGGCGGCGCGTTCTCGTCACGAATGGAGGCGAAGGACGGCAGTATGGGGTTTGACTTTGCCGGAACCTACACGAAAATCGAACCGCACAGCTTGATTGAATACACCTTTGGGGATCGGTCCGGGCGGGTCGATTTCATTCCCGGGGCAGAGGGCGTCACGGTGCGGGTCACTTTCGAGGCCGAACCCGAAAACCCGATCGAACAGCAGCGCGCCGGATGGCAGGCGATCCTTGATAATTTTGCCCGTCATGTCGGCGCGGCGTAACCGTGAAAGGAATAGTAAAATGAAACCGATCACGCCCAACCTTTGGTTTGATGGCAATGCCGAGGACGCGGCCGTCTTTTATACCGGGCTGTTTCCTGACAGCCGGATCGACAGCCGCATGGCGGCACCCGCCGACAACCCTTCGGCGGTGAAGGGCGATACACTGGTCGTTGAATTCACGCTTAACGGTCAGAAATTCGTCGGAATCAACGGTGGCCCCGCTTACCGCTTTTCCGAGGCCGTGTCCTTTGCGATCGAGTGCGACAGCCAGGCCGACGTTGACCGGTATTGGGATGCGCTCACCGCTGACGGTGGCGCACCCGGCCCCTGTGGGTGGTGCAAGGATCGGTTTGGCCTGTCCTGGCAGGTGGTTCCCCGGCGTTTGAAAGAGCTTCTTTCCGCCGAAGACAGCCCCACAGCGGAACGTGCGGCGCAAGCCATGTACCAGATGACAAAAATCGACATCGCCACGCTGGAGGCCGCAGCAGCATCGGCGCCGCCTAGCTGAAATTTGATCCTTCCACGCGCGGGCGCTTGACCGAATCGCGAAATGTTACTAGTTGGTAGCATGTCTACCAGTTGGTAGTATTTGGGAGGATTACATGAAAAATAAAGTTACCACGTCGCTTGCCGCTCTGGGTTTGCTTGCAACCGTGCCCATGGCCGCGCTGGCCGATGGTGCCGCCACATGGCAGCCGGACCGCCCGATCAACATCATCGTGCCATGGTCTGCCGGTGGGTCGACCGATCAGGTGACCCGCGTTGTCGCCCCGATTCTGGCCGAGGCCCTTGGCACCGACGTTGTTGTCGTCAATCAGCCGGGTGCGTCGGGCGCAATCGGCACCAAGGCGGCGCTGGATGCCCCGCGCGATGGCTATACCTGGACGGCAAACGCCGTGGCCAACAACGCCACCTATGCCGTGACCGGCCTTGTCGAGGGCACCTCGATCGAGGATTATGAAATCTACCTCAGCGTGGCCAACGTGCCGGTTGTCAGCGTGAATGCCGACAGCGAATACACCGATTTCGGGCAGCTTCTTGAGGCGATGAAAACCAGCGGCGTGACGGTCGGCACTGCCGGCGTCAATTCGTCGGGCGGTATGGCTCTGGCGGCGATCGGCGAGGCGGCCGAGGGCGCCCTGGCCGCGCGCATGGTCACCTATGACGGCGGCGCGCCTGCCGTGATGGCAGCGGCCAGCGGCGAAGTGGCGGTGACCACCCAGCTTGCCGTGGAACAGACCGAAATGATCCGCGCCGGCCGGCTGCGGGCGCTGACGGTTCTGGCCGATCAGCCCCTGAACGTGGAAGGGATCGACCCGATTCCGCCGATCACCGAATTCATGCCGCATTTCAAGGTTGCCGCAGATTACTTTGGCATTCTGATCCCCACCGGCGCCCCGGACGAGGTCTATGCGACCGTTGAAAAGATCTGGAACGAAAAGGTGGCCACCTCGCCCGAGCTTCAGACCTATGCCAAGGATCGCGGTGCGGTCTTTGCGCCTGCGGCTGGTGCTGCGGCCCTTGAAAAGGCAATGCCCGTCATCGTGTCCGAGGCCTGCGCCCGCGTGATCCGTGGCGAAGCGGTGGTTGATCCTTCGACCATCGGCATCACCTGCCCGGCTGAATAAAGCCTGTCGCGCCGCCCTGTTGCGGGGCGGCGCGCCCAACGCCTGCATTCACACATTCCCATCTCAAGACGAGGACGCCTCATGCGCCTTGATTCCGCACGCGCCGACCGTATCACCGCCATTCTGTTGATCGCCATGGGGCTGGTCATGCTTTGGGCGGGGTATACCATGGACCGGCTTGAAATCCGCCATATCCACCCGTCGTCCATTCCCGGTCTGGTGCCGATGATTCTGGGCGTTGTCATGTGTCTTTGTGCCGCTGCGCTGTTCATCAGCGCCCGCGACCCGGACACGCCCGCGCCTGACGCGGCATGGGGCACCACGGCAATCGCGGCGGTCTGGTGCATCATCTATGCGCTGCTGATGGTGGGGCATCTGCCATTCTATGTGGCAACGGCGATCTTCATTGCCGGGTTTCTGATAATCTTTGATACGGGAATGCCGCCCCTGAAACGCACCCTGATGAGCATCGCGTTCGGTATCGTCATGGCGGGCCTGATCGGGGCGCTGTTTCGCTATGCGTTTCTGGTGCGTCTGCCATGATGGGGTTCAACGAATTCGCCGCCGCGCTGTTTGGCCTGGCCACGCCGGTGATGTTGTTTCATGTGGTGTGGTCTACGCTGCTGGGCATCTTTGTCGGCTCGCTGCCCGGGTTGACGGCGACCATGGGGGTCGCGCTGCTGACCACCCTGACCTATACCATGGACCGCGACGCCGCGATCCTTGTGCTGATCTGCATGTATGTCTCGGCCATTTATGGCGGGTCGCGTTCTGCCATTCTGCTGAACATTCCGGGCACCCCGGCCAGCGCGGCAACCGCGCTTGATGGCTATCCTTTGGCACAGCAGGGGCGCGCGGGCTATGCCATGGGGCTGGCCACTGCCGGATCGGCCCTTGGCACGCTGATCGGCATCATCCTTTTGGTGCTGCTGGCCCCGCCATTGGCCGAAGCGGCGCTGAAATTCGGATCTTACGAATTCTTCTGGCTGGCGTTGTTCGGCATCGTGATTTCGGGGCAGCTTACCGGTGGCGCGTCGCCGCTCAAGGGGTATATCTCGGGGGTGCTGGGGCTTATGGTGGCGATGGTTGGCTCTGACGGCATCCATTCCTCGATCCGCCTGACCGGCGGCTGGGATCAGTTGAACGGAGGGATCGGCCTGATCCCCGCCATGGTGGGTGCCTTTGGCTTTGCCGAAGTCCTGAGCGTGATGTGGCAGACAGTGCCCGACATGGCCGCGCGCACTGCCAAAGGGGCCAGCCTGCCCCGGCTGATCGACCTGTGGCGTTATCGGATCACCATCATCCGTTCGGGCATCATCGGCACCCTTGTGGGGATCATCCCCGGCGTGGGCGAAGACATCGGCGCCTGGGCCAGCTATGCTGCCGCGCGCCGCAAATCCCCCGAACGCGACCAGTTCGGCAAAGGCAGCACCGAGGGCCTGACCGCCGCCGAAACCGGCAATTCATCGGTTGTGCCCGGCGCCCTGATCCCGGCGCTGACACTGGCGGTGCCGGGGTCCGCCCCGGCGGCGGTGCTGATTGCGGCATTGTTCATTCACGGTATCCGCCCAGGGCCGATGATCATGATCGAGGAACCGACCTTTATCTATTCCGTCGCGGCCATGCTGGTTTATGCGACCATCGCCATCGGCCTGTTCGGGGTGGCGCTGACACCGTTGTTCATTCAGGTGTTGCGGATTCCACGGGCCTGGCTGATGCCGGTCGTGTTTACCCTTTGCGTGATCGGGCCATACGCCCTGACCCAGCGGTTGTTCGATGTCTGGGTGATGGTTGCCTTTGGGCTTATCGGGTTCATGATGCGGCAGATGAAATATCCCGTGGCCCCCATGGTGCTGGGGATCATCCTTGGCGATCTGTTGGACAAATCCCTGCGCCGGGGGCTGATCCTGTCGGATGGGGATGTAACGGCGTTCTTCACCCGCCCGATTTCGGCAGGGTTCGCGATCATCATCGCCCTGTCGATCCTGTTGTCGATTGGCCCGGTGCGGCGTGCGATGTCAGCGCGCAATCCCTTTACCCGGAAGGCGCGGGAATGACCGCCCGCCGCACGCCCCGCCGCCATGATGCCGAAGCGGCCCGCGCTGATATTCTGGCCGCTGCCTTGACCGAGTTTGCCGAATATGGCCACGCCGGCGCGCGGGTTGATCGCATTGCAGTGGCCAGCGGCATGTCCAAGCCGATGATCTATAGCTATTTCACCGACAAAGATGGGCTTTATGCCGCCGCCCTGCGTGAGGCTTATGTGCAGATCCGCGAGGGCGAACGCACGCTGAAACTGACCGATTCCGACCCGTCAGCGGCGATCAGTGCGCTGGTGGGGTTCACGCTGGACCATTTCATCGAAAAGCCGTGGTTCGTGTCGATGCTGAACACCGAAAACCTGCGCGGCGGGCATACCATTGCCGAAATCGGTGATCTGACGGAAATCCAGTCTCATCTGGTGCGCGAGATCGGCCTTATCCTTGATCGTGGGGTGGCCGAGGGGCGGTTTCGCGCCGGGGTCGATCCGGTCGAACTTTATATCACCGTGGCGTCCCTTTGTTATTTTCCGGTGGCCAATCGCCACACCCTGAAATCGGTGTTTGGCCGCGATATTGCAGAACCCGTGCAACGGGCCGAGCGGCGCAAACTGGTGACGGAAATGGTGCTGGCATGGCTGGAGCATGTAGAATGAAACCGAAGATCAGCTTTTGCAACGAGTTGTTGGCAGCGGAACACCCGCGTTTGGGCGATCAGGCCCGGATCGCCCGTGAATTGGGGGCCATGGGGCTTGAGGTTGACCCGATGACCCTGGGCGATGCGCCGCACCGCCTTGCCCCTGCCGCGATTGCCGATATTCGGCGTGAGATTGAGGGCGAGGGTGTGCGCGTTACCGGGCTGCACTGGCTTTTGTCGGGCTATAAGGATGCCTCGGTTACCGATCCGGCCCGGCGCGATGCCACGCGCGATATTCTGCTTGGGCTGGTCGATCTGGCTACCGGTCTGGGGGCCGGGGTCATGGTGCATGGATCACCGAAACAGCGGGTGCCAATGCCCGGTGCCCCCCCAGAGCAGACCATGGAGGATCTGGCCGCCTTCTTTGCCCCCGTGGCACAGGCGGCGCAGGATCGCGGGCTGCTCTATTGTATCGAACCCCTGTCGCGGGCCGAAACGCCGGTGGTCAACACCATTCAGGACGGCGCCGCCCTGTGCCGCCTGGTGGACAACCCGGCGTTCCGCACGATGATCGACACCTCGGCCGCGGGGCAGACAGAACCGCCGGTGGCCGATCTGATTGCCCACTGGCTGCCCACCGGCATGATTGGCCATATGCACTTGAACGACACCAATCGCGGCGCGCCGGGCACGGGCCGCGATCCGTTTGGCAACATCTTCACGGCCCTGCATGACCACGGTTGGGGCGCCCCCATGGGGGTGGAGCCTTTCGTGCTGTCTGGCAGCGCCCGCGACACCTTTGCAACCGCCATGGACACAGTGAACAAACTGTGGCCGGGCGAGACACACCAACAAGCACAGCGATAAGGAACACACCATGGCAACGCAGCGTATCGGGATCATCATGCACGGGGTGACGGGGCGGATGGGGATGAATCAGCATCTTATCCGTTCGGTTCTGGCCATCCGCGATCAGGGGGGAATGCGCCTGAAAAACGGCGATCTTCTGATCCCCGATCCGATCATCGTTGGCCGGAATGAGGCCAAGATCGCCGAGCTGGCCAAACGCCACGGGGTGGAACGTTATACCACCGATCTGGACGCGGCTTTGGCGAACCCCGACGACACCGTGTTCTTTGACGCGGCCAGCACCCAGATGCGCCCGGGCCTGTTGAAAAAGGCGATCGACGCGGGCAAACATGTGTATTCGGAAAAGCCGGTGTCGGAATCCCTGGAAGAGGCGGTGGATATCGCCCGCCACGCCAAGAAGGCCGGCGTGAAGAACGGCATCGTCCATGACAAGCTGGACCTGCCCGGCCTGCTGAAGCTGAAACGCCTGCGCGATTCCGGGTTCTTTGGCAAGATCCTGAGCGTGCGGGGCGAATTCGGCTATTGGGTGTTTGAGGGCGACTGGATGGAGGCACAGCGACCGTCGTGGAATTACCGCAAGCAGGACGGCGGCGGGATGGTGTCGGATATGCTCTGCCACTGGCGTTATGTGCTGGATAATGTGGTGGCGCCGGTCAAGGCCGTGTCGTGCAATGCTGTCACTCATATCCCGGAACGCTGGGATGAAAACGGCGAACCCTATGATGCCACCGCCGACGATGCCGCCTATGCCACGTTCGAGCTTGAGGGCGACATCATCGCACAAATCAACAGTTCCTGGGCCACCCGGGTGCGGCGTGACGATCTGGTGACATTCCACATCGACGGCACCCATGGCAGCGCGGTTGCCGGCCTGCACACCTGTTATTCACAGGCGCGGGTGAACACACCCAAACCCGTCTGGAACCCGGACCAGAAACAGACGATGAATTTCATGGAAGACTGGGTCGAGGTGCCGGACAACAAGGTGTTCGACAACGGGTTCAAGGTGCAATGGGAACAATTCCTGCGCCATGTCGTCGAGGATGGTCCGTGGTCCTATACCCTGAGCGAGGGGGCCAAGGGCGTGCAACTGGCGGAACTCGGGTATCAATCCTCGGCCGAACGTCGTTGGCTTGACGTTCCCGCGCTGGACATCTGAGGGGGCGATATGACACAACTTATCCTTCCCACCAGTGACCGGGGCACGGTGCCCCTGACCCTGACGGCGGGGCCGGTGCCCGTGCGGGGCGGCAACTGGACACGCACCGCCTATGCCGCCGCCCATGTGGTGGCCGATCCGCTGGCACAGGTTGATCCGGGCGACGGTGTGGCCGTTGATTGGGACCGCACGCTGGCCTTTCGCCAACATCTCTGGTCGCTCGGGCTGGGCGTGGCCGAGGCGATGGACACTGCACAGCGCGGCATGGGCCTTGATTGGCCCACGTCGCTGGAACTGATCCAACGCAGCATGGCGGCGGCCCCCAAGGGCGCGCTGATCGCCAGCGGGGCAGGGACAGATCACCTGACCCCTGGCCCGGATGTGACCATCGACGATGTAATCGCAGCCTATGAAATGCAGTGCGAAGCGGTCGAGGCGACCGGTTCGCGCGTCATCCTGATGGCCAGCCGTGCCTTGGTGGCGGCGGCGAAAACCCCCGAGGATTATGCCCGCGTCTATGGCCGGGTGCTGTCGGGGCTGCAACAACCCGCGATCCTGCATTGGCTGGGTGAAATGTTCGATCCGGCGCTGGCAGGATATTGGGGTGACAGCGACCACGGACGCGCGATGGACACCTGCCTGTCGGTGATTGCCGATAACGCCGCCAAGGTGGACGGGGTCAAGATTTCGCTGCTGTCGGCGGACAAGGAAATCTCCATGCGCCGCCGTCTGCCCGAAGGCGTGGTCATGTATACCGGCGATGATTTCAACTATCCCGACCTGATCGAAGGCGATGATCAGGGGTTTTCCCATGCGTTGTTGGGGATATTCGACCCCATCGCCGGGGCGGCCTCGCGTGGCCTTACCGCATTGGCGGCGGGCGATAATGCCGCTTATCGCGCGGCGCTTGACCCCACGGTGGCGCTGTCGCGCCATATCTTCAAGGCGCCGACGCGGTTCTATAAAACCGGGGTGGTGTTTCTGGCCTATCTCATGGGGCATCAGGATCACTTCACCATGATTGGCGGGCAAGAGGCCGTGCGTTCGACCCTTCACCTTGCCGATGCGATCCGGCTGGCCAATGACGCGCAATTGTTCACCGACCCCGAGGAAGTGGCCCGCCGTGCCCGCCCCGTGTTTCAGGCGCGCGGGGTGGCCGCATGAGAACGCTCACCGCCGCTGATCTGTCCCTGAACACGGCGACGGTCAGCAAACAATGGACCCTTGAGCAATGTATCGACGGATGCCAACGCCATGGCATCGGCGGCATTTCCCCCTGGCGGGACCGGTTGCAAGACTGCGGCGTGGACAAGGCCGCGCGCCTGATCCGTGACGCGGGGCTGGGGGTTTCGGGCCTGTGCCGGGGCGGGTGGTACACCGCCGAGGGGGCGTTGACCCAGGCGGTGATCGACGACAACAAACGCGCGGTTGACGAGGCAGCGGCGATCGGCGCCGAATGTCTGGTGATGGTCGTGGGGGGCCTGCCTGAAGGATCGAAAGACGTCAACGCCGCCCGCGCCGTGGTGACTGAGGGGCTGGCGAACACGTTGGACTATGCCCGCACCGTTGGGGTGAAGATCGGCATCGAACCCCTGCACCCCATGTATGCCGCTGACCGGGCCTGTGTGAACACCACCGCCCATGCGCTGGATATTTGCGACCTCTTGGGCGACGGTATCGGCGTGGCGCTGGATGTGTATCACGTCTGGTGGGATCCCGATCTGGCGGCCCAGATCGCCCGTGCCGGCAAGGATCGGCTGTTGGCGTTTCACGTCTGTGACTGGCTGAATCCCACGGCCAACCTTCTGACCGACCGGGGGATGATGGGCGACGGGGTGATCGACATTCCCCATATCCGCGGTCTGGTCGAGGCGCAGGGGTTTGCGGGCCTGAATGAGGTGGAAATCTTTTCCGCCGACAATTGGTGGACAAAGCCCGGCGACGATGTGTTGACGGCCATGATTGACGCGCTGAAGGTGATTTAACGCGCCAGCGCCGTTTCTTGATCAATCCGGCATGATGCCGTGTCGGCCCCTTTTCAACAGGGCCGGCGCGGCAATTGTCGTGCAGGTTTTCCCGATAAAATTACGCAGCGGCATCGTGTTTTCCGCATCCTTGCCCTTGAATGGTAAGCATGCTTATTATATCTGCCGCTTATGAAATCAGAAATCGAAACATTTGGCCCCCTCGTCCACGACGCCGCGCGCCTGTTGCGCAAGCGATTTGAGCTGCGTGGAAGCGAAATGGGCCTGTCCTCGGCGCAATGGCGGCTGTTGCTGCGTTTGCTGCGCGAAGGGCCGACAAATCAGGCGCGCCTGGCCGACATCCTTGAGGTCGAACCGATCAGCGTGTCGCGGCTGGTTGATCGCATGACCACCGCCGGATGGGTGGAACGCCACAAAGACCCCAATGACCGGCGGGCGCATATCGTCGCCCCGACGGAAAAGACACTGAATGCCCTTGGCGATATTCGCGAGATGGCGAATGACGTTTACGCCTGCGCGACCGTGGGCCTGAGTGATGAAATGCGGCGCCAGATGATCGCGTCGCTGCAATTGATCGTCGACAACCTGTCGCGATGTGACGAGTCAGCCGACACCAGATCGGCGCTGGAGAGAACGAAATGACAAGTGTGACGAAAATCAAACAGCCTGCCGAAGAGGCTCTGGAAGACACCCCGGCAGCCGAGACACCGGAACCGCGCCGCAAACGTGGCGGGCGTTTTGTGGTGATGCTGCTTGTGCCGCTGGTGCTTGTCGTTGGCGGGGGTTTTTGTGGCTGTCGGGCGGGCGGTATGAAGAAACCGAAAACGCCTATCTGCATCAGGCCCGTGTTTCGATTGTCAGCGACCTGTCAGGTCGTGTGGTTGAATCGGACGTGGCGGACAATCAAAAGGTTCACGCCGGTGATATCCTGTTCCGCATTGATCCCGAACCCTACCGCCTTGCCGTGGCCGAGGCCGACGCGGCCATTTCCAGCGCCCGGTTGCGGGTGGAACAAATGAAGGCCGGCTATCAGCAAAGCGTCGCCCAGGAAGACGTCGCCCGTGACGAGGTGTCCTATCTCACCAAAGAGCTGGAGCGGCAGCAATCCCTGGCCGACCGGGGGGTGGCGACCGCTGCCGCCCTTGACGGATCGCAACATGATTTGCGCAAGGCACAGGAACAGCTCAGCGCGCTGCAACAGGCCACGGCCAGCGCCCAAGCCGCCCTTGGCGGCGATCCCGCCGCCCCGACCGACGACCACCCCTCTGTCCGGTCGGCCCTGACCGCGCGCGAACGTGCAACCTATAACCTTGAATTGGCCACGGTGCGCGCCCCTGCCGATGGCGTTACCTATCAGGCGGCGTCGTTCCGCGAGGGGCAGTTTGTTGCCGCCGGAACGCCGCTGTTTGTGCTGGTTGAAACCGGCGATTCCTGGGTCGATGCGAACTTTAAGGAAACCCAGTTGACCCACCTCACGGCGGGCCAGTCGGCGGAAATCGAATTCGACATCTACCCGGGGCAGAAATTTGCCGCGACGGTCGAGGCGATCGGGGCGGGAACGGGCGCCGAATTCTCGCTTTTGCCGGCCCAGAATGCGACGGGCAACTGGGTGAAGGTGACGCAACGGGTGCCGGTGCGCCTGCGCCTTGACGGGCCTGTGCCTGCGGGGGTTGACCTGATCTCGGGTGCCAGTTCGACCGTCAGCATCGACACGGGCATCACCCGCACATTGCCGGGCCTTACCGCCTTTGCGGCGCAGTGAGCCGGGAAGGAACCTGAAAGATGAATGCCGCCGCCACGATTGACCCGGATAACGTACCGCACCGGGGATTGATCACGTTGTCAATCATGTTGGCGACGATCATGCAGGTGTTGGACACCACGATTGCCAACGTCGCCCTGCCGTCGATGACCGGCGATCTTGGGGCGTCGCGGGATACGATCACCTGGGTTCTGACCTCTTACATCGTTGCGGCGGCGATCATGACGCCGATGACCGGCTGGGTGTCGGACCGGTTTGGCCGGCACAATGTGTTCATCGTTTCGGTGGTTGGCTTTGTTGTTGCCTCGATGCTGTGCGGATTGTCGTGGAGCCTGAATTCCATGGTGGGATTCCGGCTGTTGCAGGGGTTGTTCGGGGCGGCCATCGTACCGCTGAGTCAGACATTCCTGCTGGATATCAACCCGCGCGAAAAACACGGTCAGGCCATGGCCATGTGGGGCGCCGGTATCATGGTTGGTCCGATCATCGGCCCGACGCTGGGCGGTTGGCTGACCGAGAGTTTCAACTGGCGCTGGGTGTTTTTCATCAACGTGCCGGTTGGTGCGCTGGCACTGGCCGGGTGCCTTGCCTTTTTGCCCCGGGCGGCAACATGGAAACGGCGGTTCGATTTCTTTGGCTTTGCCATGCTGGCCATCGGCATCGGTGCCTTGCAGTTGATGCTGGACCGGGGCGGCGAGGTGGAATGGTTCGCCTCGTCCGAAATCTGGATCTATACCTTTCTGGCCGTCAGCTGTGTCTGGGTGTTTGGCGTGCATATCATGACCGCCAGGGATCCGTTCCTTGACCCGCGTATCTTTGCCGACCGGAATTTCGCCACCGGGCTTATCTTTATCTTCATCATCGGCATCGTTCTGCTGGCAAGTCTGGCATTGCTGCCGCCGATGCTGTCCACGATTTTCGGCTATTCGACGATCACGACCGGGCTTGTCATGGCGCCGCGCGGGGTTGGCACGATGATTTCGATGATCCTTGTCGGGCGGCTGGTGCAGCGGTTCGATGCGCGGTTGCTGGTGGTGGGGGGGCTGTCGCTGACCACCGCGTCACTTTACATGATGACGGGGTTCACACCTCAGATGGATGACATGCCGATCATCGTTTCCGGTGTGGTTCAGGGGTTGGGGCTGGGCCTTGTGTTTGTGCCGCTGTCCACCGTCGCATTTGCCACGCTGCCGCCCAATTATCGCGCGGATGCCACCAGCCTGTTCAGTCTGGTGCGCAATATCGGGTCGTCCATCGGCATTTCGGTTGTGTCGCTGATGCTGGCCCGCAATATTCAGATCAACCATTCCGAGCTGGGCGCCGCGATTTCACCGTTCAACCCGGTGTTGCGCACGCTTTCGCCCGGTGCGGCGGCGGGTGATCCGGGGGTGCTGGCGCAGCTTGACGGGCTGGTGAACCAACAGGCATTGATGATTTCCTATATCGACGATTTCAAACTGATGATGATCGTCACGATGCTGGCGATCCCGCTTGCCCTGCTGTTGCGCCGCCCGGATCATAGCCCGGCTGCCGGTGCGGCCCCCGCGATGGAGTGATCGCGGCGCGCGAATGCAACAGAGCGCCATTGGTTGCCCTGTCGCCGCGCCGTCAGGCTTGGCGGTGGGCGCGAAAAGTGTGATGCATTGACGCGGCAGGGTGCAACGAGGGTCAGATGCAAAAAAGCGCGTATATTGCATCCCTTGATGGAATCCGCGCGATTTCCATTCTGATCGTTTTTGCATCACATGTGGGGTTTGGCCATATCGTGCCGGGCGGGTTCGGCGTTACGATCTTTTTCTTCCTGTCGGGCTATCTGATTACGGCGCTTTTGGCGCGGGAATACAATGGGTTTGGCAGTATCTCGCAGATTGCCTTTTACGGGCGCCGGGTGATCCGGCTGGCGCCGCCCATCATCGTGACGCTTGCCGTCAGCTATGCCCTGTTGTTTCTGGGGCTTGCCGAGGGCGGGTTTGACCTTAACACCCTGATCAGCCAGATATTTTTCTATTTCAATTACTTCAGCATCTGGTCAGATTCGATGCAGACGGTGAATGGTTTGGGAATTCTGTGGTCCCTCGCGGTCGAAGAACATTTTTACCTGCTCTGGCCGATGCTGTTCATCTTTCTTGTCAACAAACGATACGCCAACCATTGTGTTGTTGGCCTGCTTGTCGCGGTGTTGCTGTGGCGCGGGGTGCGTTGGTATCTTCTGGGGACAGGCGATTGGGAGATTTACATTTCCACCGATACGCGGCTGGACAGCATCCTGTTCGGCTGTCTTCTGGCGCTGATGCAATGGCGCGGCATCGCGCAGCGGATGTTCGAGCGGCCCGCAATGGTGCGTTGGGGGATCATTACCCTGGCCATTGCCGTTCTTCTGGCCTGTCTGGTCATCCGGGACGGGGCGTTTCGGGCCACCCTGCGCTATACCTTGCAGGGGATCGCGTTGATGCCACTGTTTTACTATGCGGTGACGCGGCCGGATGATATTGTCTTCCGGCCACTGAACTGGAAACCGCTGCGGCGGATCGGGCAGTGGTCGTTCACCATTTACCTGATCCATCTGGTCGTCATCAACGCGTTGATTTTCAACAACATCAGCACCAGTGGCGCGCCGCTTTTGGTGGGTCTGTCGCTGGTGATTTCCATCGCCTATGCGGCGTTGGTCTTTGCATGGATCGAAAAACCCCTGCACCCGTTCAGGCGCCGGATGATCGGGCATGAAACTGCGGCAGGGAAATTCCCCCGCCGCAGCCCCCTTTAAAGAAAATCGTCGCGCCGTGGTGTAAAGCAATCCACCAACTGGCCCGGCTCAAGGCAGACACAGCCATGGGGCGTGCCAGAGGGCACCACAAGGCTGTCGCCCGGTCCGATCTCAAGCGTCCGGTCGCCCACTGTCATGCGAAAGCGGCCACTGGCAACATAGGTCGATTGGATGTGGGGATGATCGTGAAGGGCGCCAATGGCGCCCTCCTTTTCAAACCGGAACGCCACCATCATCAGATCAGGATGGTCGGCCATCACCTGCCGTGTGACGTGATCGGCGGTTTTGACAACTGGAAAATCCGTCATCGTGTGGTGCTCCTTTTCTTAGCTGAACAACATGCCGCCATTGATATCGACATTTGCCCCGGTAATGAATGCGCTGTCGTCGCAGGCCAGGAACAACACCAGATTGGCAACGTCCACGGGCACGCCCTGGCGTTTTACCGGTGCTGCCGCTTCGACATTCTTGCGCACTTGCGGGGCGGTGTGAATGTTGTGGAAATCGGTGTCGATCATGCCGGGGCACAGGGCGTTGACGCGAATTTTCGGCCCCAACTCTTTGGCCAGACCCCGGGTCATGGTCATAACCGCACCTTTCGATGTGGCATAGGCGATCGAGCCGGGCCCGCCGCCATCACGGCCTGCCTGACTGGCGATGTTGACGATGGCGCCGGTGTCCAGATGGGGCAGGCACGCCTTGATCATCAGAAAGGTGCTGGTCAGGTTCAGATCCATGACCGCGTTCCAATGTTCCAGCGACATTTCCGAAATCGTCTTGCGGGCAATCAATCCGCCGGTGTTGTTGACCAGAATATCGACGCTGCCAAATTCGGCGACGGTCTTGGCGACCAGCGCGTCAACGCCCGCCTGGGTGTTCAGGTCGCCCTGAAGCGCAAATGCCTTGCCACCCGCAGCGGTGATTTCGGCCACGGCACTGTCGGCGCCTTCGCTGCTGGAGAAATAGTTGATGGCGACATTCGCGCCTTCTTCGGCGAGACGGATCGCACATGCGCGCCCGATGTCACGCCCGGCACCGGTGATAATGGCCGTTTTTCCTGCTAGTTTCATGTTGTTTCCTTCCTGTAAGGTTACGTGCGCGGCGTCGTGCCGACATTGAATGTTTTGGGGACGATAACCCTGAAGCTGCGGTCAGCGGAATCGGTGAAATAGAGGTCGCAGTCATAGCCCTGGTCATCGAGGAAGCTAAAGATGCGGCGCGGCGCCGACAAGGGATAGGGGACGATCAATGTTGCGATCCGGTGGCGGATTGCCTTTGGGAACTTCGCGTTCAGGCAGGTGCTGACGGGCAGACCTTCAATTTCAGAGGGATCGACACCGGCAAAGCCGGTTTCCTGCGTCAGGCGGGGCGCGCCCGCTTCGGACCACAGGAATTGGCCGTAAAAACCCGCCTTTTCGCCGGTATAGCGGAATGTGCTATCCCCCAGCGCCATGGGCGCGTTGGCATGAAGACGCCAGTCAATCTCAACCGGTTCATCGGCATCAATGCTGTCGACCACGACGAAAAACATGTTGTTGACGAAATAAACGTCACGCTGAACCGAAGTCACCTCGGGGGTCAGCGTTTTATAGGCCGCCGTGGCATCGCCCTGCATGAAGATGTGATCGTCGTGGGTTTCGGCGCGGGTGATCTGCCCGGTCGATTGCATCGCGCGGGCCTTGTCCTTGCCTGCGTATTGGCCTTTTCCGTTGATCAGGATGGCGTTTTTTGAATGGGTCTGCCTGCGCCATGCCTGGTGCATGGTGCTGTTGAAGGCCACGTAATGCCCCGACAGGATTGCCAGATCTTCGCCAAAACCGGCAAGGCAGAATGCGTTCTGATCGCCGTGACTGTGGCTGATCGACCCATAGGGCGACGATTTCATCACGAATTGGATGTGGTTGTCGGGGTCTTGCATCCGGTGCTGAATCGCGACCCAACCGATGCCCTTGAACCAGCGGAACTGATCGTCATCGGCGGGGGGCACCGCTTCGATAATCGGGAAGTCGGTGCGATAGGCCAATTCGTCGAAATTGAAATCCCACCAGCCCCAGTTATAAAATGCCTTTTCGGTGCCGGGGTTGGTGCGTTTGATTTCGTCGTAATACCATTGATAGGCGCCGTTGCCGGTCACCCCCGCATATTGGCGCAGGTTATAGCCGATCTTGACGGCGGGCAGATCGCCCTGCGTGCTGTCATCGCCAAAGGTTGCGCGGCGGGTATCGGTGGCCTTGGTGTAAAGCGGGAAATCGCCGGTTTTCTGAAAGAACGGACGTTGATACAGGTCGATCCCGGCATAGCCCTTCAACAGGTTCGCCGCATCAATCAGATAGGCCATGCCGGTCATCCAGTAATGCGGCCCTTCGGCCCACCCGCCATCGGTATCGCCCCAGGGGGAATAGACGGTGAACAGGAATTCGATGGAATAGTTCAACCAATCCTCGGCCTCGGGGGCGTCATCCAGCAGGGCGATGGCCGCAGGCACAAGAACGGCAGAAACCGCACGTACCGCGTGGCTGTCAAAGGGAAACAGTTGAATGTTGGCGTGTTTGATCACGTGATCGGCGGTTTCGCGGGTGCGTGCCAAAAGGGCCGCCCTGACGATTTCGCGTTCGCCATCGTCAAGCTGATCGTGCAACCAGTCATAGCCCCAGGCCAGCGCGAGGTTCACCCGAAACGCCCATTCGTCGGTATAGCTGCGCGATGTGGTGCCCACCGGATCCCATGCGGCGGCGGCCAGCAGCCATTCCTTGGCCCGGGCCAGCATCGCGGCATCGCGGGTAACCTGCCCGCCAATGGCCAGATGGCGGATCGCATAAAGCAATTCCTGACAGTCGATATAGGTCTGCCGCCAGATTGGAGCGATACGTTTGTGCCCCGGATATCCTGCCGGTTCGGCCATGATTTCGCGGTCCATCCATGGCAGGACAGAGTGCTCAAAGAACGTGGACCATGTGCAATGGCCGGCGTCCGTTGCCACGTCCCTGGCGAAACTGGCAAGGCGGTCGGGGGTCAGCCACAGGCGCGGATGGCTGCGGTTGGTGTGGGCCAGGCGGGTCTTGCGGTCGGCCAGTGGCGTTTCGGGCAGGCCTTCGGCCAGGCTGAAGGTGCGGTCACTGCTCCACCCGGTTGCGGGTTTGCCGGTTTTCGGGTCGCACACGGCATAGGACCAGACATAATCGCCCGCAGGCAGGATGATGTCGGGGGTAAAGAAATTCAGCGGAATGTCAGTGAATACATGGGTGTTCTTTGTCGGATACCCCGGATCGGCCGAGACCCGCAGCATATAGCGCGCCTCGTCTTCAATCACCGGCAGCCAACTGAAACGGGGCGGGTTTTCCGCGACGGCGGCACCCCCTGTCGGGCCATATTGGATGGTTAGCCGGCCGGTTGTCGGCTCATCAAGCATGGGGAGTGTCTGGCTTGGCATAGGAGCGCTTTCTGGTGGTGCGGAAAAATCGGGTGCGGCCCCGCAAGGCCGCGCCCGGTGGGTGCCTGAATCAGTTATACTGACGCGCGTAAGCGGTGTTCATGACATCAATCACCTTGTCATACCCCATCTTGGTCAGGGTCGCGGTGTAGTCGTCCCAATCTGCCTTGATGTCGCCGGTGCCCAGAACCCAGGCCTGCTGACGTTCCAGCATATAGGTGCGCAGCGAGGGCCAGTATTTGTCATAGACCGACTGTTCCTCTTCGTTCAGCGCAACGCCGAGAAATTGGTCAATCAGCAGATCGTTGGCTTCGTAAAGCTCGATCCCTTTGCGCGCCGCTTCGGTTGTCCACTGCCATTCATAGCGGTAATCCTGCCAATAGCCGCGCGGAATTTGTGCGCCGACCAGATACATCTGGCTGTTTACCGGTGAATCGCTGTTCAGAACCTCGGGCTTGTAGATCGGCTCGCCGTCGATCATGTCCCATGTCTGGCCTTCAACACCAAAGTTCGACAACAGGCGGCCCTGTTCGGTGAACCAGAAATCAAAATACTTGATCGTTTCGATCTGATGTTCGTTCTGATAGCTGATCGCCCAGCCGTCGGGCTTGATCGGGATACGACGGTGTTCTTCCATCCGCACGCCACCCGCCGATTCAGGCGGCAGGAACGGGATAAAGTTGATCCCTTCGACCTTGTCGGCCAGCGCGTCGTTATACCCCGAGGTGGAGGCGAACCAATCGTGGGTTAAACCGCCAAGGTTTTCTGACAACAGGTAATCGCGTGACGACGACCCACGGGTATAGATTTCGGGGTCGATCAACCCTTCCTTGTACCATTCCGCCACATGGGCCAGACCATCGCGATAGGCCGTTTGCGCATAGGGATGCACCACCTTGCCGTCGTCGGTGACATAAAAATCGTGATAGGTGTCCGAACCGGACGACCGTGCATCCCAGAAGGTAAGAAGGCGGTTTACCTCTTCCCACTGGCGGGCAAAGAACGGAATTTCATCTTTTATGCCGTTGCCGTTGGGATCCTGGTCACGGAAAGCGACAAGAACATCGTGCAGTTCGTCGACGTTCTGCGGCTGTTCCAGCCCCAGTTTATCAAGCCAGTCCTGACGGATGAACCAGGCCCGGCCAAATTTACCATCGGGCAGATAGGGAATGTAATAATAATTCCCGTCATAGGACGAAATTGCCTGTTGCAGGCCCGGGTGCGAATCCCAGAAAGCCTGAATATGGGGGGCGTATTCCTTGACCAGGTCGTTCAGTGGCACAAACGCCCCCTGAGGCCCGTATTGGTTGACCGGCTGCTGGATCGCGGCGCCCCCGACGATATCGGGCAGATTGCCCTGAGCCAGCAGCAGGTTCATCGCCTCAATGGAATCGGTGGTATTGCGGCCCGCTGTCTTGTCGACCAGATGGATGTTCGTCATCTCTTTCGCGGCGGTTTCAACCGGATATTCCGCGCCCGTCTTGGGCACCTCATAGCCCTGCGTGCGGGCCCAGTGCATGTGAATCGTCAGGTCCATCGGTTTATCGGTTACCAGCAAACTGTCGTCTGCAAAGGCTGGTGCGGTGATTGCCGTGGTCAACAGGATGGCCGAAGCCAGGGTTAATTTGCGCATGGTTTCCTCCCTAATGCGGTCGATTGTCATTCTTTCACGCCGCCAAGCATGATGCCCTTGTTGAAGTATTTTTGCAGGAACGGGTAAATCAGCAGGATCGGAATGATCGAGCAGACGATGATCGCGGCGCTGACCGTTTCAAAGGAATAGGCCGCGTTCAAAAGGCTGCTGGCGAATTCCTCGTCGTCGGACAATTCAACGATCACATGGCGCAGATACACCTGCAGCGGCACCTTGCTTTCGTCCTGCAACAACACCATCGCCCAGAAAAACCCGTTCCAGCGTGACACGATGCAAAACAATGCAACGGTGGCGATGGCCGGCTTTGACAGGGGCATATAGACCTTCCACAGCACCTGAAATTCATTCGCGCCATCCATCCGCGCCGCTTCTTCAAAGGATTGCGGGATGCCTTCGAAAAAGTTGCGCAGCAGAATGATGTTAAAGCCGTTGACGGCAAACCCGATGATGATCCCGAAATAGCTGTCGAGCAGGCCAAGATCGCGCATGTTCAGGAAAAACGGGATCATCCCGGCGTGAAACCACATGGTGAAGGCCACCATCAGGTTCCAGAACCGCCGCCCGTAAAGCTGTTTGCGCGACAGGGCGTAGGCCCCGGGAATGATGAACGCCAGGCTCATCAATGTGCCGCCGATGGTATAGATGAACGTGTTCTTGTAGGACGTCCAGAACATCGGTTCCGACAGGACACGTTTATAGGCTTCGAGGGTGAACCCGACCGGCGTCAGCACCACGTTTCCGGCGCGCGCCTCAAGCCCGGTACTCATGGACAGGGACGCGATATAGATAAACGGATAAAGCGCCGAGAGGGTGAATATACCGATCAGGATCATGTTGAGGATGACGAAGGCCTTGTCACCGCGCGAATAGAGATTCATGTTCAACATCAGAGGTTTCCCTTACCAAAGCGACGTGCGTGAATAACGCTTGGAAATGGTGTTCGCGCTCATCACCAGAACAAAGGCGACGATGGCGTTGAACAGCCCGGCGGCGGCGGCCAGATCGTATTGTCCACCCTGAATACCCTGACGATAGATAAAGGTGTTCACCACATCCGCCGTTTCATAGGTGGCGGGCTGATACAGCAGGATGATCATCTCGAACGACACTTCGAGCATGTTGCCGATGCGGATGATCAGCATGATGATGATCGTGGGCAGGATTGACGGCAGCGTGATCTTCCACATCATCTGCCAGCGTGACGCCCCATCCACCACTGCGCTTTCATACAGTGTGGGCGATATGCCGGCGATGGCCGCAAGATAGACGATCGATTGAAAACCCGCCTCTTGCCAGATTGTCGTTCCGACAAAGATCGGCCTGAACCATTCAGGTTTGGTCAGGAAATAAATCGAGTCGATCCCGAACCACCCCATGATTGTATTCACAAGACCCGCAGATGGTGAAAACGCCGTAATCACGATCCCGGCGATAATCACCGATGAAATGAAATGCGGCAGATAAACGATGGTTTGCGCGGTTTTCTTGAACGTCTGGTGCAGAACCTCGTTGAACATCAGCGCCAGAAGGATCGGCATGGGAAAGCCGAAAAGCAGGCTGAGCATGCTGATATAGATGGTGTTGCGCAGGGCGCGGATGAATTGATCATTGCCGAACAGCGTGTAGAAATGCTCAAGCCCGATCCAGGGGCTGCCGGCGACGCCGCGGAAGATACTGTAATCCTTGAAGGCGATCTGCAGCCCGTACATCGGTTTATAAAGAAACACGAGCAGCCAGATGATCGTGGGCAGCAACATCGCGTAAAGCTGCCATTCCTTGCGGAAATGGTCGGTTACGCGGGTGATCCGGCTGGGTTTGCGGCTGCGCAGCGCCTCTTTTGCGCCGACAATCAGTTCCTCGGTCGATCCGCCGACCTTGCTTCCCGGGGCCTTCATGCGACCCGGGTCTGGCCTGACAGGGCCGCTCCGGTCTGGGCATCGAACACCTTGATCAAATCAGGTTTGACGGTAAAGCCACTGGCGGAATCCAGCTTGGACATCTGCCCCAGTGTTTCGGTGCGGATGACAAAGGGGTCACCTGCAAGGGTCATGTGCAACAGCGCCTCGGACCCGAGGGTTTCGACCAGTTCAAGCGCGCAGGCGACACTGCCCGCGACGGGTGCCGAGACAACCTCGGCGTATTCGGGGCGAACCCCGACGATCACCTTGCGCCCCACGGCATTTTGCAGGCCGGGCAAGGGGGGCAGGGGCAGCGTTTGCCCCGCGAAACTGGCCACGGGCGCTGCGTCGCCATCTGCGATCACGGCCGCGATCATGTTCATCGGCGGGGCGCCAAGAAACCCGGCCACAAAGGCGTTTGCGGGGTTCAGGAACAATTCCATCGGTGATCCGATCTGTTCGATCCGCCCGTCGTTCATCACGACGATCCGATCCGCCAGGGTCATCGCCTCGACCTGATCGTGGGTCACATAGATGCTGGTGACACCCAGACGGTTGTGCAGGCGTTTGATTTCGGCCCGCATCTGGGTGCGCAGTTTCGCGTCAAGGTTGGACAGGGGTTCATCGAACAGAAACACCTTGGGGCGGCGCACGATGGCGCGGCCCATGGCCACCCGCTGGCGTTGCCCGCCCGAAAGATCGGCCGGGCGGCGTTCAAGGTATTCGGTCAGGCCGAGAATGCCGCCAACCTCTTGCACGGCGGCGTCGATGTTGGCCTTGCTTTCCTTACGGATGCGCAGACCAAAGGCGATATTGTCGGCGACGTTCAGGTGCGGATAAAGGGCATAGTTCTGAAACACCATGGCCACGTCACGATCTTTTGGCGCGACGCGGTTCACCGCGCGCCCGTCGATGGTAAGCTGCCCGTCCGAGATTTCCTCAAGCCCGGCGATCATCCGCAGGGTCGTGGATTTGCCACAGCCGGATGGCCCCACCAGAACCACGAACTCTTTGTCCTGCACATCAAGATCAATTCCATGGACGACCTGAACGGCCCCATACGCTTTGACGATGCTTTCAAGTTGAACCCCTGACATGATCCCTCCCTGCCCTACGCGGCCCTTTAAAAGCGCCCGCAAATTCGGTTCCCGATGTGTGCCCGACGCGGGGCTGTGATTCTAAAGCCGGTCTCACTTATTCCAACTGGCATACTAGTAATTGATCTGACATACTAGTATGAATTCACGTAAAGGGAGAGAAAATTCCGCGACTCTCTCAACTCAGAAGGGATTTGTGATGGAAATCAAAGAAGTGGATGCGCCCCCGATCACGGCACCCACCGCCGTTGGGATTGGTGGCGGAACAACTGGCCTTTCGTGGCCGGTTTGGGTATTCAGCCAAAACTTTTGAGGACGCCCCGATGGAACATGTCACGCAAATCAAAGATCGCCGAACCAGCGTGGAAACCATATTCGATCATCTTTACGAAGAAATTGCCTCGCTGCGGCTATTGCCCGGTGACAGGATATCCGAGGCTGAAATCGCGTCTCAGTTCGGGGTTTCCCGCCAGCCGGTTCGCGATGCGTTCAGCCGGCTGGAAAGCCTTGATTTGTTGATGATCCGCCCACAGCGGGCGACCGAGGTAAAGCGGTTCTCGGTCCGGGAACTTGCCAAGGCCCGGTTTGTGCGCGCCGCCGTGGAAGCCAAGGTTCTGCAACAGGCGGCTGCCGAATGCGATCCGACAGGTGCCGCGCTTCTTGATGCTTGCCTTGATCGACAACGCATCGTTGTTCAGGCGGGCGATTATGCAGCCTTCGGACCGCTGGATTACGAGTTTCACAAGACCCTGTGCGACATTGCAAAAGCAGATTTCGCGTTCGAGGTTATCGCGTCGGAAAAGGCCAAGGTCGACAGGCTGTGCCTGCTTGCTCTGGCAAAAGAGGACCGGATGGTCCAACTGCTGAGCGATCACGAAACGATTGCCGAGATGGTCAAAGGCAACGACGCCGACGGGGCAACCAAGGCGGGGATGGTGCACCTGTCCCGTCTGGATGCCACGATCGAAGCGGTTTCAAAATCAAATGCCCGGTATTTCGACCCATAGCCTGCCCCCCGGCCTGACCAAGCCATAACGCCCGTTTCGGGTGTTCCCGACCCGGCGCATGCGGTGCCGGGCCGATCTGCCGTGGCAGATGCACGACGGATGAAACTCTCAAGACGGCAGCCCATGCAACACAGTTCCACCCCGTCCACCTATGCCATTTTTCAAATGGCATGGCCGCTGACGTTAAAGGCGATCATGCTGCACGGCATTGTTGTAATCGATGCCTTTCTTGTTGCCGGGCTGGGGGAACAGGCGTTGGCGGCCATGGGGCTGGCCAGTGCCATAGGCGGGTTGCTTTTGGGCGTTCTGCTGGCTTTTTCGACCGCCACGGTCATTCGTGTGGCACAGGCCTATGGCTCGGGGCAGGCGGTCGCCCTGAAAACGGGGTTTTACTGCGGCTTGCTGATCAACTTGGGCGCCGGCATATCGGGCATTCTCGCGGTGTGGCTGGTGGGTGATGATATCATCGCGGCCTTTGCCCACAGCCCCGAAATTGCCGTGCAGGCCGAACGCTATCTCGCGGTTTTCACGCTTGTGGTTCTGGGCGAGGCCGTGGGCCAGTGCATTGCGGGACATTTCAACGGCTGTGGCGAAACGAAAATTCCGTTCTACAGCTATCTTATCGCGGTTCCGGCGAACGTGGGCCTAAGTATCGTGCTGATTCACGGGCTGTATGGATTTCCCGAACTGGGGCTGATGGGGGCGGCGGCGGGCAGTGCCATCGCGTCATTCATGCGGGCATTGTACCTTGGTATCCGGTTTTACCGGTATTGCGGCGGATATCTGGATGTTCCGGGTTGGTTGCAGGGCACGTTGCACCATTCGGTCAGGCGGCATCTGGTGTTTGCCCTGCCCATTGCCGCAACATTTATCAGTTCCAACGCGGCCAACAGTGTTGCAATGCTGCTTTATGCCAATCTGAGCGTGAACCAGTTTGCCGCGCTGACGTTGATTTTGCCCTGGGTTCAGATGGCGGGTACGTTCGGAATCACCTGGGCGCAAGCCACGGGAATCATCGTTGCGCAACTGTTGGGCAAGGCACAATCCAGTGCCACGCTTGATGAATTTCTGGTCCGGGCGTGGCGCGCGGCCTTTGTGGCGGCGGCGGTGGTTGCGGTGATCTATCTCTGCGTCGGCCTGTCGTCGGGCTGGCTTTATCACGACCTGCAACCCGAAACCAAAGCGGCGCTTTTCGCGTTTCTTCCCGTGCTGTTGCTGTTGCCGTTTCCCAAAGGCTCAAACGCGATTTGCGGCAATACCCTGCGGGCGGGGGGCGATACGGTTTACGTCATGAATATCTTTGTCGCGTCCCAGTGGCTGTTCCGGGTGCCGCTGACGGCGGTTCTGGTGCTGTATCTGCACCTGTCGGCCCCATGGGTGTTTTCGCTGTTATTGATGGAGGAGCTGGTCAAATTCCCCGCCTTTCACTTGCGGCTGCTGAAAGGGAAATGGAAGCGCGCGCTATAGCGAAAGCCCCGACAGAACCGCCAACACATAGATCCCCGCAATGGTCAGCGACAGCCCAACGGCCAGCGACCCGAGATCCTTGGCGTGTTTTGCCTCAAGCGACCATTCCGGCGAAATCCGGTCGGTCAGAACCTCGATCGCGGTGTTCAGGGCCTCGACCACCAGAACGCCCAGAAACAGGCACAGCAACGTCAGCCACTGACCGATGGACGCGCCCCGGATCAGAAACAGAACCGCCGCCAACGCCGCCGCGCCCAGTTCAAGGCGTGCGGCGCTTTCATCCATCAGGCGGCGAAATCCGGCAATCGAATACCCCGAGGCATCGACAATATGCGCCAACCCGCGCCTGGGTTTTGGCACGGGCCGGGGTTCGGAGGGGGTGGTTGCGTCTGCATCATGTCTCTTTGTTGCCACGGCAGGCGGCGGTCAGATCAAGCGCGTCGTCACGCACGGATGTTTCGACATCCATCAGGCCCAGTACCGTATGAAATACATTGTCCTGACTTACCCGCTGTTCCGCAGTGTCGGCAAGACATTTGACATCAACCCCCACCGCCTTTGCAAACCCGGGCGACAGCCACATCAGGAATGGAATGTGGGTCTGTTGTGTGGGCGCGATAAAGACAGGCGCGGCGTGCAGGTACAACCCGTTTTCGCCCAAAGATTCCCCGTGGTCGGACAGATACAGCATGGCTGTGTTCACCCGATCCGACGCGGCAAGTTTGTCGATCGTGGTTGCCAGAATGCGGTCGGTCTGCACGATCGTGTTGTCATATGTGTTGACGATTTCCGGGGTGGTGCAATCCGAAAACTCCGAGGTCTGGCAGGTGGGCTGATAGGGGGCCTGAGTTTCGGGATAGCGCAGATAATACGATGGTCCGTGGCTGCCGATCATATGCAGCACCAGCACGGTGTTGGTCTGCATGTCCGCCAGGACCCTGTCGATCACCGGGAAAAACGCATCGTCCAGACATTCTACCTTGCAAACATCCGGTGACAGGGTGGCATCGACGGTTTTCCAGCCGGTCCGCTTGGCCACGCTTTGATCGCCGGTGTTGTTGTCCCACCATTGGGTGGCAACGCCCGCATGGTCCAGCACATCAAGCAGGTTTTCCTGACTGAGAAACCCTTCGCGTGAATATTCGGCCTGGGGCAGCGCGGAAAACATGCAAGGCACGGACACCGCCGTTGATGTGCCGCAGGAATGAGCATCGGGAAAGTTGATCACGTCACGTTTACGCAGTTCGGGGGTGGTGTCACGGGCGTATCCATCCAGCCCGAAATTTTCCGCCCGCGCGGTTTCACCAACAAAAAACACCAACAGAACGGGTTTCTGCGCGGCGGCGATGGCCGGGCCGGGTTTGGCATCGCGGCCAAAGGGGGCGGCCACGGGATCGGCGGTACGCCATTCCTGTTTCGCATAACGCCCAAAGGCCCAGATCGACGCCCCCGGTTGATAGGCGCCCATCAGATCATGCCGATGGCGCAGCATGACCGAATAATCCTTGTAGTGGCTGTAGACCGATCCAAGAACCAGCACCGCACTTACCACCACCCCAAGGGGCCAGCGCCACAACATATGCCACCCGGCCACCCGGCGCACCTTTGGCCAGAACACCAGAGCGGCAGGGACAACGCCGCTGATCAGGATCGTCCCGATCATTTTCGGGGTCACCAGATGGCGTGATTCATTGAAGGTGGTTTCAACGATACTGCGCACCAGTTCACGGTCGATCAGAATGCCCAGATGTTGTTCATAATATTGCGCACTGGCGGCGACTACGATCATCACTGCCGCGATCGGTTTTTGCAGCCGCCACGGACCAAACAATTCAAGCAGCAGCAGCGTCAGCGCCCAGACCCCGAGGCCGAAGACGATCGCCTTTGACGGCGCTTCGGGAAACACCCCGAAAATGCGCGACCAGAACCCGAGATTCAGCAGCGCCATGATATAGGTGACCACGATCAGGTTGAGCATGGTATGCGACAGGACAGGACGCGCAGACAGAATGCGGCGCAACGGGGATGTGGGGTTTCTGGTCATATGCCTTGGAATGCTTGATTGTGGCGCCAATCGCCGTGCGCATCCTTTGGCCTGTTAACATTACGAAAAGCTTACGCGCCCGATTCCCGCATCAGATGGTCTGTGTTCTGTGAATGTCATGCACTGTTTTTGACAGCCCAAGGCATAACATCACGTTATCGAATCCCCCCATCCGATATTTGACAGAATAAATTTCCCCAGCATAGCCTTGCCCAATCGGACACCACAAAACGCGATAGGTCGTTTCAGTTGCGTGGTGGTTTGTGAAGGCGGAACAGGGAGGAATAACAAATGCTTTTGACAAGGACAGTGCCGAAGCGCGGCTTTTTAACCATGGCGGGATGCTTGCTTGCCGCGACGCTTGCAACGGCAAGTGGCGCAGACTCAAAGACCCTGCGTTACAGTGACCATGACCCGCTGGGGGGGATGCGGACACAATTTGTGAACGATGTCTGGTTGCAACAGATCGAAGAACAATCAGACGGAGACCTGACCACGCGGGCATTCTTTGGCGGTGCGTTGATGGGGTCAAAAGAGATCCTGACCGGGTTGGGCGATGGCGTTGCCGATCTTGGCTTTGTCTTTCCGGGTCATTACCCCGAACGTCTGGTTGCGCACACGATTTTCCCGCTGTTTCCGCGCGGCCCGTCCAAATACGAAAACATGGCGTGGTTCTATAATCAGGTTTACGACCGTGTGCCTGCTTTCCGCGAAGAACTGGCCGAGGCCGGGGTTGTTCCCCTGCTGGCCACTGCCGGGTTGCCGGGTGCCTTTGCCGCGACATACGAGGTCGACGCGCTTGGTGATCTGGAATCCTACAAATGGCGCGCGGGTGGGAAATGGCCGCTCAAATATCTGGAAACGGCAGGCGCCTCGCCTGTTTCCGTGCCATGGGGCGATGTTTACATCGCGCTGCAAACCGGCACGATCGACGGTGTTTTCACCAATTATGACGGCTTGAACCTGATGAAGTTCGACGAGGTCGCGCCAAATCTTCTGATCTCCAAGCAGCTCTGGTATGCGGTGCCGTTCCTGCATCTGGCCAACAAAAAGTTTTACGATGCCCTGTCGGATGAAGAACGCGCCGCACTTGCGGCGGCGACGGCAGAGGCGGAAAAACAGTTCGGCCAAGTCTATGACGACACGTTTGATCTCGATCCGCAAGGCAGAAGAGGCCGCAGGCGCGAACGTTACCGAACTTTCCGATGCCGATGTTCTGAAGTGGGAAAACAGTGACAAGCTGGCCGATTTACAGGCTGAGTGGGTCAAAGAGGCCAAGGCCTCGGGGCTGGAAAACGCCGACGAGGTGATGACCCAGGTTCGCGCCATTCTGGCTGAGGCCATGGCCCGCGAATAAGCATCTGCGGCGGCCCGGTTTTCTGGCCGCCGCATCCCTCTCTCAAACTCGGATGACAATCATGCAGCGCTATCTCAGCCTGGCAAACAATATCCTTTCCGCGATCACCGGGTGGTTGATGATGGCGATGGTCGCCTTGCTGACCGTCGATATCATCTGGCGCACCTTCGCCAAACCCTTGCTGGGCATGGCGGAAATGTCGGTTTTCGTGATGATGATCGTCATCTATCTGGGGCTGTCGCGCTGTGAGGAATACGGCGAACACGTGCGGCTGGAGTTTCTGGTGGATATGGTGGGGCCGCGTCTGCGCAGGGCGATGATCTTTGTCGCGCGTCTGCTGGCGGTGATAACGGTCCTGCTGCTGTATTACGCTGTGGTGAAAGATGCCGCGAACGCGTTTCGCACCAATGATTCCATCGAAGGTATGGTCAGCCTGCCGATTTGGCCGACAAAATTCGTCATGGTGATCGGTGCAACGCTTTTCACCCTGCAGGTTATCGTCAATCTCTTCCGGTATCCCGGCACGCTTGATGGGCCAACACCCGAACACGCGCTTGAAACCAATTAAAGCCGTCAATACAGGACATCACCGCAAATGGAATTCTTGACCGCAGGCATCTTGTGCATTGCATTGCTGCTGGCCCTGATGAGTCTGGGCATGCAGATCGGACTGGCATTCATCCTGAGCGGGTTTGTCACCGGCACGATCCTTCTAAGCTTTGACAGCACGATATCGCTTTTGGGACAGGCGGCCTATTTCTCGGTTGCGTCACCAACCTGGACCGCGATTCCCCTGTTTATCCTGATGGGGGCCTTTGCATCGAACGGCGGATTGGCAAAGCGGGCCTATGACGGGGTTCACGCCCTGACCCGCCGGATCAAGGGGTCGCTTTTGATCGCAACCTGTTTCAGTTGCGGGCTTTTTGGCGCTGTTTCAGGATCATCCATCGCCACGACCGCGATCTTTGGCAAGATGGCGCTGCCGGAAATGAACCGGCTGAAGTATGACAATGCCCTTTCGGTCGGGTGTATTGCATCGGCGGGCACGTTTGCGTCGATGATTCCGCCCAGCATGATGATGATCGTCTATGCCCTGTTCACCCAGCAATCCATTGGCAAATTGTTCGCGGCGGGCATCCTGCCCGGTGTGCTGACGGCGGTTGCCTATGCGACCCTGATCAACGTGATGGTGCGCCGCAACCCGGCGCTGGCCCCCGAGTTGCCTGAACAAAACGATGTGGCCACCAAAGTCGAAAATACCGGGGGGGCCGGGCAAATCTGGCCTGTTGGGTTGATCGCCTTTGTCATCCTTGGCGGCATTTACAGCGGTTTCTTTACCCCGACAGAGGCGGCGGCGGTTGGTTCGGTCGTGACCCTCGCGCTCAGCTGGTATCTCAAGGCGTTCCGCAGTGTCGGCGAAGTGTCCAGCGCGATGCGCGATGCGGCAAATGTGACGGCGATGCTGTTCCTTATCAATATCGGCGCGTTGTTTTACAGCCGGATTCTGGCGGTGACGGGTCTGCCGACGGAACTGACGATCATGCTCAACACCATGAACGTGCCGCCGTTTGCGATCCTGTGTGGGATCATGCTGCTGATGTTTTTGCTGGGCATGATCATGGTGCCGGTGGGCATCTATGCCCTGACCCTGCCCATTGTTTTTCCGCTGCTTGTAAAGCTTGGGTATGATCCGATCTGGTTTGGCGTCATCGCGTTGAAACTGACGGAAATTGGCGCGATCACGCCGCCTGTGGGGCTGAACGTCTTTGCCATCAAGGGTGTGATCCCCCGTGAAATGAAGGTCAGCACCGAGCAAATCTACAAGGGCTGCTTTCCATTCCTGCTGTGCGATCTGGGCGTTCTGGCGGTGCTTGTTGCCTTTCCGGCCATCGCGCTCTGGCTGCCCAACCTGTTATCCTGAACTGAAAACCAAAGGGGATTCCCGATGTCCGATTTCGATATGGTGTTTGTTGGCAACGTTGTGTTGTCTGACGAAGTGATCACCGATGGCTTTGTCGCTGTGCGTGATGGCAAGATCGCGCAGGTGGGCCGTGGCGCGCCGCCACAGGCGCGCGAGGTGCAGGATTGTTCCGGCTGCTGGTTGATGCCGGGCGTGATTGACGGGCAGGTCCATTCAGCCAGCCAACTGGGCCAGGAGGGGCTGGGCAAGGCATCGCGTGCGGCGGCAGCGGGGGGTGTCACGGTCATGGTCGATATGCCCTATGACGACCCACAGGCGATTTCGACGCGCGCCGCTTTTGACGGCAAAGTTGCCGAATTGCGCCGGGATTGCCACGTTGATGTTGCCCTCTATGCCACGCTTCTGGACGAAGACAACCTGCCCGAGGCTGCCGGGCTGATCGAGGCGGGGGCATGTGCGTTCAAGTTTTCCACCTTCGAAGCTGCACCGGGCCGGTTTCCGAAGGTTGATGACGATGTGCTGGAAAAAGCGTTTGAACTGATCCGGCCTTCGGGTCTTGCCTGTGGTGTTCACAACCAGATTCAGCACCTGACACGCAAGAATATCGAACGGATGCGCGCGGCGGGCGATACCGGCTGGGATGCCTTCATGCGCGCCCATACACCGCTGATCGAAGATCTGGCCACTGCGGAGGTCTATGAGCTGGGCGCGCGCACCGGCACCCGCGCCCATGTCGTTCATGTATCCACCGATCATGGATTCGAACTGCACCGGATGTACCGCAACGCGGGGCACAAGGTGACCATCGAAACCTGCGTGCAATATCTGATGCTGAACCACGAAGACCACGCCGAGCGGCTGGGCGCCAAGATCAAACATTATCCGCCGATCCGCCCCAAGGCCGAGATGGAAAAACTCTGGAGCCATATCGGCGCGGGGAATTGCACCTTTGTATCGTCCGACCACGTCAGTTGGGGGCTTGAGCGCAAGAGCAACCCGGATATCTTCGCCAACACGTCGGGGGGGCCGGGTCTGGAAACCTTGTTGCCGGCGTTCTGGACAGGTTGCGCCGAACATGGGCTGTCTCCGTCAACGGTGGTTCGGATGCTGTGTGAAGGCCCGGCGCGGCATTTCCTTCTGGAGGATCGCAAGGGCGCACTCGCCCCCGGCATGGACGCCGATATCGTGGTGCTGAAGCCGGAAACCTATCTGTTTGACCCCTCCAACAGCCAGTCTGCCGTTACATGGTCGTCCTTTGCCGGGCGGGAATTCCAGGTGCGTGTCGCGGCCACATGGTGCCGGGGCGAACTGGTTTGGGATGGCAGTGCCATCGTGAACGAAGGCGGTGGGCTGGATCGGTTCCTGCGCCCCCACGCGGCATGAGTGCGCCCAAGGTCAACGGTGATCGGCTCTGGCAGCGGCTTCAGGCCCTTGCCGAGCTGACAGAGCCTGACCGCCCATGGACCCGCCAATCGTTCACGCCAATGTTTTTGCAGGGGCGTGAATGGTTGCGTGCGGCCTTTGCCGACGCGGGGCTGGCGGTTGAAACCGATGTTGCAGGCAATCTTGTCGGGCGCGTGGGTGGCACCAGCAACCACGCCCCGATCCTTTTGGGATCGCACAGCGATACGGTGCCCGAGGGCGGGCGTTTTGATGGGGTTCTGGGGGTGCTTTGCGCGTTGGAAGTGGCGCAAACCCTGATTGAAACCGGCCATGCCCTGCGCCACCCGATCGAGGTGATTGATTTTCTTGCCGAAGAATTAAGCGCCTTTGGCCTGTCGTGCATTGGCAGCCGCGCGATTGCGGGCAAGCTGGATTCAACCATGCTGGCCATGACGCGGGCAGATGGCATGACATTGGCCGAAGGGATCGCCTTTGTCGGTGGGCAACCCGACCGGATTGGGGATGCAAAGCGGGGCAGCAATACCACCGCCGCCTATCTTGAGGTGCATATCGAACAGGCCCGCGCCCTGGAAACAGCGCAGGTGCCTGTGGGGGTTGTCACGGGGATTGCCGCAATCGCGCGTGAACGGATTCGGATCAAGGGCCAGACCGATCACGCGGGGGCAACGCCGATGGCCCTGCGCCGGGATGCCCTGGTTGGCGCGGCGGATCTGATCCGCAGTGTCTGGGATCTGGCCCATGGGGCCAACACGGCTGAATCGGCATTGGTTGCCACTGTCGGCTGGATCGAAAACCACCCCAATGCCGCCAGCGCCGTTCCCGGCCGGGTCGATCTTATTCTTGAGGTCCGATCAACAGACGCCGGGAAATTGGCGCGGTTTCTGTCTGACGATCTTGCCCCATGTTTTGCGAAACTTGCCGCTGACGGCTTTGATGTGACGCGCAGCACCCTCAGCAATGTCGGCGCCACCCAATGCGATCCGCAGATTGTGGGGATCATCGCCGATGCGGCGCGCCAGAATGGCGTGGACCCGGTGCATATGCCCAGCGGGGCAGGCCATGACGCGGTTTTTGCCGCCCATACCGGCCCGGTCGGGATGATTTTCCTGCCTTGCAAGGGTGGGTTAAGCCATACGGCAGATGAATGGGCCGACAAGGGTGATTGCACCCTCGCGGCGCAGGTGATGCTGGACGCGGTTCTGGCCCTGGATCAAACGTAATCGTGCGCCCCCTTGGCCAAAGCGGCTTCAACGCTTTTGATGACCCGTTTGGTCAGGCGTGACATGGGGCGGTCACGGGCGGTCACCGCATAGGCTGTCACCGGGACTTCGGGCAGGAACGGTTTGCAGATCAACCCCGGATAATCGCCCGCCGCCATCACGAATTGATCAACGACGCCAATGCCCACACCGGCCTGAACCAGCGAACAGGCGGTGTTGCAATACCGGGTTTCAACCGCCGTCGAAATTTGCAGATCCGCCTTGCCCAGATTGCTTGCGATCAGATCCCCCAGAGGGCTGGAGCGGGTCATGCGAATGAACGGATATGGCACAAGGTCTGACACATAAATCGCGCTGCGTCTGGCAAGAGGGTGGTTCACAGGCATGATGCAAATCAGCTTGCCGGTATAAAGCGGTTTGTTGATCAGGCCGGGCCGGTCCTTGGCCAGCAAGGCCAACCCCACATCGGCAGTGTTTGCCTCGATCTGCGAGACGATCTGCTCCCAGCGGCGAATATCGAGCGATATTCGGATATCGGGCGCATTTTCACGCAATTCACGCAGAATATTGGGCACGACGGAATTTGCCAGCGTCGGAATGGCAACAATCCGGATGCTGCCGGCCCGGCCATCACGAATGTCGTATATCCGTGACTGTGCCGCCTCAACGGCAAGGAAAAGCGGCTCGATCTCGCGGTGCAGGTGCAGCGCCTCTTCGGTGGGAACAAGCCGGCCCTTGAACCGTTCGAACAGGCGCAGGCCCAGGGATTGTTCGGTGTGCGTGATCATCCGGCTGACAGCAGGTTGCGACACCCCCAATGCCATGGCGGCCCCGCTTGTGGTTCCTGCGGTGATGACGGCGCGAAATGTCTCTAACTGGCGAAGGTTCATTTGTATGCCCTGATGTTATGCACGGGTCAAAACCTAGCATACGACATTATGGCGTCCAGCCGATAGACATAAGCCAACCCCGATTGAGGACTGTCCATGGCCATTCACGTCATAAACCCCAACAGCCTGACCAATGTAACGGCGGGCATTGACAGGGCGCTGGCGCCCATGCGGTCGGCCTGTGCCGTTGACATCGTTACCCACACTTTGGCCGAAGGCCCGCCGGGGATCGAAACACAGGCCCATGTCGATCTGATCACCGGACCCCTGCTCAAGGTGGCGGCGACACTGGAAGACACGGCATCGGCCTTTGTGATTGCCTGTTATTCCGATCCGGGCCTTGCGGCGCTGCGCGAACAATCGGCGCGCCCGGTGTTTGGAATTGCCGAAAGCGCCATTCTCACCGCGATGACCATGGGTCAGCGGTTTGGGGTTATTTCCATTCTCAACCGGTCGATCCCACGGCATCTGCGTTATGTCGGGGCCATGGGCGTGATGGATCGCATGGCCGGGGATCTGGCGCTGGAGCTTGGCGTTGCCGAACTGGCGGACGAGGCGCGCACCTATGGCCGCATGGCCGAGGTTGGCCGCCGATTGCAAACCGATCACGGCGCCGAGGTGCTGATCATGGGCTGCGCCGGTATGGCGGCATTTCGGGCGCGTCTGGAAACAGAGTTGGGGTGCCCGGTCATTGACCCCAGTCAGGCCGCCACGGCCATGGCCATCGGCGCGCTGGCGCTGCAACAGACCCAATCATCGAGGATTTGAGACATGAGTAAATTCGACGCAAACGCCAAGGGCGTTTACGTGATCGCTGTAACCCCGTTCAAACCGGACGGTTCGATCGACGAAGACAGCACCGACCGGATGGTCGATTTCTATCTCGAAGCCGGGGTTACAGGACTGACCGTTCTGGGCATGATGGGCGAGGCGCCAAAGCTGACCGTTGATGAAAGCCAATCCATCGTCCGGCGCATTCTGAAGCGGGTGAACGGCAAGGTGCCGGTTGTTGTCGGTGTTTCGGCCCCCGGCTTTGCCCAGATCGAAGCCCTGAGCAAGATGGTCATGGATGATGGTGCGGCCGGGGTGATGATTGCACCGCCCGGCAGTCTGCGCACCGATGATCAGATCGTGAATTACTATCATCAGGCCGCCGATTTTATTGGCGATGCCCCGTTTGTCTTGCAGGATTTCCCATTGGCGACGGGCGTGCAGATGTCGGTGCCGGTGATTGCCCGCATCGTGCAGGATTTGCCTGCCTGTGTCTGCCTGAAACACGAAGACTGGCCGGGGCTGGAAAAAATCAGTGCCCTGCGCAAGGACGGCACGCTGAACCGGCGGATTTCCATTCTTTGCGGCAATGGCGGAATGTTCCTGCCCGAAGAAATGCAGCGCGGCGCCGATGGGGCCATGACCGGTTTCGCCTATCCCGAAATGATGGTCAGCGTTGTGCGGGAATATCAGAACGGCAATCCGACACGGGCGCGGGATTTGTTTGATGCCTATCTTCCCCTTGCCCGGTTTGAACAACAGCCGGGGCTGGGTTTGGCGATCCGCAAGCATACTCTTGCACAGCGCGGGGTCATCGCCCACGACACCCTGCGCCGTCCCGGTGCCGGTGTAACGGATGCCATGAAAGCCGAAATCGCGCTGTTGATGCAGCGCGTGGAGCAACGATTGAAGGAGCTGAACTGATGGATCTTGGTCTTAAAGGAAAACGCGCCCTTGTGTTGGGGGCCAGCCGTGGCCTTGGCATGGAGATTGCCAAAGGGCTTGCCCGTGAAGGCGTCACCGTTTTTGCGGCGGCCCGCAATGGCGGTGCCATTCAGGCCTGGGCCGCGGAAATGGGGCAAGTGGATGTGCGCCCTATTGCCTTGGATCTGTCGGATCTGACGGCGATTGATACCACCCTTGCCACCCTGCAACAGGACGGCGGGGTTGATATTCTGGTCAACAACGCAGGCGGCCCACCCCTGGCACTGCGGCGGGTGCCGCGCGGGCCGAGTGGCTGAAGCATTTTGAAACCATGGCCGCGAACCTGTTTCACATCGCGACAACCCTGTTGCCCAAGATGCAGGAACGCGGCTGGGGCCGGATCATCACCATCGCATCTTCGGGGGTTGAACAACCGATCCCGAACCTGGCCCTGTCAAACGGTGTGCGCGCGGCCATTGTCGGCTGGTCCAAGACCCTCGCGTCAGAAGTGGCCAGCGACGGTGTGACGGTGAATATCGTGATGCCGGGGCGTATTCACACCCAGCGGGTTGATGAACTGGACGCCGCCGCCGCAAAACGCAGCGGCAAGGACGTGAACGATGTCGCGGCAGCCTCGGCTGCGGCTATTCCTGCCGGGCGCTATGGCAAACCCGAGGAATTTGCTGATGTGGTGACGTTCCTTGCCTCGGAGCGCGCCTCTTATGTCACTGGCAGCCGCATCCGCATCGACGGCGGCGCGATCCGTTCGATCTAACCCCATATCAGGGCCGCAGTATGACACATATTTCTGACGTTCTGGGTGATCTGGAACAGGCGGTCGGTGCGGCCCATGTTTTGACCGATCCGGGCGATACCGCAGGGTATCTGAAGGATTGGACGGGAAAATTTACCGGGCGGGCCATGGCTGTGGTGCGCCCGGCAAACACCGCAGAGGTGGGCACCGTCATGGCGGTCTGCACACGGCACCGTTGCCCTGTCGTCACCCAGGGCGGCAACACCAGCCTGTCAGGCGGCAGCACGCCGGATGATACGGGCGCGGCGATCGTGTTGTCGCTGTCGCGCCTGACGAAAACCGGCGCCGTCGATCCGGTGGCGCAAACCATCACGGTGCAGGCCGGTGCGACACTCGCCAATGTTCAACAAGCCGCCGCCGATGCGGGTTTTCTCTTTCCGCTGACCATGGGGTCAGAGGGCAGTTGCACCATCGGCGGAACTCTGGCCACCAATGCCGGGGGGATTGCGGTGTTGCGCTACGGGACCATGCGGGCGCTTGCCCTTGGGATTGAGGCCGTCCTGCCCGATGGGCGTGTCTGGGATGGCATGTTCAGCCTGCGCAAAGACAACACGGGCCTTGACCTGAAAGATCTGTTTATCGGGTCCGAAGGGACGCTGGGCGTCATCACCCGCGCGGTGCTTAAACTGTACCCACAGCCAACCAGCCGCGCCACAGCTTTTGTTGCCGTGAATGATCTGCAACAGGCCCTGACCCTTCTGCAACTCATGCGCAAACAGCACGGCGAACAATTGTGCGCGTTTGAGTTTCTTGAAAAACCCTGTCTTGATCTGATCGCGGCAAAAATACCTGACGTCAGAATGCCATTTCAACCCACGCCCGCCGCTGTCGCGCTGATTGAACTGGCCGACAGTCAGGATCCCGGCGCCTTGCAACAGGCGTTTGAATCGATTCTGGTCCATGCATTGGAACAGGGGATGGCGAATGATGTTCTGGTGGCGCAGAATGAAACCCAGCGCAACGCATTCTGGCGCGTTCGCGAAAGCATCTCCGAGGCGTTGGTTGCCGCAGGCAAGGCAGCCAAACATGATATCGCGCTGCCGCTTCAGAACCTTGTGCCCTTTGCGACCGAGGCGGGCCGGTTTGTCCAGCAGGTGACACCGGGCGCGCGCCCGATTGTTTTTGGCCACCTTGGCGATGGCAATCTGCATTACAACGTGATCGCGCCGTCAGACGCGGATCAGGCAGGATTTTACGCAATGCGTGATCCCCTGGCCCGTGGGGTTCATGATCTGGTCCGCAAATTTCGTGGCTCAATCAGTGCGGAACATGGCATCGGCCAGTTGCGGCGCGATGAACTGGCACGGGTCAAACCTGCCCTTGATCTTGAACTCATGCAACAGATCAAGGCGGTGTTCGATCCATATGGCCTGATGAACCCCGGCAAATTGTTTGGATGCCCCTGACCACAGCCCTGCGTGCGCTGTGTGCACGGACAGATACAGACGGCTTTGGCAAACTGGTTTCTGACACCGAAACAGGGTTGCCCCGTGGCGGTGGCGCGTGAATTTCGTTGCCATGCTGAAGAATGACCGGAGCAGAAAAATCGGATTGCGCCGCTACAGCGCCGTCCACAACCACCAGAAATTCCTCTGGACGGTGTTCAGATCGCTTTGGCGGCATGCCCGGCCAGGGCGCGGGCCAGAACCAGCGCGCCCCTGGCCCTTTCAGGCACCTGATTATTCGGGTTTGGTGGCAACCATCGATGGGCGGGCTGAGAATGCTTCATACCAACCTGCCAGTTTGGGATGTGTCGCGCGCCAGTCCTTGTCGCCAAAACGGAAATCAAGATACCCAAGCGCACAAGCCGCTGCGATATTGCCAATGTTGACCGGGGCGTTCAGGGTGTCCATCCAGCGGGATTCAAGATCGTCCAGCGCACTGTCGATCTTTTCCATCTGGCTGTCATGCCACAGACCCCAGTAAAACTCGGACGGGCGCAGCATCGTTTCGTAGCGGCAAAGAAGGGCCGCACCCAACAGGGTATCGGCCAATGCCTCAAGCGTCAACGCGGCGAACCGCGGCGTGCGTTCGGACGGCATCAGCGGAACAGCCCCGGACATGGTATCGACAAAGGCGCAGATCACCCGGCTGTCAAACAGCGCCGTGCCATCATCGGTCAGCGCAGTGGGAACCTGCCCCGAAGGATTTTCCCGCACGATTTCGGGGTCGCGTTTCACCGGCCACGCCTTGGCAGGCAGATTTTCGATCTGATCGGCAATGCCTTTTTCATGGGCGCACACCAGAACCTTGCGAACAAAGGGGGACGCGGGCGAATGGAACAGTTTCAGTGTCATGGTTTTGCTTTCTTCAGGTGTGTGGGCAAGGCGCCTGCGGTTGTGATCAGGTGTTGCAGGGCGGCTTCGGGATCATCGCGCAGCCGGTCGATCAACAGATCACCGGCAAAGTTGACATGTTCATTCATGATTGCCGCGGCCCGTTCGCCTTCGCCCTGACGCAGGGCGCGGGCGATGCGGTGGTGATCATCATGAGAGCGGTGGATAATTTCAAAATTGTCCCACAAAATGACCCGGTCCGACACCATGGGCACGTTATGGGTGCGCGCCACGAATTCACCCAGCAAGGGGTTGCTGGCTGCCTGAATGATTGTTTCGTGGAATTCGACATTCATCCGGCGCCAATCGGGCAGGGCGGCGCATTCCAACCTGCCGGGCGCAAGGATCGCATCGCCCTGCAACACCAGTTGATCAAGCCGGTCAAGCACCAAAGCCGAACACCCCAGCCGGGCGGCAATCCGGCAGGCCTGAGCCTCTAATACCGAGCGGATTTCGAAAACGCTGCGGATTGTATCCACCGAAAATTCCCGGACACGATAGCCGCGATTTGCCTCGTAATCCAGCAGCCCATCGGTGGCCAATGTTGCAAGGGCCGTGCGCAATGGTGTGCGTGACAGCCCCAACAGCTCGGCGAGCCTGATCCTGATGAACCCGTTCGCCCGGGCGAAGCTGCCCCGCAAGGATCATTTCCCGCAGGGCCTTTGCAGCGCCGTCCGCCACGGTTTGTCCGTTAATATTCATCGGGATGCCTTCGGGTTTCATGTCACTGACTGTCGCGCAATCGCCTTCTGGCTGCAAGAGGGTTACTTCAATAATTTATCCAATCAGACGATTTATGGCAAATAAATGTTGACATAGGCCCGATATTGTATCCATTTTGCCAAAGGAAATCGAATTGGAGGCACCATCATGGCCAAACTTGCGCTTGTCACCGGGGCGGCTGGCGGAATCGGCAAAGCCGTTTGTCAAAGGCTGGCCGAGGACGGGTTCAGCGTGATCGCAACCGATCTTTCGGCACAGGCGGCGGAATCGGTTGCCGCAGGCCTGCCCGGAAGCGGCCACACAGGTTTCGCGCTGGATGTCTCTGACGAGGGGAGCATCGCCACGCTGATGGCCCGGATTGAAACAGAACAGGGGCCGGTCGCGGTTCTGGTCGCGGCTGCGGGCATCCTGATCATGGATGAAACCGGCCAGCGCCGCGCGATCACTGAAACCTCACTTGAGGAATGGTCAACCACCCAGACGATCAACAGCACCGGCACGTTCCTGCTGCTGCGTGAATTTCTGCGGACGCGCCAGAGCCGCAAGGTTGCGGGTGCGCGGTTCATCGGGTTTTCCTCGGTCGCGGCGCAGTTGGGGGGCTATCGGTCCAGTTCTGCCTATATCGCCAGCAAATCTGCGGTTTTGGGCCTTGTTCGGGCTGGCGCGCGGGAAGGGGCCCTGTTGGATGTTGCGGTCAACGCCGTGGCACCCGGGCTGATCGACGCGCCCATGTTGCGCATTTCGCTTGATCCATCCCGTGACGCGGAAATCGCGCAGTCTATTCCGCAGGGCCGGATCGGCACCCCCCAGGATGTGGCCGGTGCCGTATCGTTCCTTGCCGGGCCGGACAGCGCCTATATCACCGGAAGCGTCATTGACGTGAACGGCGGATACCGGATGCAATGATGACCCGGCTTTCACATTTTATCGCGCATTTTCTGGCCGTGATCGCTGCCTTGGCGTTGTTGTTGATGATGGTGCATGTCACGGCGGATGTGATCGGCAAGTATATCTTCAACGCGCCCATTCCCGGCACCGCCGAAGTGGTCGCCAGTTATTATATGGTCTCGGCAGTGTTTCTGCCTTTGGCCTGGGTGGAAATCACCGAAGGCTCGATCATTGTCGAGCTGCTGTATGATCTGTTCGGTCGTCGGGCCAGAACACTCGCTTTGCTGGCGGCAACCGCGTTATCGGCGGTCTTTTATGGTGGATTGGCCTGGCTGTCCTGGGCCCCGGCCATTCAGGCCTGGCGGATCGGTGAAATGGTCGAAGGCACCTGGCGGGTTGTGATCTGGCCGACAAAATTCCTGCTGCCCATCGGGCTTGGCCTGGCCTGTCTGGTGATGGTGCTGCGGATGGTTGAGATCATCGCAGGCCGTTATCGCCCCGATGCCCACCCCGCAGACCCAAGTTGAGAGGAGACGCAGATGGAACGTCTTGAAATCGGGCTATTCGGCGTTGTTGTCATGCTGGTGGCCATTATTCTGCGGGTGCCCATTGCGGTGGCGATGGGGCTGACATCCTTTGGTGGAATCTGGCTGATGATGGGGCAGATGCCCGCCGTCGGAATCGCCAAGGCGATCCCCTATGAGATGATCGGCGACTGGAACCTGTCGGCGGTACCGATGTTCCTGTTGATGGGGTATCTTGCCTCGGGGGCCGGGCTGACCAGCGGGTTGTTCAACGCCGCACGTGTGTTTCTGAATCGCGTCCCCGGTGGCCTGGCCACTGCCTCGGTTGCGTCATCGGCGCTGTTCGCCTCGGCCAGCGGGTCAAGCGTGGCCACGGCGGCGGCGTTTTCGCGTATCGCCATTCCCGAAATGCTGAAGGCGGGATATGCCCCGTCATTGGCGGCGGGGTCGGTTGCGGCGGCGGGCACCCTTGGGTCGCTGATCCCGCCCAGTGTTCTGCTGATCATTTACGGGCTGATGATGGACGTTTCCATCGCCACCCTGTTTCTGGCAGCAGTCATTCCCGGCATCCTGTCCGGCGTTGTTTTTGCCGCGATGATCACCATCCGTTGTAGCCTTGATCCCGAACTGGCGCCGCGTCTGAACGAAACGGCATCCTGGCGTGAAAAACTGGCGCTGCTGCGTGAAACATGGCCCCTGCCGCTGTTGATCGCGGGGGTTCTGGGGGGCATCTTTTCGGGCATTTTCACCGCAACCGAGGCAGGCGCCGTCGGGGCGTTTCTGGCCGGGATCATCGCCCTGACGCGCGGCGCGCTCAGCTTTCGGATGATGCGTTGTGCGTTGATCGACACGGCGATCAGTACGGCGGCGATTTTCATCATCGTGGTCGCGGCGGCCCTGTTTGCCCGCTTTATTGCCCTGTCGACCTTGCCTGTCTGGGTGACGGGGCAATTTGCCGGGCTGGACACGATCTGGGTCATCATCCTGATCTGTCTGCTTTATCTTGTGTTGGGGTGCTTTCTGGAAAGCATCTCGATTATCCTGCTGACCGTGCCGGTGCTGGCCCCGCTGTTGCACAACCTTGACATCAACCTGATCTGGTTCGGGGTTCTGGCTGTCAAATTGTTGGAAACCGGGCTGATCACGCCGCCTGTGGGCATGAATGTCTATGTCATCAAATCAAGTTTGGGGAACACCATTTCCCTTGGCACAATCTTTGCCGGGGTGTCGTGGTTTATCCTGGCCGACGCTTTCACCATCGCGCTGCTGGTTGCCTTTCCGGTTATCACGCTCTGGCTTCCGGGGCTGACCGGATAGGTGCGCGCAAAGCAAAATAACTCCGTGGGGTGGTCCTGCGGCACAATGAGGAGGAAACCATGAAACATTACACACTTTCCGCGCTGGCGCTGTCGGGCCTGATCGCGACGCCCGCAGTGGCGGACAATTACATCGCAACCAACTGGCTTGCGCCCGTGCATATCCTGAACGAACAGCCCTATCAGCGCATGGCAGAAGATATTGCCAAGGACAAAGCGGCCAATATCACGTTCGAGGTATATTCCAGCGGATCCTTGGTGCCCGCCAAATCAACGATGCAGGGCATCCGCGACAACGTTGCGCAGCTTGGGGTGGTCTATCCCGGCTATACACCATCGGAATTGCCGGTGAATAACGTTCTCAACGATCTGGTGTTCACCGCTGATGATGCGTTGGCCTCGGCGCTGGCCTATACCGAAATCGGGATCACCAACGATATGGTGCAGGGCGAATGGGGCAAGAACGGCGGCATCTTCCTGGGGGGCTATTCCACTCCGGTCTATAACTTTATCTGCATGGACCCGATCCGCACACCCGAAGACGCCAAGGGCAAGAAAATCCGCACGGCCGGCGGGGCACAAACGAATTGGGTTGAATCCCTGGGCGGGGTGCCTGTTTCAGTGCCGATCGGCGATGTCTATTCCGGTCTCAGCCGCGGATCGCTTGACTGCACCATGTCTGATCCAACCAATCTGGATAAAGGCAACAAATTCTGGGAGGTTGCGAAAAGCGTGACAACCCTGCCCATGGGCGTGGTTATGGGGGCCACATATGTTGTGAACCCCGATTTCTGGAAAGGGCTGGGCGAGGATCAGCGCAAGGCACTTCTCGATCATATGGCCTTGGGGTTGGCCCGCACGCAGGTGACCTATGCCGCCGATGTGGCAGCCGCAATGGAAGGCTCGCGCGAGCGTGGCCTTGAAATCATCGAACCAGACGCCGCCCTGAGCGAAGCTTTGGCCACCTTTCAGGCCAATTTCGTAAAGGAACTGCCACAGAAATCCGTGGCCGACCGGGGCGTTGCAGACCCAACAGCACTGATTGACGCCTTTCTTGCCAGCCAGACCGCATGGAAAGAGCGCCTGAGCGCCATCGACCGCGAAGATCCCGAAGCTGTCGCGCAGCTGATCCGGTCCGAAATCTACGGTAAACTCGATCTTGCCAGCTTTGGTATGTGAAACTTTGGCGGGGGCCTGTTTGGCCCCTGTCCTTTCGACGGGGCATGAAATCAATGACACAGGCAAAAAATTCGATCGTCACTGGCGGGGGTGCCGGTATCGGGCGCGCCATCGCGCTGCATCTGGCACAGGCCGGGGATCATGTGATCGTCGCCGATCTGAACGAGGCGCGGGCCGATGAAACACGTGCGCTGATAAAACAGGCGGGCGGAACAGCGCATACCCGTGTTCTGGATGTGACAGACAGGGAGGCGGTCGACGATCTGATCGCCAATGCGGGCAAACTGCGCTGTCTTGTGAACAACGCAGGGATCTTCAATGTCAAACCCTTCGATACACTGACCGCCGATGATTTTCGCAGCATGTACGAGGTCAATCTGGTGGCCATGTTCGGCCTGTGCCAGCGGGCCGCGCAGGCAATGCCAGCGGGCGGTGCCATCGTCAACATCGCCTCGCGTGCCATGTTGGGCGCGGCGCAATATGTTCACTATGCCACCTCAAAGGCGGCTGTGGGCGGGTTTACCCGGTCGCTCGCGTTGGAACTGGCGCCAAGGGGTATCACGGTAAACGCCGTGGCCCCCGGCGTGATCGAAACCGATATGCTGCGCGCCCGGTCCGACACCAATCTTGACGCTTTGCGCGCAATGCAGCCCGGCGGCACCCTGGGCAGCCCCGATGATATTGCGGCAGCGGTGCAATTTCTGGCCTCGGGGCAGGCGCGTTTCATCACCGGACAGGTTCTGTTGGTTGACGGCGGGCGATCCTTGGGCGGCTCATTGGGCATTTAAAGGCACAAACCATGACATTCGACAATAAAATCGCCGTAATCACAGGTGCCGCAGCGGGCATCGGCAAAGCCACCGCAGATATGTTTGCCGCCCGTGGTGCGCGGGTTATCGCCGTGGATCGTGATGCCGAGAGTCTGAAACCCCTTGCAGATGCGGGAATGACCACCCTGTGCGGCGATGTAACGGACAGCGCCCTGTCGGGTGCGGTGGCCGAAAAACTGGACGCCCTTGGGGGGCCGCTGGCCATTCTGGTGAACAACGCAGGGATCGGCGGCGGTGGCCGCGTGGATGCCACCACGGATGACGATCTGCGCCGGTTCTTTGAGGTCAACGTTATCGGCCTGTTCCGGTTGGCGCGCTTCGCGATTGACCGGATGCAGGCGGCAGGGGGGCAGCATTGTCAATGTTGCGTCGATCTATGCCGAAATCGGCGCAACCGGGTCTTCGGGGTATTCTGCGTCAAAGGGGGCGGTGGCGGCGCTCACCCGGCAGATGGCAACGGATTATGGCCATGACGGCATCCGCGTGAATGCGGTGGCCCCGGGGCTGATTGAAACACCTCTGACCGCCGAGCGCATCCGCACCGAGCCATGGCGTCACACGATTTTTGTCGAACAATGCCCCTTGCAACGGGTTGGGCAACCGGGCGACGTGGCCCGGGCCATCGCCTTTTTGGCCAGCGACGATGCGGCGTTCATTTCGGGCGAAATCCTGCGCGTCGATGGCGGCTGGGCGATGGGCCGTTACCCGCGCGAGCCCCAGGCATGAGCGCGACAGCGAAACCGGCCGACACCTATGATCTGATCGTTGTCGGTTCGGGTGCGGCGGGCATGGCCGCAGCGTTGACCGCACAGATCGGCGGGCTTGATGTTGCGATCTTTGAAAAAGACAGCCACTTTGGCGGCTCGACCGCCGTATCGGGTGGCGCGCTGTGGGTGGCAAACAACCCGCTGATGCGCGCCGCAGGGATGGAGGACGATGCCGGGGCGGCCTTTGAATATCTTTCCGGCGAGATCGGCAATCTGATCGACACCGATCTGGTTCATGCCTTCATCGACACCGGCCCTGAAATGGTCAGCTTCTTTCAGGACAACACTGACCTGCAATTCGAATACCGCGCGTTTTCACCGGATTATCACCCCGACCGGCCCGGCGCCGCGATGGGGGGCGCGTTCTGGATGCCCAAACCTTTGATGGCCGCCGTTTGGGGGATGAATTCACCCGCCTGAAACCACCCATCGGTGATTTCACCATTTTTGGCGGGATGATGCTGAACAGGTTCGATATCGGCCATTTCATGAACATGACGCGCAAACCCGCCTCGGCGCTTCATGCGGCAAAGCTGCTGGCGCGGCAGGCCCGTGACCGGCTCAGCCATGCGCGTGGCACCCGGCTTACCCTTGGGCAGGCGGTTGCCGGGCGGCTGGCGCTGTCGGTCCTGCAACGCAACATTCCGATCTTTACCGATATGGCGCTGGTGCGGGTGCTGACCGATGAAGGTCGGGCAAGCGGCATCGAAACCCAGGATGGCACACAGGTTTTCGCCCGGCGCGGTGTCGTTCTGGCCACGGGCGGATTCCCGGCCAATGCAGAGCTGCGCAAAAAGGTCATGCCCCATGTGGCGGGGGGCGGCGCATCATTCCATGTCGCCCAAACCCGCCACGGGTGGTGCCATCGCTGCGGCGCAACAGATCGGTGCCCATTTCATCACCACCAACCGCAACGCCGGATTCTGGGCGCCTGTGTCGCTGATCCCCGAGGCGGGGGCGGCACGCGCCCTTTTCCGCATCTGTTTCTTGACCGGGCCAAACCCGGGGTGATTGCCGTTTCGCCCCAGGGCAAGCGTTTCGTGAACGAGGCGCTGTCCTATCATGATTTCGTTTCAGGCATGAACGACGCCCAAGTCACCGAAGCCTGGCTGATCTGCGATCATCGCGCCCTGCGTCGTTATGGTCTTGGCCCTGTGCGCCCCGCTCCGGCCCCTTACCGGCATCATTTGCGCACCGGGTATCTGAAACGCGCCGGCACGCCCGCCGCATTGGCCGCCCTGATCGGAGTGCCGGAACAGGCGCTGACAGACACCATAAGCAGGTTCAACGCTGATGCGGCCCAAGGCAAAGACCCGGAATACGGCAAGGGTTCGACAGTCTATCAGACCTATCTTGGTGACGCCGAACAAAAACCCAACCCCTGCCTGCGCCCCCTGGACAAGGCACCATTTTACGCCATTCGCATCTATCCCGGCGATATCGGCACGACAATGGGCCTTGCCGTAGATCGTCACGCGCGCGTGTTGCGCGAGGATCGCACGGTCATTCCAGGTCTTTATGCCTGCGGAAACGACATGAATTCGGTCATGGCAGGCACTTATCCGGGGGCAGGGATCACACTTGGACCAGCCATGACGTTTGGCTATATCGCCGGGCGGCATATCGCCCAGCTTTCTGCGGTCAGTGACGAAACGCTAACCGGCCCTGATCATATCTGATGCCTTCTCTGCGATCATCACCACGGGTGATGCGGTGTTGCCGGACACGATTTTCGGCATGATCGAGGCATCGACAACGCGCAGACCTTTCAACCCGTGCACCCGCAGCGCGCCATCAACGACGGCGGTCGGGTCACTGCCCATTTTGCAGGTTCCGACGGGATGAAAAATCGTCGTGGCGATATCCCCTACCGCGCGCAGGATGTCAGCCTCGTCCGCACAAGACGGACCGGGCAGGATTTCATCGGGCTGGTAGGGGGCCAGTGCCCTGGCCGACATGATCTGGCGCGCCTGTTTCACCGACATGGCCGCGACGCGCCGGTCTTTTTCGGCCGAGAGATAGTTCAACCTGATATCCGGCTGTTTGCTGGTGTCCGGCGTCGCAACATGGCTTGATCCGGTGCTTTCCGGGCGCAGGTTACAGACGGAAACGGTGATCGCCGGAAACGGATGCAGCGGATCGCCCAGCTTGTCGGTGGACAAGGGTTGCACGTGATATTCCAGATCGGGTGTCGCCATGGACGGGTCTGATTTTGTGAAGATGCCGAACTGGCTCGGGGCCATCGACATCGGGCCCGAGCGCGTCATGCCATATTGTGCGGCAATCTTTGCCTTGCCGATCAGGCTGTTGGCCATGGTGTTCAGCGTCTTTGCATTCCGCACCTTGAACACGGTGCGGATTTGCAGATGATCCTGAAGGTTCTCTCCTACGCCGGCGCTTTCGTGACGCACGGAAATACCATGCTGTTCCAGCACATCAGGGCGCCCAATCCCCGACAGCTCAAGGATCTTGGGCGAGTTGATTGCACCCGCCGCGAGCAACACCTCGGCCTTGGCGGTGGCGTGAAACACTGCGCCCTTGCGGCGGAATTGCACGCCGCGCACCTGTCGCCCGTCAAGGATCAGGTGGTCCGTATGGGCATGGGTCAGCACCCGCAGGTTCGGGCGTTTCATGGCCGGACGCAGGAACCCGCGCGCAGTGTTCCACCGCACGCCGTTCTTCTGGTTCACCTCGAAAAAGCCGGAGCCTTCGTTATTGCCATCGTTGAAATCGGCGCGCGGCTGGATGCCGAATTCTTTCGCCCCTTCCTGTACCGCTTTCAGAATGTCCCATTTCATCCGTTGCGGCGCCACCTTCCACGGCCCGCCGGCACGGTGCATCTGGCTGTCACCGCCGTGGTGATCCTCGGATTTCAGGAAATAGGGCAGAACATCATCCCAGCCCCAGCCAGTGTTGCCCATCTGCCGCCAATGATCGTAATCGGCTGCCTGCCCACGCATATAGATCATGCCATTGACCGAGGTGCAGCCGCCCAGAACCTTGCCCCGTGGATAGGTCAGCGCGCGGCCGTTCAAGCCCGGCTCGGGCCGTGTTTTCATCATCCAGTCGGTGCGCGGGTTGCCAATGCAATAGAGATAACCCACGGGGATTTTTACCCAATGATAATTGTCGGACCCGCCCGCCTCAAGCAAAAGCACCCGCGTTTTGGGGTTCTCGGTCAGGCGGTTGGCCAACACGCAGCCCGCCGTTCCTGCCCCGACGATGACATAATCGTAATCGCCGTCCAACTGCACCTGATCTGTCATGTCCGCCCCCTTGCAATGCCGCGATTATAGCGCACGATTGGCCTGTTGTGTCGCCCAGAAACCCTGCATCGCCTCGGTCAGGGCCAGATAGGTTTGATAGCGGTTGGCGTAGTGGGCTTTCATCTTTGGATCAGGGTCAAACGTCTGTTTGATCCGTGTCATGCGATCCAGCCCCTCTTCATAGTCTGCGACGTGCCCCGTCGCGACAGCGGCACCGATGGCCGCACCCAAAGCGCCGGTTTCACGCGCATCGGCAACGCGGATCGTCAGGCCCAGACTGTCGGCAAACATCTGCGGCCAATGTGGGCTGCGCGATCCGCCGCCTGACATCACCGCCTGATCAAATATTACCCCGGCATCACGCAAAACGCCAATGTGGCGACAATGTTCAAACATCACACCTTCGAACAGGGCACGCAACATGTGGCCTTCGGTGTGCCACCCGGCAAGGCCATGAAACCCCGCACGATAGGCCGCGTTCTGCCCAGACCCATAAAGAAACGGTTGAAAGAACGGATCATCCAGGGCCGGTGTGACCTCGCCCACTCTGGCGTTGCAATATCCGAAGGGGTCGTCGTGATGCCCGCCGCGTTCGATCAATTCGCGCACATACCATTCGAGGTTTGCCGCCGAGGTCGCGCTTGCCTCGATGTTCACAAACCGCCCCGCACCAAACCCCGACACCATGAACACGCTGTCATTCTCGACCGGCGCGTCTGAAAACACCTGATTGATGCCCCATGTTCCGGTAATGATCGAGGCCTCGCCCTTGCGCACCACACCAGAGCCAAGTGCGCTGGACACCACATCGAAATAACCGCCAATGACGGGGGTTCCCACGGCAAGACCCGTGGTTTGGGCCGCCTGCGGTGTGATTTCACCCGCGATGTCGGCAGGGCCGATCAGGCGCGGCAGCAAGGCGCGCGCGTCGGTCAGACCGTACAGTGCAAGCAGCGCGTCACTATAGGCGCACTCGGGCATCTTGATCAGGCCACAGCCGGACATGTCCGAAATCTCGCTTACCCGTTCACCAGTCAGTCGATAAGTCAGGAAATCCTTGCACAGCAACACGGTGCCCGTCTGGGCATAGATTTCGGGGCGGTTGCGTTTGATCCAGGCCAGCAAGACCGGCGTTTGCGATGGCCATGGTTTTTGCAGGCACAGGGCATGCAAGGCTGCGCCTTGCCCTACCGCCAGTTCCCTGGCCAGATCGGCAGCGCGGGTATCCAGGGACTGGATACCCACCAGCGGCGCGCCCTGCCGGTCAAGCAGATAAAGCCCGTTACCGTGCCCCGCACAGCCCACTCCGACGATCTGTGCCGCATCAATTCCCGCCTGCGCGATGCAGCCGGAAATCGCCTCGCCGGCGTTGCGCCACAATTCGTTCAGGTCACGTTCCACATGGCCGGGTGCGGGCGTCGATGACTGCCCGTCCAGCGCGTGCATGGCGATCTGGCGGCCCTCAAGATCGAACAGAACCGCCTTGATTACCGTATTGCCGGCATCCAGCCCCAGCAGATATTTGCCCTTGTCAGCCACGGTTATAGATATCCCATGCTTCGTCGCCGCTGGTGCGATCATGGATAAGCGACATCAGCGCAGCAACCACCGCCCTGGGGTTGTCGTGCTGATAAATATTGCGCCCGTAAACCATGCCATGGGCGCCTTGCCCCATGATCGCTGCGGATTTGTTCAGCACGCTTTTCAGGTCTTCCTTGCCACCGCCACGCACCAGAACCGGCACGCGGGCGGCCTCGATCACACGGTGAAACTCTTGCGGGTCATCGGTCGGGTCGGCCTTGATGATATCCGCGCCCATTTCCGACGCCAGCCGCGTCAGCGTGACGATCTTTTCGGCATTCCCGTCGACCTGATAACCGCCGCGCACATCGTTGGGCAGCATCACCAGAGGTTCGATCATCAGTGGCATTCCGTATTTGCTACAGGCGGCCCGCACCCGGGAAATGTTCTCGACACATTGACGGAACAATTCCGGCTCTCCGGGAAGCATGAACAGGTTGACAACCACACAGGCCGCATCCATTTCCAGGGCGCCGATGATCGGCTCGTCAGCGTTTTGCAGCATCGACCACATGACGTCGTGGCGCTGGTCGTTATAGGGGTTGCCCATATCGATCCGCATCACCAAGGCGGGCTTGTCCTTTTCGGGGCGCGATTGCAGCAGGTCCGCCTGCCCATAGGCACATTGAATGGCGTCAGGCCGGGCGGCAATCAGGGCGTCCATTACCGCTGGCATGTTTTCCAGACCGACAAGAAAGCTTGGTTCATTGCAGACCCCGTGATCCACGGCCACGTCAAGGCAGCCGCCATTGGTAAACATCCGGTTCATTCTTGCTTTGGGGCTCAGGCGCATTGGTCTCTCCATGGTTCGTTGCGTCGGGTCAGGGTTTCAGGGCTGACGCCGTAAAATTCTGAAAGGGTTGTTGTCAGTGTTGCAATCTGTGCTGCGCGGTCGTCCGCAGACAGGCCGCGCGCCACCATAAGGCGGTCGGCGATCCGGTGAATGATGTCCTGCGTGATCTGTCCGGTGATCGCCAGTGATGTGCGGCGCAGGACAATATCAGACAGGGTTTCGACGCATTCACCCTTTATCAGCCAGTCAATTTCCGCAGTGCTATAGCCGCAGTTATCGGCCAGCGGGGCATCCGTATCCTGTGCCTGACAATAGCGCAGAACATCACCAGCGCGGCCGCCGTAGTGATCCAACAGATGGGCGGCGCGGGCCGCTGGAACAGCATGGGACGCTGCGAATGCCGCCACATCCGGCGCAAAATCCCGCCCACCCCCGATGGGCAACTCTGCTGTGGACGCTTGCCGCGCATGGCCCAGCTCGGCCAATACGTCATCGGTGGCCTGTTCGGCGAAGGCGCGGAAGGTCGTCCATTTGCCGCCCACCATGCAAAACTGCGGCACTGCACCGGCCAGCCGTCTGATGAAATGGCCGCGGGAAATGCGCCCGGTGAAATTCTGATCACTTTTCGGCAAAGGACGAATGCCGCTATAGCTGAATACCACCTGATCCGACGTCACGCGGACATCGGGAAACACCAGGCGCAACGATTCTAATATATAGGCCTGTTCCTCTGGCTCGCAGCGCACCCGCGTGGGTTCGCTGACCCTGATATCGGTCGATCCGGCCAGAACCTGCCCCAGATAAGGGAACACGATACAGACCCGCCCGTCTGCATTTTCGAAATAGACCATATGGTCATTCAACGCGGCCTTCAGGTCGGGATTATCAATCACCAGATGCGACCCCTTGGTGCCTGACACCATCTGATCAGCGGGCGCATTGCCAAGGTCCGACGCGGTGGAATCGAGCCAGGCGCCGGTCGCATTGACGATCACCCGGGTGGTCACCGGAATCGTCTTGCCGCTGCGCTGACAGGTGATGACATGGCCCCCGTCCTGCATCGTCATCTCGGCATAATTCAGGGCGATGCAATCCGGGTTGTCTTGCGCCACATCGCCGATCATTTCGATGCACAGGCGCTCTGGATGGCTGATCCAGGCATCGTGATAGATTGCCGATCCCTTTGCCTGTGGCATCAGTGCGGGCCAGTTCCGGCGGGTCGCGGCGCGGCTGTTGAAGGTGTGGCGCGGCAACACCCGCCGTTTGCGCGTCACCCAATCATAAAGAGACAACCCCGCCTTGATTGGCAGCGCACCACGGGTGGACGGCTTGCGCGACCAGCCAAAGAAGCTGGCGGCGCCATTCAGCAGCCCCGAAAACACCGTGGTGATCGGGATCAGCGTCGGCAATGGGCGCACCATGTGGGGGGCATTTTGCAACAACAGGTCGCGTTCGCGCAAACTCTCGCGCACCAGGTCGAATTCACCGTTTTCCAGATAGCGCAACCCGCCATGGATCATCCGGGACGGTGCGGCACTACACCCCGAGGCAAAATCGTTCCTCTCGATCAGCAGCACCCGAAGGCCCTGCAACGCAAGGTCGCGATAAACGCCAATGCCGTTCACACCGCCGCCCATGACAACGACGTCAAACGCTCCGTCGCGGTCAATACGGCCGAATTTTTCGTGTCGTGTGTCGGGCATGGCTTTCCCCTTCGCCGGCGGGTCACCGACGTTGCACAATTAAAAATGTGACGCGTTTCAGGCGTCCAGATCGGTCAGATGTTCGGATGCCGCAGCACTGATCGCCGCAACCTCATCCGCGCTCAGGCGGATCAGACCGGCCTTTGCGTTCTCGGCGGCCTGCGTTTCGTTCCGCGCCCCGCAAAGTGAGAACGTGATGCCCGGCTGTTGCAGGGTCCACGCGATGACGATCTGCGCCTTGGTGGCTTGATGGGCCTCGGCCACCGGTTCGATCGCCGTCATCAACCGTGCAACCTTTTCACGGTTCGCCAATGAGAACCGCGGATTGTCGCGGCGCTGATCGTCGCCTTCAAACGTGCGGTCGGGGCCAATCTTGCCCCCCAGCAAACCCAACGCCAATGACGAATAGCTGAGCACGGAAACATCGTTTTCGCGCACCAGTGGAATATGCGTCGCTTCGATGTCACGTTTGACCATCGAATATTCCTCTTGCACGGCATCCAGCTGACCCGCTGCAAGATAGGCCCTGATATCCTCGGGCGCGGTATTGCTGGCGCCGATCGACCGGATCTTGCCATCTTTCTTGAGCTGCTCCAGTGCTTCCATCGTTTCGGCGATGGGGGTTGTGGGATCCTGCCAGTGGGTGATGTAGTGATCGATCACGTCTGTCCCAAGCCGTTTAAGGCTTTGTTCCACCTCATAGATGATCGCGTCTTTGCCCAGATAGCGATGCACCGGCGTTCCGTCATTGTCAAAGAAATGGTTGCCCTTTTGCGTGTGCCAAACCAGCCCGCATTTGGTGGCCAACACGACCTTGTCGCGCCGCCCCTTCAACGCCTTTCCGACAATCTCTTCGGCCACGCCTGCCCCATACATCGGGGCCGTGTCGATCAATGTGATCCCATGGTCGATGGACGCCTGCACCGCCGCGATCGATCGTGCCTCGTCGGTGCCACCCCACATCCAGCCGCCAATGGCCCAGGTGCCCAGCCCGACAGCCGAAGCCTGAATGCCGGATTTTCCGATTCGACGGGTAAGTTGGTCTGTCGCATTATCAAGCACTGTTCTGCACCTTCGAGTTAACGTTGTTAAGGATCGCCGTGGCGGTGTCTTCGTCCGTCACGAATGAATTGAGATAGCCGCCATTGAGCGCGGCAATCACCGGCTCTACCTTGTCTTGCCCGGACGCAATGCCGATGGTCACCGGAATTTCCAGCAACTCCTTTGGGGGCAGCGCCACCAAACGGGAATTGAGAGCATTGTCGGAAAGGTTTCCGTTGTTGTCGATCAGATGCCCCAGCAGCTCGCCGCGCACCCCCACTTCGTAAAGGCGGGTACGCTCTGCCTGACTGACCGCATGCATATCGTAATAGGTGGATTTTTCGCCGACCACAGCGCCGATTCCGAACACGGCCACATCCGCGACACGCACGATGTCCATCACATCGCGCACAGATCGCATGGCCATGACCAGATCACGCTCGTGCGAGGTTTCCGCATGCAAAGGCGCATGAATCAACCTTGCATGCCCTGACAGCCGTTCGGCCAATTCCGTCGCGATATGGTTAACGTCCGTATAGTGGTGGCCCTGGATGCAGCCGTGCATCGGCACCACCTCGACGTCGAACGCCTGTTCGGTGGAAAGTTCAGCGATCATTGCGCTGAGGGACTTGCCACCGGAAATCGCGATCGTGTTGCCGTCTTGCAGGGTCGTGACAAGCAACCGACCCGTCGCATTCCCCACATTCGCAAGCGTCATCTCGGGATTGCCGTCAACCGAAGGCACCACAAGACAATTCTTGAGTTTCCAGCGTTCATTCAACGCCCGCTCCAGTTCAAACTGGTGCAGGAACGGGCTGTTTATGGTGATCTGCACCATGCCCAGGGCGCGCCCGCGTTTGATCAACCGGTTCACCTTGGCCGAGGACAGGCCGAGTTTCGTCGCGATCTCGGATTGCAACAGATCTTCCTTGTAATGCAGCGTCAGGATTTGGGCGATCAGCCGATGAAGCTCGGGGTCGGGTCCAATGGTGCTCATCATGCGGTCTCCTTGCGGCTGATCAGATGGTTCGAGGCCGCCGCCGCCAACAGGGCCCCACCAATCACCAATGTCTGGTAATAGGCCGGGACCAGGGTCAGCATCCCCACGGTCAGGGCCATGATGATCAAGGCCCCGATGAAGGAACGCAAGACCCGCCCTTCACCGCCGCTAAAGGCTGTGCCGCCGATCAGCACCACAAGGATGGCCGTCAGCTCCATACCGTCGCCCGAAAGCGGATCACCCAGCGACATGAAACTGGACCGCGCGATCCCCGCCATGGCCGCCGTCAGCCCGACCAGTACATAAATCCCGAACACCACTTTCGTGGTATTGATACCAGAGAGTTTTGCCGCCGTCGGATTGCCCCCGGTCGCGGCCGCGTATTTGCCCAACAGGGTGCGGTTCTGCGCGAACACCAACAGCAGGGTCACGACGACGGCCACCCAGAATGCCATCGGAAGCCCAAGAAGAACCCCTCGCGGCCATAGGAATTGAACCATCCGGGCATCCGCAAATCGCCCACGGATTTGATCGCCGACACCCCATCCTGCACCAGCAACAGGGCGATGCCCTTGAACAGGCTCAGCGTGATCAGTGTCGCGATCACCGGGGTGATCTTCATCCGCACCACCAGAAATCCGTTGATTGCGCCCAGCCCCATTCCAACGATCATCGTCAACCCGAAGCACAGCAAGAATGGCACGCCGTTGATCGCCAGCATCGCATAAACCACGGCGCTCAGGCTCATGGTAGAGCCAACGGACAGGTCGATATAGCCCGACACCATCAACAGGGTGAACGCCCCGGCAAGCGTCAGGATCGGGGCCGAAATCCGCAGGACGTTGATGATGTTGCGCTTGTTCAGAAAATTGCCACGCTCAAACAGGGCGAACTGGTCAAGATTTGCAACACTCAGCACCGCGACCACCGCCACGAGAACGAAATAAATGTAATAGTTGCGCAGGAAGTCAGCGACGCGGGCACCGTGGGAACGCTGCTGTGTGAAAGATGTGGATCGGGTCATCAGGGTCACCTGTTACGGCGGGCCAAGGCCCAGGTTTGCGCCACGATGGCAAGGAAAACGGCCAGCGCCTTGAGGATGAATTGCCAGTCCGGCGACAGCACCAGCCCGGTCGCGGCCGAGGTGACGACTGCGAGAATGATCGCGCCAAAGAACATGCCGACCACCGACCCAAAGCCCCCCGCAATGGCGACGCCGCCCAACAATGCAATCACCAGCGCGTCGAACTCCATCAACAGACCACGGTTGGAAAAGCCGGACTTGAATTCCGAGGCAAGCAGAATACCGACAATGCCCGCAATCCCCGCGCTGACCAGATACAACCGCGTCACATGGCGGGCGCGGTCGATGCCCGACAACGTCGCCGCCACGGGATTGGCCCCTGTCCAATAGGTCAGCCGCCCGAATACCGAACGCCGTTCAATGAAAATCGCAACCAGCAACAACACCGCCATCACCACGACCGGAAACTTGACCGACGCGCCAAAGACCGAAAGATTGCCCAGCAGGCCGAAATCCTGTGGCAGGTTCGTGTTGCGCTGCGATCCGTGGGTGATGACCTGTGCAATGCCACGCGCCAGCATCATTGTGCCCAATGTCACGATAATCGACGGAATGCGCAACCGCACCACAAAGAGCGCATTCAACGCCCCTATGGCCAGCGCGCCAAGCAGCGCACAGAAAAATGCCAGCCAATAGGGCATTCCCCATCCGGTTGACAGCGGGTTTCCCCCACCGGTCGATTGTGCAAACCACACCGCCAGAACCCCGGACAGGGCCACGACCCCGCCCACAGACAAATCGAAATTGCCCGACACCAACAGAAACGTCACTCCGATCCCGAGCGAGATCACAGGCCAGTTGTTGGTGACCAGATTGAGCATGTTCAGCGGCTGAAAGAAATTCGGCACCAGCAAAGATGCAAGGATGAACAATACAACCGCAGCGCCAGCAACCAACATCGCGATGAACATCTCATCGCTGAGAGCGCGGCGCATCGTGGGTTTGGCTTTTACGGGGTCCATGTCAGTTATATCACTCATCGGGCCACCTCTTCGCGACCACCGGTCACGACATTCAGGATATGGGCCACGTCCACGTCCGGCCCGTTCACAATTTCATCCTCCAGCGCGCCATCGAACAGCAAAAAGACGCGATCACACAGGCCCAGCACCTCTTCCAGCTCTGACGAAAACACGGCGACGGAATTGCCCGCATCCGCCAGCCCGCGGATAATGTCATAAATCTCGGATTTTGCCCCCACATCGACGCCGCGTGTCGGTTCGTCCAGCAACAAAAGCCCGGCCTCGGAAAACAGACATTTCGCCAGCACCACTTTCTGTTGGTTGCCCCCCGACAGTTTTTCCACGTGTTTTTCGATCGAGTGGGTCACGATGTTCAGGCGCTTGCGAAAATCTTCTGCGGCTTTGATTTCCACCGCACCATCAAACACACCGTGTTTCGACACCCGTTCAAGGTTCATCACGGGAATATTTTCGCGGATTGTCATGCTGGTGAACAGGCCCTGGGTGCGGCGCTCTTCGGGGACAAGCGCGATGCCTGCGGCAATCGCCTTTTTGGGTGTATTGCCAACGGGATGGCCCTTGAAACGCACGGTTCCTTGCGCCTTGTCTGCCCCGAACACGGCGCGCGCAATCTCGGTTTTGCCGGCGCCGACGAGGCCGTAAAATCCGACGATTTCGCCCTTTTTAATCTCGAACGACACATCCTTGAGCAAGGCGTTGGTCATCCCCTCGACAACCAGCACAGATTCGTCTGTGACAGAGGCGCGCGGCTGATAATCATGCAGCACACTGCGCCCGATCATCAGTTCGATCAGGTGCGCCCGTCCATTGATCTGGGACAAGGGGCAGGTCTTGATGTGCTTGCCGTCCCGCAAGACGGTCACGGAATCGCCGAGCGTGAAGATTTCTTCCAGTTTGTGTGAAATATATATCACGGTGACGCCCGCCTCGCGCAGGCGTCCGATGACGCCGAACAGCCGCTCTACCTCGCGTTCGGACAGGGCCGCTGTGGGTTCATCCATGATGATGACATTCGCACCGGAGGATGCCGCGCGGGAAATCTCGATAATCTGCTTTTGCGCCACACTAAGCGACGAGACCCGCGCAGACGGATCAATCGACGGCTCGATCGCGGCCAGCGTTCTGGTCACGCGGTCCTCAAGACCGGACCGCACCAGAATGCCAAAGCGGCTCTGCTCCATTCCCAATGTCAGGTTTTCCAGCACGGTCAGTTCGTCGACCACATGCAATTCCTGAAACAGGGTGGCGATGCCGTTGTCGCGGGCGTCCTGGGTGCTGCACGGGGCATAATCCTGCCCGTTCACCTTGAGGCTGCCGCTGGTTGGCTTTAGCGCACCGGTCAGCATTTTCACCAGCGTGGATTTACCGGCCCCGTTCTCGCCCATAAGGCAATGCACGACACCGCGTTGGATGCTGAAACTCACGTCATCGACGGCGCGGACACCGGGGTAATCCCTGGTCAGACCGTGGACGGACAAAATGGGGGTATCGGCTGGGCCGGACACAGCGTTCTCCTTGCGGGTTGATTGGCGAATACTGACAGAAAGGCGGCCAACGGGAACCTCCGGGGCCGCCTTTCGATTTCAGTTAATTGCCGAACTGCGTATCAAGCCAAACCTGAGCTTCTTCCTTGGGCATTGACCAATAGGAAATGGTGTATGCCTTGTAAAAGAACTCTTCCGCCGGATCCGATGTCATCGCGACATCGCCATTGATTACATCCATAACCAGATCAACACGGCCCCGGGCGGTTTCGACCGGCGGCAGACCCATAGAAACCTTGAGGCTGGAATTCGGATCATAGATCTCACCGAATTCAACTGAATCGAAATCGACGCTGGCAACGATTTCGGTCAGCGGTTTGCCATCCTCGAATTTGCCGCGTCCCAGTTGGCTCAGGCCCGCCATGGTGCCGACCGTCAGGTTCGACGCTTCGGAATAGATCAGGTTCACTTCGGGGCGCTGGGTCAAAAGATCGACGACAATCTGCTTCGCGGCCTCCTGACCACCGCTGGCATCCAGCGCACCAAGGTTTTCCGCATCCGGCGCGACCGACAACACACCTTCGACGAACGGGTTGGTGCGGCCAGAGATCACTTCGGTGTGGTTCGGCCAGCCCAGTTGCACCATGATGATCGGCTTGTCGGGGTTCGCCTCTTTCCAGGCGGTCGCCATCTGCGCGCCCATCTCGAACGAGACTTCGGCCTCATTGCTGCGCGCGGTCGGAATGCCGGTGTCGCCCAGCGGGTTGAAGAAGGATGTCATCGCGACGCCTTCGCTCAGGGCGTCATTGATGCCCGGGGTGGCCGCTTCGGCATCCCAGATGTGCAGCGTTGCACCGTCAAACCCACCTGCCAGCACCTGATCGACGTTTTGCGTCATCACCGCAGAATCGGCCTGACCGTCGAAAATGACAACATCGGCCCCGTATTTCTCAGCGCCATAACGCTGCGCTTCGGCGGCTTGCGACTGGTGAAATACGTTCGACAAATCCGACACAAAAAACGCAATGCGCTTTCCGTTGTCTGCAAAAGCTGCGGGCGTCGCAAAGGTCGTCGCCAGCAGTGACGCGACCAATAGTCCTCTTCTCGTAAGCATCTGTGTCTCTCCCAAAATCAGACGAATACTGTGTTCGTCCATGCTCCCTTGACCACAAGCATCTCCACTCCTCTGAAGATTCTTGCAGCTCGTGATATTTTTTGCGCATTGTGAAATTATTGTCAACAGATGATTTTTATTGCGACTCCGCAGCTCAGACAGGCCTGCCGCGCGCGCCATGAATCGCCCGTGGTCGCAGCAGAATGAAAATAAAAGTTTCCTTTCGGTGCACATGGTTAGGTTGGAATTTTTGGTATGACCAAACTTAATAGTCGACACCAACAACGAAATCGTCGACTATTTATGAAACATCGTTAGTCGATACAGCGTACGGTCAGGAAGAATGCGGGAGGAATTCATGGGGTCGATACGGGCATATGCGAATGCGCCGGGAGTCACGGAATGACCTGTGCGCCGGATATTCTGCTGATCACAACGGACCAACAGCGCGGCGATTGCATCGGTGGGGCCGGGCGCGGCGTGCGGACACCGAACATCCAGCGCATCGCTGATCGCGGCGCGCGGTTCGACACCTGCATCACACCGCATCCCATGTGTCAGCCTGCCCGCGCGTCGATCCTGACTGGCAAGCTGCCTTACAGTCATGGCGTCCGCGACAACGGACGCAACCTTGACCCGGCAATTGCCGGGGACGGACTCGGCGGGGTGTTTTCTCGTGCCGGCTATGACACGCGGTTCATCGGCAAGGCGCATTTGTCCACGCATGAGACCTTTGAACCAACAGGTCAGCCAGAGTGTTACAGTTCGGTCGCGGATTACCCCGAGGATTGGTCCGGGCCGTACATGGGCTTTGACCGGGTCGAGATGATGCTGCGCCCACACCATCACTGCGGCTGGAAGGATCGACCCTTTACCTTGCACTACGAGAATTTCCTCGATCAGGACGGGCAGGGCGGCACTCGCTGGGCGCGGGCCAAGGAGGCGGTTGCGCCGCTGACCCGGCACAAACAGGTCTGGCGGTCAGCGCTGGAGGATGAGTGGCAATCAACATCGTGGATAGGTGATCGGGCGATGGAGATGCTGCAAGAGGACCGGGACGAACCGCTGATGGCCTGGGTGTCGTTTCCCGATCCGCATCCACCGTTCCTTGCCTCTGACCTGTGGTCGCGATTGTACGATCCGGCAGAGGTGGACCTGCCGCCGCATCGCGAACTGGATCTGGACCGGCGGCCGTGGTGGCATCGGGCGTTTTTGGAAAGCCCGGTACGGCGCAACCAGAAGCGCGACCATGCAGGGAATCAACCCTTTTGGGGATATGATGGCGCGTTGAACGAACGCGACCTGCGCGATGTGACTGCCGTTTACTATGGCATGATCACGGCAATTGACCATCAAATCGGGCGCATTCTGAATTACCTGGAATCCCAGGGCCGGTTGGACAACACCATCGTGATTTTCACGTCCGATCACGGGGAATGGCTGGGCGATCACGGGCTGCTGCTGAAGGGTCCGATGCTGTACGATGGGCTTTTGCGTGTGCCGATGGTCATGGCGGGGCCGGGAATCGGGCGGGGGCGCCATGCTGCGCCGGTGTCCACACTGGATTTGCGGGCGACCATGGCGGAATTGGCAGGCCTGAGCGTCAGTGACGACGATGGCACATCGCTCACCGATGTCATGCAGGGCGCCACGCGTGACGTGGCCCATAATGAATGGGAGGTGGACCCGGTGCGCAGCGGCGTCGACCTTGACCTGCGCACGGTACGGTCTGCCTCGCACCGCCTGTCCATTGATCTGAAAAGCGGGGCAGGCGAGCTATACGATCTTGCCGCCGATCCCCACGAAATGACCAACCTCTGGGACGACAAATCCGCCGCCGCCACGCGCGACCGGCTGACCGCGAGCATCGCGGCGAACCGTCCCGGCATGATCCCCGTCGCGCCGCGCGTCGGCTGGCACTGAAAGGCCTTTGTATATGTCCAGAATTACCGCTATCGAACCGCTGCTGGCCCGTGTGGGTATCCGCAATCAGTTGCTTGTGAAGGTCACCACTGATGACGGGCTGATCGGCTGGGGCGAATCCGGTTTGTCCGCACGCGAAGATTCGGTTGCCACCACGATCCGGCATTTTGCGGCGTTCCTTGTCGGCAAGGATTCCAACCAGATCGGGCGCATCTGGCAGGAAAGCTATCGCAGTCAGTATTTCGAAGGCGGGCGTGTGCTGACCGCTGCCATGTCGGCCATTGATATCGCGCTGTATGATATTCTGGGCAAACGTCTGGGCGTGCCGGTTTACCAACTTTTGGGCGGCAAACAGCGCGATGAGATCCCGACCTTTCCCAGCGCGCAATCCAGTGATCTGGACACGCTGATCGCCAAGGCCCGGGTGCTGGTGGGTGCGGGATGGGATTGCCTGCGCATCTATACCGGAGAGTTCAACGGCGACGGGGTTTTTGACCCGCGCAAGAACCTGAACCGCGCAACGAAAGAGCTTATCGCGCTGCGCGAGGAATTCGGCCCGGACCTGTGCCTTGGGATCGACCTGCATCACCGCCTGTCGATTGCCGAAACGGCGGATTTCTGCAACCGCCTGCCTGCCGGGACGCTGGATTTCCTTGAGGAACCGATCCGTTGCGAGACGCCAGAGGCCTATCGCACCCTGCGGGCCATGACCAACATCCCTTTTGCCGTGGGCGAGGAATTCGCGTCGAAATGGCAGGCCGCGCCCTATATCGAGCAAGGCCTGACCCAGTACATGCGTCTGGACATCTGCAACATCGGCGGCTTCACCGAGGCGATGAAGGTCGCGGGCTGGTGCGAACGCCACTATATTGATCTGATGCCGCATAATCCGCTGGGCCCGGTCTGCACGGCGGCGACAATCCACATGGCCGCAGCGGTGCCGAATTTCAGCTGGGCAGAAACCCGGCAGGGCCCGACCGAGGATCTTGGCTTTCACGATCCCGAACTGTTTCCCGTTCAGATCCCGCTGGAGGGCATCACATATACCGTCCCCGACCGGCCCGGTCTGGGCGTCGAGGTGGACGAGGACAAGATCCGCGCCACCACACCCCAACACGTCGAGCCACCGCACCTGTGGCGGCCTGATGGATCTGTCACCAACTGGTAAGATCGATAAACCGGTCACCGGTCGGCAACGCAGAAGTTCAACAAGGAGGAGGAAAACAATGCCGAGAATGAGGAGAATGACGACCCTGGCCAGTGTCATCGCGCTTGCGGTGGCCGGACAGGCGTTTGCCTGGGAAGAGGCGCCGCAACTGGCGCAACAGGTCGCGGATGGCACGCTGCCCCCCATCGACGAGCGTTTGCCGGCGGACCCGCTGGTGATGGACGTGATCGAAGGGCCGGGCGAATACGGCGGCACCCTGCGGCGCGCGATCCTTGGCGGTGGCGACCAGCATAATCTGGTTCGCACCATCGGCAGCGACAACATGGTGCGCTGGTCGCCGGACTGGAAAGAGGTGCGCCCGAACATCGCGAAATCCTGGACCGTGTCCGATGACGCGTCCACGTTCACATTTACCCTGCGTGACGGGATGAAGTGGTCAGACGGTGCGCCCTTCACCGTTGATGATATCATGTTCTGGTATGAGGATGTCTTTACTGACCCCACCCTGACCCCGAACAAGGACGCCACCTTTGTCGGCCCGAACGGCCCGGTCAAGGTAACAAAGGTCGACGATTTGACGGTCGAGTTCGATTTCGGCGCACCGAACGGGCTGTTCCTGCAAGGGTTGGCCTATGGCTTTGGCTATCACCCGACGGCCTATCCCAAGCATTACCTCAGCCAGTTCATGCCGAAATATAACCCCGACATTCAGGCGCTGGTGGATGCAGAGCCGACGGCAGGCGACTGGGTGCAACTGTTCAACCTCAAGGCCGGGCCGATGGATACGCCGCTGTTCTGGCAGAACCCGGACCGCCCGACGTTGCACGCCTGGCACCTGACCAACGCGTATGGTTCAACCGACCGGGTCGTGGCAGAGCGCAACCCTTATTATTACAAGGTCGACAGCGAGGGACAGCAACTGCCCTATATCGACCGCATCACCTATGATCAGGTCGAGGATGTGGAAACCATCCTGCTCAAGGCCTTCAACGGCGAAATTGATTACATGTTGCGCCACATCGGGCGGCCGTCGAACAAGGCGGCGCTGACCGACAACATGGAACGCGGCAAGTACCGGTTCTTTGACGTGGCCGATCTGCCGGGCAACAGCATGATCCCGATGATGAACCTCAACCACACCGACCCGGTAAAGCGCGAGGTGATCGGCAACAAGGATTTCCGCATCGGCGTCAGCTATGCCATGAACCGGCAGGAAATCATCGACTTGCTGTATTTTGGCGCGGGCGAACCGGCGCAGGTGTCACCGCGCCGCGGAAGCACCTTTTACCGTGAGAAATATCAGAAACAATACACCGAGTATAATCCGGACCTGGCCAACGAATATCTGGACAAGGTGCTGCCCGAAAAGGATGCCGAAGGCTTTCGTCTTGGCCCGGACGGCAAGCGGTTCACGCTGATCTTTCTTGTGGCGGATGTTTTCGGGATGCAGTTCCCCGACGCGATGGAACTGATCCAGGGCTATGCCCGCGATGTCGGTCTGGATTTCCAGATCCGCGCCACCGACCGGTCACGCCTGATCGAATTGCACACCTCCAACAATTTCGACGGCTACCTGTGGAATTGTTCGGGGGGCAGGCCGATATCTATACTTCGCCCATGTGCTATATGCCGATGATCTCGAACTCGGTCAGTTGGGCGCGGGAATGGGCGGCCTGGAACCTGGACCCGACAACAGGTGAGGAACCGCCGCAAGCGGTCAAGGATATCTTTGACAAGTACAAGGAAATTCGCGCCGCCGCGACGCCGGAACGTCAGGAAGAACTGATGTTTGAAATGCTGGACATGCAGGCCGAGCAGTTCTTTACGATCGGCATGATCCACACCGACCCGGTGTTCGGTATCGCCCGGAACAATGTCCGCAATGTGCCGGACCCGCTGCCGATCTCTGGTCAGCTCTGGTTCCCGGCGCCCTATACCGCGCAGATGTACTTTGAGGGCGGTGTCAACCTGCCCTGATCCGAAGTACCCTCATGGGCGCCCGCTCCTCCTCCCGGCGGGCGCCCCGACCAAACTCTGCAACGCAACGGAGAAAACATGGGCGGCTTTATTCTGCGGCGGGCGCTTTACATGATCCCGACCGTCTTTCTGGTTTCCATCGTGACCTTCATCATCATCCAGCTTCCGCCAGGCGACTATCTGGACACGCTGGCCGCCGAGATGGGCGAGGCCGGTGTCGACAACACCGCCGTCGTCGAACAGTTGCGCCAGCAATACGGGCTGGGCGAGCCGATGTACCTGCAATACTGGAAATGGATCACCGGCATCCTGCTTGAGGGCGATTTCGGCATTTCGTTCGAAAAGAACGTTCCCGTGACAGAGGTGATCTGGGACAGACTGGGCTGGACCTTTGCGATCTCGATCCTGACGCTGATCTTCATCTGGGTCGTCGCGCTGCCCATCGGCATCTATTCGGCGGTGCGCAAATATTCCGTGGGCGATTACGTCGCAACCCTGCTTGGCTTTATCGGGTTGGCCGTGCCGAATTTCCTGCTGGCGCTGGTCATGATGTATGTGGCCTTCAAATATTTCGGCCAGTCGGTCGGCGGGCTGGTCAGCCCTGAATATCTGGATCAGCCGTGGTCGTGGGCCAAGTTCAGCAGTCTGTTGCAACATATCTGGATGCCGGTGTTCGTGGTCGGCACATCCGGGGCGGCCGCACTGATCCGCATCATGCGCGCCAACCTGCTGGATGAGCTTTACCGCCCATATGTCGTTACCGCCCGCGCCAAGGGCATGTCGGAATTCCAGCTTTTGCTGCGCTATCCCGTGCGCGTCGCGCTGAACCCCTTCATCTCGACCATCGGGTGGATTTTGCCGACGCTGGTGTCGGGTGAAATCATCGTCGCGGTGGTTATGAACCTGCCCACCACCGGGCCGCTTTTGCTGCGCGCCTTGCTGGTGCAGGACATGTATCTTGCCGGGTCGCTGATCCTGATCGTCAGCATGCTGACCGTGATCGGCACGCTCTTGTCCGATGTCCTGCTTGCCTGGGTTGACCCGAGGATACGTTACCAATGACAGCCATCAATTCCACTCCCGAGGTTCAGGCGGCGGACTCTGTCAAGGCACCTGACCTGCTTGGCCCCTGGGCGCTGATGTGGCGGCAGTTCCGCCGGCACAAGATCGCCTATTTCAGCCTGTTCATCGTCGGGATCATCTATGTGGTCGCGCTTTTCGGTGAATTCCTGAGCCCGGCCAGCCACCTTGAAACCAACACCCGCGCGCCCTTTGCGCCGCCCCAGGGCATCCACTTTTTCGCCCCCGGCGAGAATGGCGAAAGCCGGTTCATCCTGCACGCCCGCGGCCAGAAAATGGAAATCGACCGCGAAGCGAAGCGCCGTCATTTCGTCGAAGACCCGGAAAAGGTGATCCCGCTGGGTTTTTTCGTGAAAGGGTATGAATACAACCTGCTGTGGCTGATCCCGACAAACCGGCATTTCTTTGGCGCCAAGGATCCGAAACAAAGGGTCTATTTCTTTGGCGCTGACCGGCTGGGCCGGGATATCCTGAGCCGGATCATCATGGGCACACGGATTTCCATGTCCATCGGTCTGGTCGGTGTGGTGGTGTCGCTGATCGTGGGTGTCAGCCTTGGCGGGATTTCGGGCTATTACGGGGGCTGGATCGACACCGCGATCCAGCGCTTGATCGAATTCCTGCGGTCCATTCCCACGATCCCGCTCTGGATGGGTCTGGCCGCCGCGATCCCGCTGGATTGGCCGCCCTTGCACACCTATTTCGTTGTGACGCTGATCGTGTCGATGATCGGCTGGACGACTCTGGCGCGTGAGGTGCGGGGCAAGTTCCTGTCGCTGCGGCACGAAGATTTCGTCACCGCCGCGCGGTTGGACGGGCTGTCCGACTGGGAGGTGATCCGCAAACACCTTGTCCCCAGTTTCGCCAGCCACATCATCGCCTCGCTGACGTTGGCGGTGCCGCTGATGATCCTTGCGGAAACCTCGCTGTCGTTCCTCGGGATCGGCTTGCAGCCCCCTATCGTGTCATGGGGCACCTTGCTGAAAGAGGCACAGAACATCCGCACCATCATCGAGGCGCCCTGGCTCCTGATTGCGCCCGCTACGGTCATCGTGACGGCGGTGCTTGCCCTCAACTTTCTTGGAGACGGCCTTCGTGATGCCGCAGATCCCTATGCAAACTGACATGACAGACCAGCCAATGATCAAGATTCGCGGGCTGAAGACCCATTTCTTTACCGACGACGGGTTGGTGAAGGCGGTCGAAGGGGTGGATCTGGATATTCTGCCCAACCGCACGCTTTGCCTGTTGGGAGAGTCCGGCTGCGGCAAGTCGGTTCTGGCCCGGTCCATCCTGCGCATCGTCGATGCGCCGGGGCGGATCACCGGGGGCAGTATCCTTTATCACGCCGCCGATGGGCGCACCGTCGATCTGGCGCGCGCGCGGCCCGGGTCACGGGCGTTGCGCTCGATCCGGGGCAGCGACATTTCAATGATCTTTCAAGAGCCGATGTCCTCGCTCGGGCCGATCCAGAAAATCGGCAGGCAGATTACCGAAACCATTCGCCTGCACCGCAACGTGACCCGGGCCGAGGCAAAGGCAGAAGCCATCGACATGCTGGCCCGTGTCGGCATTCCGCGCCCGGCAGAGCGGTTCGAATCCTATCCGTTCGAGCTGTCAGGCGGAATGCGGCAGCGGGCGATGATCGCCATGGCGTTGTCCTGTCAGCCGCGGCTGTTGATTGCGGATGAACCGACCACCGCGCTGGACGTGACGACGCAGGCGCAGATCCTCGACCTGATTGCGGAACTGAAAGAAGAGTTCCGGATGGCGGTCATGCTGATCACTCATGATCTTGGCGTGGTGGCCGAGGTGGCCGATGATGTGGCAGTCATGTATATGGGCCGGATCGTTGAAAAATCTGATGTCTACGGGTTGTTCGAAACGCCCCGCCATCCCTATACCCGCGCGCTGCTGAATTCAGTGCCGCGCATCGGAATGACATCCAAGGCCCGGCTGCCTGCCATTCGCGGCATGGTTCCGCACCCCTGGCGCGGCCGTCCGGCTGTACCTTTCGCACCCGCTGCGATCAGTTCATGCAGGGCACCTGTGACCTGCATGAACCCCGGTTAAAGCCCGTCGAAGGTGGCGAAGTGGCCTGTTTCCTGCACGACATGGAGAATGCCGATGTCTGATGCCATTCTTGAGGTGCGCAATCTGACCATGTCCTTTGGCAGCACCAAGGGCGGTCTTTTGTCCAAACCGGCCAAGGGATTTGTTGCCGTGGATGCGGTTTCGTTTGACGTGCGCCGCGGCGAAACCTTTGGTATCGTGGGCGAGAGCGGCAGCGGCAAGACCACGCTGGGCCGCTGTATCCTGCGTGTGCTGGACCCCAGCGGTGGCAGCATCCGATTTCGCCCGAAAGCGGCGGCAGAAGTTGAACTGACCGGCGCCCCGACCGATCAGTTGCGGCAGGTCTGGCGCAAGCTGCGGATGATCTTTCAAGACCCCCAGGCCTCTCTCAATCCACGTTTGCGGGTGATCGACATCGTGGGACAGGCCTTGCAGAAATCCGAAGGGCTGAAGGGCAAGGCGCTGGCGGAACGGGTCGGCGGATTGTTGGAAAACGTCGGCCTGCGCCGCGAGTTCATGCACCGCTATCCCAACGCCTTTTCCGGCGGCCAGCGTCAGCGCCTGGGCATTGCCCGCGCCCTGTCCACCTATCCCGAACTGGTGGTCGCCGATGAGGCGGTGTCGGCCCTGGACGTGTCCATTCAGGCGCAGACGCTGAATTTGTTGCAGGATCTGCAAGCAGAATTCGCGCTGACGTTTGTATTCATCGCTCATGATCTTGCGGTGGTGGAACATATCTGTGACCGGGTGGCGGTGATGTATCGCGGCCAGTTCGTCGAGGTGGCGGATACCGCGACCCTGTTTCGCAGCCCGCAGCACCCCTATACCCGCGCGTTGTTACAGGCGGTGCCCGTGGCCGACCCACGCCAGCGCCGCCGCAAGGCCGGGGCAGGGGCGGAACCTGTGGATGTGACCGCCCCGACCAAGGGCTGCCAGTTTGCTCTGCGCTGTCCGCACGCCACGGACCTGTGCCGCAGTACCCGCCCGCCGGTCCGCACCATCAACGGTGCGGATGTGCTGTGCCACCACGCGGGCAAGATATGATCGTGCATCTGTGCGCTATGGTCCCGACGAGGAGGCTTGGTTATAGTGGCTGCTAATCCGAACAAGCGGGCTTGGCGCATGGCAAAAGACGACCGTTCCGAAGATACCTCGCTGTACGAGGCGATCCTTGACGATATCTATGAAGGGCGGCTTGCCGGTGGGCAGCGGCTCAAGGTGTCGGAACTGGCGGAACGGTTTGGCGTCAGCACCAGCCCCGTGCGCGAGGTTCTGCGCCGGATGCAGGGCGAAGGTTTCGTTCAGATCCACCCCAACAGGGGGGCCACGATCCGCCCGACGGATACCGGGTTTTTGCAGAACGTCTTTGAGGTGCTTCAGATGCTGGAGCCCTATTTCGTCACCTGGTTCGCCGATTACGCCTCGTCCGAAATGGTCGATGAACTCGACGCGATCCAGCAGCAGATCAAGGCGACGCCGCACGCCGAGCAGCGCGCCTTTCGCAAGCTGGATTTTGAATTTCACGATATTTTCAGCCGCAACCACTATAACCAGACCGCCGCCGAGATTTGGCACAACCTGCGGACTTCGCTGAACGTGCAGGCGGCAAGGTTGCGGATTTCACCGGCGCGGTTCGAGACAATCAAGGAAGAGCATGACGAAATCGTCGCCGCCTGTCGGGCCCATGATGCCGCGCGTGCGCATCTCGTGATCTGCAAACACGTGGACGGGTCTTTTGTTCAGATGTCACAGCAGATCCGCGCGCTTGGGTTGTCCGCCAACACCGCTTTCTAAGGTGCAACGCACCGCCCGGATCGCGCCCTGATGACGGCGCCCGGGTGATTTTCACCATCAAAGGGCATCGATGTGCCAACCGGGCTTTGCAATGATCCTCACAATCGCGGCCATGTCGGAGGGTGATCACATTCGGCAAACCTACGAGGGCCTCAGTACAACCCTGCCGCGTTGTCGTGGTACAACGCCCGACACTCCGTGTCACAGACCTTTAGCGCTATGAGAGCCGCGTCGAGCAGGTCGCGCCAATACGCGGGCCGGGCAAGGGCCGTCGCGACTGGCCAGTTGCTCGCATAGAGCAGGCGGTTGGCGCCGAAAAGATCAATCATTGCGGCAACATGGCGTTGCGCCATCCGGCTGTCACGATCCAGATCACCACAAAACGGCAGGCCGGACAGTTTGACATGAACATTGCCCAGACGCGCCAGTTTGGCCATCGACTGACGCCAGCTATCAAAATTTTCCGGCCGACCGTCCGGCAGGCCGAAATGCGCCACAACGACCGGCAGGCCGGGATGGGTCGCCGCGATTGCCGCCACCGCATCGAACAGCGGGGGCGACGCCAGTATTTCGACAAGGTGCCCCCGATCCTGAAGCGCCGCACAAGTCTGCAAGGCCGCATCGCTGCGAAGATATGCCTCGGGGTTCTTGTCCAGAAACGGCGTGAACCGGACGCCGCGAAAGGCAGGATGCGCCGCCTGTTCATGCAATTCCGCGCCGCATGATGGATCGCGCAGATCAACCCATCCAACCACCGACCGAAAGACATCATGACGGTCACAAAGGTCAAGACAATGCAGCGCATGGTCCACCGTGGCCGGCCCATGCACGAGAACGGCAGCGGTCGCACCTGTTTCAGCCAAAACCGGGGCGACATCTTTTGGCAAAAACGCCTTGTCGGTCAGCACCGGAAACTGTTGTTCGGCAATGAAGGTTTCGCCCCGTGTGCGATCCCAGATATGCACGTGGGCGTCGATAGCTGTGCGGGTCATGCGAAATCTCCGATGGGGGACGGGATGCCGATCGCGGCCAGCGCGGGCCACAGGGTTTCGGGTACGGGCGCTGCAAGGTCGTCAAAGTTCGATTGCAGCCCTTCGGGATCGGTCAGCCCCAGCACAAGCCGCGTCACCGCCGGGTGCAGGGCGCTGTAGTGCAGGGCCGCACGTTTGAGCCCGACGCCGTGTTTCGCGCAAATCTGTTGAATGGCACGGACCTTGGTGCGGGTCTTGTCATCCGGGGTCTGATAATCAAACCGGGTGCCGGGGGCGTCCGGCCCGGTGGCAAGGATGCCCGAGTTGAAGGGCGCTGCCAGTTCCACGTTTACCCCTCGATCAAGGCAAAGCGGGAACAACGCCCCCGCCGCAGATTGATCCAGCAGGGTGAACCGTCCGGCGACCATCAGCAGGTCAAGTTCGGCCTCGCGCAGCAAGGCCAGGTGGGTGGCGGCAACATTGCTGCCACACCCGATGGCGCCAACCACGCCCTGCGTTTTCAGCTCTGCCAGTGCCGGCAGTGCGCCATCAAGGGCCGCGTCTGGCCGATCATCGCAATCGTGGACGAAAACGATGTCGAGCCGATCTACCCCCAGCCGCGTCAGGCTCTGCTCGACCGAACGCAACGTGGCATCGCGGCTGTAATCGCGCCAGTCACCGGGGTTGTCCTTGGGGTTGCTGACCGCCGCGGCATAATCGCGATAACGCCCGACCTTCGAGGACAGCACAAAGGCATCGCGCGGCATATCGCGCAGCAACCGCCCCAACCGTTCCTCGGACAGCCCACCGCCATAAAGCGGCGCAGTATCAAAGCGGCGGATGCCCATATCCCAAGCGGCGGCAAACATGCGTTCGGCCTCGGACTCCGGGATCGGTGCGGTGTTGGTCGTGCCCAACAGACCAAAGCCAAGGCCAACGGGCACGACAGGCCGCACCTTGACGGGATCGGATGCACTGGCCCTGTTCATCGGATGCGCCGTTCGGTTTCGGGGTCAAAGAAATAGGCATGGGTCATATCAAAGGCCAGCGGATGCGAACTCCCTTCGGCCATATCCACACGCCCGCCGGTCTTGCCGACCAGTGCATGTTTGCCGACACGGAAATGCACCAGCTTTTCGGTGCCCAACTGCTCGATCAGATCGACGGGCAACGTGGCCGAAGGCCCGTCGGGCAGGTCTGCCGCAGGACGGATATCATCAGGACGGATGCCACAGATCACTTTGTCATCCACGCGCAGGGATGCGGGCATAGAGCAGGGGATATCAATGTCACCCAGTTTCAACCCCGTTGGTGTCACCATGCATTCCACAAGGTTCATCGGCGGGCTGCCCATGAATCCGGCGACAAAGACGGTATCGGGATCGTGGAAAATCGCGTCCGGCGTGCCCTGTTGTTCGATCCGCCCGTCGCGCATGATGACGATGCGGTCGGCCAGGGTCATCGCCTCGACCTGATCATGGGTGACGTAAATGATGGTGTTTTCCAGCCGCTGATGCAGGCGCTTGATCTCGGCCCGCATCTGGCCGCGCAGCTTGGCGTCGAGGTTCGACAAGGGTTCGTCAAACAGAAACACTTCGGGGTCACGCACGATGGCGCGGCCCATGGCAACCCGCTGGCGCTGACCACCTGACAGGGCGCCGGGTTTGCGTTCCAGCAGCGGCGTCAGTTCAAGAATCTCGGCCACCTCGCGCACGCGGCGCTGGATTTCCGGCTTTGGCATGCGCGACAGTTGCAGCGAAAACGCCATGTTGTTGTAGACGGTCTTTGCCGGATACAGCGCATAGTTCTGAAACACCATGGCGATGCCCCGTTCCTTGGGGCGCAGTCCGTTGACCACCCGGTTACCGATGGCAATTTCACCGCCGCTGATGGTTTCCAACCCGGCGACCATGCGCAGGGTGGTGGATTTGCCACAGCCTGACGGGCCGACGAGGACGCAGAATTCGCCCGGCTGGATCGAGATGTCGATCCCGTGCAGCGCCTGATGGGCGCCATACATCTTCACGAGGTTTCGGATTTCAATACGTGACATGGGAAACTCCGGGCTTACAGACGGCGCGCTTCGTTGCGCAGATAAAGCAGCGTGAAGGCCGCCGAGATGACGAGGATGGACACGGCGACCGTGGCGGCCTGGCTGAACTGAAAATCGACAAAGGCAAGGCGGAACGTCAAAGTTGACAACACCTCTGTCGCGCGGCCGGGACCGCCGCCGGTGGCCAGCCAAACCAGCGGGAAAAGCTGAAAGGTCCAGATCAGATCAAGCAGCGCAACCCCGAGGATCACCGGTTTAAGCTGCGGCAGGGTGACGTGCCAGAACTTGTGCCAGAACCCCGCGCCGTCGATTTCGGCGGCCTCATACAATTCACGCGGGACGGTTTGCAGCCCGGACAGGAAACTGACCATGATAAACGGATAGCCGCGCCAGGTAGAGATCAGCAAAAGCGACCACATGGCAAGGCCGGGATCGCCCAACCAATCCAACGGCTCGGATGTCAGGCCCAACCATTGCAGGCCATAGTTGATCAGGCCGAAAGGGTTGAGCAGCAATTGCCAGTTCAACGCCACCACAACGGCGGTAAAGATCCACGGCATCACCAACATCGAGCGAAAAAAGGTGCGCGCGCGCGGCGAGATATCGGTATTGACCAAAAGGGCCAGCCCGATACCGACGATCATATGGCCCAGCACCGACCCCACGGTAAAGACGACGGTGTTGAATCCCGCGCTCCAATACCCGGGATCAGTGAACAGGGCTTTATAGTTGTCGAGGCCAACATAGGTCGGGTTCCGCTCGACGATCACATTGTCGTAGAGCGAGTATTCGACCACCTTGTAAAGCGGCACAGACAGCAGCGCGCCGAGGATCACCAGCCCCGGCAGCAGGAACAGGTAAGGCGTGCCCCGGGGGATCATCTGGCGAATGGTTGAGGTCACTTTGAAGTCCTTCTTGCATGGTGGACCGGGCGCAAAAGGTACGCCCGGCCCGGGCGTATCACTTGGCCAGATCCATCCAGCGTGCCTGAACGGCGGCGGCGGCCTCTTCGGGGGTTTGATCGCCGCGCAGCATGGCCTGGATTTCCTCGGTCATGACAGACCAGCTTGCAGCGGCTTTTGGCGATTGGCGCATCTCCTCGACGGGGGTATCGCCCGACAGGATGTCCATCTGTTTGAGCAGACTTTCATCAGCACCTTCGCGTACCGTATCCAGCGCCGCCAGGTTGCCCGGCAGTGCATTTGCCGCCTTGGCGGCGCGCGCGTTGACGTCCGGGCTGAGAAGGAAATTCACAAAGGCCCAGGCTTCTTCCTTGTTGGGGCTGTCGGCGGCGATGCCGAGCTCCCAGCCGTGTACGCGATAGGCCGTCGCGCCATCGGTCGGAACGCGGACAAGCGCATAGTCGAGGTCAGGATTGCGGCTGGTGATCGAGCTGGAGTGCACGCCGGGCGAGATCAGGAAACCGGTGCGCCCGGCAATGAATTCTTCCAGATCGACGCCCCCGGTGCGCGAGGCGGCCCCCGGTGCGATACCGCCTGCATCGGACAGATCCTTGAGAAATTGCAGCGTTTCAACCACCTTGGGGTTGTCGAAATTCGGCGTCGTGCCATCCATGATCCGCCCGCCATGCGCGTAAAGCAGCGGCAGGAATGTCAGGATCGGGCCGTTTGACGGGGGCTGGGAACTGAACGGCATGCCGATACCCGAGGTGCCATCCGCCAGTGCCGAGATCGCCTTGGCCTGCGTGGCCAGTTCGTCCCATGTGGTCGGTGGCGCGTCAAAGCCTGCCTCATGCACAAGCGCCATGTTCACATGCATCACAAAGGGAAAGGCGTTGAGCGGCACCATCCAGGTATGGCCGTCGATCTTGCCGATCGGCGCTTCGACCAGATCAGAGGTGGCAAAGCTGTTGTCGTCACGGGCAAGGTATTCATCCAGCGGCGCCAGAATGCCAATATCAAGAAATTCCTTGGTCCAGGGCATATTCAGCCCAAGCACGTCCGACCCCACGCCAATGGCATTGTCCGTCACGATGCTTTCGCGCACTTTGCCAAAGGGCTGGGTCACCAGCTTGACCGTGATATCCGGGTGCTGCGCCTCGAATTCGGCGACAAGATCGTCATAAAACCCGTTGGTGTTTTCGGCCGCGAACCATTGCAGCCATTCGATTTCGGTCGCCTGCGATGCGATGGGGGTCAGCGCCGTTGCGGCGGCCAGTGCCCATGCGGACAAGCGGTATTTGGTTTTCATCATTGGTAGTCTCCTCCACTTTGGTTTTCCGGGGCATCCGCCCGGGTTTTCGGGCTTTTCACCCTTTGACGCCCCCTGCGGACAGGCCGCCGACGACAAATCTTTGAACGAACATGAACAGGATCAGCACCGGCAGAGACCCGATGACTGAAAAGGCCATCATCTCGTCCCACTTCAGGCCGAATTCGCCCACCATCATCGAAATCCCCACCGGGACGGTGCGCATGTCCATTGACCGGGTCAGCGCCAGCGCAAAAAGGAATTCGTTCCAGGCCAGAAGGAAGGTATAGACAGCGGTCGAGATGATCCCCGGCAGCGCCACCGGCAACAACACCCGCACCAGCACGCCCAGGGGCGTGCAGCCGTCGATCGTGGCAGCTTCGTCAAAATCCTTGGGGATCGTATCGAGATAGCCGTTCATCATCACGATGGAATAGGGCAGTGCAAAGGTCAGGTAAGTCAGGATCAGGCCCCAGAGCGTGTCATAAAGCCCGAGAAAGACGATGACGCCGAAATAAGGGATCAGCAGCGTGATCGTTGGCACCATCTGGGTCGTAATGACAAAAAGTTTCGCCACCCGGTCGCCAAAGAAGCGATAGCGCGAGAACCCGAATGCGGCGAGCGTGCCGATCACCAGCGACAGCGCGGTAACGGCAAGGCCGACAACATAGCTGTTGATCAGGAACGCGCGAAACTTGGGGTCGGTCATGACCTTCAGGTAACCGCCCCAGTTGATATCCTCCGGGATGAGCCGGGGCGGCAGTGAGAAAGTTTCGGTTGTTGGTTTTAGGGACACCGACACCATCCAGAGGATCGGAAAGACCATGACAAAGGTGACGATTGCGAGCCCGGCATAGATCGCCACCTGCCGCCAGCGGCGGCGGCGTTCTTCGTTTACACTCCGGCCAGAGCCGTCAGGCTGGGCGATATCTGCCATCACAGCACCTTCAATGTCGCGTTGTCGATGAAATCCCAATCCAGCGCGATGCCGAGGCCCGGTCCCTGTGGCAAGTGGGCCTGACCGTCGCGGATGTCGATCGGGGCCTTCAGGCCGATGGCAAAAAGGTCTTCGGGCACCAACACCTCGAAAAACTCGTTGTTGCGGATCGCAGCGGCGCAATGCAGGTTCACCAGTTCCAGAGGGTGATAGATCGCGGTGTGGATTTCGCAGTTCATCCCGTGGGCTTCGGCAAGATGCGCGGTTTTCATCAGCCCGGTGATGCCACCAGACCACGATGCATCGCCCCGCACGATATCCACCGCCCGGGTCGCCACCAGTTCGGCCACGCCAGCCGGGTGATTTTCCGCGGTTTCGCCGCCAACGACGGGAATGCGCAACGCGCGGGTCAGTTCGCGCATGGACCCATGGCATTCATCGAACATCGGTTCTTCGAGCCAGTAATAATTCAGTTCTTCCAACATCTTTCCGAAATGCAGGTTCTGCTGAAAATTGAAGTTGCTGACCGGATCGGACATCAGGCGGAAATCCGGCCCGACGGCTTCGCGGCAAAGCCGGTGCGCCTCGAACGCGATGCCGATATCCGCCGGGGGGTGCAGTTTGTAGGCGGCCCACCCCCGTGCCTGAAGTGCTTTGGCCTCATCTGCATAGGCCTGTGCCGTGGGCAGGGTCAGGGATGATCCATAGATCGGCACCGCGTCGCGTACTGCACCCAGATGTTTGTAAAGCGGTACGCCCGCCGCCTGTGCCTGTGCCAGATGGCAGGCGATGTCATACGGCGCATAGGCATACGACGGCGTGAAATTCCACGCGCGGTTGAACCGGCGATAATCATGCCAGTGCTGTTCGCGGTAATCGGGATCGCGCCCCAAAAAGAAAGGCCGCAGCAGTTCCGCCGAGACGGCGCCCATGGCCAGCGCGCTGCGCCCGGCAAAACCGAAGGTTTCGACACTCAGCCCCTCGTCGGTGTCAAAGCGCATGGCGAGAAACTCAAAGTCGATCGGCTTGCCGTCTTTCAGGCTATAGGCTCGGTCGGGTTCGTGCCGGCAGGCGCGAATTTCGATGTTGGTGAATTTCATGAAAAATGTTCCTTCAGCCCGCCAGATAGGCGGCGTGTTCTGTCGTGTAAAAATCAAGGGTAGAGGGGCCGACAGACCCGGTGCCAAGGCCAGAGGCGCGGATACCGACAAAGGGCATGTTGTCATCAGGGGCGGTGCCGTGATTGACGTGGATCATGCCGGTCTGAAGCTCGTTCATCGCGCGTTGGGCAAAATCAAGCCGGTCGGTAAAGATCGCACTGGTCAGGCCAAAGGCGGTGGCATTGGCCAGTGCCAATGCCTCATCATCAGAGCGATAGCGCGAAATCGTCAGTACGGGGCCAAAGATTTCATCCTGCGATGCCGGGTTTTCCGGGTCATCGGTGGCCAGAAGCGTTGGGGCAAAAAAGAGCCCCTCTGGCGCGCTATCGGGTGTCAATCGTTGCCCCCCGGTCAGCACCTTGGCGCCGTCAAGTTCTGCGGCACGCACAAGTTGCGTGATCCGGTCCAGTTGCGCCTGGGTCGTGATTGGCCCCAGCGATGTCGTTGCCGCGCGCCCCGGCCCGGCCGTCAGCGCCGTCATCCGGCGGATCAGCCCTTGGCAGGCGGCATCGTATACCTCGTCTTGCACGATCACCCGGCTGATGGCGGTACAGCGTTGGCCCGAGCATTGGAACGCCGCGCCGGCGATTGCGTCCAGCGCCGCATCCAGATCGGCAACCCGGTCGATGATGGCCGCGTTCTTGCCGCCCAGTTCCAGCGAGACGGGCACGAGATTGCCCCCCGCGACCGCCGCGATAGAACGCCCGGTGGCCACCGACCCGGTAAAGGAAATCGCGTCAATTTCATTTGCCGCGACAAGCCCGGCAGCGACGGTTCCCGCACCATTGACCAGGCAAAGCGCGCCCTCGGGCAAAATCCCCTCGGCGGCGCGCACCAGGCGCATTGCCGCTGCGGGGGTGAATTCCGACGGTTTCAACACCACGGCATTGCCTGTGGCCAGGGCCGGAACCAGTTTGCGCAGGGGTGTCAGCACCGGAAAATTCCACGGGGTGATCGCCAAAACCACCCCACGGGGACGGCGCAGGATCATGTTGGTCCACCCCGGGCCGCGCCCCGGCAAGGTTTCGCCGCCATGGGACCGGGCAAAGCCCAGCATTTGCCGTGCTTCGCGCAGGGATTTTCCGATTTCGGCCTTTGACTCGGCCAGCGGCTTGCCCTGTTCATCGGTCATCTCGGCGGCCAGTTCATCGCCCTGTGCCTCGATCCGGGTCAGCCAATCGCCCAAGAGATCGCACCGTTGATTGACCGTCCGGCCTGACCATGCGGCAAACCCCTGCCGCGCCGCAGCCAATGTTGCGGCAATATCCTCGGGTGACGCGCTGGCATAGCGCCCGACGACATGACCCAGCGCGGGGTCACGGGTCTCAAAATCCTGTGGCCCTGACCCGTCTGGCGGTGACGGCAAAACCGGCGGCTGCACTTCGATCTTTGCGGCGTTCATGACCGGCCCTCCACAGCTTTGGCCAGTCCGGCAATCATCGCCTGCGCACCTGCGCGCAACATTGTCTGGTCAGATCCGGCGGGCACAACCTGCGCGCCACGCTGCACCAATGTCGTGACCTCCAGATGTGGCGCGGGCAACGCGCCAAAGACCTTGCCCGCCGCCAGTGTGGCCGTGAGCACCAGATCTATGGCTTCGCGGAAGGCGGGTGCATCGAATTGCCGGAACAGCCCCATCGCCGCAGAAAGATCGTTCGGACCCACAAAAACCCCATCCAGCCGGGGCAGGGCGAGGATATCGTCCAGATTGGCAACCGCTTCGGGCGATTCGATCTGCACCAGCACCGTCAGCGCGTCATTGGCATGGGTGAAATAGGCCCCGGCCTCATACCCCCAATCGGCGGCCTGGATCGCGCCCACGGCAACGCCGCGCCGCCCCTCGGTCGGAAACAGCGCCGCTTCCAATACTCGCGTCGCCATGTCGGCGGTGTCGACCTGCGGCACCAAAAGGGCGTTCGCGCCTGCATCCAGACAGCGTTTGACGCTGCCCGCATCGTGATCAGGCAGGCGCACCATCACTGCGGTGTCAAACCCGGCCAACGCCTGTACCTGCGCGGCCAGCCCGTCAATGCCGCCGCGTCCATGCTCCAGATCGACCAGCAGATAATCCAATCCGGCGCGGGCCATCAGACAGGCAACCTCGGGTGAACCAAGGGTCGACCATGCGCCGGAAACGGCCAGGCCATCGGCCAGCTTCTTTTTAAAGACTCGCCCTTTTTCCAAGGTGCGCGGCAAAGTTTCGGTCATTCTGTTTCCTTCAAAACCGTTGAATAGGCACTGACGAGGTTGTGCGTATGCACATGCGCGCCCGTCGCGATGTCGGCCGTGGCCCGCCCGATGGGCCAACCTCCGCGCCAGATGGTTTCGCCTGCGCGGATGTCGCGCAGGGCGATCTTGTGAAAGACCGGGACCGTCTCGTGTAGTGTGACCCGGCCCCCGTTCCCGCACCCTGAAGGCGCACCCCGGTGCCCGGTGTGGCGGTGGCCAGCAGATAGGCCACCATATCGTCGGGGGCGACCAGATGGGCCGCCACATTGGTTTGTGGGTCGCTCATATTGCCTCTCCGAACCGGCTGATGGATTCATTGCCTTCGCCCATGATTTCGCCAAAGGTCAGTTGGCCCGAGGCGGTTGCGATGATTTGGGCAAGCAACTCTGCGGCCAGGTCTGCCATTGTCCGACCAGCCAGCGCATCCGAGGCGTCAAAGTCGATCTGGCGGTTCAGAGTTTGCACCGTTGCCGCGTTCGCGCTCAGCTTCAGGGTCGGGGCGAGCGCGCTGCAATAGCTGTTGCCCAGCCCGGTGGTAAACAGGATCATTTGCGCCCCCGAGGCGACGAATCCGGTCAGGGATTCCGGCGAATAGCTTGGCGCGTCCATGAAATGAAGCCCGGGTGTGGCGGGGGCCTCGGCATAGGCCAGAACCGATTGGATTGGCCGCGTCCCGGCCTTGAGCACCGCACCGCTGGCCTTTTCTTCGATGGTGCTTAGCCCGGCCTTGATATTGGCGGCGTTGGGATTGGTGCCCAGCAGATCCAGCCCCGCCACCTGCGCAAGGTCCAGCCGTCGCGTCACGGCGCGTTTAAGCGCCTGACCCACCTCTGGCGTTGCCGCCCGGCGCGCCAGTTCATCCTCGGTTCCCAGCCATTCGATGCTTTCGCCCAGCACCACGCTGCCGCCTGCATCCACCAGCCAATCCGCGATATGGCCCAGCAACGGGTTGGTCGCCAGCCCTGACGACGGGTCTGACAATCCGCATTCAAGCCCCAGAAACAGGCTCGCTTATCGGGCAGTCCCGGGGCCGTTGGGCCGACAGATCCCGCAAAAGCCTTGCGGCCTCGCAGATCCCACGCTGGCTGAGCAAATGCGCGTCGTGGCCAGTGTCGTCAAAGCCGAGCGCCGCAAAAGGGCGCCCCGTGGGTTTCAGCGCCGCGATCATCTGATCCAGGCGTGTGCGGTCTGCTCCGATCAACAACACTGCGCCGCAATTGGGGTGCGTCGCCAGCCCGGACAACGCAGCCAGGTGAAACGCGGCGTCCCGTCCGACCATACCCATGCCATACATCGTTCCGGCAAAAACCGCGCCCGGAACAGCCGCTGCCACCCGACGCGCGGCGGCGTCGGTCAGGCCGGTGGTGTTCAGAACAAGCAGATGGTTGCGAACCCCCGGCCGCCCATGGGGCCGGGGATAGCCCAGAAAGGTTTGGGGAGAGGTTGTCGTGGACATGATCAGAAGAACACCTGTTCTGTGGCATCCGCCAGGCTCTCGGCCAATGCATTCGCCGATTGGCCTTTGGGCATCGGATCGCCCCACCAGGAATGGCAATGGCCATCAATGCGTTGCTGCACCGTCAAACGGCGGGTCAGTCCTGTCAGCGGTGACACCCCTAGGGTAGAACCCGACAAGGTCTTGAAATTACGTTGCAATATGTGACCCTCCCAGCCGCATAAGACGACGCTGTTATTGGGAGCCTTGCTAAGCTCTCAGAAAAGATTTGACAGAGAAGCCCCCCAAGTCAATTATCTTTTTGCAGCCACAAAGGGGGCCTCTGCCTATGTCCGCGCCCAATATTCCTTTCGTTTTGTCCGATCACCATGCCCGGAGAAAAGCGTGGCAGGCCGCCTTTGATGATCGCCGGCCCCTGTCTTTGCCGATCAGCGATGGTTACTCTCTGGTGCCTGTTTCGAACGAAACCACCAACCTGGGAGGCAGGCGGGAACAGGCCTCGGTTGAAAAGGCACTCTGCTTGCGCGTAGTAAAGAGCTGGGACGTCGGGACTATTGCGCAAATCATGGATCGGCGGGCACCAAGAAAGCGAATTTTGATGGATTGGGCCCGCGCGACAAGACCAACAAACAGCCACGTCTGGAATTGCGACCCCGACGAAAACATTTTGCAGGAAATCATTTTGGAGACTGAACGTGCGCAGTGAAGTCAACGCCCCGACCGAAGAACCATCAACCCAGACGGCGCCGGTCCAGCGCTCGGGCGCCTATGAGCGGTTCCTGAAGTGCCTGATGCAGGGCACATTCCGCCCCGGGCGGTTGGTCACGCAGCGCGAGATATGCGACGCCACCGGATCGACCATTACCGCAGTGCGCGAGGCATTGAAACGGCTGGAAGCCGAAGGAATCGTCGAACTGATTGCCAAGAAGGGCGTGGTTCTGCATGAAATAGATGCTGACGAGGTGCGTGAGATCTATCAGTTGCGTCGATTGGTCGAGATCCCGGCAGTCCGCGCATACGCGCTTAACCATGATCCAGCGGAGGTTGAGGCGCTGCGCCGCAAGACATTGGATATCATGGCAGCCTCGACCGAAACGGTCGAACAACGCCAGGCCCTCGTGCGCCGTCGGACCACATTGGATTGGGACATGCACCAGGCCTTTCTGCACGCATTGGGCAGCTCTCTGATCGACGAGGTGTTCAGGAATCTCAAGACCAAACAAATGCTGGTGCGTCTGCAACTGCCTCCGAGATACCTCAGCCTCGGAGAAGCCTTTGCCGAACATCTGGAAATCCTGAATGCGATCCGGGATAAAAACCCGGAAGCGGCGTCGCAACTTCTCGAAGAGCATCTCAATACCGCGCAACAAAGATTTCTTGACGCGATCGAATATTAAGGGCCGCTTTGTGGCAGGGCGGGCGAAACCGCCAAGCCTGGAAACCGGATCAGCCAACCAGTCATCGCGACCTATGTCATATGTGGACGCAGCGGCGGCAGGGGCCTTTTGAACCCTGTTCAGCCCATTTCGTAACTCCAGCGCGCCCTATGCTGCCAAGCCGGCCGTTGTCTGACCCGATCGGGCTGAAATCATTGCCTCTGCGCAAGATGTCTTTCATACTTCAACAAATACACCGAAGGACCGTGACTTGAAATCAGCTCCAAAAGGCCGGAAAACCAACCGATCGCGCAGAGCTACCTCTTATGACGTTGCCAAGGCGGCGGGGGTTGCACAATCCACCGTATCGCGATGCTTTCAGCGTGATAATGCAATATCGTCGGAAACGCGCGAACGGGTTCTGAAAATTGCGGCCGATCTTGGCTATAGCACGAATGCCCTGGCGCGCTCTCTTATCACGCAACGCTCCAATATGATTGGTGTGATCGTTACGAAGTTTACCGTCCGCAATAACCCGGAACTGGTTTACGAGCTGGGGAATGCCCTTCAGGCGGCAGGAAATCAGTTGCTTTTGATGGTGATCGATCACGACGCTGCAATCGGGCCAACGCTCCAGACTGCGCTGGAATATCCGCTGGATGGGTTGATCTGCTGCGCCATGATGCCCGCGCAGGATATGGGGCGGTTTCATCAGCGCGGCGTGCCTGTCGTCTTTTTCAACCGCGAGGTAACCTTCGAGGGTGCCGACAGTATAGCAACCGATCATGCAGACGCGGGGCGCAAGATTGCCAGTGGCCTGTTCGCGGCTGGCCATCGCAGGTTGATTTGCATTCAGGGGCCCAAGACCGCCACGGTCAGCCGTTTGCGTGTCGAAGCATTTGTAAGCCGGTGCGCCGAACTCGGGGTGTCGCATGTTCCGCGCTGCTGGACCGACTTTTCCTATAATGGCGGGCGCGCGGCGTTTGTGACGCTGATGGAAACCGAGGGCGTGCCTGACGCGGTTTTCTGTGCGAATGATCAGCTTGCACTTGGGGCAATGGATGCCTGCCGCTTTGATCTGGGCCTTTCAGTTCCAAAAGACATCTCGATCATCGGTTTTGATGATGTCGCAGAAGCGGCGCGGCCCAGCTATGAACTGACCACCATACATCAACCGATCGTGGAAATGGCGCTGCAAGCGCTCCGTTTGCTGGCCGAGCGAATGGATGACCCCCAGCTTGCGACGCGAACCATCCGAATTCCGGGCCAATTCATCTTGCGAAAATCGGCCCGGATCGACATGACCGAACGTGATTAGAGACGCGCGCCGCTTTTCTCGTCAAACAGATGAACGAAATCGAGATCAAGATCGAAGCCGACGGTCTCTTTGTGTTTGAACCGAAGGTGCCGGTCCGCCCGGGCACATACGCGCGCCGGTCCAAAATCGGCCGTCACCAGAACAGCATCCCCCGTCATTTCAGAGTTATAGACGCGCCCACGGATCATTGCCGCATCGGCAGGTTTCACCGTGATATCTTCTGGCCGTATTCCCAATACAACATTTTCACGGGTTTCCGTTGTCCGTGATGTCAGGGATACCGACACTTCAGGCGCCTCGAATACGCCATCACGCAGCGACCCGTGGATCAGGTTCATCGCCGGAGAGCCGATAAAGCTGGCCACAAACAGATTGGCGGGCGTGTTATAGATTTCCTCAGGGGTGCCAAGTTGCTGAATCACGCCTTTTTGCATGATGACGATGCGATCAGCGAGTGTCAGTGCTTCAATCTGGTCGTGTGTCACATAAACGGTTGTGATGCCCATTTCCTGTTGAAGGTGTTTGATTTCAGCGCGCATCGAAACGCGCAGTTGTGCGTCCAGATTGGAAAGCGGTTCATCCATCAGGAACACCTTGGGTCGGCGAACAATCGCACGGGCCAAGGCGACGCGCTGTCGCTGACCACCTGAAAGGGCGCTTGGGCGGCGGTCAAGCAATTGGGTCAATTCGACCCTCTCGGCCACGTCCCTGATCTGTTTTTTCCGTTCCGCTTTGGCGATCCCGCGCACCTTGAGCGGATACGCGATGTTGTCGGCCACCGTCATATGCGGGTAAAGCCCGTAATTCTGAAACACCATTGCGATATCGCGGTCTTTCGGCGGTTCATAGGTGACGTCGGCCCCGTCAATCAGGATCCGGCCTTCGCTTGGTTCCAGCAGACCTGCGATCATCCGCATGGTTGTGGTTTTACCGCAGCCCGACGGACCAAGGAACACCATGAATTCACCATCAGAGATCGACAGGGATTGCGTGGCCACCCCAACGACGCGGCCCCAGGTTTTACCAATGTTTTCGAGTTCTACAGATGCCATTATTTCACTGCCCCAGCTGTCAGACCTTTAAGGAAATGCCGTTGAACCACCCTTGAGATGAGCATCATCGGCACCATGATTGTGAGGCCGATCACGGCCATGATTTCCCAGGCGTCGCCCTTGTCTGTGCGTGCGCTCATCAATGCGACGGGCAGCGTGACAGATTCGTCGCGGCTCAGGATCAATGCGAAGAAAAATTCGTTCCACGTCACGACAAAGCAGAAAATCGTCGCTGTCATGATCCCCGGCATTGCAACCGGCACGACCACATCGATCAGGGCGCGAAACCGCGAGGCCCCGTCGATCATCGCCGCTTCTTCCATATCCATCGGCAGCGCGTCGATGAAGCCTTTGATCATCCAGATGGCATAGGGAATGACAATGGACAGGTTGACCACGATCAGGGCGATGCGCGTATCCAGCAAACCAAGTGATCGGAAGAAGATAAACAACGGGATGATGATCATGACGGCGGGCACGAATTGTGTGGCCAACAAACCGACAGGCCAAACCGCCCCACCCGGATAGCGGAACCTTGAGAACGCATAGGCCGCCGCTGTCGAGGTGGGAATGGCAATCAGCAGAGTGAAAACCGTGACAATCGTGCTGTTGAGAATTCGGTCGCCCAGTTCATAAAGCGGCCCGAAAGCCGTAACAAAATTCTCAAGCGTCGGCGTGAACAGGATATTCAGCGACAAGACCTCGCTCGGGGCCTTGAAGGCCGTCGCCGAAATCCAGAGCACTGGCAAAAGCCAAAGCGCCGCGATGACGCAAATGGCAGCCAGTTTGCCCCAATAGAGCAGTTTGCGGTTGCGCCGTGTCCGAAGCTCCGCCTTGGTCGGGGTGCGGGGTATCGTCATTTTTGACCTCCGAACAGCATCCATGAATAGATCATCGCGAGAATAAGCATCGCAAACGCAAGGAAATAGGCCATGGCAGCGGCATAGCCGAAGTCATAGAATTTGAACGCTGTCTCATAGACCTGATATGGCACCGTTGCGGTTTCAGTGCCTGGCCCGCCCTTGGTCATTGTAATGACCTGTTCCAGCATCTTGATCGAAAAGATCGTCTTGAGCAGGATGGCAATCGCGAGAACACCCTTGAGCTGTGGCAGGGTGATCGTGAAGAAAATGCGCAGCGGCCCCGCGCCATCGATTTTGCCCGCCTCGATCGTTTCCTGGGGCAGTGACGCCAGCGCCCCGATGAAGGTCAGCATGAAATAGGGCGCCCAGTGCCACATATCGACAAGGACAAGCGCCGCCATGGCCGTGTTTGAGTTGGCAAGGATGGCCACATCGGCAAATTGTGGAAACAGCCACCCAATCAACGCATCGGCCGCGCCGAATTCCGGGCTGAGAAGAAACCGCCATGAAATACCGACAAGGGCCGGTGACATCGCAAAGGCAAGCACCAGAATGGAACGCACGTTCACCTCTAGCGGGCGATCCCCCTGCAACAAAAGGGCCATGGCCATTGCCGCGATAATCGTAACCACCACCGAGAAAAAGGAGAAAACGCAAGACACCCACACACTATCCCAAAAGCGCGGATCGTCGGTAAACAACCGGATATAGTTGTCGATGCCGATAAACGGCCCGAGTTTCGGGCTGATTGTCAGGTTCCAGTCATGCAGTGAATACCAGAACGATTGCACGATCGGGTAAAACAGCATGGCGATGCTGATGAGAAGGGCGGGGGCCAGAAGCCCCCACTTGAGTGCAGTATCGCGCATCGGATTACTCCGGGTTGCGATCGACGGCGCGCTGAACTTCCACAGCAGCGGCGTCAAGTTTCGCTTTTATATCACCACCATTGGCCGCAATATCCGAAATCATTGCTTCCAAAACGGACGCAACCTGTGGCCATGTTTTCAACATCGGCATGGCCCGTGCATTTTTCAGGCTTTCATAGCCCACTTCCTGCACGCCAAAGTTGGCTGCATTCACGTCCTTGTTCAGCAAACTGGACGTATGCACGACGATGATCTCATTGGTGTCGGGATCGCTCTTGTCGGTGGTGATGTCCACCTCAAGGGACGGTGCCGCCATCCACTTCAGAACTTCCCAGGCGGCTTCTTTGTTCTTGGACAGGTTGAAGATGCCAAAGGGCATGCACTGACCAATGCCCGACTTGGTGTCATTGCCAAACCCGGGAACCGCTACAAAACCGACCTGATCAGAGTTCAGTTTGGAGTTTTCGCCGGTAAAGCGGGCATAGCCCCACCACCAGGCGCTTACCATTGCCGAATTGCCTTCGGCAAAGGACGATACCTTGTCGCCTTCAACGAATTGAACCGAACCGGGGTTTGCGACACCAGCTTCCAGCAGCGGCGCCAGATAATCGCGGGTTGCCTCGACACCGGCGTCGCTGTTGAAGGCAACTTTGCCATCTGCATCAAGCAGCTCGGCCCCATGGCCGCGCATGTAGTTCATCCAGGAAAACAGGTTCTGAAATCCGTTGCCCTTGCCGTAATCCATCGCAATGCCGGCAACGCCAGTGGCATCCTGCACCTTTTTCGCGGCAACAACCAGTTCATCCATTGTCGTTGGTGGGACAACACCTGCCTTTTCGAACAGATCCTTGCGATAGAACAAGAGCTGTGCCTGTCCCCGAACGGGAAGCCCGTAAAGCGTGCCTTTGTAGGATGAACAATCCACGAATACAGGCGGATAGTCGGTCATATCAAAGCCATCAGCGGCAACAAGATCATCCAGCGGAACAAGATATGGCGTCAGCGACGGCCCCCAGGAATCCTGATAGGTCACAAGATCATAAGCGTCGTTGCCTGCAATCGCCTCGGCTGTGATCTTGTCCAGCAACTGACCGTAGGGAACGTAAGAGTGGACTACGTCGATACCGGTCAGTTCTTTCAACTGATCAAGGCGTTTGGCCTGTGCGCGGTATTGCCCGGCGTTCGGCAGCATGATGTTGACCGTTGTCCCTGCATAAGGCTTGCCCGGTTTCAGCGAAAACGCTTCTGCGGTGTCTTGTGCCCAGGCTGTGCTGGTGCCGGTCAACAGGGCCGCGGCGGCTGCCGATCCCAAAAACATACGTCTGTTGATAACCATGTTGTCTCTCCCTCTGTTAAGCTTGAATTGGGTTTTCACCCAATGATCTGTCGTTTTCATGTGGCCGCATTCGAATGCTTACGCAAATGCAATCCGATTGGTATTTGTTTGATGGCTAGGCCTTTTCCCGCCTGAGGGGCTTTTCATCCCGGCTCTTCTCACCTGCCGTCACCTTGGTGATCCAACTGCCCAGAATGCCCGATAAGTCCTTCGGCTGATCAAATGCAATCATATGTCCGGCGTTTTCGATAACGGCCCGGGTCGCGTTCTCGAACCGCCCGACGATAACCTCGTGTCGCGACGGCGGGCAGAGTTTGTCATTGGCACCTGACACCAACAGGACAGGCACCGTGATTTGCGCGGCCCTCGGGGTGCTGTCACGCCGCGAAATCGCCAGATCGTTCTGGGTGCGATACAGATCAGGCCCCACAGTTTCTGCCATTGCGGTGTAAGTGGCCAGATCCGCATCGTTCCGAGTGTTGAAGCGCGGCCAAAGATCCGCACGCGCATGGGTGGCTATTCCTTTGGCTGCTCCGCGTGCCTCATCAGAACGCCGTGCTGCGGCCCCTTGTTCTGTTTCCGCCCCCAATCCGGCACAGACAAGGGCAAGGCCCGCGACGCGCTCGGGGTGCTGGGCGATGATTTCAAGTGCAATTAGGCCCCCCAGGGAAAACCCGGCCAGGATGAATTTGTCAGGCAGACTTGCCTCAAGCTGTTTCACATAGGCCGTCATATTGGCGCAATCTGTGGGTTTGCCGTTAACCTGCCCCGCGATGATGACGGTTGCGCCAGCATCCATTTCACCCAAAATCGGGGTCCATATACGCCGGTCACACAAGGTGCCACCAATCGCAACAAGAGGCAGGTCTTTGCTCAAAGCTCTTCCCCGGCAAGTTGGCGCGCCTGCATGATCTGTGTCAGGACGGCAATCTCATCGTAGATGCGCCATTCGCGTAAAATCTTGCCGTCGCGCAGTTCGAAATGGGTGATCCCCATAATGCGGACAGGTGTGCGTGTTGGGGCGCCGTACAGCGGCACGCCCGAATAGGTCGCGTGCATGGTCCAGACTGCCGCGACCCGCAGGCCAAGATCGGCACTTTCGTTCACCACCAGATCGCGCAATTCGATCCGCCCATCCGGGAAGGCGGCCAGCAAATCAATGACTTGCTGTTGATATCCCTGAATGCCCTGCGCCCGGCGCATCCGAACCGAATGGCAAACCACCTTGTCATTGCAATAGGTGCTGACCTTGTTGAACAGGCGGCGGTTCCACACATCCTCGAACATGTTTTCGATCATGTCGCATTCGGCGCGAAAACGGTCAGGGCGTTTGCCGGAAACACCTTCGATCGCGGGCTCATTATAAGTGCCGCCAAAGGCCTGGGAATTCAGAACATCCAACCTTTCGCCGGTGACGGGCGACGCCTTTGCCAGATCCCACGCGATCTTCTCAGGCTCCAGCCCCAGCGATTGCAGCACTGCATATTCATCGCGCACCAACCATTCCTCGACCACCTTGCCGTTCTGCACGGTGCAATGTGCGATGGTGCGCGATACCCAGTCTTTGCCCGTTGGCGGACCATAGGTCCAATATCCGGTATGGGTGCCGGTTTTGAAAACACGGTGCGAAGAAATAAAGCCCGTGCTGCCCCGTTCTTCCCAAACCACATCCTCGCCGCTGCCACCGCCGCCATTTGGAAACGCGCTCATCTTCTGGACAGAGTTCATCATAACATGGTCAAAATCATAGGTTTCGCCATAGGCGGTGTGAACCTTGATCGTCTGGTCATAATGTTCGCCCAAACGGCCCAACCCCATGTCGATCCAGATTTCATCAGTCCAGGACAGGATGTAATCGCGCGGATCGCGGTACGGTGCATAGGTTTGCGGATCGATGTTTGAAAGCTGGTCGGGGAGTGTCATTGTAGTCCTGTGATCATGATGTGGTGACGTGGGGCGGCGCCCCTGGTTCACTTTCCGCAACGCTATCCGCAATGCTGCAATTGCCAAAGGCGGAACTCGGTGTAGTAATGACATTACTTGACTTCATTAACGGAAATTCAGCGATGCACAGCAGGGTTGATCTGAATACGTTGGAAACTGCTGTTGTGGCAATTTCCGAGGGCAGCATGAGCCTGGCGGCGGCGCGATTGAGCTTGACTCAATCCGCAGTGTCGCAGGCGCTCAAGCGGGCCGAGGCATGGTTCGGCGTTGATCTGATCTATCGCGATACCCGTCCGTTCATTCCGACAAAAGCGGGGCAAATCTTGTTGGAGCAAATGCCGCAGATCCAGAACAGCGTGGATCAGATGATCGAAAGCGTGCGTGCCGCCGCCGCAGCCCCCGAGCGGTTCAACCTGCGCCTTGGGATGATTGACACATTCGCGTCTACTGTCGGGCCGCTGTTGTTGCGTGAATTGATTGACGGCGCCCTGGCGTTGCAGCTTTCGGCGCTGTCCGGGCTTGCGCCGGCACAATCCGATGCGATGAAACAGCACGCGATCGACGCTGCAATCACCTCGGAGGATTTGACAGGGTCAGGGGATATCGACGAATTTCCCCTGTTCCGCGAACCTTTCGTTCTTGTCTGTGCGGCGCATAAGGCCCCGGAACTTCGAAATCTCCCGCTTGGGGATGTATTGAAATCGAACCGGTTGATTCACTACAGCGCGCGATCTCATATGGGGCGCCAGGTGGACCGGCATCTGCGGCGGGTCGGGCTGGAACAGGCGCGCGTTTTGGCATTCGACAGTTCTGATTCTCTGCTCGCCATGGTGACGCGTGATGTCGGCGTTGCCATCTCTACGCCCCTGTGCATGTTGCAGGGCGGCGTGCATCAGCCGGGATTGTCCGTCCTGCCGTTGTCGGGGCCGGGGTTTTCACGCAAGGTGTCGCTTTTCGTGCGCCGGGGGGAATTGACGACGTTGGGGCCGAAGATTGCCAGCATTTCACGCAATCTGATCCGCACCGAAATTCTGCCCCAGTTCATCAGTCAGATCCCATGGCTTGCAAGCCAGACAGACGAGATGATTCTGGAATGACGGGGAATCACGCCTGGGCGAAAGCCTGCGCGATACGGTCTGGCCCATCCTTGCGTGCAAGGCAAAGTCCGAGAAGGATTCGCGCTTTTTCCGCCGAAAGAAGCCCGGCCGAAATTATCCCGCGGCGGCGATTATCGGCGCCATCCACCACACGTCCGGCCAGTCCTTTTGTTGCCTGAACCACCGTCACCCCTTGCCGGACCGCTGCCGTCAGCGCCTCGGCCTCGGCGGGTGTGGACATGCCGGGGCCAAAGCCCGCGCTGATAATTCCCCCTGCTTTGGCGTTAACAAAACTGCGGATCGCAACCCCGTCCGCTCCGATGTGGGAATGACAGATATCGACACGCGGCATGTTTTGCAGATGCGCCACCTCAAAGTGAAAAATCTCTGACAGGTCAGACAGGGGCCGGTCAATTCTGACATCGGCGCCACTGACGTGACCGATTGGCCCGAATCCATCGGAGCGGAATGCGTTCACCAGCGCCGTATCGGTTTTGCGAACATCGCGGGGCGCATGGATTTCGTCATTCAAAACCACCCAAACGCCGCCCGTTTTCACAGATTGGGCAACCCTGAACGCCGCCGCCAGATTGGCGTTGGCGTCCGACGACACCCCATTACAGGGCCGCATTGCCCCGGTCAGCACCACAGGGATCGGCAAGCGCAACAGCAGCGACAAACACCATGCGGTTTCTTCCAGGCTTGCCGTTCCATGGCCGATCACAATTCCGCCGATTGTCGGATCATCCGCAAGGGCGGTGCATGTTTGGACCAGATCGACCCAATCATTCAGGGTCATTGCGGTGCTGTCGATTCTGCGGAATTCCACGGTGCGGATGTTCGCGATGACGCCATCCAGACCGGATTGGGCGATCAGTTCTGCCGCATCGAGCCATTGCCCGGTCGCTGCATAATCCAGCACATCAAAGCGATCACTCCCAAGGGACGCGATCGTCCCGCCCGTTCCGATAAAAGCTGTTTCACGCACGATGGTTCTCTTTTCTGACGTCAACGGTCACGATGCTGTGCCGGTCTTTTCGGCCAACTGCAAATCAAACGGGTTTACCAGCAACAGTATGACCCATGCTTCTGATAGTTGTAAATCTGGCTAATTGTTGGCGATTTACCCTGCCGCTGATGAAAATTTTGCGCAACCATTCTGACAACCCGCAACCTCTTTTCGTGTTGGATCGTATCGCAAATGCCAAATATTCGAACTGAAACGGACAGTCTCGGCGAACGTGAACTGCCCGCCACTTGCCTTTATGGCGTTTCAACACTTCGCGCGATCGAGAATTTCACGATTTCTTCGCGCGTGATTGGTGATGAGCCGGAATTCATCCGCGCGTTGGCGCAAATCAAATCGGCGGCGGCAAACGCCAATCGGGATCTGGGCGTATATGATCGCCGGATCGCAGTCGCCGTCATTGCAGCCGCAGATGAGGTCATTGCAGGTCGTCACGCCGATGCCTTTCCCGTTGATATGATGGAGGGGTCGGGTGGCACCTCGATCAACATGAATATCAACGAGGTGCTGGCAAACCGTGCCCTTGACCTGTTGGGAAATGCGCGGGGGCAGTACGATATCGTCAGCCCGAACGATCATGTGAATTCGGGGCAATCGACCAATGACGTTGTGCCCTCTGCCGTCAAGCTGGCGGTGCATCAAAAGGCGGTAACTTTGCTGGACGCGTTGGGCGAACTGGCAGCGCACCTACAGGAAAAGGCCGAAGAATTCGACGATGTGCTGAAGATCGGGCGCACCTGTATGCAAGCGGCGCAGCCGATGCGGCTTGGGCAGGCGTTTGGCGGCTATGCCGCGGCGATCCGCCGGTTGCGGGGCAAGCTGGCCGATGATTGTGACGATCTGTTGGTCTTGCCACTGGGCGGCACCGCAATCGGCACCGGTCTTGGGGCGGCACCCGGTTATCGTCCGGCGCTTTATACGCATTTGCAGCGGATCACGGGCAAACCCGTCACGCCCCCCGATGACATGTTCGACGCAATGCAGAACGCCGATGCGTTCGCGCGTGTTTCCTCTGAAATCCGCATCGCAGCCGAGGTGATCGGCAAGATCGCGGCAGATCTCATTCTGTTGTCGTCGGGGGCCAATAGCGCGGTGGGTGAAATCCAACTGCCCGCTGTGCAGCCCGGATCATCAATCATGCCGGGCAAGATCAACCCGGTCATTCCGATGCTGATGCAGCAGGTCGCCTTTGCCGTTGTCGGCAATGACACGGGTGTGTCGCTGGCGGCGCTGAATGGCCAGCTTGAGATCAACCATTTCGAACCGATCATCGCATCGCGGATGTTCGATTCCATTGATCTTTTGGCAAAATCTACACGGATTTTCACCAAAAGCTGTGTTTCAGGGATCAAGGCCAATCGTGAACATTCCTTGCGGAATCTGATGGATTCCTCTGCCATGGCCACGGTTTTTGTCCCTCAGCTTGGCTATGCCAAAACCTCGGAACTGGTGAAGCTGTCGATCAAGGAACAGCGTCCCTTTGTGCAGCTCGTGATCGAACGCGGATTGCTCAGCAAAGATCAGGTTCTTTCCACGCTTCAGGATTCGACAATCCGCAAGGACAGCGTTGCATGAGCCGCTATTCCGCCCTGTCGATCCTGCGCCATGGCCTGACGGGGAATAAACGCTGGTCGCACGCCTGGCGTGACCCGACCCCAAAGCCTAAATATGATATTGTGATCATCGGTGGCGGCGGGCATGGCCTGGCCACCGCCTATTATCTGGCCAAGGAACACGGGCTGCGCAACATTGCCGTTGTCGAAAAAGGTTGGCTGGGCGGGGGCAATACCGGACGCAACACCACCATTGTCCGTTCCAACTATATGATGCCCGGCAATACGATGTTTTACGAACGCTCCATGCGTTTGTGGGAAAACCTTAGCCGCGATCTGAATTTCAACGTCATGTTTTCCCAGCGTGGGCAATATAACCTGTGTCACTCGCCGGCGCAGATGGATGCCGCCCGCAGGCGCGGCAATATTCTGATGGCGAACGGAATTGAAGCCTCGTTGTTTGACCGTGCCGAGGTGCGGCGCCGCTTGCCCTATCTCGACTGGTCGGACAGGGCGCGTTTTCCCATTCAGGGTGCGATCTATCAGCAGCGTTCCGGCACCGCGCGGCATGATGCGGTGGCATGGGGCTATGCCCGGGGGGCCAGCGATCTGGGTGTCGATATCATTCAGCAATGCGAAGTGACGGGGTATCTCTGGGACGGCAACGTCATCAAGGGTGTCAAAACCACGCGCGGGCCGATCAAGGCAGGCAAGGTTGCCCTTGCCGTTGCGGGCCACACCGGGCATCTGGCCGCAAAGGCGGGGTTGCGCCTGCCGATCGAAACCCACGCCTTGCAGGCCTTTGTGACCGAACCTCTCAAGCCGTTGGTGGACACGGTCATTTCCTTCGGCGCGGCGCATTTCTATATCAGTCAGTCGGACAAGGGCGGCCTTGTGCTGGGTGGCGATCTGGACGGGTACAACTCCTATGCCCAGCGAGGCGGATTGCCCTTGGTGGAACACACCCTTCAGTCGGCCAAGGCGCTGATGCCTTGCCTGTCGCGTCTGCGCCTTTTGCGCCATTGGGCTGGCGTGATGGATATGTCGATGGATGGTTCTCCGATCATCGACAGGACGCCGATTGACGGGCTCTGGCTCAACGGGGGCTGGTGTTATGGTGGGTTCAAGGCCACGCCGGCTTCGGGCTTTTGTTATGCCTGGACCCTGGCCAAGGGCGAACCCCACCCCGACACCGCAGAGTTCCGGCTGGATCGCTTCGCGCGGGGATACCAGATCGACGAAAAAGGCGTGGGCCCCACCCCCAACGCGCATTGAGGTAGAACATGCTCCGACTTTCCTGCCCCGTCTGCGGGCTTCGCGATGAAACCGAATTCACCTATGGCGGGGATGCCACGCTCAGGCGCCCGGCGCCAGAGAATACCGATATGACAGCATGGCATGATTACGTGTTTGTCCGCGACAACCCCCGTGGTGCGCATCGCGAATACTGGCATCATGTGCAGGGGTGTCGGCAATGGCTGGTGGTAGAGCGGGACACGCTGACGCACCACATCAGCGGCGCGGTTCTGGCACGCGAGGCAGACCTATGACCGCAAGAAGACTGGCATCTGGCGGCCGCATCGACCGCAGCAAAGCAATGACATTGAGCTTTGAGGGCAGGGCGATTGCCGCCTTTGAGGGCGACACGTTTGCCTCTGCTCTTTTGGCGGCGGATCAGATGCTGATCGGGCGCAGCTTCAAATACCACCGCCCGCGCGGGATCATGTCGGCAGGGGTTGAAGAAACCAACGCATTGGTCGAACTCGGGGTGGGGCCGCGACGCGACCCCAACACCCCCGTTACAACTGTCGAAGCCGCGCCAAACCTGACCGCCACGGCACAGAATGCCTGGCCGACGCTGCGTTGGGATATTGGTGCGCTCAACGGTGCCATGTCACGGTTTCTCGGCGCCGGGTTCTATTACAAAACCTTTATTGGACCATTCAAAGGCACAGGGTTCTGGATGCTGTGCGAACGCTTTATCCGCCGCGCGGCAGGTATGGGGCGGGCGACAACAGACCCTGACCCCGACCAATATGAAAAGATCAACGCCTATTGTGACCGGCTGATCGTGGGCGCCGGGCCTGCGGGGCTTGCGGCGGCCCTGGCGGCGGGAAAGGCGGGGGACAATGTTATCCTTGTCGAGCAGGATTTTGCGGTGGGTGGGGGGCTTTTGTCCGATCCGGCCACCGGTAAATCCGCTGATTGGCTGCGTGAAACCGAAGCCCACCTGACAAGGCTTCCCAACGTCCGCATCCTGCGCCGCACCACGGCTTTCGGGGCCTATGATGGCAATGTCTGGGGTCTGGTGGAACGCTTGCCGCCATCGTCGGCCCCGGCCTTGCCACGCCAACGTAACTGGCTGGTCCGCGCCAAGGCCGCAGTGCTGGCCACGGGCGCGATAGAGCGGCCCCTTGTCTTTGCCGGAAATGACCGGCCCGGCGTGATGATGGCGGGGGCGGTTCGGCAATATCTGAACCGCTATGCCGTGATCTGCGGCCAACAGATCGTGATCTGTACCAACAATGACAGCGCCCACAGCACCGCCCGTGATCTGGCCCGGGCGGGGGCATCGGTTTTACTGTGCGATATGCGCCAGAATCTGCCTGACGACATATCGCGCCCGACGGTCGAGGCGGGTGTGACGCTGCGGGTCGGCTATGGCGTGATGTGTGCAAAAGGCGCGGCCCGCGTAAAGGCGGCGCTGATTGCCAGGGTTGATGATGACGGCAAGGCCGTTGAACCCGCGCAAGCATACCCCTGTGATCTGCTTGCCATATCGGGTGGTTGGACACCTACGCTGCATCTATGGAGCCAGCGCCATGGCAAGCCCGTGTTTCGCCCGGAACTGGATGCCTTTGTCCCCGACGCCACACGCGACGCGGATATTCTTTGCATCGGCGCGATCACGGGTGCGGCAGCAACCGCCGAATGTATTGCCCAGGGCAGCGATGCGCTTGCCGGTCAGGCGCCCGTGCCCGCGCTGGAAGCGCACCCCACGCCATGGCCGCGCGATCTGTTGCCGGTTCACGTGCTGACCCACCAGAACGGCAGCACCAGTGGCAAGGCCTTTATCGACTTTCAGCACGACGTAAAGCTGGCCGATATAGATCAGGCGCATACCGAAGGGTATGTCTCGGTCGAGCATTTGAAACGCTATACCACATCGGGGATGGCCGCCGATCAGGGCAAGACCTCGAACCTGAATGCGATGGCGCGGATGGCCATGCTGCGCGGCCTTGATGTGCCAAGCGTTGGCACCACCACGTTTCGCCCCCTATACCCCTGTGGCAATCGGTGCGGTGGTGGGGCATGACCACGGCCCGCATTTCGCACCAACCCGGCGCTCGCCGATCCATCACTGGCATCTCGAAAACGGCGCCAGACTGACCGAGGCCGGGGCATGGATGCGCCCGTGGTACTATCCGCAGCACGGCGAAGACCTGCGCGCCGCCTATATCCGTGAGGCGGGACATGTCCGTGAAAAGGTCGGAATTGTCGATGTCTCAACCCTTGGCAAGATCGCCGTGCAGGGGCCGGATGCTGCCGAGTTTCTCAACCGTACCTATGCCAACGGGTTCAAAACCCTGTCTCCGGGGCGTCTTCGCTATGGTGTCATGTTGCGCGATGATGGGCTGGTGCTGGATGACGGGGCGGTCGCCTGTCTTGGGGCCGGTGATTACTTTGTCTCGACCACCACCGCCAATGCGGCAAAGGTTCTGGCCCGGGCAGAGTTGATGTTGCAAACCGATTGGCGCGATCTGCGCTGTCATGTCACCACCGTAACCGATCAATGGGCCGCCATCGCCGTTGCAGGCCCTTTGGCGCGTATCGTTTTGCAAACCGTATGTCAGGGCGCGGATGTGTCACGCGACGCTTTGCCCAATAATCACTTCACCCATGGGACCATTGATTCCATACCCTGCCGTCTGCACCGGATGAGCTATTCCGGCGAGCTTGCCTATGAAATCTACATACCGGCCCGTCATGGCCGCGCCATCTGGGAAACCCTGATCGCCAAGGGCGCGGCCCATGGTCTGATCCCTTACGGCACCGAAGCGATGGGCACCCTGCGCATCGAAAAAGGCCATGTCGCGGGGGCAGAGATCGAGGGGCGCACGACAATCAATGATCTTGGATTGGAGGGGTTCGCCTCGACCAAGAAACCATTCATCGGCTCGGTGCTGCGCCAAAGACCGGTGCTGAAGGATCCGGCCCGCCCTGGTCTTGTCGGGTTGCGTATGCAAAAGGGGGCCGCCGCAAAAGCCGGCGCCCTGCTGTTTGCCCAAACCGCCGAGGCAAGGGGCCATGGCGAAGGTTGGGTGTCATCGACCACCTATTCCCCCGCGCTTGGTTGCAATATCGCGCTGGCTTTTCTGTCCCGCGGGGCGACGCGCACGGGCGAAACATTGCGCGTGGTCAGCCCCATCGACGGGTTGGATGATCTGGCCGAAGTCTGCTCTGCCCATTTCTTTGACCCCACAGGAGAGCGCCAGAATGCTTGACAGTGCCTATACCGCGCAGGGTGTGACCAGCCATGGAGAGTTTGTCAAAATTTCACAGGATCCGATTGTCGCGCTGTGGCAGATCGCGGGATGGGAAGGATTTGAACAGGCGGTCGCAACGCCCATTGCAGAGCTTGGACTGACGTTGCCCCCCGACACCAAGACCGTTGGAACAGCAAAACATGCCCGCCTTTGGCGCGTGGCCCCCGACCGCGTTTTGATTCAGACCGAAGGCGCGGCCCCGACACACCACCCCGATCTTGCCACGCTGGATATGTCTGACTCCCGTATTCGGCTGACGATCTGCGGCGCGGGTGCGATGGGCCTGTTGACGCGCGTGCTGCCTGTTGACCTTTCGCTTGCGGCGTTTCCGGTTTCTTCGTTTGCCCAAACCGGCCTGCATCATGTCGGTGTTTTGGTAGAGCGTTTGGCCGAAGACAGTTTTGTTCTGATGATCCCGCGCAGTTGGGCAGAATCCGTTTACGAGGTTCTGATGCTGCATCTGTTGGCGAAAGCGGGGCCGGAGCAATGAAATCCGGCCCACAAGGACGATCAGTATCCGCTGCTTTTCTTGCCGGGCCGGGCCGTTTCCCCGCGTGCGAGCCGCAACCTGCTCGCGCGCGGCCTTGCCCAGAAGGTTGGCATCATTTCCGGGGGTGACAAAATTGAACCCCTGCGCGGCCCGCATCGCGGCCGCCTCTCCCGAGGAACAGAACACCCCGACACCCTTGCCCGCTGTGCGGCAGGCATCAACGATCCGGGCGATCGCATCCTTCACGACCTGCGCTTCGGATTCCGCCTGAGGGGCAACGCCAAGCGCAAGGCAAAGATCATTTGGACCAACATAGATCCCGTCCAGCCCTTCGGTGGCAACAATTGCATCCAGGTTTTCAAGCCCTTCGGCGGTTTCAATCATCGCCATCGCGATCATTTCGTCGTTGGCATGGTCAAAGTAATCGGACCCACCATAGGTGATCCCGCGCGCCGGACCGAAAGACCGGTTGCCAAACGGCGGATAGCGGCAGGCCCGCGCGAATTGGCTGGCGTCCTGGGCTGTGGAAACCATCGGGCATATGACGCCATAGGCCCCCGCATCCAACAACTGCATGACCAGCGCCGGGTCGTTCTTCGAAACCCGTGCAAAGGGCATCGCGGGCGTGCCGGAGATCGCCTGAAACATCCCCATCGCCGTATCAAACCCCATCATGCCGTGTTGCAGATCGACCGTTACCGCGTCAAAGCCCTGCATCCCCATGATTTCAGCGGAATAGCTGTTTGGGATGGCCAGCCAGCCATTCACCGCTACACCGCCGTCTTTCCATATTTTTCTGATCTGGTTCTGTCGCATCTAGCATTCTTTCCTAAGGTTACGCGTCGGGGCAATGACCAGAGAATGGACAGGTTTCGAAGCCGAAACCAAGAAATACCACCTTGTGCCAAAGAGCCGCGCAACGTATAGCGCATTCGAATGCGCAAGGGAAGAAGCGCCGATTACATCCTTCTCATTTTGCCCACGAGATTGGCAGCGGGTTTCACGCTGGTCCCGCCAACCACCAGCACAAAACAGGAAAACCAATATGACGCCGCAGGAACAGCTCGCCGGAATGAACCCGGAAACATATGCGCCTTACCGCGATCCGCGCGAGTACATTCAAAGCTGGACCGACAAGATCTGGATCGCGCGGGGTCTGGGGCATATTTTCGACCATTATGCCCCCGATGTGAAAGTTCACACCTGCTATGGCGAAACGTATGGCATGGAAAATGTCATCAGCAACTCGCTCCAGAAAATGATTGCTTTCCCGAACCGGGGCGGTGGCCATGATGATGTTGTCTGGGAACGCCGCGGCGACAACGGATTCATCTCGTCACACCGCGTTTTCAACAACGCCACACATTCCGGCCCGTGGACCTACGGGCCTGCAACCGGCAAGGATTGGGCCAATCGCGGGGTTGCGCATTGTGTGATCCAGGACGGCCTTGTGACCGAGGAATGGGTGATCCGCGACGAGTTTGCCGTGCTTCAGGATCTGGGAATGGATCCTTACGAGGTCGCCGCCGATCTTGCAAAACGCTCTCCGGTATTGGGCGAACAGATCAAAACCGAAAGTGAACCGCCTGCCTTTGCCGGTCGTTACCCGGACCCGATCAAAACCGGTATTTCCGGCGATCGCCCCGACCATGCCCGCACAGAATGCGAAGCCGTGATGCGCCTGTTTGACGAGGTGTGGGAAAAGAAATTCTTTGATCTGATCCCCGAGCTGTGCAGCGATACCATCGTTTGCCAAACGGTGCGCATGCGCCGCGCGCTTGGTCTGTCAAACTATCAACTTGAAACCATGAGCCTTCTGGCCATGATCCCCGATGCCAAAGTGGAAGTGCGCGACATTTGCGTACATGATTCCGCCGATCTTGGTCTTCGCGTGGCCACGATCTGGGCGTTGCGCGGTACATATTCCGGCGCGCCGTTCTATGGTCCGACCAACCGCGCGCCCCTGACCATTCTCGGGTCCAGCCACTTTGAATTCCGCAACGGCAAGATCATCCGCGAGTGGCGCATCTTTGACGAAATCGCCGTCATTGCTCAGATCATCGCCCATCAGGCCAAACTCGACGCGGCAATTTCTGCCGAATAATCCCCAAGACAGGAGAATGAAATGACCGACCCAACCACCCTTTCCCCCAAAGAGGCCGCCGCCCGCGTCGTTCGCCGCGCAGGGATGGTGCCGGAACGTGTTGCCTTTATCGACTGCAAGATGCCCGGCTCGCATCTCAAGGAAAATTATTCGCTCATCGGCCCGGGCGTAACCCAGTCAAAAGAGCAGAAAGTCGCGCTGAGCGAACCTCACGGGTTCAGCCTCGGTGTCGCGGCAATGCCCGCAGGGATCACCAATAATCTGCATATCCATTACACTGCCGAGGTCTTCATGATCTATAAAGGCACATGGAAATTCCGCTGGGGTGCCAACGGTGACGAAGGCGAAGTGATTGGTCATGCGGGCGATGTTGTCAGCATTCCCACATGGATTTTCCGCGGCTTTACCAACGTCGGCGACACCGAAGGCTGGATTTTCACCGCCCTTGGCGCGGATGAAACCGGCGGCATCATTTGGCACCCGACAATTTTGGAAAATGCGGCCAAGCACGGGCTTTACCTGACCCGCGAAAACATGATGGTCGACACCGCCGAAGGCGCGACAAAGCCAGCGGACAGAGACCTGATGGAGCCGATGACAGACGCGCAAATCAAATCCCTGCGCAAGTACACGGTTGAAGAAATGACCAATCAGGTCGTTTTCGCCAAGGATCGCATTTTCTCTGGCAAGGCCCTGCTGGACAGCGCCATTCCCGGTCACGGCGGCGAACTTGCCCCGATCCTTGGCAATGGTCTGACCCAGGACCGCGATCATGCGCCGGGCATCATGAACCCGCATGGCATGTCACTGGAGTGGGGCCGTATCCCCGAAGGGGGGCAGATCGGGCCGTTCAGCATTGACGAAAAGCAGGCAATGATCGTGTTCAACGGCAGCGTCGATGTTTGTCAGGATCCGTCAAAACCCGATGACGTGCAGACCGTGGGCGAGCAGGATCTTTATTCCTTTCCGGGGAACACCTGGCGCACATTGCGCGCGACGCCGGGCCATTCCGCCGAATTCGTGCTGATGACCGCCGGGGACAACAAGAAGCGGATCAGATGGTCGGATGAGATTGTCAAACAAGCGACAGATCTTGACCTTGCGATCGATCACAACGGTTATGTCGCCGATCTCAACCTGCTGCCCTATGAGACGCGCAACAAACTGCGCGCCTGAACATCCAGCGGCGGGCCTGCCAAAGGCCCGCCCATGCAAACGGAGATGAACATGCTTCTTGGTGCTATTGGCGATGATTTTACCGGTTCGGGCGATCTGGCGAACACCTTGGCGCAACGCGGAATGCGTACCGTGCAATATTGTGGTGTTCCAAAACAGCCCGCTGAATCTGCGATCGAGGCCGGTATCGTGTCTTTGAAATCGCGCACCATCCCGCCCGCTGATGCGGTCGCACAATCGCTGGCCGCGCTTGATTGGCTGCTGGAACAGGGCTGTCAGCAGATCATTTTCAAGTATTGCTCGACCTTTGACAGCACGCCCCAGGGCAATATCGGCCCGGTCATCACGGCGCTGGCCGGACGGGTGAACGCGGACCGTGTTATCGTCTGCCCGGCGTTTCCCGCCACGGGGCGCACATTGTATCAGGGGCACCTTTTTGTCGGCGATCGGCTGCTCAGTGAAAGCGGCATGAAGGATCATCCGCTTACGCCGATGACGGACCCGGATATCCGTCGGTGGCTTTCGCTTCAAACCGAACTGCCCGTCGGCCATGTGGCCCATGCAACGGTCCGCCAAGGCGCCGGGGCCATTCGCACCGCATTGAGCCATGAACATGAAAACACAAGGCGGCTAATTGTGGTCGATGCCACGACAGAGGCCGATCTTTTGGCCATCGGCGCAGCGGCAAAAGGCTTGCGGTTGGTAAGTGGTGGTTCCGGCATCGCGATGGGGCTTCCCGCAAATTTTCTGCCGCCGGAACGGATGGCGGCGCCTGACATGAGGTGGCATGGGGAATCTGGCCGCGCCCTTGTGATTTCCGGCTCTTGCTCGGTCATGACGCAACAACAGGTCGCACAGCACAAGGAAACAGGCCCGGCATTCGCCCTTGATGCGGATGAGATAATCTCGGGCAAAACAACTGCCGCTATGGTCCTGCGCTGGGTCGAGGCGCAAGATGGGTTGCCATTGGTCTATTCCACCGCCGACCCGGCAACGATGCGCGCAGTTCAGGCCAAACACGGACGTGAAAAATCCGCCACTGCCATTGAGGGGCTTTTCGCCGATCTTGCCAGACTGGCGGTATCCGCCGGTTTCACCCGGATTATCACCGCAGGTGGTGAAACCTCTGGCGCAGTGGTCGAGGCATTACGCCCTGACGCGCTTGAAATCGGTCCCGAAATTGCGTCTGGCGTCCCGGCATTGCGCGCCGGAAATATTGTTCTCGCCCTTAAATCCGGCAACTTCGGCGAACCGGATTTCTTTGCCAGGGCCGCCCGCATCCTGGAGGGAAAATGACCAGTGAATCCACCCTGCGAGAGCAGATCTGCGAAATCGCAGCCTCGCTTTTCGCCCGCGGGCTGACGCCGGGATCAAGCGGCAACATCTCTGCACGACTAGACGATGGCGGGCTGCTGGTCACGCCTACCGGATCGACCATGCGCGCGTTGGACCCGGCCCGGTTGTCGCGGTTTGACGCCGCAGGGCGATTGGTGTCGGGCGACACCCCAACCAAGGAAATGCCGCTGCACACTGCCTTTTATGAAACCCGGAGCAATGCCGGAGCGGTGGTGCATCTGCATTCGGCCCATTCGGTCGCCGTGTCGATGTTGCCGGAAACCGACCCCGAGAATGTGCTCAAACCCCTGACCGCCTATTCGGTCATGCGCTTGGGCAAAGTGGCACTTTTGCCCTATTTCCGCCCCGGCGATCCGGCCATGGGCACCGCTTTGCGCGGTCTTGCAGGCAAACGCAGCGCCGTGCTTTTGGCCAACCACGGGCCGATCGTCGCGGGCAAGGATCTGGAGGCCGCAACCCACGCGATCGAGGAATTGGAGGAAACCGCGCGGCTGACACTGCTGACCCGCGGCATGGCTCCAGTCATGCTGTCAGATGTGCAAATACGCGAACTCGTCGATTTCTTCGATATTTCCTGGGATTGATTTCTTGCAGTCTCGTTCCGCGAATCGGATTCAGGAAGGTATCTTGAAAAGCCAGTGTGATTTCTCCTCTTGAGTATAGGGCAAGCCCGCGTCGGGGCAGGCGAAACACGCCCCCTTCGTCCCATGGGCTGCCGACCCCGAACGCGGCCAGTCTTCGCCGAAATAAGAACCTGAAAGCCGCCGAAGCCCTGTTGGCGTATGGCCAGGCCGGCCCCCGGCGCGCCTTATTCGCGGCATGTGGTTGGCGCCGGCCCGGTTGAGCCACGCTCGATCAACACATTGGGAACGAGAAGGCGCATGGGGGTCAGGATGGTGGTCGGGTGGCGCAACCGGTTGTCCAGCCGGCGTACTGCGGCGCGGCCATATTCCTGCGCCGGGATCCGTACGGTTGTCAGGGCCGGGTTCACCTGCATTGCCGGGCTGAAATCGCCAAACCCCACGACCGAAACATCCGTGGGAATACGCCAGCCCCGGGACAGGATGTCGGTGCAGGCGGTGATTGCCAACCCGTCATGACCGCAAAAGAACGCGGTTGGACAACCGCCATCGGCGAGGATGCGATCAAGCCCCTGGGAAAAGGTTGTGCCATGGCCCCAGATCACGTCATGGCAGGTCAGGTCGGGAATCGCACTTGCCACCTCCTGCAACCCCAGCAGACGTTCGCGCCGGCCACGCAGGTCGATATCGCCGTGCGCAAAGATAATTTCGCGATGCCCAAGGCCATAAAGATAATGGGCAACAGCCACGCCAGCCTCGCGGTCGGTGCCGCCGACCAGATCGACCTGTTCCAGAGGTTCGGCCCAGCCGGATCGAACGACGGGTTTTCGGCTTGCCATGATTTGCCTGAGCGCGGCCTTGTTCTGGATGTTGACCGAGAAAATGGCGGCGCAACCGTCTATGAACTCTGCCAGATCCCCGTCGCTTGCGGCCCAATGGGCCCGGATCGTATAGCCAAGGCGGGCCGCTTCGCTTTGTAGACCGTTCTGTATGAGGACGTTCATTTCGCCGTTTGCATGGTCCTGGGCATCAAAGACCGCGCCGATTGTGGTGGCGCCGCTGCCTCTGCTGCGCGACGGGCGGCTGTACCCAAGGCTTTCGGCAACCTTGATCACCCGCTTCCGTGTTGCCTCGCTCACGCCCTCCTTGCCCGACAATGCGCGCGAGACGGCGAATTTCGACAACCCGGTTTTCTCAGCGATGATTCGCAGGGTGACTTTACTCATGGTGCCCTCACTGGCTTTGCCGCGGCGCGGCAGATTTCAGCCAAGCCTCTGGAAATAAAAATTTTGAAATGTTTGCTGATGCAGAAATAACTTTTTCAACATAACACTTTACCTAACGGTATGCCTTAAACAATGCTACAAGGGAACAAAAACTTGGCATCGTTCTGGGAGGAACAGCATGAACAGGATCGGCAGACGCAGTTTCATCATGTCGACGACGGCCCTTGCAGGGGTGGCGTTGAGCGGTATTTCGGCCTTCGCACAGGATGGGGATCTTCCCCCATTGGAAGCGCGATTGCCCGAAAATCCGTTGGTTATCACGCCCACAGACCGGCCAGGTCAACAGGGCGGCACGTGGAAGCATGCTCTTGTCGGCGGTGGTTCGCTGTCGATGGTTGTCCGATATCAGGGGTACGAGCCTCTTGTAAGGTTCACACCTGATTGGTCAGGGCTGGAACCTAACGTTGCAGAAAGTTATGAGGTGAATGAGGATTCAACCGTCTATACATTTCACCTGCGCAAGGGGCACAAATGGTCGGACGGTCAACCCTATACCACCGAAGATATCCGGTTTTGGTATGAGGATATCTTTCAGGATCCCGACGCGCCGACAACCAAGGGCCAAAGTTACTGGCAGGCGGGCGGCGAGGTTGGAAAACTTGAGATCGTCGATGAAACGACCTTTCGGGTGGTGTTTGCTACACCAAACGGGTTCTTTGCCCACGGGATTGCCTGGGCCAACCAGGATGTGATGACCAAGGCTCCGGCGCATTATCTCAAACAATTCCACCTTAAATATAACCCTGACGCCAACAAGTTGGCAAAAGAGCGCGGATTTGAAAGCTGGATTGCCCTTTTTGCCCGCGAACATGGGCTGGAAGAGGATAATATCCACTATCAGAACTCGTCGCGCCCCACCCTGAATGCATGGAAATTCTCGGTTGCCCCCGGCGAAGATACCGAACGCGCCATCGCCGTGCGCAACGCCTATTATCACAAGGTGGATACCGCCGGCACGCAACTGCCTTATTTCGATCAGGTGGTGTATCAGATGGTCGCCGACCCCGAGGTTCTGTTGTTGAAAACGCTTCAGGGCGAAATCGACATGATGGACCAATATATCGCCACCCCCGCGAACAAACCGGTGCTGTACGATGGTCAGGACAAGGGAAATTATCACTTCTATACGCTGAAGGAAACGGCGGCGAACGTCATGGTGTTTCAACTGAACCTGAACCACACGGATCCCGTCAAGAACGAGCTTTATAATACCCGCGAGTTCCGCCAGGCCCTGTCGGTCGCCATCAACAGGCAGGATTTGATCGATGCGGTTTTCGTGGGGCAGGGCGCGCCCGCACAGCCCTCGATCATGGAAAGTGATCCGCTGTATAACGAACGGCTTGCCAAGCAGCACACCGAATACGATCCGGCGCTGGCCAATGAATTGCTCGATTCCCTCGTGCCCGAGCGCGACAGTGACGGTTTCCGGCTCGATGGGTCGGGGCGGCGTCTGTCGATCCTGTTCGAGATTGATCAGGTGCGCTCGACGTTCATTGATATGTTCGAGCTTGCAATTCCGATGTTTCAGGCGGTGGGGATCGACGCCCAAATCCGCACGATGGACCGGTCCCTTTGGGAAACGCGGGTTCGCAACGGGCGTGATTTTGATGCCACCGCCCACCAGTTCGGTGCCAACGGCGGCATCGCGGCCATGCTCGATCCGCGGTACTTCGTACCCTACAACAGCAACTCGATCTATGCGCCGGGCTGGGCGCTGTACTTTACTGCACCCGACAATCCCGACGCGATCGAACCGCCGCAAGAGATCAAGGATCAGCAGCAACGTTATCGCGATCTTCTGGGAACCGGCGATCAGGCTGGCCAACAGGCCAAGATGAAGGAAATTCTGGAAGCGGCGGCGGATCAGTTCCTGGTCTTTGGCGTGTCCTTGCCGCCTGACGGATATGGGGTGGTCAAGAATGACATGGTGAACACCATGCCGGTCATGCCCAACAGCTTTGGCTGGCCGACGCCGGGGCCATCGCGGCCGGAACAGTTCTTCAAGTCCTGATTCCACCAGCCGGGTGCGCGGCTGCGGTTTTCCTCCGGGGGCCGCGCACCCCATCTTTTATGTGTGAGTAAGACCATGCCTGTTCCGACGAACGATTCCGCGCGCCTGCTGCGCACCCCCGAGTGGTATCGCGGGGCCACCCGCTGGACCCAGCTGACCCTGGCCGAGGATGATCCGGTCAAGTTCGATGCAGCCGAGTGGATTGACGTGTTTCGCCGCACGGGATCGAACGCGGCCTGCATCAGTGCGGGCGGTTATGTTGCCTATTATCCCACCAATGTGCCGTTTCATTATCGGAGCGCCTGGCTGGGCGACACCGATCCTTTCGGGGCGCTGGTTGATGGGGCGCGCGCCCTTGATATGCACGTGATGGCGCGCGTCGATCCCCATGCAATTCACAAAGACGCGGCACAGGCGCACCCCGAATGGGTGGCGGTGGATGCGGCGGGCAATCCGCGCCGCCACTGGGCCTTTCCCGATGTCTGGGTCACCTGCGCCTATGGCGATTACAACACCGAATACATGCCCGATATCGTCCGCGAGATTGTGCGCGACTATGATATCGACGCCGTTTTCGCGAACCGTTGGCAGGGCCATGGCATCTGTTATTGCGAAGGCTGCGCGCGGCGGTTTCGCGATGCGTCGGGGCAGGATCTGCCCCGTTCAAGTGATCCCGCCGATGGGGCATGGCGCGCCTGGGTGGCCTGGCGGCGCGACCGTCTGACAAACATGGTGGTGGACTGGGATCGTGCAGTGCAGGCGATCCGCCCCAATGCCAGTTTCATTCCCAATATGGGCGGCGCGTCGTTGATGGAATTCGACCTTGCGACGATCGAGGCGCATTGTCCGTTTCTTGTGGTTGATCATCAGGGGCGCCACGGGGTTGAACCTGTGTGGATGGCGGGGCGCAACGCCAAGCGTATCCGCGCCACTTTTCGTGACCGGCCCGTGGTTCTGATCACCTCGGTTGGCCCCGAGGAACCGGTGCATCGCTGGAAGGATTCCGTCACCACCGGCCCTGAAATGACCACCTGGATCGCAGACGGCGCGGCCCATGGCATGTTGTCATGGTTCACCAAGTTCAACGGTGTGATCCCCGATCCCCGATGGATCGGCCCCGTGGCCGAAGGGTTCGACCTGCACGCCCGGCTTGAACCGGCGCTGAATGTCACCGAACCGGCCTGTGAAATCGCCATTCTGGACGCCACAACCACCCTGCGTCTGCATGATTGGGCCAACCGGGACGCCGCCGAGGCCGATGAAAAGGGGTTCTGTCATGCCCTGATCGAGGCGGGGCTGGCATTTGAATTCGTGTCGGACCACGCAATGACCGATGCCATGCTCGATCGGTTCCGTGTGCTGATCCTGCCCAATGCGCGATGCCTGTCAGATGCCCAATGCGCCACGATTTCAGCATGGGTTGACCGGGGCGGCAGCCTGATTGCAGCGGGCGAAAGCGCGCTGGCGACCGAAGACGGTAGGCCGCGCGCTGACTGTGGCCTGTCCGATGTGTTGGGCACCCGCGTGACGGGTCTGGCGCGCGGGCCGCTGAAAAACACCTATGTCGAACTGGCGGGCGATCATCCGGTGAACGCCGGGTTTGACGGGGCGAAACGGATTATCGGCGGGTTGCGTCTGGTGGCTGTCACTGCCGGGGCAGGAACCGATACCCCGTTTCTCTTTGTCCCGGACTTTCCCGATCTTCCCATGGAAGAGGTTTATCCCCGCGACCGGGCAACCGCCCCCGCGGTGGTCACACGCGACACCGGGGCAGGGGGGCGCGCGGTTCATATCCCGTGGAATATCGGTGCCACCTTCTGGGAGGTGCAGGCACAAGACCATCAGCGTCTGATTGAAAACGCGGTTCGCTGGGCGTTGGGCACCCCGTCGATGGTCGAAGTCGCCGGGCAGGGTGTGCTGGATATCGGTGTGCGCAGCGGCCCTGAGGGATGTCTTGTCACCCTCGTAAACCTGACCAATCCGATGATGTGGAAGGCGCCGATCCGCGAAATCTTTTCCGTTGGCGCACAGGGGGTGTCGATTGCGGTACCCGACACCGTCACAGGATTGCACGCGCATCTGCCCATCGCGGGAACTGACGTTCCGGTCACCCTGCGTGACGGACGGGCGATTGTCACTGTGCCAAAGATCGACATTCTGGAAGCCGTTCATCTGACCTGGGAGAAAGCCACCTGATGTGGGGCTATGTGTTCAAGCGGATATTGCTGATGGTTCCGACCATGTTCGGCATTTCGGTGATTTCATTCGTCATCATTCAACTGCCGCCGGGCGATTATCTGACCTCGCTTTTGGCCTCGATGGCTGACAGCGGGCAAACGGTGGACCCGGCTGAAATTGCCCGGATGCGGGCCAACTATGGCCTCGATGATCCGGCCTATGTGCAATATTTCAAATGGATATCAGGCATCGTGCTGCGTGGCGACTTTGGCTATTCGTTTGAATGGGGCCGCCCGGTAAGCGAGCTGATCTGGGATCGCATGGGGGCCACCCTTTCGGTGTCGGTTGCGGCGCTGCTGTTTGTCTGGGGCGTGTCGCTGCCCATTGGTATCTATTCCGCCGTGCGCCGCCATTCGATCGGCGATCACGTGGCGACATTCTTTGGCTTTCTCGGCCTCGCGATCCCCAATTTCATCTTGGCGCTGACGTTGATGTACATCAGCTATAAATACTTCAACCAAAGCGTCGGAGGGTTATTCTCGCCCGAATATGTCGGCGCTGAATGGTCATTGGGCCGGGTCTGGGATCTGCTTAAACATCTCTGGATTCCGGTGATCGTGATTGGCACCGCCGGAACGGCGGCCCTGATCCGCATTCTGCGGGCCAATCTGACCGATGAGTTGTCAAAACCCTATGTGGTGACGGCACGGGCCAAGGGATTGTCGGAATATCATGTGATCATGCGCTATCCGGTGCGGATTGCTCTCAATCCTTTTGTATCGGCCATTGGGTGGGTGCTGCCGCAGCTGATTTCAGGGGTCACGATCACCGCGATCGTGCTGAACCTTCCCACCGCAGGGCCGCTTTTGCTGCGCGCTCTTATCAGTCAGGACATGTATCTGGCCGGCAGTTTCATCCTGCTTATGGGGATGCTGACGTTGGTCGGGATGTTGGTGTCCGATCTGCTCCTTGCCCTGCTTGACCCGCGAATAAGGTTCACCTGATGAAAAATGTGCAACATATCGTTGAGGAAACGGGCCCTTCAATCAGCCCGCTGCGCCCCGGAGACGACCCGGGCAAGATTGCGGTATCGGGCCAATGGACCCTGATCCGGCAGAAATTCTTTGCCAACAAGGTAGCGGTTTTTGCGGGCATCGTGGTTTTGCTGTTTTATTTCGTCGGGGTCTTTGCCGAGTTTCTGGCCCCCACGTCGCCTACGCAGGCTCAGCCGCGCACGACCTATGCGCCACCACAGGACATCGCATTTTTCGTGACCGAGCCCGATGGCGCGCGCACATGGCAGCCCCACGTCAAGGGATACGCCATGAGCGTGGACCCTGCCTCCCTTCGCCGGTCTTTTGTAATTGACGAAACTTCGATCATTCCCATTGGCCTGTTCGTCAAGGGCGCGCCTTATCGGCTGTGGGGGCTGTTTGAGATGGACAGGCACCTGATCGGGCCGCTTGATCCGTCAAAGCCGATGAATCTTTTGGGCACCGACAGCCTTGGCCGCGATCTGTTGACCCGGCTGATCTATGGAACGCGGGTTTCCATGTCGATTGGCCTGATCGGGGTGTTTTCAAGCCTGATTATCGGTGTGGTTCTTGGCGCCTTGTCGGGGTATTTCGGTGGCTGGACCGATATTGCAATCCAGCGTCTGATCGAGGTGATCAGCGCCATGCCGACAATCCCGCTGTGGTTGGGCCTTGCCGCCGCGGTGCCCATCGGATGGTCGCCGCTTACGGTCTATTTCATGGTGACGCTCATCGTTTCCCTGCTGGCCTGGACAGGGCTGGCGCGCGAGGTCCGGGGGCGGTTTCTGGCCCTGCGCGACGAAGATTTCGTTACCGCTGCCATTCTTGACGGATCGGGCCGGGCGCGGGTGATTTTCCGGCACATCCTGCCCTCGCTCACCTCGCATATCCTTGCTGTGGTCACACTGGCAATTCCGACGATGATCGTGGCGGAAACCGCGCTGTCGTTCCTTGGGATCGGGCTGAAATCGCCGGTCGTCAGCTGGGGTGTTCTGTTGCAGGACGCCCAGAACATCCGCACCATTGCGACGGCGCCCTGGTTGCTGATCTGGCCCGCCGGCGCGGTGGTTCTGACGGTTCTTTCCTTCAACTTTCTTGGCGATGGGATGCGTGACGCCGCAGACCCATATTCGACATGAGCGCGCATATGATCCATGCAGACCAATCTATGGCCGATCCGGTTTTGACCGTAAGCAACCTGAGCGTGGATTTTCACCTGCGTACCCATATTCTGCATGCTGTCCGCGACGTGGGGTTCAACCTTTATCGCGGCAAGACCATGTGTCTGGTGGGCGAAAGCGGGTCGGGCAAATCGGTGACGGCGCGGGCGCTGTTGCGGCTGATTGATCCGCAGGCCCGCGTGGCGGGTGGCGAAATCACGCTGCATGGGCCACACGGGGTGTTGCGCCTTGATACTCTGGCCGCAAACAGCCGCGAAATCCGGGCGGTGCGCGGCGGGCGTATCGGCCTGATCTTTCAAGAGCCGATGTCGTCTTTGTCCCCCGTCCGCACCATTGGCGCGCAGATTGTCGAGGCGCTGCTGTTGCATCGGAAGATGACCAAGGCCGAGGCGAAGGCGGAAACCGTCAACCTGCTGGCACAGGTGGAAATCGCCCAACCCGAGCAGATGGCCGACCGGTATACCTTTGAGTTTTCGGGTGGAATGCGGCAACGGGCGATGATTGCAATGGCTCTTGCCTGTGATCCCGATATCCTGATCGCGGATGAACCGACGACCGCGCTGGATGTGACCACACAGGCCGAAATCATGGACCTGATCGCGCGCTTGCAGCAGGACCGTGGGATGGCGATGCTGATGATCACCCACGATCTGGGACTTGTGGCCGAAGTGGCCGACGATGTGGCGGTCATGCGATGGGGCAAGATCGTCGAACAGGGCACGGTGGATGAGATTTTCCACGGCGCGCAGCACCCCTACACCAAGGCATTGCTGGCCGCGACCCGGCGCCTTGATACGGCTGCAAAACGCCAGGCCCCTGACAGCGCGGGGGAACCTATGCTGTCGGTGCGGGGGCTTGGAAAAGGCTTTGGCGCAAAGAACTGGCGTGGCAAACAAACCTTTGCGATCAAGGCGGTGGATGACGTCAGTCTTGATCTGTGGCCCGGTGAGAACCTCGGGATCGTTGGCGAAAGCGGTTCGGGCAAGACGACGCTGGGGCGCATGCTGTTGCGGATTATCGAACCATCCGAAGGCCAGATCCTGTGGAACGGCCCAAGCGGCCCCGAGGATGTGACACAGATGTCGCGGGCCGAACTCGCGCGCTATCGCTCGGTGGTGCGGCTGGTGTTTCAGGATCCGTTTGCCTCGCTCAATCCGCGCATGACAGTGAAACAGGTGATTGCCGACCCGCTGATCGTGGCCGAAGGTATGAAGGGCGCGGCACTCGACGCCCGGGTCGCCGAGCTTCTTGATCTTGTGGGTTTGGATCGTTCGGCGATGGAGCGCTATCCACACGCGTTTTCCGGTGGTCAGCGGCAGCGCATCAGTATCGCGCGGGCTCTGGCGCTGAACCCCCGCGTGATTATCGCAGACGAGGCGACCTCGGCCCTTGATGTGTCGATCCGGGCGCAGGTTCTGGACCTGCTGCTGGATCTGCAAAAGCAGCTTGATCTGAGTTTTGTGTTCATCGCCCATGACATTTCCGTTGTGCGGTATTTCTGCGACCGGGTCGCGGTGATGCACCGGGGCAGAATTGTTGAAACCGGCCCCGCCGAACAGATCTGCACCGCGCCCAATGATCCGTATACCCAAGCGCTGATTTCTGCCGTGCCCAACCCCGATCCCCGTGATCGGCGAATGCTGCACCGCACCCGCTTTGGGGCGTGACACCTTTCCGATTTCCGACACGAGGATATGATGCCAAAATTCTGCGCCAATCTGTCGATGCTTTACACCGAGCATCCGTTTCTGGATCGCTTCGCGGCTGCTGCTGCGGACGGGTTTAGCGGGGTGGAATACCTCGGCCCCTATGACCATCCCGAGGCGGATATTGCCGCCGCGCTCACTGATGCCGGTCTGACCCAGGTTCTGTTCAATGTTCCCTCGGGCGACTGGGCGGCGGGTGAGCGGGGCATGCTGTGTCTGCCGGACCGGGTGGATGAATTTCGGGCCGGTGTCGATACGGCGTTGCAATATGCCAAGGCACTGAACTGCAATCAGATCAACTGTCTGACCGGTATTGCGCCCGAGGGGGCAGACCCGGCGCAGCTTGACGCCACGATGATCGAAAATCTGGCCTATGCCGCACCGCGCATGGCCGCGGCGGGGGTGCGGTTGTTGCTTGAACCGGTGAACAGCCGCGACATCCCCGGCTTTCACTGTGCCCGTGTCGATCACGCGCTGCGCATCATTGACGCAGTGGGCGATCCGAACCTTTGGCTGCAATACGATTTTTATCATGCGCAGATTATGCAGGGTGATCTGATCCCGACGTTTGAACGGCATCAGCGCCGGATCGCCCATGTCCAGATCGCCGATCACCCTGGCCGACACGAACCGGGAACCGGCGAAATCCACCATCCCTTTCTGTTCCGGTGCCTTGATCGCCTTGGCTATGACGGCTGGGTGGGCTGTGAATACAAACCCCGCGCCGACACGTCTGCAGGGCTTGGCTGGATGACAAATATCGGAGACATCACATGAAAATCGGGTTTATCGGATTGGGCGTCATGGGGCGGCCCATGGCAGGGCACCTGATTGCCGCCGGGCATGAGGTGTATCTGCACCGGGTCAAACCGGCATCACAGGATCTGGTTCAGGCGGGCGGCATTGCCATGAACAGTGCGGCCGAGGTCGCGGCCGCTGCCGAGGTCGTGATTTTGATGTTGCCCGACACACCGGATGTCGAACAGGTGCTGTTCGGTGAAACCGGTGTGGGCTCTGCCTTGCAAAAGGGCGCGCTGGTGATCGACATGAGTTCGGTTTCCCCTGTCGCGACCAAGGAGTTCGCACGGCGGATTACTGATCTGGGCGGCGATTGGGTGGATGCGCCAGTGTCGGGCGGCGAAGCGGGGGCCAAAAACGCGGCTCTGACCATCATGGCTGGCGGCAGCGAAACCGCCTTTGCCCGCGCCGCGCCGATCCTTGAGATCATGGGTCAGCGGATCACCCATATTGGCCCGGCAGGCGACGGACAGACGGCCAAGGTCTGCAACCAGATCATCGTCGGCCTTACGATCGAGGCGGTGGCTGAGGCGCTGTTCCTGGCCGAACGCGCCGGTGCAGACCCCGCCAAGGTGCGCGAGGCGCTGATGGGTGGTTTTGCCGACAGCACGATTCTGAAAGTTCACGGCGCGCGGATGATCGACGCGGCGTTTGCCCCCGGGTTTCGGCTTGAACTGCATCGCAAGGATATGGGGCTGGCCGTCGATGCGGCCCGCGCCCTTGATCTGGCCTTGCCCAACACTGCGGTGGTTCATCAGATGATGAGCGCCGCCATCGGACGGGGGGACGGCGGGCTCGATCACGCGGCCCTGATCCGAAACCTGCAAACACTCGCTATCGCTCAATAACACAAAATCAGGCCCGGTTTTCAGGCCGAAAGGATACTCCATGCCCGCAAAGCTTGCTCAAGTCCCTTATGGGGCGGTCTATTTCCGAAAATCGAACCCACCGCGCGAAGATTGGACGCGGGATTACGGTATCGCCTCGAGCGATGGCCTGAACACCTTTCGTCATTGGTTCATGTGGTCCGCAATCGAACGGGCTCCGGGCAAATACGACTGGGATGATTGCGACCGGCAGCTGGACCTTGCCGCCGAAAATGGCATGGCCACGGTCATTGCTGAATTCACCATGGCATCGCCGGACTGGCTTCAGCGCAAGCTGAACCATGCCCGCATGCGCACGGCAGACGGGCGGTTCATGGCGTCGCAGCACAGCCCTTCGGTTGCCGTCGGTGGCTTTGGCGAAGGATTGGGCGGCGCGGGGCCGCTGACGCTGAACGCGCCCGAGGTGCATGAGGCGGTGATGGGGTTTCTTTCGGAAATGACCAGCCGCTATCGCGGGCATCCGGGCCTTTTGGGCTATGATGTCAATAACGAGATGAATTATATGCCCGCCTACGATTTTTGTGATCCGACGGCGGCGGCGTTCCGGGTTTGGCTGAAGGAAAAATACGGCACGCTCGATGCGCTGGCGCAGGTCTGGCATCGCTATTCCTATGCCGAATGGGATGACATCATGCCGCCCCGCCAGATTCAGCCGTACGCGGAATGTCTCGACTGGTTGAAATTTCGCGAAGACAATTTTTACGGTCACGTGGATGACAAGATTGCAACGATCCGCGCAACCGATCCGGATGCCAGGATCATCTCACACGGGATTGCAGGTGGTGTCTCTGCCATGGCCGGGCATGGGTGCAACGATTGGCGGGCGGCGGAACAGGTTGAAATTTATGGCTATACCTGGATCGCGGCGCGCAAGGGCAATCAGCCGTGGCGCAATTTCTTTGCCGGTGATCTGATCCGGGGTGCGGCGCGGGGCAAACCGTTCTGGCACGCCGAACGTCAAGGTGGGCCGCTGTGGATGCAGCCACAGGTTCTGGGCCGCGACAAGGACGATGCGCGGGTCGCAACCCCTGAGGATTTGCGCCTGTGGTCGCTTGCCTCATTTTCGGCGGGGGCACGAGGGATGATGAACCTGCGGTATCGCCCGTTGCTGGACGGGCCGCTGTTTGGTGCTTTCGGTGCCTATGGGATGGATGGCAGCCGTACCCCCCGGTCCGAGATGCAGGCGAAAATTGGCCGCTGGGCCAATGCCCCCGAACAATCGGCCCTGATGGCCGCCACTCCGGTGCGCGGTGATATCGGCCTGTTGATGATCCCCGAGGCGCAGCGGTTCGACCTTCTTTTGTCCAGCCAGGGTGGGTTTACCACCTATCAGGATGCGATGTGGGGCGCTTATCGCGGGTTTTTCGATTTGGGGGTGCAGGTCGATTGGGTGCACGATGCGGATATTGAAAAATACGATGTGCTTTATGCGCCATATCCGATCATGATGCCCGCCGAACTGGCCCGACGGCTGGCCAAATGGGTGGCCGCCGGTGGACGTCTGATCAGCGAGGCCTGCCCGGGTTATTTTGGCGATAACGGCCATGTGGGGGTGCAGCAACCGAATAACGGGCTTGATAAGGTCTTTGGCGTCACCGAGCATGAGGTTGAATTCATGCCCGACATCGCCGACCGAATCCGCTTGTCACTTGACGGTGCGGTACTGCGCGGTGGCGGGTTCTTGCAGTCGTATCAGGCAGATGGCGCCAAGGTTCTGGGCCAATTCGACGATGGGCGCGTGGCGATCACAACCTCTGCCCATGGCGAAGGGCAGACCCTGCTGGTCGGAACCCATGTTTCAGCCGGTCATTTCCGCGATCTTGACGCCGGTGCAGAAGGTGCCGGGGCGTGGTTCCGCGCCTGTATCGAATGGGCGGGAATTATCCCTGCCGTTCAGACCGGAAATCATGCGGTGCAGGGACGTCTGCACAGTGATGGGACGCGGCGTTTTCTTTGGCTGATCAATCCCACGCCCGAGGCGCAGAAGGTCAGTGTTGTCATTGACGGAAAGCCTCTTGTTGCGGCCAACCCCGCCGCGTGGGGCGATGCCCGGACAGGAGAAGTTCCGGGCCGGGATGCCGTGATCCTGGAGCTGTAACGCCCACTTTGCCCCGGCCCGGCGCCGGGGCGTTTGGTGCTGGCCTGATAGTCGAATGCGTGTAAACGACGATGGGGCCAGGGGCCAGAGGAACCCGCGCCGCAAGGGGGATAGATGAGGTCGGCGCACCAGTGCTGATTTGGGCAAGTGATGGGCCATCTGCCGCGAGCCGACACGAGGGCGTTTTAAGGAGTTGACGGCCAATGATGTCCATAAATGCCAGGTTCGCGCCGCTTTCGCGGCGTTGCTGGGGTATTTATCCTGTTGAACCCCGATGCTGCCGTGAACGCCGTTGAATTTCGGGGTCACGTTTATCCCCGGCGGCCCCGCCAGGTTGGCGGCGCTCTTGTCGATGACGCGCCGCAACCACCTGATAACGCTGCCACATACCAGCCCCCAGAGACCGGAAATGTTGCGCCACCGCCCGCTGGTCACCGTTCTGCGGCCCGGCGGATCATCAAGGTACGGGAGCCATAGGCCTCAGCCGATCAGCGCGTCAATTTCGCCCTGCGTGATCCTGTCGGGCAGGGCGGTGGGTGCGCGCACATCTGCCCGGGCGATGACACCCTTCCTGACCAGCATCTGCTTGTGCACATGATAGAACAGATCGTGCTGCTGCGCGCCAAGGCGGTTGATCGCCATGATCTCATGATCGAACACCTCGCGCGCTGCCGCTTCGTTTCCCGCCAGCAGGTGATCCCAGACCGCGACGAATGCGGCGGGCTGGCTGCAAAACGGCATTGTGCCACGGGCGCCACGGCGGAATTCCTCGATCATGTAGCTGCCCGCCAGCCCGCCGATCACGGTCAGGGTGTCCGCGACCTGCGCGGCCATCGCGCCCACTTGGGCGACGGTCGGCATGGTTTCAACCTTGATCGCCCGCGCCGTGGGACAGCGGGCCTTGACCGCGCGGGCCATCCCGGCGGGGATCGGGCCTTGCATCACATCCTGAAGGATCAGGGGCAGGGGGGTCGCGCGGCCCACGGACTCGAAACATTCCACGCCGCTGTCCGGGCCGGTCGGCATGAAGGACGGCGGAAACAGCATCAGCGCGTCGGCGCCAAGCTCGGTCGCGCGGCGGGCATGGGCCACGGTCAGGTCGGTCCCCTGCGCCGAAACGTTCATCACCACCGGCACGCGGCCATTCACGGCCTTGACCGTCAGCGACAGGATCTCGTCCCGCTCGGTCGTGTCCATCTTGTAAGGCTCGCTGCCGATGGCGATGCCCAGGCCATGCACGCCCGCGTCGATGTTGAATTCGATCAGCGATTGCAGGCTGTCGGCGTCGATACGGTTCCTGCCGTCGAAAGGGGTGACCAGAATCGGGATGATGCCGGTGAAATCGGGGTTTTCCATGGGAACCTCGTCAGGGTGAAGCGTTGAAATCGAACATTGTTTCCAGATCAGTCTGGATCGGGCGTGTGTCGGGGTGAACCTCCATCAGCGGCGCCATGTGGGCCCACCATTGCCACATCACCGGATCGGGTTCGCCCGGCGGCGGGCCAGCGCGATCCTGCACCGCGAACAGGGTCAGACCGTGACGGTGGATGGTGAACCGCGACACGCCCGCCCTGCGCATCTGGTTCAGAATTTCGGGCCATATGGCATCGTGGCGGGCCTTGTATTCGACCTCGCAGCCCGGTTTCAGGGTCATGATCCAGGCGCGGCGCGTCATCGGATAATCACGTTGTCGTCGATGTAATCCCAGATGATGTCATACCCCATGCCCGGGCCTGTGGGCAGGGTGACCATGCCGTCACTGTCCATCGGGTCGCAGTTGGCGCGCAGATAGGGGTGGGGCGCGTCGTAGTCGACGCCGGGCGCGAGCAGACCCTTTTCATAGTATTCGCTGGTATCTTCGGATGTGGCGCCCATGGCTTGAAGATTGCCCCAGCCGGCCATGTGGATTTCGCATTTGATGCCGTAAGCCTCGCAGACCACCGCCGTTTTGCGGCATCCGGTCAGACCGCCGCGCCGCACGTCCATCCGGCTCATGTCGCTCGCGCCGCGCAAAATCCATTCGGCGCGGGTGAACACGCCCCCGGCGGCGATTTCGGGCGCCAGGATCGGGATCGACAGGCTCGCGGCACAGGCGCACATAGCTTTCCACGCGATATTCCGGCATCGGGTGTTCAAACCAGTAGAAATCCAGCTTCTCCAGTTCGCGCCCGACCTTTATGGTTTCTTCCAGCGTGTGATAGGTGCCCCAGACGTCGTACATCAGAACCATGTCAGGCCCGACCGCCTCGCGTACCAGGCGGCAAGTTTCGATATCGGCCTTGATGTTCGAGGGGCGGCCCGGCGTGGGCGTGCCGGTTTCGGGGTTCCAGAAGTAATGGGGGTGGATCTTGTAGGCGGTGTATCCCTGGGCCTGACAGTCCAGCGCGTGATCTGCATAGACCTGCGGAGCGCCGATATTGGGATAGGTCGAGGCATAGCATTTCACCCGGTCGCGCGCACCGCCCATCACCTTGTAGGCCGGTTGGCCAAAGGCGCGCCCCGCCAGATCCCACAGCGCCAGATCGACGACCGAGGCGACGACCTCGGGGATGTTGGCGACCCAAAGCCATTTCCAGATCATCTCGCGGTCGAACGGGTCTTGCCCCAGCAGCAGCGCCTTGATCCGCCCGGTCAGCAGCCCGGCCTCGACCACGTTCAGCCCGTCCTGATCGCCATGCTTGCCGCCGCCCAGGAAATAGCCCGAAAGCCCCGCGTCGGTGTCGATACAGGTGATGGTCTGCGTGACCTCGGCGTTTGGCAACAGGCGGGCGTGGCCGATGTCCCACCGGTCCGCATGGGTGCGGAAGGTGACGACGCGGACATCGGTGATCTTCATGGCTTACGCCCCGCCAAGGCGTGCGCCGGTTTTGGGATCGAAGGCGTGTAGCTTGCCCGGCTCGACCGAAAGGCTCAGGGTGTCGCCGACCCGCGCCGTCACCCGGTCGCGCGTGGTGATCAGGGCATGCCCGCCCGCGATATCGACGGTGAACTGGATTTCCGCGCCCGTCGGTTCGACAAGGGTGACAGGCGCATCAAGCGTGCCGCCGCCGATGACGAAATGTTCGGGCCGCACCCCGGCGGTAAAGATCTGCCCCTCGCGCAACCCTTCGGGGGCGTGGCCAAGGGCCTGACCGTTGGAAAGAACCGCCTTGCCCGCCTTGGCGGTGCAGGTCATGAAATTCATCGAGGGCGAGCCGATGAACCCCGCCACGAACAGGTTGGCGGGCGTGTCATACAGATCAAGCGGCGCGCCGATCTGTTCGACGTGGCCATCCTTCATCACCACGATCTTGTCGGCCATGGTCATCGCCTCGATCTGGTCGTGGGTGACATAGACGATGGTGGTGCCAAGGCGCTGGTGCAGCTCCTTGATTTCCGACCGCATCTGGACGCGCAGTTTCGCATCCAGGTTTGACAGCGGTTCATCGAACAAAAACACCTTGGGGTCGCGCACGATGGCCCGGCCCATGGCAACCCGTTGGCGCTGCCCGCCCGAAAGCTGCTTGGGATAGCGGTCAAGCATCGCCGTCAGGCTGAGGATATCGGCTGCCTTGGCAACCTTGCGTTCGATCTCGTCCTTGGGAACCTTGTTCAGCTTGAGGGAAAACGCCATGTTTTCCGACACCTTCATGTGCGGGTAAAGGGCATAGTTCTGGAACACCATGGCGATGTCGCGGTTCTTGGGCTCCAGCCCGTTGATCACCTTGTCGTTGATCGAAATGTCGCCGGCGCTGATTGTCTCCAACCCGGCAAGCGAGCGCAGAAGCGTGGATTTTCCACAGCCGGACGGGCCGACAAGAACGACGAATTCACCATCGGCCACATCAAGATCGATGCCATGCAGCACCTCGACCGGGCCATAGGATTTGCGGATATTGCGAAGTGTGACAGACCCCATGGGTTAGCTCCTGCTTTGGCTGTGACGGGCGGTTTGGCCGTCGAAAAGTGCCGAAATATGGGTGGGTGGGCAGTTTCCCGCGGTTGGCACCGCGACGCGGCCCTTGGTGATCCGGGCGCGCGGGCCGGTCAGTTCGTACAAGGGCGAGGTTTCGCCGCGATCAACGTATTCAACCACCGCGTCGGTTTGGCGTGCGGCGGCAAGGGCCAGCGCCCAGGGCTGTTCGCAGGTGTTGTGCAAGATCACCGGCACCGATTTTTCGGCTGCCATGTCGAGAATGCGCAGCACCTCGGTGATGCCCCCGGCCCAGGCCACATCGGGTTGCAGCAGATCGCACAGGTTTTCGCGCAGCAGTTCACCGCAATCCCAGCGGTTGAAACAAAAATTCCCCAGCGCAAGGCGAATGTCGCTGCCCGCTTTGGCGCGGATGCGGCGCAGCCCGTCCAGATCATAGGGCGGCAGCGGGTCTTCGATCCAGTAAACATCCAGATCGCGCGCCGCCTCGGCAAAGCGCAGGGTATAGTCGGCATCCCAGGCCATGAAGCTGTCAAGCATGACGCGCCCCTTGCCGGCCACATCGCGGAACTGGGCGATGTATGTCACGTTCCCGGCCAGCCCCTGATTGCCCGACGAGGGTTCAAACGGCATGGCGGCCTTGATGCCCCACCAATCGTCGCCGCTGTGCGCCTCGGGCTGTGGGGTGGTGCAATAGACGGCCAGATCGGGGGTTTTCGCCCCGCCCAGCAGATCGACCAGCGATTTGCCTGCGGTCTTTGCCTTCAGATCCCAGAGGGCGATGTCGATGCCCGCAATCGCCATCATCGGAAAGCCGGACCTGTCACAAGGCAGCAGCGAAAAGAACATCTGGTCCCAGACCTCGGAGATGTCCGTGACCTCGACCCCGTCCAGAAGGCGCGACAGGTGTTCGTTGACGATCATCGCCACGATCTCGCCGCCGTTGGTGGCGGACCAACCGACAAGGCCGTCGTCGCTTTCAATCCGCACGAACACCTTCTTGGTCGGCCACATCCAACTGGATCGCTTTTCACCGAACTGCGGAAACCGCGACATGGGCGAGGCAACGCGCGTGGTTTGCAGTTTTTGCGCCTGAAAGCCCATGTCGACGGCGCGGGCCTGGATGGAGGTGATCTTCATCCTTTCACCGCCCCGGCCAGAAGGCCGCGTGTGAAATAGCGTTGGCCGAAGAAGAAGACCAACATGATCGGCATGGCGACAAGGCTGGCGGCGGCGCCGACGCGGTTGAATTCGATGGTGAACAGTTCGACAAAACTGGCCAGGCCGATGGTTACCGTCTTGCTTTCGGCGGATTCCATCAGGATCGAGGCGAAGGCGAATTCGCTCCAGGCGCCGACGAAATGCCACATCGCGGCGGTGATCAGCGCAGGCGTGGCCAGCGGCAGCACGATCTTGATCATGCATTGCAGGCGCGACGCCCCGTCCATCATCGCGGATTCCTCAAGCTCGAACGGGATTTCGCGTAAGGAAGACGCGATGATCCAGGTGGCAAAGGGCAGGCCAAAGGCGGAATAAAGCAGGGTCAGGCCCAGAAGGCTGTCTTGCAGGCCAAGGTTGTTCATCAACCGGTAGGTCGGCAAAAGCAGCGCCGCGCCCTGAAACATCCGGCTGATCAGCAAACCGCCCAGGATCAGATCGCGGCCCGGAAACCTGATCCGGCTGAAGGCGTATCCGGCCAGGGTGCCGAAGATCAGCACGATGAGGGTCGAACTGACCGACACCAGAACGCTGTTTGAAATCAACCGTGGCCAGTTCAGAAGCTGGCTGGACTGCGACGTGGTGTCGAACAGGGCCGTATAAGCCTCGATCGTGGGGGCGACGGGCCAGAAGGTCAGCGGCAGTGAGGCCAGTTCGCCGGTTGTCTTGAACGAGGCGAGGATCAGCCAGAAGATTGGAAACAGCACATAGACGGCAATCACCAGGCCAAAGACGGACAGGCCGATCCAGTAAAGCGGGCGTGGCTGCGGATTCATGAATTACCTCCTGCGGCCCAGGACCGACGGTTGATGTAAAGGTAAAGGCCAACCACCGTCATCAGGAACCCCAGGTTCACCACCGACATGGCCGAGCCGACGCCCCAGTTGAAGAACTGGAAGCTTTGTTGATAGATATAGGTTGACATGATCTGGCTGGAGTTTGCCGGACCACCGCCTGTCATCACCCACGGCAGGGTGAATTCCGCCGTGATCCAGATCATCGAAATCACGGTCACGGCTGTCAGCGAGAACGCGATGTTGGGCACGATGACGAACCGGAACCGGTGCCAGCCGTTGGCGCCATCCATGCGCGCCGCCTCAAGCTGTTCGGACGGCACCGAACGGATCGCAGCACAGAGGATCAGCGCCACCAGCGGCATCTTGCGCCAGATCAGCACGATCACCAGCATCCACATCACAAGGTCGGGGTTGCCGAGAAACGAAATCGCCCCATCGGTCAGCCCCAGCCGCGAGAAATAGTCGCCGATGACGCCCACCTGGCCGTGCAGCATCCATTTCCAGGCCATCGCCGTCACCACGTCGGGCAGAACCCAGGGCAACAGGATGATGGCACGCAACCCCATGGTCATTCTCGAATCGATGGCCAGGAACAGGCCGACGGCAAGCCCTGTCATCACGCAAAGGATCGTGCCGCCGAGAATCCAGATCGCGGTGTTCTTGACCACGGTGGGAAACACCGGATCGGCGAACAGCGCCTGAAAGTTGGACAGGGTGCCGAAGCCCCGTTCCTGCCCCATGACAACACGGGTCAGGGACAGGGTGCCGACATCCCATGTCGGGCCGATGACAAAGGCCAGAACCGCCGCAACGACGGGCAGTATCATAAAATAGGCGAGCCATGTATCGCTGCGACGGTTCATATCATTATCCTTTCCGGGCCGATCAGCCGCGCAGCAGGTCGATTTGCGCCTGTGCGGCCAGGGTTGCCTCGTCGGCGGCCTCTTGCGGGGTTTTCTGCCCCAGAACCACCTGTTGAATGGCCGTTGCCAGCGCAGCTTCAACAGCCGAAACGCCGATGAATCGTGGCATCGGTTCGGCGCCGTCAAACAGCGTGCCGGCGTTGTAGGATTCAACCCAGGCGGGCCATGCCTCGGCCAGGCCCTTTTCGCTCCAGGCGCTTTTGCCGGCCGGAACCCGGGCGATCTCTGGGTTGCCGCCCCAGGTGTTCAACTGTTCGTCCTGCGACCAGAAATCCAGATATTCGATCGCGGCTTCGGGGTTCTCGCTGCGGCTGGACACCATCAGAACGGCGGTCCCGTCCATCAGTGCGGCGACGGGCGGAAAGGCGCCGCTGGGCTGATCGGGGCGCGGGAAGGGGGCGCCGGCCCAGTTCATGCCCTCCATCACACCCCATGGGGTGTTCAGCCACGACAGGCCGATCCACATGGCGGCGCGTTTCTGGCCAAAAAGCTGTGCCGTGTCACGGAAGTTGGTTTCGGTCATCGAGTTGCCCGAAGGGGTGGACCCATCCGCAATCAGATCGGCATAGAGTTGCAAGGCATCGACGACGCCCGCGTCGTTCAGCGTGACCTTGCCGGTTTCCTCGTCAAAGATCCGCCCGCCGTTGGCATAGGCGATACCTTCAAAGATGTTGATGTCGACGGGGGCGGTGGTGGCCGGAAAGGCGATGCCCGGACGATCGGCGGTGGTCAGCTTTTTGGCATATTCACGCAGCTCGCTCCAGGTTTCGGGCGGGCGGTCGTATCCGGCCTCTTTCATCGCGTCGGTGTCGATGGCGATGAAGGTGGCCATGTCGACATAGGTGGGCAGGCCATACAGCTTGCCCTCGTGCATGCCCGAGGACAGGACTTCGGGAACGATGCGGTCTTTCCACCCCTCCAGCTTGTCACCGGCGATGTCGTCCAGCGGCTGGATCATGCCGAATCCGGCAAATTCGGGGATGTCCTGGCCGAAAGCAATGATGACATCGGCCAGCTTGCGGGTCTGGAACCCGGCCAGGATCTTTTGGCGGCGGATCTGGCCGTTGAAGAACGAATAGTTCAGGTCGATGTCGGGGTTGGCGGCCAGAAACTTGTCGTTTGCGGCGGGCCATGCCTCTACCTCGGCGGGGGTACCGCCGAATTTCCAGACCGAAAGCGCGCCCGATGCGGCACGGGCCGGAATCGAGGTTGTCGCAAGCGCCAGAAGCGCTGTCGTGCCGGCAAGGAAGCCGCGGCGGCCAATATCAGTTTTCATCAGTCTTTCCTCCCATGAGATGTCCCCGACAGGCCGGGGAACAGAAATGACATACGAATGTCATATGCTGTTGCACCGGAGTTAGCGTAATGATATTCGTATGTCAACGGGTTCGAAGCAAAAGCGTCAGGGGCGCCATATGACCGATAAAAAGCGAAAGGTGACGCTCAAGGATGTATCGGCCGCCTCGGGCGTGTCGCTGATTACCGTGTCGCGGGCGTTGCGCCTTCCCGACACTGTGCAGCCCGCCACGCGGGCCAAGGTGATGAAGGCGATCGATGATATCGGCTATGTTCCCAACCTGACAGCGCGGTCGCTGGTATCGAACCGGACCGGGATGATCGGCGTTGTGGTTCCGATTCTGACCAGTTCGCTTTTTGCCGATTTTGCACAGGGCGTTGCCGGGGCGCTGCACCGGGACAATGTGCAGATGTTGCTGGGGGTCAGTGAACGCTCTGTCGATCTTGAGGCCGAGGCGGTGCGCACCTTCATCGCCCGCCAGGCGGATGCGATCATCGTTACGGGGTTCACCCATTCCCCCGCCTGCATGAAACTGCTCCAGGCGTTCGACGGTCCCGTAGTGGAGACCTGGAACACCCGGCGCACGCCCATCGATTTGACCGTGGGCTATGACAACTTTGCCGCCGCGGCCGAAATGACCCGCTATCTGATCAAGCGCGGGTATCGCGAAATCGCCCTGGTGGGCGGTGCCTTTGAAAACAACGACCAGGCGGTGGATCGCCACGCCGGTTTTCTGTCGGCCATGGCCGAGGCGGGGCGCAGTGTGCGCGACGATTTCATCGTTTCCGTGCCCAACCCGACCACGATGCAAAGCGGCGGCGCAGCGATGAACCGCCTTCTGGATGGCCCGGTCAGGCCCGACGCGGTGTTCTTTCAGGCGGAAATCCCGGCCCTTGGCGCGGTGATGGCCTGCATGTCGCGCGGGGTGTCCATGCCTGGCGATGTGGCCATTGCAGGGTTTGGCGATCTGAACCTGTCGGCCCTGTTGCCCGTTCCGCTGACCACGGTGCAGATCAAGGCGCGCGAGATCGGCGAGCGCAGCGCGCGCATGGTGCTGGACCGGCTGGCCGGAAATGAAATCTCCGACGCCATTCAGGATGTCGGTTTCGATCTGATGATAAGGGAAAGCGCATGACTGCCACACAGAAACCCATCCGCGCCGCCGTGATCGGCGCCGGGCATTTCGCCTATCGCGTCCATATTCCGGTGCTGGCCGCCCGCCCCGAGGTGGTGCTGGACAGTGTCTGCCGGCGTGGGGCCGAGCCCCTGAAGCTGATCAAGGAGGAGTTCGGCTTTGAGTTCGGGGCCGAGGATTGGCGCGATGTGCTGGCGCGCGACATCGACATCGCGGTGATCGCAACGCCCCATCACCTGCATTACGAACAGGCGATGGCCTTTCTCGACAAGGGCTGTCACGTTCTGGTGGAAAAGCCGATGTGTCTTGATCCGGTTCAGGCCTGGGAACTGGTGGAAAAGGCGCGCGCTGTCGGGCGCGAACTGGTGGTGTCCTATGGCTGGCACTACAAGCCCGGCCTGTCAGATGCCCGCGCGATGATCGAACGGATCGGGCGGATTGAACATGTGGTCTGCCACATGGGGTCATTCACGCGGTCGGTCTTTGCGGGCAGCGGCGGTGCCGGGCGGTGGGCGCATGTCAAGATTCAGCCCCAGGCCGAAACCTGGCAGAATGCCGATGCCGGGGGTGGCTATGCCTATGGGCAGCTCAGCCATGCATTGGGCCTGCTGTTCTGGCTGACTGACCTGCGGGTCGGTTCGGTGCGGGCGCAGACCCTGAACGCCGAAAATGGTGTCGATCTGCACGATGCCGCCGTTGCCCGGTTCGAAGGCGGAGCGACGGGCGTGTTTTCGGGCACCTGCGGTGTGCCGGATGGCCACGGATTTGAGGTAGATCTGCGAATCTATGGCGAGGGCGGTTCGGTGTTGCTGGATATTGAAACCGAACGCCTGATCCTGAAACTGCCCGGCGGCACCCGCGAAGAGGCCGAGGTGCCCAAGGGCGCTTGGTTTTACAGCTGCGAAGGCCCGGCGAACGCGCTGGTCGATCTGGCGCTGGGGCGGGGCAGCAACGAAAGCGGCGGCGCCATCGGGGCAAAGGCCGTCGAAACCCTGCACGCGCTGGTCGCATCGGCGCGGGCCGATGGGCAGAACATTGATATCACATCCAAGGAAACATCAGAATGAACATACCGGATTTCAACAGGCAGATCGCCATCGTCACCGGCGGCGCACAGGGCATCGGCGGCGCCGTTGCCGCGCAACTGGCGCAAAAAGGCGTGCGTGTCGCGCTCTGGGATATGGACGAGGCGTTGGCACAGACCACCGCCGACACCCTGAACAACGGATCGGTTGCCGTGAAATGCGACGTGTCCGATTGGGACAGCGTTCAGGCCGCCTATGCCAGAACCATCGACACCTTTGGGCGGGTCGATATCGTGGTCAATTCTGCCGGGATTGCCGGGGCCAATGCCCCCGTTGCCGATTACCCGGTCGCCGAATTTCAGAAAATCGTCGCCATCAACCTGACCGGCGCTTTCATGGTCAACAAGGTGGTCGTGGCCGGGATGGAGGCACAGGATTATGGTCGCATCGTCAATATTGCTTCGGTTGCGGGCAAGGAAGGCAACCCCAACGCCTCGGCCTATTCGGCCTCCAAGGCCGGGGTGATCGGGTTGACCAAATCCCTGGGCAAGGAACTGGCCGGCAAGAACATAGCGGTGAACTGTGTCACCCCCGCCGCCGCCCGCACCCGGATTTTCGACCAGATGAAGCAAGAGCATATCGACTATATGCTGAGCAAGATCCCCCGTGGCCGGTTCCTGGAGCTGGACGAGGCGGCATCGATGATCGTCTGGCTTTGCACCCCGGAAAACAGCTTTACCACCGGTGCCACCTTCGATCTGTCGGGCGGGCGGGCCACATATTGACCACCATCGGGGCAAACAATTCTGCCGGTCCGGGGGCTGATCCATGGCCCCCTACACCCCGGCGCAGATCGTCGATGCGCACCATCATCTGTGGCAGATCGGCCGTTTTCCCTACACTTGGCTGGCGCCCGGGGCGCCGCCGCGCCCCTTTGGCGATCATTCGGCGATCAAGCGCGATTATCTGCCCGGTGATTACCGTCGTGCCACCGGAAACATGGCAGTGGTGCAGACGGTTCACGTTCAGGCCGAATGTGGCGCCGCCGATCCCGTGGCCGAAACGGCATGGCTCAGCGATCTGGCGCAGACAACAGGCGCCCCTGATGCCGCGGTTTTTCATGCCGACCTTGCCAGCAGCGCCGCCCCCGGCGTTCTGGCCGCGAATGCCGGGTTTGCGATTGCCCGGGGGTGCGCGCGCCGGTGTCCTGGCATTCTTCGGGGCGGTTCTGTTTTGCCGACCGGCCGGGAGTGATGGGCGAAGACGCCTTTCTGACCTCTGCTGCCCTGTTGCCCGGTCTTGGCCTCTCGCTGGATCTGGTGGTGGTTCCCGATCAACTGCCCGAGGTTGCCACGCTTGCGGCGCGGTTCCCCACGCTTCAGATCGTCATCAACCACCTTGGCACCGCCGAACCCGAAACGCGCGACCCGTGGGAGAAGGGAATCGCCGCCATCGCCCCGCACCCGAATATTGCAATGAAGCTGTCTGGCCTGTGGACCATCGACCGCGCCTGGAACGCCGAACGCCTGACGCCCTTTGTGCGCACCGCCTGTACCCGGCTAGGCCCGGCCCGGCTGATGTACGGAAGCAACGCGCCGATCGAACCCTTGCATTGCACCATTCCCCGCCAGATCGAAATCCTGGCCACGATCCTTGACGATCTGCCGCATGGTCAGCTTGATCAGATATTCGCCGGCACCGCCCGGCGCATCTATGGTCTGTCCTGACGTTCCGATGACGGCAGGGTGCTACCTGCGGTCAGAGTCTGCTGTCGAAGACGGATGCCGCAACAGCTCTCTGTTTCCATTGATGTGCGATATCTGCGGTAAAGCAGCCGAATGTTCGCCGCGCCCCGTCGTCTATGTGGCCACCGCTGCGCGTAGCTTTGGCCTTCTGTTGCTCGGCAATATCAACGTAAAAGGAGCAGAGTGGGAAGGTTTTGAACCTCTTCCTTGCCATGGTTCGCCCTCGACGTTCGAGATCATGCCTGCGTTGTCATTATTAACATAAGACGGATTATAAAAATACCATGCATTCCAAAACCGGTCATCTTGGTGCCTGTTCACGCCGGGGTAAAGATTGCGGTGGCCGGGTCACAGGTATAGGCGGCGACATGCTCTGCCGCGCTATCGGCCAGTTCCAGCACCGATCGCAGAATCGTTGCAACTTCGTCATCCGTGGCGAGAAAGCTGAAATTCAGGCGCACAAAGCCGGGTTTTTCAATTTCGTGCCCGGCAAGGATTTCGGCGCGCATATGCTCTGACGCACTGCCGTCAATCCCCAGCACGCGATGGACATAGGGCCCCGCACAGGCACAGCCGCCGCGCGCCTGAATGCCAAAGCAATCGGACAACAGGCGGGTGACAAGCTGTTGATGCACATGGCCCCCTTTGCCATCCCGCAGGCGGAACGAAAAAATCGGCAGACGCTCACAGGTGACATTGCCAAGCAATTCGATGCCGGGGTGATTGCCCCAGGCCTGCATGCCTTTGGCGCAATTCTCACGGTTGCGCGCGGTGATATATTCCTGCGTGATCGCGGCCTTGACCAGAAAACACAGGGCGGCACGCAGATCACCGATGACATTGGGCGTTCCGGCCTCTTCGCGGGCCTCCACATTGCCGGAATAATCATGGCTTGTGGGGGAAACAAAGCGCACGGTTCCGCCGCCAGGCAGCATGGGTTTATCGGCCAAAACCGCGTCGTGGCGCACAATCAACACGCCCGAGGCCTGCGGACCCCCGACAAATTTATGGGGCGACAGGACAACCGCATCAATCAGCGCATCCTGTGCCGGGGACAGATCAATGGGCAGATAGGGCGCACCACCGGCGAAATCCCAGATCACGGTGGCGCCTGCGGATTTCAACATCCGGCTGACCGCGACGATATCGGTGACGATCCCGGTCACATTCGACGCCGCCGAAAACGCGCCGATCACCGGCCGGCCCTGAACCTCGGCCAGGGTTTCGGCCAGTTTGCTCAGGCAGGGGCCGCCACATTCGGCCTCTGGCACCTCGATCACCTCGGCGCCGCTTTCGCGCCAGGGCAGGATGTTCGAGTGATGTTCGTAAGGGCCGATCAGAACCACAGGGGATTTTCCCGTCGCCACCATATCGGCCAGCCCGAGAAGGTGAACAAGGCGATTGATCCCCGCCGTCGCGCCAGAGCCGGTAAAGATCACCGCATGATCCTGCGAGGCGTTGCATTCGGCGCGGATAATATCGCGCGCTTCGCGGCGCAGACGGGTCATGATGCCACCGACATAGGACGCCTCGGTGTGGCTGTTGGCGTAGAACGGCAACAGTTCGGTCAGCACGAAATCTTCGATCTGGCGCAAGGCGCGCCCCGAGGCGACATAATCGGCATAGATCAGCGGTTTCTTTCCCAGCGGCCCGTCAACAACGGCATCGTGCCCGATCAGACCTGCGCTCAGATCCTTCACCGGGTTCTCGGTTCTGAGCGTGGCGCGGAAGCGATCAAAAAGGTTCGGGCTGTTGGGCTGGGTCATTTTAGGCTCACTCTTGCTGTCCCCGTGATTATAACCCCCGTGAAGTCAGCAATGTTCCCTTGATTTTGCGCTATTCCCTGTAATATTGGGTCATATGATTGAAATTGATCACATCGACCGCAAAATTTTAACCGTCTTGCAAAAGAATGGCGGGTTGTCGCAACGCGAGGTGGCGCAGGATGTCGGGTTGTCGCAAAACGCCTGCTGGCGCAGAATCAAACGTCTGAACGAACTGGGCGTGATCGAAGGCACCCACGCCCGGTTGAACACCGCCCTGATCGGGTTTGACCTGACGGTGTTCATGATGATCCGCACCCGTCAACACAGCGAAGGCTGGATGCGGGAATTCCGCAAACATGTGGCCAGCATCCCGGAAATCACCGATGTTCACCGCATTGGCGGTGATTGGGATTACCTGATCAAGGTCGTGACAACCTCCATGGCGGGTTATGACAAGGTGTATCAGGCCCTGACCGCCAAGGTTGATCTGGAAACGGTCACCGGGCTGTTCGCCATGGAAACGATTTTGGAAAACCGCCCCCTGCACCTGGGTTAAGGCGCAGGGGCATCCGCGTTCAGATCGCCAAAGCTGCGCCCGGTTTCGGCAAGGTCACGCATCAGGGCTGGCACCTGCCAGTAATGGGGGTCGTCTTTGGCATAGGTTTCGATCCGTTCAATCAAGGCCGCCGCGCCGATCCTGTCGGCATAATTCAGCGGCCCGCCCAGATGGCGCGGAAACCCGTATCCAAACAAGAAAACCGCATCAACATCCACCGGGCGCAGGGCAATGCCTTCGTCCACCACGCGCGCCGCCTCGTTTATCATCGCGGTCATATAGCGGGCGACGATTTCATCATCACCAAAGGCGCGGGGCGAAACCCCCTGCGCGGCGCGTTCGGCGTTCACGATGGCCACGGCATCGGGGTTGGGCACGCGGTTTTTCGGATCGTCATAAAGGTAATACCCCCGCCCCGTCTTGCGCCCAAACCAGCCCTGTTCACAAATCCGGTCGGCAATGGCGATATACCGTTCGGCCCCAGGGCGGGTTGGCGCCTTGCGCTTGCGCGTGGCCCAGCCAATATCAAGCCCCGCCAGATCAGCCACGGCAAACGGCCCCATGGCAAAGCCGAAATCCGCAAGCGCGCCGTCAATCTGTTCAAACGATGCCCCGTCAAGCAGCATGTAGTCTGCCGCCTTGCGGTAATGGGCCAGAATGCGGTTGCCGATAAACCCGTCGCAAACCCCCGACCGCACGGCGACCTTTTTCATCCGGCGCGCCAGCTCCCATGCGGTGGCAACCACATCGGGGGCGGTTTTGTCGGCCACCACCACCTCAAGCAATCGCATGATATGGGCGGGGGAAAAGAAATGCAGGCCGATCACATCCTTGGCACGCGTGGTCATGGCGGCAATTTCGTTCACATCAAGATAGGATGTATTGGTACCCAACACTGCACCGGGTTTGCAGATCCGGTCCAGCTTGCCGAAAATGTCAGCCTTCACGGTGATGTCCTCGAACACCGCTTCGACCACCAGATCGACACTGGCAAGGCGCGCCAACTCGGTTGTGGCGCTTAGCGTCGCCAACAGCCGGTCGCGATCCTGGGCCGTGATCTTGCCGCGTTTGACCGCACCTTCCAGATTTTTTGTCACAGCGGCCTGTGCCGCCGCGGCCCGGTCGGGTGCTGTTTCGATCAGGGTCACGGGGATGTCCGCCTGTATCAGCGCCGTGGCAATCCCCACACCCATGGTGCCGCCACCAATCACCCCTGCCGTTTCAATCTGGCGGGGCGTGGCCCCGGCTTCGGGGATGCGTTTGACCGCGCGTTCGGCGTTGAAGGCATGGATCAACCCTTGCCGGTCAGGACTGTCCATCAGTTCCAGGAACAGCGTGCGTTCGCCCTTCAACCCCTCGGCAATCGGTTTGCCGACTTGGGCGATGGCCGCGACCGCCTTGATTGGCGCGGCCAATGACGGGCGTTTGTTGCGCAACCTTTCTGTTGCGGCGGCAATACCGCCTGTATCGGGGTCGATGATGATGTCGCCGGTGCGGCGCGTGGGGAAAGATCCGTCCAGCACCGCAGCGCCAGCGGCAAGGGCGGCGGCGCGCGGGGTGCCTTCACCCATGCGATCCACAATCCCCAGTTTCACCGCCTCATCCACAGACAGGGGGCGGCCCGTGCTGATAACTTCGATGGCCTTGTCCAGCGCAATCAGGCGCGGCAACCTCTGTGTGCCGCCCGCGCCGGGGATAAGCCCCAGTGTCACCTCGGGCAGGCCAAGGCGCGCACCGGGCAGGCCGACCCGCCCATGGCAGGCCAGCGCCAGTTCAAGCCCACCGCCAAAAGTGGGGCCGTGGATCACCGCGATCACCGGTTTTTCGCTCGCTTCGATCCGGTCGAATACATCGGGCAGGCGCGGCGAAACCGGGGGTTTGCCGAATTCACGAATATCCGCCCCCGCCGACAATGCCCGCCCTTCGCCATAGATGGCGATGACGCGCACCGCCGGATCGGCGTTCAGGGCCGCAATTGCCCCGGCCAACCCCTGTCGCACCGGGGCGCCAAGGGCATTCACCGGCGGATTGTTCAGTGCGATCAACCCGATACCGTCCGCAACGCTGGTGTTGACCGTCATATCCGTACCTTCCGTCATATTGCACCCATTTTGGTGAACCTGCGATTTGGCTTCTTTCAGCGGGGCGCGTTGGCCCCCTACAGGCTCCCCCTTTTCACGTTTCGTTTGCGAAGTTACAATGTTCACAAACAGGGGCGATGAATGCCGGGTCAGGTTGTGCCGCGCTGGATGATTTCGAATGCGACATTCTGTGACCTGGCCTCGCCGTCGTTGTTCAGGCGGCGGGCGATTTCCTCGGCGGCGCGCTGGCCGATTTCATAGCGTGGCACCCGGACAGTGGTAAGGGGGTGGACATGGGCCGATATATCCGCGTCGTGCAGCCCCATCAACGCCACATCCCGGGGATAGCGCAGGCCCGCCGCCGCGCCGTGCAGATGTGCGCCCACCGCCAGCGTATCGCCGTTGAAGAAAATGGCATCGGGTCGGCGGCCCGACCCCCAAAGACGGTCAAGCGCCTGCGCCCCGCCCGCCAGTGTCGGGTCTGTCCATTCCGTGCGGGCAAGCGGGCCCAGCCCGGCGGCGGTCATGGCCGATTGATATCCGATCTGACGTTCCAGCGCGCGCCCCCGGCCCTTGGGCGACACGAATGCAATGTCGCGATACCCGCGCGCGATCAGGAAGGCTGTTGCCTGCTCTGCCATCGCCTCGTTCGAAAATCCGACATAAAGATCCAGAGGGTTTTCCGGCACATCCCATATTTCGACAACGACGACCCCGGAATTCCGAAGAAGCCGGCGCGCCGCTGGGCTGTGGGCCTTGCCGGTCAGGACAAGGGCGTCGATCTGGCGGCCGATAAAGGCGCGCATCAGGTCTTCTTCGCGGGTCGTATCGTAATGGGAAATGCCCATCAGCATTTCCAGCCCGTTGCGGGACAGGCTGTCGGACAGGCCCTGAACGGTGCCCGAAAAGATCGAGATCCTCGACCGTTGGCACGATCAGACCGACAACACCGGACCGCGACGTGACCAGGCTGCGCGCCACTGCATTGACCACATAACCGACGTTTTCGGCGGCGGCATGTACCCTGTCGCGGGTCTTTTCGCGCACGCGCTGCGGTTCGTTCAACGCCCGCCATGCCGTGATGAAGGATACACCGGCCGCATCTGCGACCTCTTGTAGGCGGGGTTTCTGGGCCATGCGGTCTCTTGTGGTTCAGGGCCCCGGCACAATGGGTGCCGGGGGGCAGAGGCAAGCCCGTGCTAGAGTTTCCAGTCGGCAACGCGCCACTGGGGCAATCCGCGCACATCGCCTGCCGTGGTGTCTGTCATTACGTCAAGCGCCGGCATCTGGCCGCTTTGCTCATAGGCGGCGCGGGTCACATCCGCACCCTGCCCCAGAACCTGACGCAGGGCATCGCCGGTCAGTTCGGTTTCGAAAATCTCTTTTTCCACCGAAAGCCCCGAAAGCGTGCGGGCATCGCCTTCGGTGATCCACGACCAGCCGCGCCGATACCATGTCGTGGCCTCGACTACGGCATTGCGCGCTTCGATCGACGCGGATTGGGGCCAGTGATCCCCGATGATGTCCGTTACCTGTGTCGGCTTCATATCGGCCAGGGCCTGGGTGGCCTGCTGATTGGCCACCAGAAAGGCGGTCACGGCCTCGGGGTGTTCCGCCATGAACTGTTGGCGCACGGCCCACCAGATACGGTGGGGATAGAACGCCTCGGGGGCGAAGGGGGATTTGTCGAACCAGTTCAGGGTATGGCCCGCGCCGCTGCCCTCTGGCCCGTCGTAGTGTTTCCCGGTGGTTCCGTAATTGGTGATCAGCGTCGACAGAACGCCCCGTTCCTCGGCCCCGAAAGAGCCGGGATTCAAGCCTACCACGGCATCTATGCCGTCATGGGCCTCCCACAGTTCGGTCACGGCGGTGATGTTGCGCATGGTGATCCCGACATCGGCAGCGTCGGATGTGCCGAAATAGGCCTTGAGCATGTTGACGAATTCCAGATGCAGATCCGAACCAACGATGGTCAACACAGTCTTGCCACGCATGTCCTCCATGGAGCGGATCGGGCTGTCAGGGGGCACCTGCACCGGAAAATCCAACCCGCCCCCGGCAATGGCGATGGGCACCGCCGGGTTCGGCGTGGCCAACAGCCGGATCAGCGGGGTTGATCCCAACATGCCGTATTGCAACTGGCCCGCCGCCACGCCCTGAAGCATCCGCAACAGCGCCTGAAAATCCTGAAACTCGGGGGCAATGTCCAACCCCGCCGCCTGGGACGCCTTTTCGATCAGCCCGTGTTCCTGCATATAAACCACCAGCGGGCCGCCGTTGGTATGGGTGCCGACGCCGATGGGCATGGCGGTCTGGGCCTGTGCCCGCCCGGGCAGGCCGGTAAAGGCCGTCAACAGCCCCAGTGCCGCACTGGAGCGAATGAACTCGCGTTTTGTCATGGTCATGGTTAATCCTCCCTGTCAGTTTTCGTCAGTCTTCCAAGATTGCGCTGCGGGCCTCGTCGCGGATCTGGTCCCAGATGTCCTGAACCAGCCGCCCTTCGGCGGCCGGGTCGCGATGGCTGAACCGGGGGCGGGGCAAATCGATTGTCAGTTCCGCCCTGACCCGCCCGGGCCTGCGGCCCAGCACGACAACGCGGTCCGCCAACAGCACCGCTTCGTCGATGCCGTGGGTGATGAACACGATGGTCGGGCGGTCGGCGCGATTGCGGTCTTCGCCCCAGACCCGCAGAATTTCCTCTTGCAAAAGGGTGCGGGTCTGAAGATCGACGGCGGCCAACGGCTCGTCCATCAACCAGGTGCGCGGTTTGTTGGCCAGCATCCGCGCCAGGGCGCACCGTTGCCGCATTCCCCCCGATAATTCATGGGGCAGGCGTTCGCCAAATCCCTCAAGCCCGACGACCGAAATCAGGCGGTTCACTTCGGGTTCGTATTCGGCCTTCGATTGCCCCAACGCCCGAGGGCCAAAGGCGATATTCTGGCGTACGGACAGCCATGGAAACAGGGCATAATCCTGAAACAACACGCCCCGGTCCGGCGCCGGCCCGGTGATCGGCTGTTCGAAATGGCGCGCCTCGCCGCTGCTGGGGGCAAGGATACCGGCCATGATCGACAACAGGGTCGACTTGCCACAGCCCGAGGGGCCGACGATGGCGGTGAATTCGCCCCGGGGAATGGCCAGGTTGACGTTTTCCAGCGCCGTCACCTTTTCGCCCGTGCGCTTTGACAGAAAGGTCTTGGACAGGTTTTTGATGTCTATGGCGTTCATGCGTACTCCCATGGTGCCCGCATCCGGTGCAGACGCCGCATTGCAAAATCAAGAACAAGCCCGACGACGCCGACCACCAGCATATAGCTGACCAGACCGTTCACATCGCGATCGACAAACAGGGTCGATACCATGATCTGGCCGATGCCGGCCTCGATCTTGCCGCCGGTTTCCAGTTTGACCCCGATGGCCAGTTCGGCGGCGACAATGGAGGCCCAGGCAAACCCCATCGCAATCCGTGCCCCGGTGATCGTGGCGGGCGCGGCGGCGGGCAGGATCACCCGGCGCAGCACGAACCCCGGCCCCGCCCCAAGGGTGCGCGCGGCGTTCACCAGCCGCATATCGACATTGCGCGCCGCCTCGGATGCATTGAGGATGATCGGAAAGATGGCGGCATAGGCAACGATGAACACCGCCGAGGCCCCGGTCACGCCGAACCACAAAACCGCCATCGGAATCAGCGCAATGGGCGCAATCGACCGCAGGGCGTTGATAAACGGGCCAATGGCCCGATCCAGCCAGCGAAAACGCCCGATGGCAACCCCGATCAGCGTGCCGAACACGGCGGCAAAGACAAAGGCCAGCACGATCCGCGACAGGCTTTGTTCCAGAGCGATGAACAATTCGCCGCTGGCCGCATTGTGGGCAAGGCTGGCCAGCACCCCAAGGGGCGAGGGGTATTTGTCGGGCGTGGCGGACAGGCGGACGGCGATTTCCGCCAGAATCAAGATGCTGCCATACACCGTCAGGACAAACAGGCGGGGATGTTTCATTGACCGGCCCCCTGCCCTGCGGAGGGCGACCAGCGCAAAAGCCGGGCCTGCACCATGCGGATCAGGAAATCGAAGGTAAACCCGAGAAACCCGACGACCAGGATCACCGCGAGGTTCTTGTTCATGGCAAAGAATTGCTCATACCAGAACGCCCGCCAGCCAAGGCCCGACGCCCCGCCGATGAGTTCCGCGCCGATCAGGGTCATCCAGGCAACGCCCAGGCTTAGCCGCAGGCCGGTCAGGATCATCGGCAAGGCCGAAGGCAATATGATTTCGCGTTGGATCTGGCCCGAACCGGCGCCCAACACCCGCGCAGCATGGATCAGCCGGGCATCCACGCCCTTGATGCCCGCGACCGTGTTGAGAAAGATCGGAAACACCGAAACATAGGCGATCAGGAAAATCGGCACCGTCTCTCCGACGCCGAACATCATGATGGCAAGGGGGATCCAGGCAATGCCGCTGATCGGCCTGAGCAGTTCGATCAACGGATCCAAAAGCAGTTCGGCCACGCGCAGGGAGGTTGCCAGAAACGCCAGCGCCAGACCCAGGATCACACCGACCCCCATGCCGGTTCCCAGATGGCGCAGACTGGCCAGAATATCGGGAAACAGCTCATCCCCGAGGATCTGCCACAGGGCCGTCAGCACCGCGGCAGGCGGCGGCATAAGCACCGGGTTGTTCATGGCATAGGCCAGGACATGCCACCCGAGAAAAACACCCGCCCCCCAAGGACAGGGGCAAGAATCCGTGTGGCAAGACGCCCCTGAAGGTTCTGCTTTTGCATGTGCCGGCTCTTTATTTCCGCTTGACGCCCCAATTGATAAACGCTTATCAAATCATCCGTCAACAGTTTGATAAGCGTTTATCAAATATCGCGCCGACAGGGCGCCGAACAAGGGAAACGCCGTGCAAAGCCACCGGATCATCAACACCGCCGTGCGCAATGTTCAGATCAGTGACAGAACCGTCTGGCGGCATGTGGTGCTTGAAACCGACAGCGGGCTGACGGGTCTCGGTGAGGCGACGCTAGATGATGCTTCGGCTGGTTTTGACGCCGCGTTGCGCCACGCCGCGCGGGGGCTGCAAGGCCGGGTGGTGGATGGCGCGCCGCTGGCCGTGCTGCCGGATCAGGGGTTGGAACACCGCACCATCCGTTCCGCTCTGGATCAGGCGGTTTGCGATTTGCGGGCCAGGGCGCAAGGCGTTCCGCTGCACCGGCTGTTCGCGCAGGGCGCGCCGGAAACGGGGGTGCCGCTTTATGCCAACATCAATCGCACCAGCCGCGACCGCAGCCCGGAGGCAATTGCACGCAACGCGCGCCGGGCCGCCGCCGAAGGATACGGCGCGATCAAGCTGGCGGCGTTCGACGGGTTGACGCCAGCCCTTTGCGCAACGGCCCAGGGCGCGGCGCTGATTGCTGCCGGGCTGGCCCGGCTGGCGGCGATGGCGGCGGCGGCGCCCGATGCACAGATCATGGTCGATTGCCATTGGCGGTTTACCCCGGCGGCGGCCCGGAATGTTCTGGCCCCACTGGCCGAAATCGGTGTGGTCTGGTTTGAATGCCCCCTGCCCGAGACACCGGACCGCATCACAGAGCTGCGCAATCTTCGCACCCATGCAAACAGGCTGGGGATCCGGCTGTGCGGTCTTGAAACCCATGGCGATTGGGATCATGTCGCGCCATTCGTGACCGCAGGCGCATATGACGTGATCATGCCCGATGTGAAACACGCCGGCGGCATGGCCACGATCACCGATATCGCTGCCAGGGCCAGGGCATTCGGGGTTGGGGTGTCGCTTCACAATCCGTCTGGTCCGGTGGCGCATATGACCAGCCTGCACCTGGCAACCGCCATCGGTGGCCCCGAGCGGCTTGAAATTCAATGGCGCGAAAGCGGCCTGTTCCACACCCTCACCGATCCCGCCCCGATCATCGAACAGGGCAGCGCGCGGCTTTCCAAGAGACCCGGGCTCGGCGTCACCCTGACGCCCCCGGCCATCAGGAACCTGACACCAACACATAGCCGTCAGGGCAAGGGCCCATCAAACCTTGCATCCTTGCGCGTTCAAGACCGGTCAACCCTTTGTCGGCGTACGGCGCGGCCCGCGTAAAATTCCCGAATTCCTCAAGCTGGATCGTCGCGACGCCGGTGATTTTCATATGCTGTTGGCGTTGGTCATGCCGATTTCCGGCGCAAAAGTTCAAACCCCACATCAAGAACGGGCCGTTCGGCCGGATGCCCCTGAATGCGGGCCAGCAATGCCGCGGCCGCCTGCCGGCCCAATGCGTCGCGGTCAACGCGAACGGTGGTGATGCCCGGTTCGACATCGGCGGCAAATTCCTGATCGCCGAACCCGACCACGGCAATGTCGCCCGGCACGTTCAGCCCGCGCGCCTGGGCCTCGGTGATGACGCCATGGGCCAACAGATCGGAACTGCAAAAGATCAGACCGCCATCAAACGCCGCATCTTTCAGCAACAGCGAAAGCCCCCGCCGCCCCTGCCCCAAAGACGCGGGCGTGTGCAGGTTTATGTCGCGCACCGTATGGCCGGTACGTTGTGAAAATCGCTGGCCGAAGGCCGCCATCCGGCGCGCCGCCCGTTCGTCACCCGCATGAATGACCGCCGCCCTACCATGGCCCGTGTCACAGGCAAAATCAGCGACCGCCCGCCCGGTCGCGGCGTGGGAAAATCCGACACAGATATCGATGGGTGATTGGGTGATATCCCACAATTCAACCACCGGAATCCCGGCGCCAAGCAGGGCCTTGCGCGCCTGTGGCGTATGGTGAATTCCGGTCAGCATCACCGCATCGGGCTGACGCGACAGGTGCAGCGCGATCATCTTTTCCTCGGCCTCGGGCGCAACCCCGGTTTCCGACAGCAAAATCTGATAACCGCGCGCCCGCATCCCTTCGGAAAACGCGCGCACCATGGACGAATAGATGATGTTGGTGATCGACGGCACCAGCGCGCTGATCAGCATGCTTTTGCGCGAGGCCAGTGCGCCCGCCAGTGCGTTCGGCACAAACCCGGTCAGGTCTATTGCATCGTGAATGCGCGCCAGCGTTTCGGGCGACACCTTTGACGGGTCTGACAATGCCCTTGATACGGTGACCTGGCTGACCCCGGCCAATCGCCCCACGGCGGCCATCGTCACCCGCTTGCCCCCTGCCCTTTCCGTGCCCCTGTCCATGTCCTTCACCTTTTGCCGCGCCGCATTGCGCAGTTTCGCCACCCTTGGTTTGCTTTGCCAGATACACAGATGCGCCGGGTGATCCAAGGATCAGCAGCCACAGCGCCCCGGCTGTTCGGGCAACGCCACGATGGCCGAATTCTGACGGGCATTCTGGCCGTCGTGCCAGTGTGACGCCGTTGGCTTTGCGATGGCTATGTATACGTATACATCACTACCCCTTAAAGAAGGCGCCATCAATGCCATAGGTACCAACAATAATCGAAAATCAGGTATAGTCAGCCCCGTGATATTGACTCGTGAAAATGATTGCGCATACACGATGGGGCGTAACGTGGAGAACGCCATGAAGAAACCCACCGCCAAGACCCCCGAAACCCTGCGCAGCGCGCGCTGGTTCGCCCCTGACGATCTGCGCAGTTTCGGTCACCGGTCGCGGATGATGCAACTGGGATTCGCCGAGGAAGAATTCCGCGACAAACCCATCATCGGGGTGCTGAACACCTGGTCCGATCTCAATTCCTGCCATGGCCATTTCCCCGAGCGGGTCAAGGATGTGAAACGCGGGGTGCAGATGGCGGGCGGGTTCGCGGTGGAAATGCCGTCACTGTCTGTCGATGAAAGTTTCACCAAACCCACCTCGATGCTTTATCGCAATCTGCTTGCCATGGAGGTCGAGGAAACGATCCGCTCGCATCCATTGGATGGCGTTGTCCTGATGGGGGGCTGTGACAAGACCACGCCGGCCCTGATCATGGGGGCGCTGACCGCTGGAGTGCCGCTGATTTATCTGCCCGCCGGGCCGATGTTGCGCGGCCATTACGCGGGCAAGATCCTTGGCTCTGGCTCGGACGCCTGGAAATACTGGGACGAACGGCGCGCGGGCAATATTTCCGACGATGAATGGCTAGGCATTCAGGGCGGAATCGCGCGCTCGGTCGGCACCTGCATGACCATGGGCACGGCCAGCACGATGACTGCGATCACCGACGCCCTTGGCCTGACCCTGCCCGGTGCCTCGTCGATTCCCGCCGCCGATTCCGGTCATCAGCGCATGTCGTCGGCCTGTGGGCGGCGCATCGTCGATATGGTGTGGGAGGATCTGACGCCGAACCGGATCGTCACTGATGCCGCGATTCGAAACGCCGCCATCGTGGCCATGGCAACGGGGTGTTCCACCAACGCCGTCGTTCACCTGATCGCCATGGCGCGCCGCGCCGGGGTTGGCCTGACGCTGGATGATCTTGACGCATTGGGGCGCACCACGCCGCTGATCGCCAACGTCCGCCCCTCTGGCAAAGATTTCCTGATGGAAGATTTCTTTTACGCCGGGGGGTTGCGCGCCCTGATGAAACAGATGGAAGACCGGCTCGATACCACTTGCATGACCGTGACCGGCAAAACCCTGGGCGAAAACCTGCAAGGCGCGCAGGTGTTCAACGACGATGTGATCCGCCCGCTGTCAAATCCTGTCTACAAGGAAGGTTCGCTTGCCGTGTTGCGCGGCAATCTGGCACCCTCCGGCGCCATCATCAAACCCGCCGCCTGTGACCCGAAATACCACGTTCACCAAGGCCCCGCCCTTGTCTTTGACAGCTATCCCGAGATGAAAAAGGCGGTGGATGATCCCGATCTCGACATCACCCCTGATCACGTCATGGTGCTGCGCAATGCCGGGCCGCAGGGTGGGCCGGGGATGCCGGAATGGGGCATGTTGCCGATTCCAAAGGCGCTGATCGCGCAGGGGCATCGTGACATGCTGCGCATTTCCGATGCGCGCATGTCGGGCACCTCTTACGGGGCTTGCGTGTTGCATGTCGCGCCGGAATCCTTTGTCGGCGGTCCGCTTGCCCTGTTGAAAACCGGCGATATGGTGCGCATGGACCTGCCCAACCGCACCCTTGATATGCTGGTGGATGCGGCGGAACTGGAGCGCCGCCGCGCCGCATGGGTTGCCCCCGAACCCCGGTTTCAGCGCGGTTGGGGCTATATGTTTTCCAAACACGTCAGTCAGGCCGACAAGGGCTGTGATTTCGACTATCTCGAACAGGATTTCGGCACAGCGGCGGGCGAGCCGGATATTTTCTGAAAGGGGCCGGTATGGCACATGATCTTGACACCGCGTTGACCGGGATTTCCGGCATTCTTGTCACGCCCTATGACGCGGGCGGCGATGTGGCGCCCGAGCGGCTGAGCCCGATCATCACCCGCGCGCTGGCGGCAGGGCTGCACATGCCTGTGGTGAATGGCAACACCGGCGAATTCTATGCGCTGACCACCGATGAGGCCTGCACCATGACCCGCGAGGTTGTTGCGATGGTCGATCACCGTGCGCCGGTTCTGGCCGGGGTCGGGCGCGGTGTGCGCGATGCCTGCACCCTGGCGCGTGTGGCGGCCGATGTCGGGGCCACGGCATTGATGGTGCATCAGCCGCCCGACCCGTTCGTGGCCCCGCGCGGGATCGTCGATTACCTGAACGCAGTTGCTGATGCCTCTGGTGGCTTGCCAATGATGCTGTACCTGCGCAACGATGCCATCGGCACGGGCTCCATCGCTGATCTGTGCGCCGTGCCCGGGGTGAAGGGTGTAAAATGGGCCACGCCCAACCCGCTGAAACTGGCGGCGGCCAAGGCGGCCTGCGACCCCTCTATCGTTTGGGTGGGCGGCTTGGCCGAAGTCTGGGCGCCGTCGTTTTATGCCGTGGGCGCGCGGGGCTTTACCTCGGGGCTGATCAACGTCTGGCCCGAACGTTCGGTCGCGATTCATGCTGCGTTGGAGGCGGGCGATTACGCAACCGCAAACCACCTGATCGGCGGGATGAAAACATTCGAGGACATCCGCGCCGAGGAAATGAACGGCACCAACGTCACCGGGGTGAAATCGGCGCTGGCCGCCATGGGTGACGATTGCGGCCCCACCCGCCCGCCGTCGGCCTGGCCGCTGAGCGATGCGCAGCAGGGCCGACTGATTGAATTTCTGACCACAAATGGGTTGATTGCCTGACCGTTCCGCTATCCAGTGGCAAAACAATGGCTTAGCAGAGGATCAGGCGGCCTTTTTTGACGCGCGCTGGTGCCTGATGCGTTTCGTGCCGTGCTTTCTTATACCCGCTCAAGAATGACGGCGATGCCCTGTCCAACACCGATACACATGGTGCAAAGCGCATAGCGCCCGCCGCTGTGCTGCAATTCTGCCGTCGCGGTAAGCGCCAGCCGTGCGCCGCTCATGCCAAGCGGATGCCCAAGGGCAATCGCCCCGCCGTTTGGGTTCACCTGTGGCGCATCATCAGGCAGGCCAAGCCCGCGCAGAACGGCCAACCCCTGTGCGGCAAACGCCTCGTTCAGCTCGATCACATCCATCTGGGCAAGGGTCAGCCCGGTCTGTGCCAGCAGCTTTTGCACGGCGGGCACCGGCCCAACCCCCATCACGCGCGGCGCGACCCCGGCCACAGCCATGCCGACAACCCGCGCGCGTGGCGTCAGCCCTTGCTGCGCCGCCATCTCTGCCGAGGCAAGGATCAAGGCCGCCGCCCCGTCATTGACACCAGAGGCATTGCCCGGGGTCACCGACAGATCGGCGCCGTTGATGCCGCGCAACCTGGCCAATTGTGTCTCTGTGGTTTCGGGCCTTGGGTGTTCATCCGTTGTCAGGACCAGAGCGTCACCGCGTTTTTGCGGGATTGTGACAGGGCTGATTTCCTGCGCAAACCGGCCTGCTGCCTGTGCTGTCGCCCAACGGCGCTGTGAACGCAGGGCAAATGCATCCTGATCGGCGCGGCTGATGCCATATTCGGCGGCGACATTGTCGGCGGTTTGTGGCATTGAATCCGTGCCAAAGGCGTTTTGTATCCTGGGGTTGATGAAACGCCAGCCAATCGTTGTGTCATAAACGGCAGGCGCGCGCGCAAAGGCCGTTTCGGCCTTTGGCATCACAAAGGGCGCCCGTGACATGCTTTCCACGCCGCCCGCGATCATCAACTGACATTCGCCTGCGCGGATGGCACGCGCCGCCGTTCCCACTGCATCAAGGCCCGAACCGCAGAGCCGGTTCACCGTAACACCCGGCACCGTCGTTGGCAGGTTCGCCAGCAGCACAGCCATGCGCGCCACGTTGCGGTTGTCTTCGCCCGCCTGATTGGCGCAGCCAAGGATCACATCATCCAGCGCGCCCCAATCAACCGCCGGATTGCGCGCGGCAAGGGCCGCAAGCGGCAAAGCCGCAAGATCATCCGTGCGCACCGACGATAAACCGCCACCATAGCGCCCGATCGGGGTTCGGATGGCATCGCAGATAAAGGCGTCGGTCATGGTGTCGCTCCTCGCGTCACAGGTGCGTTTGTGGGTTCACTCTTGCTTGCCTTTGCTGCGTCAAAAGCGCAAGGCACGACGCCGCTTGCAATCTGCCCTCGACCTGCCCCGGTGCACAGCCACGTATTGCGTGCGACCCATCCTGGCGCAGGTGGGGCCAAAAGAGGCGGGCCGGTTCAACATTGAATGCCTTCAAGGGTTGAAAAAGGATCAAAGCGTGACTCTGCCTTTCGCGACAGGCGGCGTGTTTCGAATATTTGACCAAAGGAGAACACTATTCCAATAGTCCTGCCTCAAAAGGAATAATATCCTGATACGGGCGTAAATTAGGCCGTTATTGCCCCTTGATGTTCCGACTTGGCCGGGGCATCTGGGAAATATTCCTTAATTCTGGGGTTTTCGTGATGTTTGAGACGTTTGGCTTTGAAGAAGTGACCCCAAGGCAGGTTTCTGTCCTTTTGGCGCTTTTTATTGGTGTTGCTTTTGGGGTCCTGGCGCAACAGACAAAATTCTGTTTCCGCCGGTCGCTGGTGGGCGAGGATCGCCGGCAGGCGTCTGGCATCTGGCTGATGGCGCTGGCCGTGGCGGTGATCGGAACGCAGGCCGCTGTCATGCTTGGCTGGATCGAATTCACGGATCACCGGTTTATGGTCACGGACCTTCCGGCTCTGGCGATCGCGGTTGGCGGCCTGATATTCGGGGCGGGTATGATCCTGACCCGTGGCTGCATTTCCCGGCTCGCAATTCTGACCGGCGGTGGCAATCTGCGCGCGGGCCTGATGTTGCTGGTCTTTGCGATCGTGGCACATGCCACCCTCAAGGGCGTTTTGGCGCCTGTGCGTGTGGCTCTTGGTGGTGTGACCGTGGATCTGGGCAGCTATGTTTCCCTGGCCGCCCTGCCCGGCGGAGCATGGCTCTGGGGCGGGCTGATTGCCCTGATGGCGCTGGCTTTTGCATTGCGGTCGGGCAATCGTGCGGGACAGTTGACAATGGCGGCGGCCATCGGGCTGCTGGTGCCGCTTGCATGGGTTGGAACCGGTTTTGTCCTGCTTGACGATTTCGATCCAATCCCGCTGGAAAGCCTGAGCTTTACCTCGTCCACGTCCGAAACCCTGTTCTGGTCTATCGCAAACAGTTCGATCCCGGCCGGGTTCGGCACGGGTTTGGTCGGTGGCGTGTTGGTTGGCGCCTTTGCGGCAAGCCTGATCTTTGGCGGATTTCAATGGCAAAGCTTTGACACGCCCCGCCAGACCCGACGCTATATCGCAGGTGCCGCCATGATGGGCATGGGGGTGTTCTGGCTGGCGGTTGTACCGTGGGCGCTGGCCTGTCCGGTGTTCCAACCCTGTCCGTCGCCGCAGTTGAAGCGATTGCGTTTATTGCCATCGGTGGATTGGCCATGAACGCCTTTCTGTCGCGCGCCGCTTCCCCTGTTGGCGCCGAGCCTACCTTTCTGACGTGATAGCCGCGGTGTCCGGCATCAGTTAGGGGTGTCACCCAGAAAATGGCGTTTGCCCCTCAGGTCGGGCGGTTGTCACCCCACCGGCTGAGCGATGACGCCAACGCAGTCGCCCATGGCGACAAGCCCGGGAAAATGTCGTGCGGTCAATACCCCGGTGAGTTTGGCATCAAGGTGCAAAGGCGCGCCGCCGCTGCGGTCGGCCTGCCAGATGCGTGCGATTGGCTGGCCGTCTTTCACCTCGGCCCCGAGATCGACCAGAGGTTCAAGCAACCCGGCCTGTTCACTGAAAACAAAACACCGTGCATCGGGCATGTCGAGCATGACAGTGGGGTCTTTTTGCATCTGGCCTTGCAGAATATTCGCATGAATCAGCAGATTCCGCAGGCCCTTGCGCGCAACGGCAACACTGGCGGCAGTCGATGTTCCCCCGCCGCCCAGCTCGGTGGTGACAAAAACCTTGCCCTGGGTTTCGACTTCGGTGTCAAACATGCCGACACTGTCGATCTCAAGCATTCGCATGGAAAACGGGGCGTTGAATGCCTCCATCGCCCTCATGCAGGCGGCATCCTGTTTCTTGTCGGGCAGAATATGGGCCGCTGCAAAGGGCAGGAAATCCAATGTGCGCCCGCCCGAGTGGAAATCAAGCACGACATCGGCCAGCGGAACCAGTTGGGTGGCAATGAAATGTGCGATCTTCTGGGTCACGGTCCCATCGGGGCGGCCCGGAAAGCTGCGGTTCATGTTACCGCCATCAAGGGGCGAACAGCGGCGTCCGGCGGCAAACGCGGGCATGTTCATCATCGGCAAAATGATGACCCGGCCCTGAACATGGGCGGGGTCCAGCGTCGCGGCCAATTCCTGAAGGGCGATCGGCCCTTCATACTCATCGCCGTGGTTTCCACCGGTCAAAAGAGCGGTTGGCCCGTCCCCGCCGGAAATCACGCTGATCGGAATCATCACGCTTCCCCAGGCGCTGTCATCGCGACTGTAAGGCACACGCAGAAACCCGTGGAATGCGCCTTGGGCATCCATGGGTATGGTAGGGGAAACGGGGCTTTTGGTCATGATTTCACAAAAAGTTTGCGGGGGGTGGTGCAAAGGCATTCATGCCCGGTTTCGGTGATCTGGATCGGTTCGGTGATTTCCAACCCGCCATCATCCAGCCACAGGGCCGGCATAAAGTGAAACGTCATCCCCGGTTCCAGAATTGTCTTGTCGCCGCGCCGAAAGGAAATCGTGCGTTCGCCCCAATCCGGCGGATAGCTGAGCCCGATGGCATAGCCACAGCGGCTGTCCTTTTCGAAACCCGCCTTGTTGAGCGTGGTGTTAAAGGCATTGGCGATATCTTCGGCCCGGTTACCGGGGCGGGCCTGTTCCAGCCCGGCTTCGATTCCGTCAAGGACTGCCGATTCGGCATCACGGTATTTTTGCGGCACCTTCCCCAGAAACAGCGTCCGCGATTGCGGGCATTGATAGCGGCGATGCGCCCCCGCGATTTCGAAAAACGTGGCTTCGTTGGTTTCCATCGGGCGGTCATCCCATGTCAGGTGCGGCGCGGTGGCGTCCATCCCTGAGGGGGCCATCGGCACAATCGCGGGATAGTCGCCCCAATACCCATCGGCGCCGTGAATCCCCTTGGCATAGATTTCGGCCACCAGATCATTCTTGCGCAACCCCGGCCGGGCGATTTCAAGGATACGTTCGTGCATGGCTTCGACAATGCGGGCCGCGCGCTGCATGTATTCGATTTCGCGTTCGGATTTTACGGCGCGCTGCCAATTCACCAGACCTGTTGCATCCGCCAGATGGGCCTCGGGCAATTCCCGCACCAGCGTCGCATGGGCGGCTGCCGCATAATAGTAATTGTCCATCTCGACGCCGATCCGGGCCTTTTCCAGCCCAAATTCCTTGAGCAGCCGGGACAGATCCTCCATCGGGTGTTTTTCGGGGTTCTGCACATATGTGTCGTCATAGCCGCGAATGCAGTCGTCATCGTCCATGAATACGGTGCGCCGCGCGCCAAGGGCATCCATCCCCCGGCCCCACCAGATGGGGTCGCCTTCCTGCCGGAGGATGACCGCCTGATAGGTATAGAAAGACCAGCCATCATAGCCCGACAGCCAGGACATGTTGGACGGATCGCAAACAACGATGGCATCAAGATGTCTGGCGGACATTTCCTTGCGGGTCTTGACGATCCGACGTTCGTATTCGCCTTGGATAAAATTCGCCTGGAAGGTCGTCATGTCCTGCCCCTTTCACTGTTGCAGCGCCACATTGGGCAGGCAAACCATGTCACCCCCGATTCCGTTGGCAAACGCGGCCGGTAAAGCAAAATCAAACAACCGTCCAAAGTCAACGGGACGGGTGTTCAGACTGGCAAGCCGGTCCAGCGCCCAGAACTGTGCCTGATTGGAGGTCACGACAGGTTTGCCCAACCGCCGTTCTATCCGGGCAATGACATCCACCCCCCGCATGCCGGTACAAGACAGGAACAATGCTTCGACGTCGGGGGTATCGAGGGCGCAGGCCGCCTCGATCATGCTGTCATCGTCGATTCGGGCCATGTCGCGGTCATCCTCAAGCGCAAAACACGCGCTTTTCACGACGTCGACGCCTTGTTTGACCATATATTCCGCGATCAATTCTGTGGTTTCCGGCAAATACGGGGTCAGCAATGCAATCCGTCTGGCGCCCATCGCCGCAAACGCGGCCATTGCGGCAAATGACGGCGTGATGACCGGCACACCCGGCAGGCTGTCGCGAAAGGCATTTGCAACCGCCGCATTGCCAATCGTCACCGATGCAGATGTGCACCCAAAGGCAACCGCGCAAAGCGGCACCCCCGGCACCAGCAAACCCGCCGTCCGCGCCAGATCGGGTGTGATGGCGCGTAGACGTTCCGGCGTCGTGGGGTTCTGGAACGGAATGCGGGAAACATGCAGGATCGAGTTATCCCGATCAAGCAGCCGCACGGCATCGGCCTCGGATACCATATCCGTCGACAAAAGGACCGCGCCCAGCCGGACCGGTTCCTGGGACGGATGGCGCAGTTTGCATGCGGCAACGCCGGTCTGCGGCGTGGTATTTGATGTTGTGGTCATTGGGACAACGCTCGCTTTCGCCCCTTTCGTGTCAGACGACAAGAACAGGGCATTTGGAAATTCCCGTCAACTTGTGTGACACGCTACCCAAAAGATAGCTGTCCCCCGGAGAGCCAAGCCCCCGGCTGCCGAGAACAATAAGGTCGACCTTGTGTTTGACCGAAAAATCGTTGATTTCGCGGACAGGACGGCCCGAGCGCACAAAGGCGCGCACGTTTTCGATCCCGGCAGCGCGCAGAATTGTCTTGCCATGTTCGGCAATTCCGGTGGCGTGTTCGCGCATGGCATCATCCATCCGGCCCGGATCATTGACCCGCACCATGGACAACGACGCCTCCAGCATGGAGTGATGCCGATAAACCGTCAGCAGCGTCACCTGTGCATTGGTCAGCTTGGCCAGTTCCGCCGCCTTTTCCAACGCGCGGTCCGCGTTTTTCGACCCGTCATAGGGCGCAAGGATATGGTTAAACATGGCAGGCTCCTTTCACCGGGTCATTTTGCAAACGCGACATCGCGCAGGAACAGGGCAATCTGCGGGAAAAAGATCAGCGCGACCGACACCCCCAGCAACATGATGATGAAGGGCGGTGTGCCGCGGATCACCTCGATATAGGGGCGTTTGAACACCGCAATCGCCGTGAAAATATCGCACCCGAACGGCGGCGTGGCGGACCCGATGGCAACCTGAAGCGTGATAACAGTACCCACCAGAACCGGGTCCAGTCCCACGGCTTTTACGACCGGCGCAAAGATCGGCACAAAGACCAGAATGACGACGATGGGATCGACGAACATGCAGCCGACGAAAAAGGCGATCGAGATGACGAACAACACGCCGATCGGGCCCATCTGATCAATGCCGATACCCCCCAGAATGGCCTGCGGGATCTGCGCAAACGAGATGACCCAGGAAAACGCAGCGCCCGCGCCCACAAGGATAAACACCACGGCGGTAATCAGCCCGGTGGATTTCGCGGTTTCATACAGCCCGCGCAGATCAAGCGAGCGGAATACGATCAATTCAAGGAAAATCGCATAAAGCACACAGGCCGCCGCCGCTTCGGTCGGGGAAAAGATGCCGCCATAGATGCCGCCAATGATGATCGCCGGAAAACCCATGGGCCAAAGCGCCTTGCGCACCGCGATCAGACGGGCGCCCCATGTGGTTTTTTCCTCGGTCGGAACATTGTTACGGATCGCATAGATCACGGAATAGGCCGAGAACAACACCAGGATCAGCAACCCCGGCCCGATCCCCGCGATGAACAATTCGGCAATCGAGGTGTTGGAAACAACACCGTAAATAATCATCCCGATGGAGGGCGGAATGAGAAAGGCGATATCCGAGGAATTGACGATCAGCGCCAGAACGAAACTGTCCTTATAGCCTGCCTTCAGCATCCGGGGCCGCAAGGGCGAACCGATGGCCACAACCGTGGCCTGCGTAGAGCCGGAAACAGCGCCAAACATCGTACAGGCCGCCGCCGTGGAAACCGCCAGACCGCCCTTGATGTGGCCCACAAAGGACATCACCATGTCGATCAGCCGCCCCGCCGATTGGCCACGTGTCATGATGTCGGCGGCGAAGATGAACATCGGCACCGCGATAAGAGAGGCAGGGCGAATACCCGCCATCATCTGCTGTACCATGGTTTCAAGCTGACCAAAGCCGTCAAACAGCGAGTAAAAGCCCACAAAGGCGCCGACGATGAGCGGGATCATCATGGGAAAGCCCAGCAAAAGAAGGACAATCATGACAGAAAATATGGTGATTGCCATGGCTCAGATCTCCAGCTCGTTGTCGTCGTAACCTTCGAGAACATTGGTCGAAAGATAGATGTCCTTTTCGATCATGTTCTTGATCGCCGTCAGAAGATATTGCAGCCCGGTCATGAAAAACCCGACAGGCACCCAGACAAGCGTGATCCAGACCGGAATCTGAAGTGATGGCAACACCCGCCCGCGTCCGGCCTGCGTCAGGATATATTGCAGAGAATACCAGGCTAGCCCCAGCATGAAAACCGCCGTGACCAGCGAAATGACGATCATCAATGGTTTGCGAAGACTGGGCGGAAGCGCGTCGAAAATCGCCGACATGCGGATATGCCGCCCCTGACGGGCCGCATAGGAAATTCCGGCAAATGTGATGAGAATGATGAGAATACGGTTCAATTCTTCCGAGAAGAAGATCGAATTCTGAAAAACAAACCGCCCGATAACATTGGCGATGGTATTCAGCGCCATCAGCAACACACCCACGGCAAGCATCAGGGATTCGATGCGGCTGATTGCGGTGTCGATGGTGCCAAGAAACCCCGGCAGGCTCGATTCATAGGGTTCGAGCGGCGCGTCATCCGTTCCTGTGGTGTCGGTCTGCGATTGCAGTTGCGAGCCGTGCTTTTCGTCTGTCACCTGCGAAATCCCGTCACAATGGTTGAATGACAGCCCCCGGCAAACCCATGCCGGGGGCTGAAAATGGTGTTACTTCTTGACGGCGTCGAGATCCGCCTTGAACTGATCCAGGAGCTTTTTGCCACTGTCACCGGTCATTCCGATAAAGGCATCTTCGACCTGACCCGCCGCATCCTTGAACGGCTGACGCTCTTCCTCGGACAGGGTCGTGACCGTATAGCTGGGCTTGGCTTCCATGATGCCCTTGATTGCCTCTTCGGTCTGGCCCTGCTGGTATTGCAGGATATATTCAAAGGCGGCGTCGATCGCATCGCCGATCATTGCCTTGTCGTCGTCGCCAAGGTCGGCATAGAAATCCTGATTGGCCATCACGGCGGTCGTGAAATTGTTGTGGCCAATATAGGTCATGTATTCGCTGACCTCATAGAGCTTGTTGGACAGGATATAGAACGTCGGATTTTCCTGCCCCTGAATGATCCCGGTCTGAAGCGCGCCATAGACTTCGCCCCAGGGCAGCGGCGTCGGGGTCGCACCAAAGGCCTTGTAGCTTTCGACCAGCAACGGGTTGGTCATCACCCGCACCTTGACCTCGTTGAAATCGGCCGGCGATTTCAGCGGCTCCTGGGTGGTGATGGCCACGTCGCCTTCGGGGAACATGGTCAGCAATTCCAGCCCCTGCTTTGCATAAAGCTCGGGGAACATTTCGTGGATCGCCTTGGACGTGCGGAAGAAATCGAACAATTCCTCGTCGTCCTGGGGCAGCAGGTAAGGCACGAAGAAAACTTGCGCTTCGGGGATCAGCGCGCCGGTGAAACCGGGCGACTGGTCAACAAACTGAAGAATCCCCGCCTGTGCCTGCTCCATGATGTCGGCCGATTCGCCGAGTGTCCCATAGGGAAACAACTGAATTTCGTGATCGGAATTGGCCTCGACCTCTTCCTTGAATTTCTGGGCGAATTTACCCTGAATTTCGTCCATCGCCTCTTCGAAGGCATAGCGCCATGTGTCGGCATGAACGGCATTTACGGCCATAATGGACGTGGCAGCGGAAAGAATACCCCCCGCCAGAACATTTTTATAAACGGTCATAACTTTTCCTTTTCGTTAGGCGTTTCATCCATCGCGCAGGCCAAAGAGATTGGCAGCACATGGATTGTCCTGATTGGGCGATCATTGAAAAGCAGGGCAATCATGTCAATGCGATTATTGAACCATGACAATGTGACGTTTTCAAATCGACGCTATCGAAGGTTACAGGCTTAGGGCGACCTGCCTGATGATCTGCAACCCACGGGCGAAATCCGGAAAGGATTGCCCCCCAGCGCGACCCGAATTCCGGTATGAAGATGGTGCGGCCCAATGGAAAAGCTTGCTCCCGGCGCGACGGCAACGCTCTCATCGCGCAGGGATTCAACCAAGGCGTGTTCGTCCTGGGCGTCGCGACATCCGATCCAGATATGCAGGCCATTCGGGCTGGCGCGGAAATCCAGCCCATCCAGAATTTGCAGCGCATAATCCTGCCGGTCCCCCAGTGCCAGCCGTTGACGAAGCAGCAGTTTTTCGGCCGTACCATCACCAAGCCAGCGTTCGGCAATTTCTGTCATCAACCCGGTGGCCATCCAGTTGGTCACAAGATGCCGGTTCAGCGCCGCCGATCCCAGATGCGCCGGCACCGCCAGATACCCCACCCGCAGCCCCGGCATGAGGCATTTGGTCAGGCTGGTGAAATACAGTGTCCTTTCGGGCGCGAGGGCTGCGATCGGTGGTGGTGGCGCGTCCTGCAACGGACCCCAGGCATGGTTTTCGATGATCTGAAGATCATAGCGGCGCGCAACATCCACCACCGCGCCGCGCCGCGCCTCTGTCATGTTGAACGCAAGCGGATTCAGCCCGCTTGGCATGATATACAGGGCTTTCACGCTTTCCGTGCGACAAAGATCCTCTAACGCCTGTGGGCAAATGCCGCCTTCATCAACGTTGGTGCCTTGCAACTGCAACCCCAGAAAACGCGCCAAAGGGCGCAGGGTGTGATGGCCGATATTTTCGCTGACCACGAGATCGCCGGGTTGCGTTGCCGTCATCAGCGCCGCCGTCATCGCGCTCGTGCTGCCGTTGGTCGGGATCACGACGGTATCATCCAGATGCACCAGCCCGCATTGCGCAAGCCACCTTTTGACCGGAACCGGATTTGGTTCGTGCCGGTGCATGGGGCGAATCGAGTCCAGAACCGAACGGGGTATCGCGGCCGCAATCGCGCGCAATGCCGCCTGAAGCGCGTCTTCGTGGGCATGGTCGATCACCGGCCTGAGAATCGACATATCCAACAATTCGCGCGATGTCTTGCGGTTCACAAATGGCATCGTCACATCATTGGGCGAATCCCGAACGAACGTCCCCCGCCCCACGACACCCACGATCCTTCCTGCTTCGATCAGTTTGTCGTAGGCGCGGCTTACGGTCTGCACACTGAGGTTCAGATCAAAGGCAAGCTGGCGCTGCGTCGGCAGGCGGTCACCCGGTTTCAACAGACCGTTCTGGATGGCGGATTCTACCGTCTGGATCAGCGAACGATAGGCGGGGCGTTTCAAAGAGTCGGGGTCTGGCGGCCATTTTGTCATGATTTATATCCTGACCAAAATCAATACAATTGACAAGCCTGCGGACCCTGCGCATCAGTGTTCCATGAGCTTTCTGAAAGTCGACAAACGAGATATCGCGATCCTGCAAGTGCTGTCCGCCGAGGGCCGCATTTCAAAAGCCGCGCTTGCGGAGCGGGTCAATCTTGGCGCCAGCGCCTGCGGTGACCGGCTCACGCGGCTGGAAGATGCGGGGCTTGTTGCCGGCTACAGCGCCGACGTTGCGCTGCGCCGGTTGGCCCCCCATGTCACGGTGTTTGTTCTGGCCGAACTCAGCAGCCACAATGCGGCGGCGTTCCAGCAATTCGAAGCGGCGATCACCCGGTATGACGAAATCACCGGATGTTGGGCGCTTGGGGGCGGGTATGATTACCTGCTTCAGGTCATCACGCGCGACATCGACAGCTATCAGCGGTTGATAGATGCCCTGCTTGGCGAACGGGTCGGGCTTGCCCGGTATTTCACCTATGTGGTGACAAAATCGGTCAAATCCACGCCGCCGCCCTTTGCGCTTTTGCATTCCGGCATTGCGGATTAAGCGGGCAGATTCCCCGATTATCCGCCGGGTTTGGCGCAGAACCACCTGAAAATTCCGGCGAATTCCGGCGTTCCTGCGCCATGTTGACGGTATTCTTCGGCACGAAGCTGCCAACAGATGACGGAGGACACCCAAAATGAACACTTTGAACACGCCCGCCGCAACCGGCCTGCCCGTGCTGGGGCAGGCTGAGCTGGCGCGCAGCTTTGCCTATGTCGGGGGTGCCTGGGTCGCGGGGGCCGACAATGCCACCCTTACGGTCACCGACCCGGCTACGGGCGCCACTCTGGCCGATATTGCCCGGCTCGACGCCGCTGACAGCCGCCGCGCCGTCGATGCCGCACATGATGCCTGGCCTGAATGGGCCGCCCTGTTGCCACAGGAACGGTCGGCGGTGTTGCGCCGCTGGTTCGAGCTGATGATCGAACACCGCGAGGATCTGGCCCGCATCATGACCGCCGAACAGGGCAAACCCATTTCAGAGGCCCGTGGCGAAATCGACTATGCCGCAGCGTTTCTTGAGTTTTATGCCGAAGAAGCGCGGCGCCCCAACATCGAAGGGGTCACGTCGCATCTTCCCGATGCCGAGGTCGAGGTCTGGCGCGAACCCGTGGGCGTGGCCGCGCTGATCACACCCTGGAACTTTCCCGCCGCCATGCTGACCCGCAAGGCCGGGGCGGCACTGGCCGCCGGGTGCACCGTTGTTGCGCATCCCTCATCCGAAACGCCCTGCTCTGCTCTGGCGCTGGCCGAACTGGCGGAACGGGCCGGATTTCCTGCGGGCGTTTTCAACGTCGTCACGGGCAACGCGCCCGAAGTGGTCGGCGCCTGGATGGAAGATTCCCGGGTGCGGGCGGTTTCTTTTACCGGGTCCACCGAAATCGGGCGTCTGCTTTATGCGCAAAGCGCCGATACGATCAAACGGCTGGTGCTTGAACTTGGCGGCCATGCCCCGTTCCTGGTGTTCGGCGATGCGGATATAGACCGCGCAGTAAATGAGGCGATCAAGGCCAAATTCGCCACCTCAGGGCAGGATTGTCTGGGCGCCAACCGTTTCTTTGTGGCCCGGGGTGTTTATGATGCCTTCTGCGCCCGCTTTGCCGAGGCCACCAAGGCCCTGACAATTGGCCCCGGCGCGGATGACCCGGATATCGGCCCGCTGATGAACGAACGTGCCGTTGCCAAGCAGGAAGAACACGTTGCCGATGCGCTGGAACGGGGCGCGACCCTGCTCTGTGGCGGCGGGCGTGACGCCAACGGGCTGCTTTTCTTTCAGCCCACGGTTTTGGCAGATGTTCCGGCTGATGCTAAAATCATGCACGAAGAAACCTTCGGCCCCGTTGCCGCCATCGCCGCGTTTGACACCGAAGCAGAGGCGATCAGCCGCGCCAATGAAACGGAATACGGGCTTGTGGCCTATCTGCACACCCAGGATCCGCGCCGCATTTATCGTGCCAGCCGCAGTTTGCGGTTTGGCATGGTCGCGGTGAACCGCACCAAAGTGACCGGCGCGCCGATCCCATTTGGGGGCATGAAACAATCCGGCCTTGGGCGCGAGGGGTCGCGCCTTGGGATGGAAGCCTTTACCGAGGTCAAATATCTTTGCCGTGACTGGGCCTGAATAACGATCGAAGAAACGGCGGCCCTGCCGCCAGAGAGAAGGAAAGACCATGCTGAAGAATGATATGCTGGACCAATGGGACCGCGAGAATTTCTTTCACCCCTCCACCCACCTTGCCCAACACGCGCGCGGCGACAGCCCAAGCCGTGTTATCAAAACGGCAAAGGGCTGTCATATCACCGACCGCGACGGCAACAGCTCGCTTGATGCCTTTGCCGGGCTGTATTGCGTCAACGTCGGCTATGGCCGCAGTGAAATCGCCGAGGCGATTGCCGCGCAGGCGCACGAGCTGGCCTATTACCACGCCTATGTCGGGCACGGCACCGAAGCCTCGATCACCCTGTCAAAGATGATCCTCGACCGCACCCCCAAAGGCATGAGCAAGGTGTATTTCGGACAATCCGGTTCGGATGCCAATGAAACCAACATCAAGCTGATCTGGTATTACAACAACATCCTGGGCCGCCCGGAAAAGAAAAAGATCATCAGCCGCTGGCGTGGCTATCACGGGTCGGGCCTGATGACCGGCTCGCTGACCGGGCTTGAGGGGTTTCACCGCAAATTCGACCTGCCGTTGCCCTATGTGATTCACACCGACGCGCCCTATTACTATCGCCGCGACAACGAAGATCTGACGCCGGAACAATTCACCGATCATCTGGTAGCCGAGCTTGAGGCGCTGATCGAACGCGAAGGGGCCGACACGATCGCCGCCTTTATCGGAGAGCCGGTTCTGGGCACCGGCGGCATCGTGCCCCCGCCCCCGGCTATTGGCCAGCTATCCAGAAGGTGCTGGACAAACACGATATCCTGCTGGTTGTCGATGAGGTGGTAACCGGGTTTGGCCGCCTTGGCACCATGTTCGGGTCCGATCACTATGGCATGCGCCCCGATCTGATCACCATCGCCAAGGGTCTGACCTCGGCCTATGCGCCGCTGTCGGGGTCGATCGTGGGTGACAAGATGTGGAAGGTTCTGGAACAGGGCACCGATGAAAACGGCCCCATTGGCCACGGCTGGACCTATTCCGCCCACCCGATCGGTGCGGCGGCCGGGGTTGCCAACCTCAAGCTGATTGATGATCTGAACCTGATCGAAAATGCCCGCGATGTCGGGGCCTATCTCAACACCCAGATGCAGGCCGCGGTTGGCGACCATCCCAATGTCGGCGAAGTGCGCGGGGAAGGTATGCTTTGTGCCGTCGAGTTGGTGGAAAACCGTGACGGACGGCAGTTTTTCGATCCCTCGCGCAAGATCGGCCCGGCGGTTTCTGGCGAAATGGCGAAACGGGGCGTGATCGCGCGGGCCATGCCCCAGGGTGATATTATCGGCTATGCCCCGCCGTTCTGCCTGACCCGCGAAGAGGCCGATACGATCATCGCCGCAACGGTTGATGGCCTGAACACTGTTCTCAAGGCCTGATCTGCGGCGCGCCGGCATGGGGCCCTTTCAGGGGTGTCATGCCGGCGGATCACCCCGGCCCCGGTCCGGGTCAGCCATGACATGGGCAAAATGCCGTTCGGAAATGAATGCGTTGACATAAAGCGCCTGCCAGAAGTCGACCGGAATTTCGGCCTCCAGACTGGCGAGGTTCTGTGTCACTTCGTCGGCCGAGCGCATGCCCGCCACGACATTGCAGACTGCCGGGTGAAAAAGCGGAAACTGCAACGCCGCAGCTTGAACCGCGACTTCATAGTGATGGCAAAGTGCCGTCAGTTCTTGCACGCGAAGGCGAATGTCATCCGGGACAGGCCCGTAGCGCCAATGATCGCCCCCCGCAAGGACACCCGACAGGAAAGGCGCGGCGATGATGACAGAAACGCCCTGCCCGGCACATGCATCCAAAAGACCGTTATCGCCCTGCGACAACGCCGAATAAGACCCCGCCAACATGAAACAATCCCACGCCCCGATTTTCAGCGCCCTGGCGCAGGGGCTGGTGAATTGACGCCAATGCCAATGGCGGTGATCAACCCCTGTTGCCGCAGGTCGTCCATCACACTGTAGGCTTGGGACAACAGCGCATCCAAAGCCGGGCCATCGGTCGCATATTTGTCAGGGTCATGCAGAAACAGGATGTCCAGCTTGCTCAGGCCGGTTCGTTCAAGGCTTTCCTCGACCGACCGCATGATCCCGTCGCGGCTGGCATCATATATCGTCGTGCGGCCGCTGGCTTCGGGCCAGTTTTGCGATGCGGGCTCTGCCCCGCCTTCCCCAAGAAGCCGGCCGACCTTGGTTGAAACAACGGGTGTCAGATCGGGCGGGCATTCACTGCGCAGCCCCATGCCCAGACGTTTTTCGGCCAACCCGAAACCGTAACTGGGGGCGACATCAAAATGGGTGATCCCGCCATTGATCGCGGCGCGAATTGCCTTTCGTGCCGCATCCGTGCTGCTGGCTTGAAACAACCCACCCAGTGGGGCAGCACCAAAACCGAGAGCAGACAGCCTCAGATTGGTTTGGCCAAGCCTACGCTGGGCAATGGCCTTGGGGGGCGACACATTCCCAGATTTGTCTGACGGGTTCATGGCATATCTCCGGCCCTGTCATTGATGCAGATTGAAACGGCGCAATGGGTTGGCCTTGCTTTGGCGGCCTGCGGGGCGGTCAGTCAAAATTCTGTTTCATACTGGCTTGCGCGTTTTTGATATGGGCCTGACCGGCAATGATTGCCGCTTCCGTATCGCGGGCTTTGATGGCTGCAACGATGGCCCAGTGTTCCTGCGAAATCGTGCGCAGCCGATCAATCTTGAAGCCGAACAAATCACGCAGCGATCCGGTGAGGTGCGTATATCTTTTCCCCGCGCGGACAGCCTCGCGGTTCAAGCAGCGAGATTCGATCTCGAAGTGAAAGCTCCGGTTGCATTCATTGCAGCGTTCCACGTTTCCCTGCTCCATCGCCTCATCGAACCGGGTTTGGGTTCGCGTTAGCAGTTCTTCAAAAGCAGGGTCAGCAACGGCGACGGCATCGCGATAGTATATAACGCAGAGCGCCACCCGGATTTCATAGATATCGGACAGAAACCTGTGATCAAGCGCCCGGACACTTGCGCCCTTGTGGGGCAACATCACCACAAGCCCTTCGCCCTGAAGCTGCTGTAATGCCTCGCGGATTGGCATCGGGCTGAGACCATAGCGTTTGCACAGATCGGCAATCTTGAGCCGCGCCCCGGGGGCAAAATGACCACTTACGATATCAGCCAAAAGCGCCTTGTGGACCCGCGCATAAGTCGTCGCTCCCAGGGCATCGTCAGCAGGCGCTTCGCTTTCCATCATTTTGTGACGCTCCTTGGTGGGGGGCAGAACCTTGGCCTGCGTTTTCGGTGTGGTCAAAATATTCCGGCATCATACCCATATCCTAGCCTTTTTCGGCACCGGCAAGCATTCCCGTGCGAACAAACCGCTGTGCGATCAGGAACACGATCAAAACCGGCGCAACCACGACGATAGCCGCCTGAATGGCCTCGGGCATCCTGATGGGTATATCGTTTGCGGCCTGATTTTCCAGTGCACCCGACGAATTGATCAACGCCGTCAGGCCAAGCGGCAGGTTAAAGAGCTTCTCACTCGACAACAGAACGAAGGCCAGAAAGTAATTGCTCCAGTTTGCGAGAAAACTGAAGAACGCAACCAGCGCGATGATCGGCGTGGCCAAAGGCAGTGCGATATGGATGAACAGTTGGAAACGATTGCAACCGTCCACACGCGCCGAATCCATGACCCCTTTTGGCAGCGAGCTGGAAAAGAAGACATATGACAGGTAGATCCCGAAGGGGAAAAGCTCGTTGCCAGGATCAGCCCGAGATAGGTGTTGTTCAGGCCAATCGCCAGCAGTTCCAGAAAGATTGGCAGCACAATCGCCTGACTGGGTGTGATCATCGCGATGAGCGTGAGGATCAGAATGAATTTCCGGCCCGGAAACTCTGAGGTTGCAAGAGCATAGCCCGCCGGAATGGCCGTCAGCAGGGACAGGCCAACACCACCGACCGAATAGATGACCGAGTTCTTTGCCCAGTTGATGATCTGAAAGTCGTTATAGGACGTCAGATCGTGCCACGTCTCGATCGTCTGTGCCCATGACCCGATCGTGAACACGTTGTCCGTGAACAGCGATATCTGCGATCTCGTGCCAGCAACAAAGAGCCAGAGAAGTGGCACGCCATAGAAAATGACTGCGAAGCCAAGGAACCCATAGACGGCGAACCGGCCGACGCTGAACTGCTTTTTCTGATTTTTGCTCATTTTGATCAAGCTCCCCTGCTATTTGACCTGGTAGAACTTGGTGGCGAAGATCAGGATCAGTGCGATCGTGACCGAAACCGCGATCAGCATCATGCTCAGCGCCGCTGAAACACCGAAATCACCCATGCTGAACGCATATTGAAACGCCAGTTGGTTGATCGACCAGTCCGCGCGCGAATACTGCGGGCCCGCCATCCCCATAAGCTGTGGCTCGACAAAGATCTGCAAGCCGCCGGCAAAGGTGAGAATGCCCATAAGTGATATGGTTTTCCAGATCATCGGCAGTTTCACATAGGCCGCCTGTTGCCACAGGTTGGCGCCGTCCACGCGCGATGCCTCCATGACCTCGCGCGACAGGCTTGACAGTGATCCACCAAGAACGATGATCCAGCCGCCGGAATGGGCAAAGAACGTCATGATCGCAAACAGGCTTGCCATGCCCAGACCATTCACGACGTTTTGCCGGGCGTCCCAGCCAAAGAGATGAAAGACAGACTGAAACGGGCTGACCATCGGATCAACAAGAAACAGCCACAAGACAACGATCGCCGAGGATGTAATCGCGCCCGGCAGAAAGAACACGGTGCGCAATATGGTGGCCGGCCCCCGTTTGAGGATGTCGAGCATCAGAGAAAGACCGGTGACCGCAACGATGGTGCCAGTCACCCAGAGGGCAACATAGGCACAGACGTTCACGATACTTTGTGACAGCCGGTAATCGTCCAGCGCCATGCCATAGTTCGTAAGCCCCCAGAATACGCCTTCGATCGAATCGAAAAAGCTCATGCCAAAGGCATAGAAGACCGGAATCACGCCAAACATCATCAAAAGGCAAAGATACGGCAAAACGAAAAGATACGAGGCAATCGCACCACGACGCTGCTGGCGCCGGCGCTTTTTCTCTCGGGCTGTGCGGGCAATGGCCGCGTCGGCAGTGTTGATCTGGGTCACCCTCACGTCCTCGAACTGGTGGCATGGTGTCCGGGCGCACCTGCATGGCGCGCCCGGGGTTTTGGTTACTCTACCTGGTAACCCGCCAGTTTGGCGGCGTTTTTCAGTTCCTGCTCATAGGCGGGCAGAAGATCGGCAAGTTTGCCGTTCGTGGACAACGAGGCGCTGATCGTTTTGCCAAAGGCCGCCCGCATGTCAAACCCGAGAGATGCGAAATCCGGGCTCGAATATTTGGAGGCCGCCTGCATCGTGTCATACACATCGTCAGTCGCATAATACGGGTCATTGTTGACCCGCTCGCCCCAGACAACGGATGCGGCCTCGAATGCGGGCATCGTCACCGCGTTGGCAAGGTGCGTCGTTTCTGTTGCCGCCCATGTCACGATATCGGCTGCGATCTCGGGGTGTTCGGTGCCCTGCCAATAGCCATAGTTGCCGCCGCCCCAGCTCCAGGTGACGGGTTCGTCCTGATCGGACCAGCGCAGAGGCAGCGCCGCCGACAGATGGCCCTCGGGAATCTTGTAGTTCGGCTTCATGACGTATTCGCCAAACCAGGTCGGGCCGAGGCTCATGACCAGTTTGCCCGCTACGGCCTCGGTGACCAGGCCGGGTTCCGATGTGCCGAATTTCAAAAGGCTGCCGTTCGCCATCATCCGGTCGATCAATCCGGCCATGCGCATGCAAGCCTCGGATGTCAGGTTGATCCGGAGCGTATCGGTCTTGCCTTCCACCGGGATTGCAACGTCGCATCCCGACGCGGCCAGCATGGCAATGACAATATCCGGCTGAACCCCGGAGCCAAGGAAATACCCCTCGCCGCCCTCGGCCAGTTTGGCGCCAAGCTGTTCGAAGTCCTCCCATGTTTCGGGGATGTCGGCACCCAGCTTTTCCAACAGCGGTTTATCATACCATACGACAATATGGGCGACATCATTTCGCAGGCACAGAACCTTGCCGTTGAGTTGGCACAGGGAATTTGCGTTTGGCAGAAACCCGTCGAAAATCTCCTGTGGAACAACATCGCTCAGATCGGTCAGATAGTTGGTGCGACGCGTGGAAAGCTGTGCAGGCTGGTTGGACGACGACATGAAAATAACGTCCGGCACCTCTGCCTTGGCGCGCATTGCCAATTGCAGCTTGGTCACCAGTTCGTCTTTGTCGACGGTCAGCATTTCCAGCTCAACGTCGGGGTGCGCCTTGTCGTATGCCTCGAATGTTGCAATGCGCGCGGTGTCGGTCCAGACCACCATCTTGGTCTGGGCCTGTGCTGCCGATGCAATGAGCGACATCGACAATGCGCCCACACATCCGAGTGCGGTTCCTGTTCGTTGTTTCATTCTGTCCTCCCTGGAATTGTCACCGATCAACGACCGGCGGCCTTTACTCCGATCCTCTGGTTAATGATTGGCCCGAGGAATCGAAAACGTGAAGTTCGGTTTTTGGCAGGCCAAGAACCACGGCCTGGCCGTATCGCAGATCGGTGTGGCCCATGATCTGAACGATTACCGGGTCTTCGCACCCAACGTTGAAATAGCCATAGTTGATGTTTCCCAACCGTTCTACGGCGTCCACCACAGCGCTTAGGGGCAGGTGCGTGGCGGGTATTTCGCCCGCCGTATCATGAACGGAAACCTGTTCGGGGCGCACACCGATGGTCAGCTTGTCGTTTGCCGCCAGTTCCAGACCCGGCATCTGGAACGAAACCGACGGATCCGCATCAAGGCACAGCATTCCTGAACCGTCTGCCGCAACCGTGACTTCAAAAAAGTTAATCTTGGGCGAGCCGATAAAGCTGGCAACGAACTTGTTCTTTGGGCGGGCGTACAGCTCCATCGGGGTGCCCACCTGCTGGATCGACCCATCGTCCAGCACCACAATCCGGTCGGCCATGGTCATCGCTTCGATCTGATCGTGGGTGACATAGATCATCGTTGCGTCAAGTTCGCGGTGCAGGCGTTCGATCTCCAGCCGCATCTGCACGCGCAGGGCGGCATCAAGGTTGGAAAGCGGTTCATCAAACAGGAAAACCTTTGGTTTGCGCACGATGGCGCGCCCGATGGCAACCCGTTGCCTTTGCCCCCCGACAGCTGCGCCGGGGAACGATCAAGCAGGTTCTCGATCCGCAGAATTCTGGCGGCATCACGGACAAGCTGATTGATCTCGGGTTTGGAAAAGCGCGACAGCCGAAGATTGAACGCCATGTTGTTATAGACGTTCATGTGGGGGTAAAGCGCGTAGGATTGGAAAACCATCGCGATGCCCCGTTCCGACGGCTCGGCAAAGGTCATGTCTTCGCCGTCAATAAGCACTTCGCCATCGGTGATCGATTCAAGGCCGGCAATCATCCGAAGCAGGGTGGATTTGCCTGACCCCGATGGTCCGACAAACACCACGAACTCTCCTGTGCCAATGGTCAGGTCAACGCCATGAACGACCTCAAGGTCGCCAAACGCCTTTCTGACTTGGTGCAGTTCTACATCAGCCATCTATCGTCCTCGGGTTCTGTTCGGTTGTGCAGGTTTCCAGGGTGCTGTCCGACCCAAACTGTCAGAGCAGCCCGCCAGAAAGGGAACGCAGGGTGTCATTGAATGACTGTCGTGTTGGTCGCATTCCGACGAATGAAATCCCAATCGTATTCCACCCCAAGGCCATGCCCTGTCGGCACCGGGAATGTTCCGTCAGCCGCGACCCCCTCAAGGGTGTCGGAATAGGAATCCGCATAGACCGGCGGGCTTGATGAACCACACTTTGGCCCGACAAGCGCCAACTCATAGTAATTTGTGTTGCGGATCGCGGCCATACAGTGCCGCTGAGCCGGACCAGCGCCGTGAACCTCGACATCCATCCCCAGGGATTCCGCCATATGCGCCACTTTCATCGCACCGGTGATGCCCATGTCATAATTGGGATTGAGGCGCACAAAGTCGCTTGCGCCAGAGATTGCCAGATCCGCCTTGGATTCCAGACCCCGCATGTGTTCCCCAATAAGCAGGGGCGTTTTCACACGTTCACGCAGCAGCTTGTTGGCCGAATGTGCAACGCCGCCGTCGCGGAACGGATCTTCCCACCAAAAGAATTCCGCCTCATCGCAGGCATGGCCGACAGTGAGGGCGTCGCCGAATGTCCGCAAATGACATGCCGGATCAAGCATGAGTTTGACGTCAGGCCCCACCCGATCTCGCAAAAGCAGGATCGCTTCGGCCTCTTTCTTGACGTCGCCCTTGACCCAGCCGTGCATCTTGAAGGCCCCATAGCCAAGATTTACGCAATGTTCGGCAAAGTCAGCAAAATCCTGCGCCGTCGTCAGACCACCATTGTCATCGCCATGATAGGTGCTGGCATAGGCCGGCAGGCTGGTGCGGCTTGACCCCAGCAGGGTCGCCACCGAGGTTTCCAGACTTTTCCCGGCCCAGTCCCAAAGCGCGATATCAAGGATGCCCGCCCCCATCTTGTCGTACTTGCGCAGCCCGCGCTTGAACTCCTCATAAAAGGCAAGCCGATGCGACGGGTCGCGGCCAATAATTTTTTTGGCGAGATACGCCGTCTGGCCAAGGGCCATTGACACACCGCCGACATAGGCACCAACCACCCCGTTCGAGGCCTCAATCCTGACCGCGACAGACGACATGGTTCCCTCGGTGTCCGGGATATAGATGGAATCATAGCCATCCTCTGACGGGCCAAGATTTCTCACCTTGTAAGAGAACTCCAGCAGTTCAATCTTTGTGATTTCGGCCATTGTTGATCGCGCCTCTCTGTGTCGTATTTGATATAATATCAAAAATATAATATCGGATGTCAACCGAAATTTGCACCCCTTCAAGTCTGCCGCACCACAGCGCGTGATCCCCCAGCCCCATGTTGCCTGCCCCATCAAATGAAATATTTCGCGCCTCAACTGCCCCGGTGCCGTGGCAATTCCAGTCAGGATGCATCCCGTGCCGCAAAAGGGGGGCGCCAGACATACAAGGTGTTTGCGCAACCATCGGTGCATGATTTTGCTGTGCAGCATCTTCACAACGCGACCGCCAGATCAGCCCGGAAAGCCCCAGTCACGGGCCATGCAACCCCGTGCAAGTGATTGACAGAAGCAGGTTTCGCGGAAACTATCCCTTATCGGACACCAATCGAAGTTTTCCAAAAAATCAATAACAGGGAGGAACGTGAATGAGCTTTCGGGGAATGATGCGAGGCTGGGCAACCGCAGCCTTGACGGCAAGTCTTGTTTCGGCAGGCGCGATGGCCGTTGCAGAAGACTGGTCGCAGATCGAAGCGGATGCAAAAGCCGAAGGGGCGCTGCTCGTTTATTCGACCACCAGCAGAACGGCGAAAGCCGCCGAAGCCTTTTCCGCCAACACCGGCATTGCCGTGGAAGTGGTCCGTCTTGGCGAACAAGACCTGATCCAGCGCGCCTATCAAGAGGCGGCCGCAGGGGTTCGCGATGTTGATATGATCGTCGCCGAAGATTGGGTTGCCGCGCGCGAACTGCTGTCGAACACTGGCTATTTCGTCAACTATATCCCGCCAACCGCACGCGAATTGTTTGCCGAACGCCATCAGAACCCGCTTGTTCTTGGCTATATCAACCGGGTTTTCGGCTATAACACCGACAAACATCCTGATGGCGATCCGTTCGTAAGCGTCTGGGATCTGACAACCGAGGAATACCGGGGCCGCGTTATGATCCGTGATGTCGCGATCACCGGCGAACATCAGAACGCGTTTACGGAATGGGTGCGCCGCAGTGATGAACTCGCCGCTGATTATGAGGCGCGCTTTGGCAAACCACTGGAAATGACCGAGGCAAACGCCGGGTTGGAATTCATCAAGCGGTTCCTGCAAAATGACGCCATCATCATGACGTCTGATACCAAGATCACCGAAGCCGTGGGCGCCCCGGGCCAGGAAGACCCACCCTATGGCATGTTCTATGTCTATTCCAAGCATCGCGATGTGCCGCTTCAGGATCTGCGCATCAAGGACAGCCGCCAGATCAGCCCGACCTTGGGCTATTACTATCCCATCGTGCTGCAACTTTCGGCCAATGCAGAACATCCCAACGCCGCCAAGATGTTCATGGAGTATCTGGGCACCCTCGAAGGGTTCGCGCCCTGGGCGGATCTCGCCCGGCGTCTATTCGCCCAACCCCAACCAGGTGCCCTTTGAGGGTGACATGCCCCTGGCATGGTGGGAAGATCATATGTGGTCGTATGACCTTGATTTTGCGGCGGCAAATCGTGGCATCGTGCTGGATACCTGGCTGAAGTACGCACAGCGCTGACGGCCTTTTACCTGTTACTGACTGATACCGGGACATGCCAGACAATGGCCTGCCCCGGTATTGACGGGCCCGCGCCGGGCCACCGTTCTGGAAATAAAGGCCCCGTCCATGCGAACCACCTTTAACCGTTTTCGTCTTGGCCTGACGCCACAACGGATACTGTCAGTTCTTTTTCTCGTAATCCTTGGGTATCTTGTCATTGTGCCGCTGTTCCTGATGCTGCGCGAGACGTTCATCGTCCATCCGCTTGAGCGGTTTCAGATCCCGGGCGCGCAGATCGGTGATTGGACCTGGGCCCATTGGCAACGCAATTTCCTGAGCGATAACGCCTATGCCTTCTTTTACAAACCCCTGATCAATACACTGAAGATCGCGCTGGGGTTTTCACTGTTGGCGCTTGTCATCGGCGGCACGCTGGCGTGGCTGGTGGTGCGGACTGACCTGCCGATGAAGGGGTTTATCGCCAACGCGGCGATTGTTCCCTATATCATGCCCTCGTGGACACTGGCGCTGGCATGGATCACCCTGTTCAAGAACCAGCGCATCGGCGGCGACCCGGGAATTTTTACGGCGTTGACGGGGATCGCCACGCCAGATTGGTTTGCCTACGGGCTGTTTCCGATCACCATTACACTGGCGCTGCATTACTTTCCCTTCGGTTTCATGCTGATCGGTGGCGCGTTGCGCAATATCGACGCGCAGCTTGAGGAATCCGCCGAACTTTTGGGGGCGGGCCGGTTCACCACCCTGCGCCGCATTGTTATCCCGCTTGCGCTTCCTGCGATTTTTTCGACGTTTCTTCTGACCTTTTCGCGCGGGCTGGGCACCTTCGGCACGCCTGCCTTTCTGGGTGGCCCCGTGCGCGAATTTGTCTTGTCCACCTCGCTTTATGCCAACCTGATCGGCCAGCGTCCGGGAATTGGATATCTGGCCGCCGTGGTGATGATCGTGCTTGGGGTGCTGGTGCTTTATATGGATCACAAGATCATTGGCACCCGGCGCAGTTATGTCACCATATCGGGCAAGGGCGCGCGCGCGGGGCTTGTTGCGCTGGGGCGCTGGCGCTGGCCGGTGGCGGCGCTGGTGCTGGGGTTCATTCTGGCGGTTATCGTGGTGCCATTGTGCGCCCTGGTGATTGACACGGTGATGTTGCGGCCCGGCATTTATGCGTGGGATAATTTCACCCTGCATTACTGGATCGGTGACGCAAGCCTGACAACCGGCCTTGGCACCGGCGAACCGGGGATTTTGCGCAATTCACAGCTCATGTCGGCCCTGGGCAATACAATGATGCTGGCGGTGGTCGTCGCATTGATCACCGGCATTCTGGGGGTTCTGGTTGGCTATGCGATCGTGCGGATGCGCGGCAGTTGGGTTTCGCAGGCGCTCGATCAGATGTCATTCCTGCCGTATCTGATGCCCTCGATCGCGCTTGGGGCGATTTTCCTTGCCATGTTTGCGGTGCCGCGCGGGCCAATACCGTCGTTGCATGGCACCTTCTTGCTGTTGGTGATCGTCTGTACCGTCAGTTACCTGCCCTATGCCGTCAAAGCCGGGGTAAGTGCCATTCGCCAGATCGGCCCCGAACTGGAAGAGGCCGCGGTGATGGTCGGGGCGTCATGGTGGACCAGAATGCGGCGCATTCTGATTCCGGTGCAGAAATCCACTTATTTCTCGGGAATGTTGCTGCCATTCATTTCGGTAACGCGGGAATTGTCTCTGCTGATTTTGCTGGTAACACCTGCCACGCAACTGGCGACAACAATCACGCTGCGGTACACGGATCGGGGGTGGTATCCCTATACCAACGGTATGGTGCTGTTGTTGGTGATCATCGTTGTCAGCAGCACGATCCTCAGCCGTCGGTTGATGGGAACAAGTATCGCAAAAGGTTTGGGGGCTGACATGCCAGCAATCATTCTAGACAACGTATCCCGGACCTATGGCAAGGCGGTGCGCGCGGTCAGCGATCTGTCATTGGAAATTCCGGACGGATCGTTCACGACGCTTCTTGGCCCTTCGGGATGTGGCAAAACCACGACGCTGCGCATCATTGCCGGGCTTGATATGCCAACAAGCGGCACCATTCAGATCGGCGATCAGATCGCGTTTTCACTGGCCGAAGGAAAATCCTTGCCCCCAGCGAAACGCGGCCTTGGATTGGTGTTTCAGAGCTATGCGCTCTGGCCGCATCTGACCGTGGCGCAAAACATTTCCTTTGGGTTGGAGGTGCAGAAAATTGGCCGCGTCGAGGCAGCCCAGCGGTTGGAACAGGTCGCGACCGCGCTTCAGATTGATGGCCTGCTTGGCCGCTATACAAGCGAGCTTTCCGGTGGTCAGCAACAGCGCGTGGCCATCGCGCGCGTACTGGTGATGCAGCCGTCAGTTCTGTTGCTGGACGAACCCCTGTCAAACCTTGATGCAACGCTGCGTATGGACATGCGGGCGGAATTGAAACGCCTGCACCAAGAGACAGAGGCAACAATCATCTATGTCACCCATGACCAGCTGGAGGCGCTGACCATGTCAACGCATCTTGCCCTGATGCAATCCGGCAAGCTGCAACAATTCGCCCCCCGCTTGAGGTTTATGCCCAGCCCGCAAACCAGTTTGCGGCGGATTTTCTGGGCAATCCCCGCATCAATTTCATGGAAGGCACGATCGCGGATGGCATGTTTCATGGGGCAGGCCTGACCCTTGCGGTGCCTGCCGAAATATCTTCGGCGCAGGGAGCGAACGTCACGTTGGGCCTGCGCGCAGAAGAGCTGCACTTGCACGGCGCCACGGCGCCCGGTCTTGCCCCTGCCAGGGTGACCACGGTATTGCCCACCGGATCAGACTGGTATTACAACATTGATATTAATGGAAAATCAATGATCGTGCGCCAGAATGATGCACCGCGATTGCAATATGGCGACATTGTTCATGTTGAGGCGCGCCCCGACACTCTCAAGCTGTTCACCGCCGATGGCCGGGCGCTGATTGGGGCACCATAGGGCGCACCGGCGTCACCCTCTGGCTTTGGCGGTGCAATCTTGGCGGATGATTTCCGCGATGCTCATGAGTTGGGCCGACAGGGGGGTCGTTTTTCGCCAGACAAGGCCGATGGTCCGTGACGGTCTGGGTGTATCCAGACGCACGACAGATACGGCAGCAGAGCGCGTTTCGATCGCCACAGCCATATCAGGGATAAGCGTCACCCCGATCCCTGCCCCGACCATCTGAACCAACGTCGACAAAGAGCTGCCTTCCATCAGATCACGCGGCAAGGTCGATGACATCTTGCAGAACGACAGGGCCTGTTCGCGAAAACAATGCCCCTCTTCCAAAAGAAGCAACCGCATTTCGCGCAACATTGCCACGTTGGGAACCGGCTTTTCCACATCGTCAAGCGGTCTGACCAGAACGAATTCTTCGTCAAACAGAGCTTCTTCGTGCAGCGCGTGTTCGGAAATCGGCAGGGCGACAATGGCCGTATCAAGGCGCCCCTCGATAAGATCTTCGATAAGTTTCTGGGTCACCGCCTCGCGGGGGCGCAGATCGAGATCAGGATAGTGTTGTGTGAGGTTTGCAATGAAATTCGGCAGAAAATAGGGCGCGACGGTTGGAATCACACCAAACCGGAAGCGGCCAACGAGGGGGCCGCGTGATGCGCGGGCCAGATCGCTGAGTTCGCCAACGGATTGCAGAATATCATGGGCGCGCAACTGAAAAACCTCGCCAAGTTTTGTCAGGCAAATCCGTTTGCCCCCTCTTTCGACAAGGGGCGCGCCAAGTATCTCTTCAAGTTCTTTGATCTGCACGGACAGCGCAGGCTGTGAAATGCCACAATCCTGCGCCGCGCGGCCAAAGTGTTCGTGCCGGGCCAGAGCCACAAAATACTTGAGGTGCTTTACGGTCACGTCCGCCATAGGTGAAAGTTATCACGTCAATCAGAAAATACAATTTTTTATAATGGCTGTGCGGGTATATAGTTCCTTGGAAATGGAGCCGTTCAATGCGATGCCGTTCAGATTCGGCAAGATGCCAGAGTCGTTCAGGCGATGAACGGTTGGCCATTTATCTTGATTGCCGGGCGTAACACCCTGATTGGAGACGAACATGGATGGAAATGATATGAATACCGCGGGCAAATGTCCCTTTGTTCACGGCGCGGTAACCCATACTGGTGCGTCGGTTGCGGATTGGTGGCCAAATGCGCTTAACCTCAGCATCCTGCATCAGCATGACACCAAGACCAACCCGATGGGCGGTGATTTCGACTATCGCGAAGAAGTGAAATCGCTCGACGTCGAGGCATTGAAAGAAGACCTCAAGGCGATGATGACGGACAGTCAGGAATGGTGGCCCGCCGACTGGGGCACCTATGTCGGGTTGATGGTCCGCATGGCCTGGCATTCCGCCGGAACCTACAGAATATCCGATGGGCGCGGGGGTGGCGGCACAGGCAACCAGCGTTTCGCACCGCTGAATTCCTGGCCTGACAACGTCGGCCTGGACAAGGCGCGACGCCTGCTTTGGCCGATCAAGAAGAAATACGGCAACAAGATTAGCTGGTCCGATCTGATCCTGCTGGCCGGAACGATGGCATACGAAGCGGCAGGCCTGAAAAGCTATGGTTTTGCCTTTGGCCGTGCTGACATCTGGCAGCCGGAAATTGATACCTATTGGGGCGCCGAGAAAGAGTGGCTTGCCGACAGCGACAGCCGCTATGGCGATATCGAAGATGCATCCACCATGGAAAACCCTCTTGCTGCCGTGCAGATGGGGCTGATCTATGTGAACCCGGAAGGGGTGAACGGCAAACCTGACCCGTTGAAAACCGCACTGCATGTACGCGAAACCTTTGCGCGTATGGCCATGAACGACGAAGAAACTGCGGCGCTGGCAGCTGGCGGGCACACCGTTGGCAAATGCCACGGCAACGGCGACGCTGCGGTGCTGGGGCAAGTTCCCGAGGGGGCCGACGTTGAACACCAGGGCCTTGGCTGGCACAACCCGAACGGCAAGGGCAGCGGGCGCGAGGCGGTCAGCAGCGGCATCGAAGGCGCCTGGACCACCAACCCGACCCAGTGGGACATGGGATATTTCAAACTGCTGTTCGGTTATGAGTGGGAACTGAAGAAAAGCCCGGCAGGCGCCTGGCAGTGGGAACCGATCGACATCAAGGAAGAAGACAAACCCGTCGATGTCGAAGACCCGTCAATCCGGGTCAACCCGATCATGACCGATGCCGACTTGGCCATGAAGATGGACCCGATCTATCGCGGTATCTGCGAAAAATTCGCCGCGGACCCTGCGTATTTCGCAGACACCTTCGCCCGCGTCTGGTTCAAGCTGACCCACCGCGATCTGGGGCCAAAGGTGCGCTATCTTGGCCCTGATGTGCCACAGGAAGATCTGATCTGGCAGGATCCGGTTCCCGCTGGCAACACCGGTTATGATGTGGACGCCGTCAAGGCACGCATCAACAACAGCGGTTTGACGCTGGCCGAGATGGTGGCGACCGCATGGGACAGCGCCCGGACCTATCGCGGGTCAGACATGCGCGGCGGGGCCAATGGCGCCCGTATCCGTTTGGCGCCGCAAAAGGATTGGGAAGGCAACGAACCTGCGCGCCTGGCCAAGGTGCTTGGGGTGCTGGAGGGCATTGCCGCCGACACGGGGGCAAGCGTGGCGGACGTTATCGTTCTGGCCGGGAACTGTGGTGTTGAACAGGCTGCAAAGGCGGCCGGGTTCGACGTGACGGTTCCCTTCGCGCCGGGCCGTGGTGATGCAACCGACGCGCAGACCGATGCGGACTCCTTTGCGCCGCTTGAACCGCTTGCCGATGGCTATCGCAACTGGCGCAAGGCGGATTATTCGACCAGCCCCGAAGAAATGTTGCTGGACCGCACCCATCTGATGGGCCTGACCGCCAATGAAATGACGGTTCTGGTTGGTGGCATGCGCGCCATGGGCGCCAACTATGGCAACAGCAAGGACGGCGTTTTCACGGATCGTGTCGGCGCCCTCACGCCCGATTTCTTTGCCGTGCTGACGGACATGGCCTATTCTTGGCATCCCGTTGAGGGCGGCGGTTACGAAATCCGTGATCGCAAGACGGGTACAGCAAAATGGACAGCAACACGGCTGGATCTGGTCTTTGGCTCCAACTCGATCCTGCGATCCTATGCCGAAGTCTATGCGCAGGACGACAACGCCGGCAAATTCGTGACCGACTTTGTTGCCGCATGGGCCAAAGTCATGAACGCAGATCGGTTTGATCTTGTGTAAATAGGGTTGTGGCGGCCATCGCCAATTCAATCCACCAGATCGGCCAGCCCTTGGCCGATCTGGAACGTCCCCTTTCTTTGGTTTTGATTGCCTGCACAAGCGTTGTTACACGCCACGGCAGAAGATGATGTCGCAAACGGTTTCCGGTGCATGTCACCGGGTCAAGTTCCCCCTGCCCTTCCCCGACCGGTCAAAGGGTCGAGGTGGCGGCCGATTTCGGCAATGACATCGGTTGCGATTGCGGGCAGAACATCGCCCACCCGTGTCAGGATCGCTGTCTTGCGTTCGCGGTTGGCGGGGGTGTTCAGCAGGACGACACGATCAGCGTGGTCAATGGCGATCATCCGCGCGTTGGCAAGGGCCAGAAAATCGGTTCGGGCCAGAACATCCAGCATCAGGACATTGGATTCGATGGTCATTCGCGGCACTGGCGGCGCGCGCCCTGCCGCCAGAAAAAGCCCACTCACATGGCGCCATGAATAGGTTTCCGGGCGGGCGCTGATCCATTCATAGGCGCTCAGCTCGTCCAGGCTGATCTGGCCTATGCGGGTCAGGGGATGATCGTGGCGCACTGCCACGCCTTGCCGGTCCGGTTGAAAATAGCGCGCTTCAACACCGGTCAGATCATCCAGTTCGCTGGGGGTTGCCAGCACCAGATCAAGGTCGCCGTTGCGCAGATCGTCGATCATCCGCCAGGATTGATGATCCGAAAGCAGGGTGATCCGCGCCTGCCGGGCATCTCCGGCGAAATCGCATAACACCTGCGGAATGATCTGGCGCAGCGCCCAACGGATGGCGACGCCAATCCGCAGCTCTGCCTTGCTGCCTTCGATCTGCGCCTGCAATGCGCCCGACGTTTTGTTCAGTTGATTGTCAAGCAGCCGGGCGTGCCGCAACAGGGTTTCACCCAGTCTGGTCAGGCGCGCGCCCTGCGGCCGCCGTTCGAACAATTCGCCGCCCGCCAGGTTTTCCAGGGCGCGGATACTTTTGGTCATGCCCGCCTGTGAAATATGACAGTGAACGGCAGCACGGTTGATGCTGCCGAACTCTACGACTGCCAGAAAATGGGTCAGCCTGCGGGTGTTGAATGGCATGGCGCGCACGCTCCGGTATTGGCGGCAGGGGGTAACAGAAAGTTATACCTATAGTCGCATCCCTGTACTACCCCGGGCAACGGTGCCGTGCAAAAGTCGCGAAAGAAAATTGGGAGGACTGAACCATGAAATTTTTAACCCGTTTCCTTGGGCTTTCACTGGCGTGCCTGATGTCGACAGGGGCGCAGGCCCAGGCCGATTATCCGAGCGCACCCCTGCGAATCATCGTTCCGACCGATGCCGGGGGCAGCGTTGATGCTTTGGCGCGGACCTTTCAGCGTGGCATCGAAAACCAAAATGTGTTTCCATCGGTGGTGATCGTCAACCTGCCGGGGGCCGGTGGTACGGTCGGCACCCGCTCGCTGCGCGATGCGAAACCGGACGGTTATACCATCGCCCTCTGGACATCGGGGGTTATCACCTCAAAGGCGATGGGCGTGGTGGATTACGATCACACCGCCTTTACCGTTCTGGGCGGCACCGGCCAAACCGAAATCGGCATGGGCGTGCTGGACAGTTCACCGATCAAGACGCCGCAAGACCTGATCGAAATGTCCAAGGCCAAACCAGACAGCATCACCGTGGCCACCAACATCGGCCTGCCGGTGTTTTTCATTCCGATGATGTTTCAGGAAGAAGCCGGCATCAAGATGAAGTTCGTACAGATTGGCGGCGGGGCAAAACGTCTGGCCTCGATCCTTGGGGGCCATACGGACATCGCGCAATTCTCGGTTTCGGAGTTCCAGCAATATAAGGACAGCGGCCTGCGCCCATTGTTCCTGTACTCGAAAGAACGCAGCGCGGAATTGCCTGACGTACCGACAGCCGTTGAATCGGGCGTGAACCTGTCCATCACGGAACCGCGCATCTGGCTGGCGCCTGCTGGCTTGGGTGACAGCGAGGCCGCGAAACTGCGCGAGGTGTTGTCAACCGCCGCGTCGGACCCTGAAATTGTTGCCCAGTTGCAAGGGCAGGGGATCGACCCAACCTGGTATGGGCCGGACGCGACCAAGGAACAGTTGGACGAAGCCGCCGCGCGCACCGAACCGCTGGCCGCGATCGCCCGTGGCATGGCCGCCAACTGAGGACGCCGGGGATGAATGCTCTTGTTACGCGCGTCGACAACGCCGCCTGGTTCGCCTGTGGTCTTGGCCTTGTGGTCGCCGCTGTGCTGCTGATTGCCGCGCGCAACATTGCGCCGCCGATATTCGACCCGGTCGGATCGGCTGCGCTTCCCCGGGCCTGCGCTGTTGCGTTGATTGGCACGGGCCTGGGGATTGTCATCGAAGCGGTACAGCGGGCCAGGCGTGGGTTGACCGCGCCACCCTCTGCGCCGTTGCGTTTGGGAACCGCCGGAACATTCGCGTTGATGGTGGCCTATCTGGCGGCCATGCAGGCGGGGCTTGGGTTTACCCTTTCAACCATCCTGTTCACCGCGCTGGCCATTCCGCTGGTTGCCCATTCACTGCGATCGATCCCCCCGCAATCGGTATTGCATTGCTGATGGGGTTCGGGTGCGACTGGGTGTTCACCTCTGTTTTCTTCGTTGATTTGCCGAGTTTCCAATGATTCAGGGATTGATTGACGCAATCGGGCCGATGGCCCTGATCTGGACGTTTATAGGCACGGCATCCGGGATTCTGGTTGGGGCCATTCCCGGTCTTGGCGGTGGAATGCTGATGGCGCTGGCCTTGCCGCTGACCTTTTCGATGGAGCCATTGTCGGCAATCCTGCTGCTGATCGGTATGCATGTCGGTTCGGTCAGTGGTGGCTTGATCAGCGCCACCTTGTTGAAAATGCCCGGCACGCCGTCCTCGGTGATGACCACGTTCGATGGCCACCCGATGGCCCTGCGCGGCGAGCCGGAGCGCGCGCTGAGCCTGGGGATCGGCAGTTCGCTGATCGGGGGCCTGTTTGCCGGTATCGTGCTGGCCTTGCTGGCGCCGCCCCTGTCGTTCTGGGCGCTGAAGTTCGGGCCATGGGAACTGGCCGCGCTGATCCTCATGGCGCTGGTGCTGGTGGCGGCGATTTCCAAAGGCTCGACGCTCAAGGGCCTGTTTTCGGCAACCCTTGGGGTTGTCGCGGCCCTGCCCGGGCTGGCTGAATCCGATGGGCAGTTGCGCTATACCTTCGGGTTTGATGACATGGCGGCCGGGTTCCGGCTGTTGCCGGTGCTGCTGGGCGTTTTTGTCGTCAGCCAACTGCTCAACGAAACCGACAAGGCGCTGGGAACCGGCAATCTGATCAGGCTGGGAAAACGGATTGCCTTTCCAAAGCTGAAAGTATGGCGTGCGCAGACTGCCAATATCATCCGCTCGTCCGTGATTGGCACCTTCGTTGGTATCCTGCCCGGCGTGGGTGCCAGCATTTCGGCGATGGTCGCCTATGGTATGGCGCGCACCTTTTCGAAAACCCCGGAAAAATTCGGCACCGGCCATGACGAAGGCATCGTCGCCTCGGAGGCGGCCAACAACGCCAATGTCGGTGGCGCACTTATTCCGCTGATTACCCTTGGCATCCCCGGAGCGCCGGTCGATGCGCTGTTGCTGGGGGCGATGGTGATGCATCAGATCCAGCCCGGTCCGCTGTTGTTCACCACCCATGGCGATCTGGTCTGGGCGATGATCGCGGCTTATTTCATCGCCAATGTCATGATGTTTGTCATAATGGCCGGCAGTTATCGCCAGATTGCCCGGGTTATCACGATTCCGACGCAATATCTGGTGCCTGTGGTCTTTGTTCTTTGCGCGATCGGGTCATTTTCCGTGGGCAACCGGCTGTTTGATGTCTGGGTGATGCTGGGGTTCGGGCTTTTGGGCTATGCGCTTGACCGGGCCCGTGTGCCGCTTGGGCCGTTCATCATCGGGCTTGTGCTGGCCACACCGTTTGAATCGGAGTTCCGCACGGCACTGCAACTCTCCGATGGGTCGATGCTGGCGATTGTCGATCATCCTGTTGCCCTGATTTTCGTGGCCCTTGCCGTGGTGATGCTGGTGCTGCCGATGGTGCGCCGCACTCCGCCGCCACCGGTGGTGGCAACCGGGGATAAGGAGGACGCATGATGCCCAACACCCTTATCCTCATGTCGGATGAACACAGCCGCAAGGTGATGGGCGCCTATGGCAACGCCCTTGCCGCAACCCCAAACCTCGACGCGCTGGCGGCGCGGGGCACGTTGTTTACCGCCGCCTATTGCAACAGCCCGATCTGCGTGCCGTCACGCGCCAGCCTGCACACGGGTCTTTACCCGCATCAGATCGGATATTGGGACAATGCCATGCCCTATGACGGGCGGGTGGCAAGCTGGGGTCATGCCCTGCAATCTGCGGGGCGGTCTGTCACATCCATTGGCAAGCTGCATTTTCGCAATGAAACCGACGATACCGGGTTTGACGAACAAATCCTGCCCCTGCACGTCAAGGATGGGGTGGGCGACCCGACCACGCTGTTGCGTCGCAATCCGCCTGAACGCCCCGGCACGCAGCAGATGGCGGCGATGACCGGCCAGGGGGTGACGCCCTATTGGGAATATGACCATGCGGTCGCCCAGGCCTCGGCAGAGTGGTTGAAAACCCCGCGCGCGCCTGGCTGGACATTGTTTGTTTCGCTGGTGTTGCCCCATTTCCCCCTGAACGCGCCTGACAGGTTCCGCGCCCTGATTGACCGCGACAGGCTGCCGTTGCCAAAGATGAACCGCAGTTACCCGGGTGAAAATGCAAGCGTCAGCGCAATGCGTCGGTTGCAGAATTTTCAGGATCACTTTGCCGATGACGATGCCGTGCGCGAGGCGGTGGCGCAGTACTACGCCCTGTGCGCCGCGCTGGATGAAAATATCGGGATTGTTCTGGGCGCATTGAAAGACAGCGGCGCAGAGGATGACACGGCAGTGATCTATACCTCGGATCACGGCGACAATCTGGGCGCGCGGGGCTATTGGGGGAAATCGACTTTGTGGGAGGAAAGCGCCGGCGTGCCGATGGTGATTGCGGGGCCGGGCATCCCGCAAGGGCATCGCAATGACACGCCTGTCAGCCTGATTGATCTTTATCCAACGGTTCTGGATATTGCGGGCCTGCCTTTGGCCCCTGACCGCCCGGGGGAAAGTCTGGTGAAACTGGCCACCTGTGATGATCCCGAACGTGTGGTGTTTGCCGAATACCACGCTGTCGGGTCGCCCACCGGAATGTTCATGCTGCGACTGGGGCGTTTCAAGCTGATCGAATGCGTGGGGGATGATCCCTTGCTTTATGATCTTGCGGATGATCCCGAGGAAACCCGTAACCGCGCCAATGACCCCGCCTTTGCCGCCCCCCTTGCCGCATGCCGTGCCGCGCTGCGCCGGATTGCCGAGCCGGAGCGCGTGAACGAAACCGCCTTTGCCGATCAGGCCGCCCTGACCGACCGCCTTGGTGGCGAAGCCGCAATTCGCCGCATTGTTCCCCTGGCCTTTACCGATCCACGGGCAGAACAACCCGCCTGACACGACACCACCCAACAGGAAACCCACCATGACCGATCACCCTGCGCCGCAGAACCTGCTGTTCATCCTTTCGGATGAACACAATCGCAAACTTTCGGGCTGTTATGGGCACGGGTTGGTGCAGACCCCGAATATCGATGCCCTCGCGGCGCGGGGCACCCGGTTTACCAATGCCTATTGCAACAGCCCGATCTGCGTGCCGTCGCGCGGCGCGCTTGCGACGGGGCTTTATCCGCACCAGATCGGGTGTTGGGACAATGCAACACCCTATACCGGGGCGGTGCGCGGCTGGCATCACATGCTGCGCGATGCCGGGGTTGATGTCGTGTCGGTTGGCAAGCTGCATTATCGCGGCGACGATGATTACGGGTTCACCGAAGAACTGATCCCGCTGCACATTGTCGATGGCAAGGGCGATCTCAAGGCGCTGTTCCGCAAAGACCCGCTGCCCAAGGCGGGCACCGGCGATATTGCCGCCACCGCAGGACCGGGCGACAGCACCTATTGCGCCTATGATCACCGCATCGCTGAAACGGCTGCCGAATGGATCGCCAAACGCGGTGCCGATCCGCAGGGCCGCCGGTTTGCCCTGTTTGTCAGTTTCGTGATGCCGCATTTTCCGATGATCGCACCGCAGGCCGATTATGATCTTTACGGCGATTACACCCTTGATCAGTTGCGCGAAGGGCTGACATCGCCGCCGCCGGATCATCCATCGCTGAACTGGATGCGCCGCCACAAGGATTATGACAGCCACTTTGACGATGAACGCCGTGCCGTGGCGCTGCGGGCCTATATGGGCATGGTCACCTGTCTGGATCGTTTGATCGGTCAGGTGCTGGCGGCGTTGGACAATGCCGGGCTGAGCGAAACGACGCGGGTGATCTATACCTCGGACCACGGTGACAATCTGGGCAATCGCCGGATGTGGGGCAAGTCGGTGATGTACGAAGATTCCCTTGGCGTACCGATGATTATCGCAGGTCAGGGCGTGCCTGCGGGCAAGGTGTCAGACACGCCGGTGTCGCTGATTGATGTCGCACCTACTGCGCTGGCCTGCACCGGCGTCGGCGGGGATGAGGCGTTGCCGGGTGACTCGCTCATCGCGCTGGCCAATACGCCCCGGGACCGGGCGGTGTTCGCCGAATATCACGCCGCCGGGTCCGATACGGGGGTGTTTGCGCTGCGCAGGGGGCGCTGGAAATATGTCGAATATGTTGGCGCACCGGCGCAGCTTTTCGATCTGGCCGCAGACCCCGACGAGGAACGCGATCTTGGCACAGACCCGGCCCATGCCGATACCCGCGCCGAACTCGCCGCTGCCTTGCGTGAAATTTGCGACCCCGAAACAGTCAACGCCCGGGCCTTTGCCGATCAGGCCCGCGTCATTGCCGCCAACGGTGGGCGCGCGGCAATCGCGGGGACCGGTGACATTCCCTTTACCCCCGCCCCGGGTTAGCGCCGTTCCATCGCACCCCGTGAAACCCACCTGACCCAATCCTGATGCAAGCTGGCCTCTGGCGTAGGGTTCTGTCATGCCCTGCGCCCTGTCGGTTTGAGGTTAACACTTGACGCGTAAAAATCTAAGCGATTAGATTGCGGAAAGACAACAATCGAATCGTCATCGACAAAGGGGCATTCCATTTGCTGGGACATAACACTGACGACTATCGCCGCCTTGTAGACGAAGGGAACGCCCGCATTGACTGGGTTGATCGGTATTCGCCCGCGCTGAATGGTCTGGTGCGCAAAACGGTTGCGGATGGATCACTTGAGGGTAAGAAAATCGCGGTTGTTGTCCACCTTGAGGCAAAGACCGCGTTTTTGGCGCTGGTACTGGCCCGCGCGGGGGCCGAGGTTATCGTCGCCGGAAGCAACCCGCGCACGACCCAGGATTCTGTCGTTGCCGCGTTGCGCGATCGTGGGCTGACCGTTGTTGCCGATGCCGGTGGCGATATGGCGACCTGGGAAAAGGAATTGCTTGCCGCGGCGGATCACGGCCCCGAATATATCATTGATGATGGCGCGGAACTGACCATGCGGATCGGCATGTACCGCCCGGAACTGTTCAGACGCCTGAAAGGTGTTTCCGAAGAAACCACAACCGGCACCACCCGTCTTTATGCGATGGAGGCCGCGGGCAAATTACCCTTCCCCGCCCTGACGGCCAACAATGCGCGCTGCAAGCACCTGTTCGATAACCGCTATGGCACCGGCCAGACGACCATGCAGGCGATGTTGCGCCTGACCAACCGCCAGGTCGCGGGCGCGGTGATCACGATCATCGGATACGGTTACGTGGGGCGTGGGATTGCCGAATATGCGGCGAAAATGGGTGCCATGACCCGTATCGTCGAAACCGATCCGGTGCGCGCGGTCGAGGCCCATATGGATGGCCATGTCGTTGGCCCGGCCCGTGAAATGGTTCCCGGAAGCCAGATGATCATTACCGCAACGGGGGGGATGCGCGCCCTTGGCGAACCGGAATTGCGGCTTGTCGATCACGATGCCGTGCTGGCGAACGCAGGCCACCACGACCTTGAGGTCGACGTGGAAGCCTTGGCCGGGATGGCGGATGTCGTCACCGAATCCCGCCCGAACATCACCACCTATCGCGTCGGGGATCGCGACTTGCATGTGCTGTCCGGCGGCGCATTGGTCAACATCGCAGGGGGCAGCGGCCATCCGGTTGAAATCATGGATATGACGTTTTCGGTGCAGGGTCTGGGGGCGCATCACCTGATCAATGGAGGGTTGAAACCCGGTGTTCATGTGCTGCCCAAGGCGGTGGACGATTCGATCGCAGCCGCGATACTGGCCGAAAAAGGCATTGTTCTGGACGCTGGCCGACCCGAACAACAAGACGATTTCAAAACATGGATCAACGGGATGCCTTCTGTATGACACAGCAAGATTTTGATGCCGAACAGGCAAAGGCAGGTGCCGCCAGAATAGCCTGGGCCAAGCGCAGCATGCCTATCCTTGCCTCTGTTGTTGCGCGGCTGAAATCAACCGGGGCCATCGACGGCAAACGCATTGGCATTTCACTGGTTCTGGAACCCAAAACGGCAAATCTGGTGCTGGGCCTGCGCGATGCGGGCGCCACGGTAAGCGTTTGGGCGCCTGCCGATTGTGCTGAAATGGAGGTCGTTCACGCGCTGCGCTCTGAAGGGATTGACGTTTTTGCCGATGCTGCGGCAACCGCAACCGAGGATCTGACACTGGCGCGCGAATTTCTGGCAACCCGCCCCGATATTCTGGTGGATGATGGCGCGTCTGTTACCCGCCTTGCCCACAAGGAATTTCCCGACCTGATCGCATCCATGATTGGCGCGGCCGAGGAAACCACCAGCGGCGTGCGCCCGCTGCGGATGATGCACGGCGCCGGAAAGTTGAAAATTCCGGTGATCGCGGTGAACGATTCCGCGCTGAAATATCTGTTCGATAACGTTTACGGCACGGGGCAATCCTGTGTCATGGCCCTGCTGGATGTCACCAATCTTCAACTGGCCGGGCGTCAGGTGTTGGTGGTTGGGTATGGCTGGGTTGGCAAGGGCGTGGCGCTTCATGCGCGGGCCATGGGCGCGCAGGTGACGGTTGCGGAAATCGACCCGGTAAAGGCGCTTCAGGCGTTTCACGACGGGCACAAAGTCAAAGCCATAATCGACGCGGCACCCACCGCCGAAGTCGTGTTTGCCGCAACCGGCATTGCGGGCGTTCTGACCCGTGAACATCTCGACGCGATGACAAACAAGGTTATCCTGTGCACGGCCGGCGGGGGCGCTTTTGAAATGCCGATGGCGTATCTGCAAAGCCTTGTCCCCCCCAAGAAAATTCGGGCCGAGGTCGAGGAATATACCCTGGAAAGTGGCAAAACCGTTCTTTTGGTTGCCGGGGGCCATTGCATCAACTGCACCGCAGGCGAAGGCAACCCGATCGAGGTCATGGATCTATCGCTTTCGTTGCAGGCCTGTGCAATTGAACGTCTGGCGGATACAACCCATCCGCTGCCGGTTGGCGTGCATGAAATTCCGGTCGAAATTGAGAACGCGATCGCCTTGGCCCGCCTGACGAACGCAGGGGCGAGCGTTGAACCAATCACCCCGGCCCTCAGCGCAGCATTGCAAAGCTGGTAGACGGGATGACCACCAGATGATCCAACAACAAAAGCGGTGCCAAAATCGCATTTAACCTAATCAACAAGGAGAATGTCGTGAAATTTTCACCTCTTGGAACTATTGTTCTGGCCGCACTTTTGGCCGCACCGCTGCCTGCCATGGCGCAATCGCTCAGCCCGCTGGCGGATTCGCCCGTCCCCGCCGATGCGACCACGATTCAGGTCTGGTCATTCCTGCCGGGCAATTACGAGGACGGCGAAGCTGCCTTTGCCGAGGCTGTCGCGTCGTTCAACGCGAAATACCCGAATGTAACCGTTGACATCACCGAGATGCCTTATGGCACGTATTTCGATCAGATCCGCAATTCTGTCGTCGCCCAAACCGGCCCCGATGTCATCACCATGTATGGCGCGGCGCAGGCCTACAGCTACAAGGACGGCCTGTTCCCCCTGCAAGACGCGGTTGACCCGGATCTTTTGGCGACCCTGAAATTCATTCCCGAAAATGAATCCGAGGACGGCAATCTGTATATCCTGCCGACCGGCACCTATGGCTATGCCCTGGTTGCCAACAACGACATCTTTGAAAAGGCGGGCATTGATCCGGCCAAGGGGCTGGCCACCTGGGATGCCATGCTCAAGACCTGCACGACGCTTGGCGATGCGGGGATCGAACCGATCTCGGCGGGCTGGCGCGATGGCTATCTGCTTGAAACCTACGTCTATATGATTTCCAGTCAGTTGATGGATGACGCCACATTGGCAAAATGGGTCGCCCATGACATCGACATGAAAAACGATGTGTTCGTGCAGACCATGAATTACATCGTCGACATGCGCGACGCCGGTTGTTTTGGCGGCAAAGACGCCCTTGGCCGCAATATGTATGACGACACGATCAACCGCTTTGGCACGGGTGACGCTGCGATGGTCACGGTTGGGTCGGTCGGAACGGCGGATTGGGCGACAGGCGATCAGCCCAACGCGTCGGGATTCATGCTGCCGATGGTTCCCACATCCCCCAATGAACCCATGCTTGATGCGGGCGCCGAGGCAGGCTGGGCCGTGACCCGCTGGACAGACCACCCCGAGGCCGCACTGGCATTTGTCACCCATATGGCCGAACCTGCAACACAAGAGGCCTTTGCCGCACACACCAACGTGCCGGCCAATATCGAAGGGGCCACCATTGACGTGCAGAACAAGCTGCAACAGCAGTTGCTGGATGTGTTCACCCTGCTCGGCAACCACACCGGTTTCGCGTCCTTTCCGTTGACGGTGCTGGCCGTGATGGAACGCAACGCCGTGCCGCTGATGAGCGGGGAAATGGATGTTGATCAATTTCTGAACGCCGCACAGCGCGCGTTCTCGCGGACACGCTGATACCGATGGGGTGGTGGCGGCAATGCCGCCATCCCACGACATTCCTTGAACACGGGCGGGGCCACATGCAAAAATCCTCTGCGATCGGCTGGATCCTGTTGCTTCCGGCAGTGATGCTTGAATTGGCGATCCTGTTTCTGCCCCTCGTCTATATCGCCTTTCGATCCTTCTATGATTGGAACCCGGCCGGCACGTCCGAATTTGTCGGGCTTGAAAACTATGTCTGGGTTCTGACCGATCCCGAGTTCTGGGAGATCATCTGGAACCAGGTTTTCTATCTCATGGGGTTGCCGCTTTGGGTGATTGCGCCGCTGATCGTTGCCTATCTGTTGCGGGAAAATGTCTGGAATGCGGGGCTGTTCCGGTCAATCTATTTCCTGCCCGCTGTCATGTCGCCTGCCATTGTTGGCCTCGTCTTTCGGTCGTTGCTGGCCACGGATGGCACATTCAACGCGGTGCTGGACAACCTCGGCCTTGAGGCATGGTCACAGCCCTGGCTGACCGACCGCGCCTTTGTGAAACCCGTGGTCATCATCATGGTTCTGTGGGCCGGGTTTGGCACGGGGGTCTTGATCTTTACGTCATCACTGGCCGCCGTGCCCCGCGACATATTCGAGGCCGCGCGTCTGGACGGCGCGAAATTCTGGCATCAGTTTTTCTATGTCGCGGTGCCAAGCATCAGGAACACGATCATCCTGTGGACGATGTTCCAGATCGTCGCGATTTTCCTGTTCATGTTCGGCTGGATCTATGTGCTGACCGGGGGCGGGCCGGGCCTGTCCAGCGCCACGATGGATTTCTCGATCTATCAGCAATTCATCCGGTTCGGGTTTTACGGAACGGCGGCGGCACAAACCGTGGTTCTGGTGTTTTCCATCATCGCGGTGCCGGTGGTTGGGTATCTCGTATGGGGTGTCATTGGCCTTGTTCGCAACCGGTTTGCCACATCAAAGCGCAACATTGTCGAAAGGGCGCGCGCATGAGCAGCGAACAACCCGTCAGCCTGCCAAAGACCCTGATTGCGATTGCTATTTCGCTGGTCTTTATCCTGCCATTCCTGTTTCTGATCGGCACCGCCCTGCGCACACCTGCCGATTTCGCCGCAAACCCCGGGGGCATTCCACGGGCGTTCACATTCGACAACATGATCCATGCCTGGCACGAGGCGCACCTTGGCCGCGCCTTGATTGTCACGTTTGTGGTGTCCTGCATTGCCTGCGCAATCAGTGTGTCGGCCGCCCTTGCCGCCGCGTTCTGGTTCCGCATTCACAAGGGGCCAATTGCGCGGGCCTGTCGGGTGATGCTTGTTTCCGGCTATACGATTCCGACAATTGCCTGGCTGTTGCCGATCTTTGTGGTTCTGGCCCGGGCCCAACTGACGGGAAATCCGATCATTGCGGGCATCCTGAACGGCGTCGGAAGCATTCCGTTCGCAATCTATTTCTTTCACACCTACTTCAGACAGGTGCTGTCTGATGATCTGATGGATGCGGCGGCCCTGGATGGCGCGGGCATTTTGCTGCGGTTCCGGCGCATTGCCGTTCCGATGGCGCGACCGGCCATCGCATCTGTTTGCGCATTGGTCTTTGTCTGGACATTCGGCGAGTTGCTGATCGCGGCGACCATCCTGCAAAGCAATCCAGAATCATACACATTGCCCCTGGCCGCCACGACCCTCTCGACACGGGAATCTGTCAATCTGCAAGGCCAGGCTGCCGCTGCGATTGTATCATTGATCCCCGTCATGTTCATTTTTGCACTGGCTCAGAAATCTCTGGCGGCCGGTTTCGGAGCTACAAGTGATAAATAAGGTAATTGGCGCCAGTTGGATTGTTCCCGTCAAAGGGGACATCATCAAAGACGGGGTTGTCGCCATTGATGGCAACCGCATCGCATGGATTGGCCCCGCCGCCGCCTTGCCGGATCACTATGACGCTTCGCAGATTGAATGGGTGGCGGGTGTCATGTTGCCCGGGTTGGTGAATGCCCATACGCACCTGCAATACAGCAACCTTCAGCATGTCGGACAAGGCGCCTATCGGGATTTTGAACATTGGAGCGAAGCGTTCGAGGTCGCCTACAAAAGCGTCACCGACCCCCAGGAATGGGCCGATGCCGCCGCCCTCGGTGCCCGTCTGGCGTTTGCGACAGGTACGACGGTGTTCAGCGAAATCGTCACGGATGACGCCGCGCGCGGGGCGATTTCCGACTGTTGCGCCAGCGGTATCGAATATCTGGAGGTCATCGGCCAGGTCGATAAAAGCTGGGCTGAAACAGGACGTGACGCGTTCCTGCAACGGCTGGCCGTTCCGTCGCGCACACAAATAGGGATCTCGCCCCACGCGCCCTACAGCATTGACCCGGACGTGATCAGGGATCTGGTCAGTATCGCCGCTGACAAGGGGCTGCGCCTGCACACCCACCTTGCCGAAAGCAGCGTAGAAGATGCCCTTTACCTTGGCGGCAATCAAACCGTGGTGGAGATTTTCGGATGTCTGCGCGATCAGTTCAAACTTGTCCGCACTGGTGGTGTGGGGTTGGGCGCCGCCGATTTTGCCGACAGCCTTGGGTTGCTCGCGCCGACCTGCCATATCGCCCATGGCATCTATATTGATCGCGCCGGGCGCGATCTGTTGCTGGCGCGTGGCACCCGTGTTGCGCTGTGCCCGCGTTCCAACGCGACCATCGGTTTGGCCGAAGCGCCTGTCGCGGCCTATCTGAACGAAGGGCACGACATCTGTATCGGCACGGATTCCCTGTCATCCTGCCCTTCCATGGATCTGATGGCAGACGTGCATTTGGCATCTGACATCGCCATACGGCAAGGTTACCGAAACGCAGACCTGCATACACGGCTGATCACGGCGGCCACAGTGGCCGGAGCGCGTGCCTTGGGGTTGGATGCTCTGGGCTATGGCACACTGCAAACCGGCGGCCCTGCCGACATGGCTGTTTTCGCGGTCGCGGTTGAGAATGGGCAGGTTGAAAAATCTCTGGTCGAACACGCCAAAGGCAATTGCGTTCTCACGATCGCAGACGGAAAGGTCGTACATGATGTCACACCTTAAGATCACCAATCTGCAAAAGAGATTTGGCCAGCACCATGTGCTGAAGGATATAAACCTGGAGGTTGAGGCCGGAGAGTTTGTGGTGTTTGTCGGGCCGTCCGGGTCAGGAAAATCGACCCTGCTACGGTGCATTTCCGGGCTTGAACCGCTTACCGAAGGCCGGCTGGAAATCGCCGGTCAGGACACCAAAAAGATACCTCTTGAAAAGCGCGGCGTGGCGATGGTGTTTCAAAGTTATGCGCTTTACCCCCACATGAGTGTTTTCGACAACATCGCGTTTTCCCTGCAAATCCAGAAATTGCCCAAGGCCGAGATCGAGGCAAAGGTGTTCGGCGTTGCGGAAAAGCTTCAGCTGACCGAATATCTGGATCGGCAACCTTCGCTGTTGTCGGGGGGACAGCGCCAACGGGTGGCCATTGGCCGCGCGATTGTTCGCGATCCGCAGATTTTTCTGTTCGATGAACCCCTGTCCAATCTTGATGCCGCGTTGCGCGTTCAGATGCGCATGGAAATCACACAGCTCAAGGGCCAGCTCCCGGATACGACGATGATCTATGTGACCCACGATCAGGTCGAGGCGATGACTCTGGCGGATCGGATCGTCATTCTGCGCGATGGCCGGATCGAAGACACCGGCACCCCGTTGGAACTGTATGAACACCCAAAGTCACTGTTTGTCGCGGGGTTCATCGGATCGCCCAAAATGAACCTTGTTTCTGGTGATCTGGCCGAGGACTATAACGCCCATACCGTTGGAATCCGCCCTGAATCAATGACGTTTGTTTCGGATCATGCACCCGGATGGCCGGGGAAAATTGCCTATGTGGAAAACCTTGGGTCTGATACCTTTGCCTATGTCGATATAGGGGCCAAAGACCTGTTGATCGTGCGCCTGTCCGGCAAATCACACCCCCGCCCCGGCCAAGAGGTGCGCATTGGGCCGGATGGCGACGCCTATCACCTGTTCAACGCCGAAGGCGCCGCAATCAGGCAACAACACCCGGGAACACCTGAACGACCTGGCTGAACCGGGCCGCCCATCGCGACTTCGACAGATCAAAGATATTCTGCAATTCAAGAGGCAAAACCGTGAAACTTATTATTGATACCGATCCCGGCGTTGATGACGCCATGGCAATTTTCTATGCCGCCCGCGCCCCCGAGATTGAATTGTTGGGGCTGACAAGTGTGTTTGGCAACGTGACCGTGGAAACCGCAACCCGAAATGCGTTGTGCCTGTTGGAACTGGCGGGCCTTGACGTGCCTGTCGCCAAAGGCGCGGGCCGGGCGATGACACGCGCCTTTAACCCACCGTCCAGTAATGTTCATGGGGTGGAAGGGTTTGGCGATATTCCGGCCCAAACGCCAACAACCAGGGAAATCACCGAAACCGCGCCAGAATTCCTGTGCCGCATGGCGCGCGAACACAAGGGTGAACTGACCGTTTGTCCGATCGGACCGATCACCAATATTGCCGATGCGATCCGCCTTGACCCGGAATTTGCAACCAACGTCAAAAAGATCGTCTTTATGGGCGGGGCGGCGTTCTGCCCCGGCAATGTGACACCCTTCGCCGAGGCCAACACCTTTAACGATCCTCACGCATTGAATGTGGTCATCAATTCGGGGGCTGACTGCCTCATGGTCGGGTTGGATGTCACGATGCGGGTTCTGATCCAGGCGCAGGATTTCACGGCCCTTGCCGAAACCTCCCCAAAACTCGGCGGATTTTTGAAAGACGCCAGCGGGTTTTATCTGAATTTTTACAAGGAAGTCCCCAAAGTTGACGGGTGCGGGCTGCATGATCCCATGGCCGTCATCGCCTGCACTCACCCCGAAATGTTCGAGATCGAACACCACCCTGTTCAGGCCGTCGAAACCGGCGAGGCCATCGGCCAGACCATTGTGACAGACACGCCCGGCGCACCAAAAATCGGCGTTTGCGTGGGCGGAAACATCGAAGCCGTGAAAGAAAAATTCATCCGCGCCTTCGCCTGACCCCGGGATGATTGGACAAACAGGCGCGTGAAAATTGACGGAAGCAGGGCCAAAAAAGATGAACGAAGTGCCCGGAAAGCCAACCAAACGCGCGACGCTTTCTGATGTTGCGAAAGCTGCCAATGTGTCGACTGCGGTTGTCAGTTATGTCCTGAACAACGGGCCGCGCAACGTGTCTCCGAAAACCCGCCTGCGGGTCGAACAGGCGATTGCGGCACTGAACTATCGCCGCAATACGCTTGCCAGCGCATTGGTCGGTGGCAAAACCAACCTGATCGGAATGTTGGTCCCGGATGCGTCAAACGCATTTTTCAGCGAACTGGCCCGGGAATTCGAACGCGAGGCCCAGGCGCGCGGCTATCTGACGATGCTTGGCAATACGTCCAATGACCCGGATGTCGAAAGCAGGTTCGTCGATGCGCTAAGCGGCCTGCACGCACGCGGCGTGTTCATAACAAGCGTCAACGCGGCCGAACACGACGACCCGTCCTGTCCGCGTGTGTACGTTCATTCGGCACCGGCGGGGTCGCAAAGCCCGCAGATTCTGTTTGACGATTTTGCCGGCGGGCAGATCGCAACGCGCCACCTGATCAGGCAGGGATATGAAAACATTCATTGTCTGGCCGGCGCGACCGACTTTGGCCCATTGGGCCAACGGCGCCGGGGCTGGCAAATGGAAATGGCCAAGGCCGGTTTGCCGACCACCGACCGCGTTCTTTATGTCTCGTCCAACCGGCTTGACGCGACGAACCAGATCCGCGAATTCCTCACGTCTGGCGCCGCCCCACGCGCAATTTTCGCAACAACCGATGAACAGGCCATCGCAACCGTTCGCGCCGCACATGAAATCGGGCTTGAAATTCCACAGGATCTGGCAATCGTCGGTTTTGATGGCATTTCCGAAGCGCGCCATGGGTTCATGCGCATCACCACAATCGTTCTGCCCCTGCGAGAGCTGGCCAAAAGGGCTTTTGACACCCTGGATGGGTCGCAATCTTCACATCCGTCGGCCCAGCTTTTGCAGGGCGAATTGTGGATAGGTGAAACCTGCGGAGCAGCGCCTTGACATGTTTGCGACCCTTTCAAAGTCGCCATCGGCAGGCTCAGTCGGACGCGTTCAATTCGTCAGAGTGAAAATCAATATGAATGTGGTTACCGTCCACATCTTCAAGGTTCACCTGCACAATCGGCGCACCCGGGACCGGATCGACCGAATGGCGGATACCAGCCTGCGTCAGCTTTTCGGTCATTGCCGTCAGGCCCGTCGCCTGAAGCGCGAAGTGTTCAATCTTGGGGTCCACCGCCGCACATTCCTGCGCGACCCCGACAAGATGAATGATGGGGTATTCACCGACATAAATCCAGGCGCCCGGAAAGGGAAAATCCGGCCGTGCGCCGGATTTCAGGCCCAGGATATCTTCGTAGAAGCGGACCATTTCGGCCAGTTTGGCGGTTTTGACGTTCACATGATCCAGGCGGAGTATTTTCATTTGATGGCCCTCTTGCAGTCTGGGTGACGATTGGCATGAACCTTTGAAACAAAGATGCGGGCGCGCGGCACGTTATGATGATTTTGCTTATACCCTGCTGGTCCTGCAGAATCGAGCGCAATTCAAGGATGATTACTTTGAAACACTGACACTGAGGCCAGCGAACCGGTGATCATATGAAGGGGCCAACAGGTTTTGCCGCGTCATCACGCCGATGATCCGTTTTCGCGATTACTGTCGGATTCGGGCATAATTGGCCATGCCGCGCTGACTTATGGAGGCATCGTTGCGCGATCCACCCTGGAGCAAGGCGGATTCGTTGTCATCGCCCTTGACTGACAGGCGGAAAATATTGGCCAGACCCGTCTGTTCCGAGGCGAACCGGTTGTCGTTCCCTTCGACGGTCATGGTTGCGTTGTTGTCGGTGCCGGATTGCAGAAAATACCCGGCCGCAAGCCCCAATGCCCGCGCGTCGGCCGACATGAGCCCGCCAGTGTTGTTGCCGCTGCCGGTGATGTCGAGGGTGAAAAGATTGGTTCCCGCCTGTATCAGACGGGCCGCGTTGTCGGATCCACGCACCGTCATGGATGCGGTGTTTTCCCCGCCCCGGCCAGAATCGTAATCCTGATCCGATGTCAGGATGTTCCTGCTGCCCTCGATGCGCATGTTCAGATCGTTGGTGCCTTGTTGGCGCACCAGAATTTTGTTGGCATCGCTATCTTCACCGATCATGTCCAGTACGGCCGTATTCGTGCCAATCTGATCCATGCCGATGTTGTTGTCGTCGCCTTGGATCGTCGCTATTGAAATGTCGTTCTCGGTGCCGTCCTGGCGCAAGCCAAGCTGGTTTGCGTTGCCAGAGATCGTCAAAAGCCCGACCGAGTTCAGGCGACCGCCCTGTCGGATCCCGAACCGATTGTTGTCACCATAGATCAGAAGATCGGCGATGTTGCCGTTGGCCTCTTCGTCTTCGGTGCCGACCTGTTGAAGGATGCTGTTGTCGGCGGTCGAGGGGATCGCCGCGAACCCTTCCAATGAAAGTTGACCGTTGAAGTTGCCCCTCATCGTAATACGGATGCGGTTCTCTTCGCCCCGGAAAAGGCTGTTGGAAAACTGTTCGACCCTGTTCACGACGTTTTGCATGCCGAATTGTTCGATGGTGGCGATTTGCCGGGCCTCGCCTGATTTCTGGGTCTGATTAACCGAGTTCAGAACGTTTTCTTCGCCGGTGCCCTGACGCACGACAAGAGTGTTGGCGCCATGGGTCACCACGCCAAGGGCGTTTTGTTCGACGGATCCAACGACATTTCGGTTGGACGTCTGTTCGATGTCGATGGTGTTGAACGTCGTTTCAGTATTGAAGCGGCCAAGTTGGCGGATGCCGGGCGCCGTCAGACCGACGCTGTTGTTCTTGCCCGTCTGAAGAATGCTGAGAGCGTTGTACTGACCATCCTGAAACATGACCACCGTGTCAGAACCGGCCTGATTGGTGTCGCCGTTCTGGATAATCTCGGCGGCGTTGTCTTGGCCATCCTGGGTGATAAGGACAGAACTGTCGGTGGACTGCGCCCGGGCCAGGGTGGGGGCGGCAAGGCAAAGGGCCAGAACAGCGAGGGAATATTTGTTCCTGGACACTTACGATCCTTTCCTTGACGAGCCGGGTAATTTTGCCGTGGGTGGCGGACCCGATTTCCCGGGTCCGCCGAAAGTGTGGCCTTACTGATTGACGTAGGCGTTGTTGCCATTGCCGATCTGGGCAAAGCCGGTGGTGTTGGTGTTTCCGGTCTGCAACACCGCGACCTGGTTGTTGTTGTCGATCTGGGTTCCCGTGATCGTGTTGTCGTTACCAAGCTGCGAGAACGCAAAGGCGTTGTTGTCGCCGGTGATGTCCAGGCTGGCAAAGTTCAGGCCGCCGGTCTGAATGATTTCGCCCGAGATCAGCCCAAGCCCGCCAGCAACGCCGCCGCCAAAGGCAGTGGTCGTACCGTTGTTGTCACCGAGGATATCGACATAAGCTTGGTTTCCGTCGCCGCCGGTCTGCGTAGTCGTGACGCCGTTGTTGCTTCCGGCTTGCAGTGTGGACGCGACGTCGTTGTTTCCGATCTGCGTGATCATGATCGTGTTGTTGTCGCCACCCTGGGTGCCGGTCGCCATGTTGGAATCACCCAGTTGCGATACATCGGTGGCGTTGCCGGTCGACGCGGTGTTCACACCCTGCCGCAGGTCAAAGTTGTTTGCGATACCGTTCTGGCTGACCCGGATATAGTTCCCGTTCGAACCCTTGGTATCGGCGATCGAAGCGATCTGACCGTTATCGGTGCCGGTTTGAAGAATGCGCTGGACGTTGTCCTTGAACGGTCCGGCAGGTCCGAAAATGGTGGGGTTGTTGTTGCTGCCTTCGATATGGGCCTGCTGGATCGTGTTGCCGTCACCCGACTGGACGATGCGCGTGCCCTTGTTGTTGGCGTTCACCATGCCGGCGCCGTTGTTGCTGCCGATCATCTTGACGCTGTTGACAGTGTTGCCGCTGCCGCTTTGCTGGGTGATGCTCAGGAAGTTGCTGTCGCCCTTCTGGAGCAGCACGCCGACGGTGCCGCCGACCGAGTTGTTGCGACCGACCGAAGCGACGTTCTTGTCACCGACCTGGTCAGCATCGCTGATCGTGTTGCTGCCGGCATTGTTGCTGTAGTTCGAGCTGAAGCTGTTATCGTCGCCCTTTTGGCGCAGCGCATCAATCACGTTGTTGCCGCGGCTGAACCCGCCACCGGTGGATTGGGTTTCGCTAAAACTGTTGCGGTCGCCTTTCTGCAGGACCGGCGCTCCGGACTGACCCACGCGGTTGCTGCCGGGGCCGGCGTTTTGCTGGACTACGGCGGTGTTGTCGTCGCCGTTCTGTTTCAGATACGCCTCGTTATCGTTCGCGGCCAGCGCGACGGACATGGAAAGGGTCAGGGCGGTGCCGCTGATGAGAGCGAGTTTGGAGATGTTCATTTGATTTCCTCTTGCGTTAAGGGGTCTGTGGTTCCGGTGGAATGAAGGGCGGCTGGCGCAGCGCCTGCCGCCGTCCGTGACTTATTGCGTGATCGAGGCGTTGTTGAAGCTGCCGATCTGTTGGAAGTTGGCCATGTTGTTGCTTCCATCCTGAAGCACCGCGACCTGGTTGGAGTTGCCGCTCTGCTTGCCTTTGATGGTGTTGCCCGAGCCGCCGGACGTTGCGTTGTCCTGTTTGAACGCAAAGACGTTGCCGTCACCGCTCACGACATGGGTGATCGCGTTGCCCACGCCATATTGCTCCATCAGGCCTGCGGTCAGCCCCAGCGCACCCGCTGCGCCTGCAGTAAACCCGTTTGCGCCACCGTTGAAACTGCCGGTAATGGCAAGATCGGCGGTGTTGCTGGTGCCGTTCTGTTTCAGCCCGACGTTGTTTCCGGTGCCCGTGATCGCCGCCAGCAACAATTTGTTCGAGGTGCCGACCTGATGGACGCCCAGCTCGTTTGAATCGCCGGTGATCGAGATCCCCGTCGCCTGGTTGTCATGACCGTCCTGGAAGAACCCGAACTGGTTTGAATTCGCCGTCACGGTCATGCCGATCTGGTTGCTGGTTCCAAGCTGAATCGACGTACTGGCCAAAGCACCCGCGGCTTCGGCTGCACCGCCCGAAGTGAACCCGGCGTTGCCATTGAAATCACCGTTGAAGGACAGATTGGCAGTGTTGTCCGAGCCGTTCTGCAGCGCATCATTGACCCGGTTTGTCCGGCCATTCTCGGTGATGTCCATCGTGTTGGCATAGCCAATCTGGCTGGCCGAGGTCACCGTGTTCGTTCCGCCGTTCTGAAAGATGGTCATCAGGTTCTGCGCATCACCGCTTGCCCCGGTAAACTCTTGCCTGGCGGTCGAGATGCGGTTGCTGTTGCCACCTTGCTGCGTCAGCGACAGGGTGTTCATCACCGCCGTTGATGCGACTGCGCTTGTCTGCTCGACGGTGCCAATGATTCCGTAATTCCGAAGTTGCCGGATCGTCGCCGAGTTCGCAGTGCCTGCAAGGCCGTCTTCCGAGGTCTGAAGAACGGTGTTCACCCCGTTGCGAAAGCCGTCCTGTTTGGAATCCAGGACGTTGCGCGATCCGGTCTGGATAACCGCGCCGCCCAGGCCGTTCGAGGTGACGCCAATCCGGTTGCCGCTGCCTGTGGACCCGTCATTCGACTGGAGAATGGTGAGAATGTTGTTGTCACCATTCTGGGTCACATCCTGTGAACTACGCCCGGCCTGGTTGAAACTACCACCTGCCTGATCGATCTGGGCCGAGTTGTTCGCGCCGTTCTGGTCCAGATAGGCGTTGTTGCTGTCGGCATTGGCCGCTGACAGGCTTGCAAGCAGCGCGGTGGACCCGAGCAGCGTACGCTTCAAAAGATTCATGGCATCCTCCTGATCAAATTTAAAAAAGTCGATGCGGCTTGCCACAGCGCAAAGACAGAATTTTCGGGTGGCCGAACAGCAAAGTTCGGCCGCTAAATGCGATAAACATTAATTTTATCCGCAATCTGTGCGGGTCTAGATCGTTAGAATGTGACCACGACAGTGAGGCAAACCAACGCCCTCCCAATGATTAAACTACCCAGTCAAACTTTTACTATTTGAATTCAATTTAGGCAAACATTTTCCAAAATACCGCCGCATTCTCGGCTGAACGCCGTAAATTCGCCGTAGAATTGAAAACAATCGCGGCAAGATCGCATGATTTGTTCTAGATCGCTGAAAACAGTGGTATTTTTCTTCGCAAAACTTCGCGGTCATCTGGCCGGTGGCCTGCGGAAGCGCCGTAGAAACCGCTAAACAGGCTGTTAATAAACACAATTTCTGGTGAAAGAAGTTAACGGAATTACCGCAATGGTTGTATTATGAATTTTACTTTCTCCCTATGCGATAAATTTTAAAAGAGATTCTAAAAAGATCGAATCAACTGAAGGGCTCGCACCATCAATGAAGCCCGATTCGCGCAACGTATTTGGATTCACTCGCAAAACCGCACCAATTAGGGCCTGGACCGCCCGAACGTGGTCACTCTGGCATTTGCCGGCGCCCTGGCGCGTGGCGTCTGTGCCACATAGGCGACGTCATATTCGTTCATCACCCAGAGAGGCTTTAAAAACGCCTTGGATTTGTGTGACTTTGCCCGCGCACGCACAGGCGGAGGGCTCCTCCGAAATCCACCAGCAACCGAGGTAACCAGACATGTTTCCAAACCACGCCAAATCGGCGCTGACGCAGATCGCGGTCTGGTCGCTGCTGATCTCGGCAGCTCCCATGGCTACCGCTCAGGATCTGGTCTACACGCCGGTGAACCCGTCCTTCGGCGGCAACCCTCTCAACTCAACCCACCTTTTGTCCATCGCCAACGCGCAGCGGCAGGCCACAGCCCGCGACGCCAACAGCGGCGACACCTCGGGCACGGTCGATCCTGACACCGGCTCATCCAACGCAGACCTGTTCGTGCGGCAGTTGGAGGGGCGGCTTCTGTCGGCCCTGGCGGGACAGGTGACCGATGCGATCTTTGGCGACACGCCACAGTCAAACGGATTGGTGACATTCGGCACCACGACGGTCCAGTTCGACCGCAGCCTTACGGAAATCCGCCTGGTCATCACCGACAATCTTGACGGAACAGTCACCGAGATCGTGGTTCCACAACTTGTCGTGTCGGATTGAACGCATTCGGATTGAACATTTTCTGTCGGCACTCTGAGACCGACGACATAAGAGGCAACTTTATGACAGCCTATATAAAGAGAAAGGCTCTGGGCGTCGCGCTACTTGCCTTTACACTTGCAGGATGCACCGAGCCGGTGTCGAATTTCTACTCCAGCGATTTCGTGGCAACGGTCGGTGATCTTACCCCACAGAACCGGGCCCTGCGGGCCATGCCCGCACCGCGCAAGCCGGTGATCATTTCCGTGTATGATTTTCCTGACCTGACCGGCCAGTATAAAGAGATGGAAAACACCCAATCGCTGTCACGTGCCGTGACGCAAGGGGGCGCGCAGATGCTGATCAACGCGCTTCAGGATGCGGGAGAACGGCGCTGGTTCACGGTTCTTGATCGCTCGGACCTCGAATCGCTCATTCGCGAACGCCAGATCGTGACGGAAATGCGGCGTCAGTATCGTGACGAGGCCAAGATCAACCCTGCCGCTCTTTCGCCACTCGCCCATGCGGGGATCATCATTCAGGGCGGTATCACCGGATATGACAGTAATACCCTGACCGGCGGGGCCGGTGCGCGCTATCTTGGAATTGGCGCCAACAGCAAATGGAAACTTGACGTCGTGACGGTCAGCATGCGCGCGGTCGCGACCAACACCGGCGAAGTTCTGGCCAGCGTTGTCGTGCGCAAGCCGATTGCATCCTACGGGACGCAGGGCGGTATCTTTACCTATATCGCGCTTGACGAACTGCTCGAAGTCGAAGGTGGCCGCGCGACCAACGAACCACGCCAGTTGGCAGTGCAGCAGGCAATCGAAAAGGCCGTGATGAGCCTGGTCGCCGAAGGCGCCGAGATCGGCATCTGGTCTTTTGCCGACAAGGCGGCTGGTGCGCGTTTCGTCGCTGGCTATCGCAACCAGCTTTATAATGGGAAGATACCCGCAAATGCAGGCGGCCCCGTGCGGTTGCTGCGCCGTGATCCGGCACAGGTCGTAACCACACGCCCGGCACGGCGGCCCAGCCGCCCCGCCACGGTCAGCCGGGTATTGGCGCCCGCGCCGTCACAGCCGAAACGCGCCCCCTCCCCGCCACCTCCGGCAGCGGAAGGCGAAACAGTTGGTTAACTATTCTGGTATTGTCTCTGAATAGCCCGAATTCCGCCAACCCCATGACATGAGACCATTCAAGACTGAAAGCCGGGCGCCAAGCCCGGCTTTTTCATTCTGGAGGATCCCACATGTGCATTTCGGAAGCACGCACGACCATAGCCCGCTCTTTTGCGGCCCTGGCCCTCGCCGTTGCGCTGGTTCCGGCCGCTGCTGTTGCCAGTCCGCTGGACAACACTCTGGTGATCCTGGGCGATCCACCTGAAAACGTCCTTACTATCACGCAAACCGGAACGTTAAACCGCGCCGTGCTTCAGTTTGACAGCCCCACGTCTCTGGTCGCCGCAGACCGCTGGTATAACGATGTGCCGCTGCTCGCCGGGTTGGCCCCCGGCCAGATCAGCCAGCAAGGAACGGCAAACGATCTGTTTTTCAATGTGACCGGATCAGACAATCTGTTTGCGGCCAATCAATCCGGCTATGGCAACCGGATATCGGCGACAGTGAACGGAACATTCAACCAGACCGCGATCTATCAGGCCGGAAACCGCAATACCGCCGTGGTCAGCCAGACCGGCACCCGCAATTCTGTGGCAATCTCCCAATACTCATGGTAATGTCGGGCAAAGTCATAAGGTATGTTTGCAATGTACAGTTCAGGAATTTTCTCCAAATCGGCCCGTAGCTGCGCAGGTGCAGTTCTGTTTATTCTGGCAGGATCCTCTGCATTTGCTGGCGACGGAAACGTGATCTATCTGCTGCAAGACAGCGGGGCGAATCCGGTCGTTGGCAACAAGATTACAATCGATCAGAGTGATGCCAGTGACTCTCTTGTCGCCGGATCTCTTGATGGGCTTGCTCCTGCCTCGCAGTTGGGTGATGGCAATGAGGCCACAATTACGATTGCCGGAGGCCGGGGAACCGTCCTGTTGAACCAGGATTCGTCAACGTCATCTCTGCCGAGTGGAAATACGGGCACCATAAACCTGAACGGGTTTCTTGGTCAGGCCTTCCTGACGCAGGTGGGCGGTGATAATTCCGGTATCCTGTCCGTAACCGGCGAGAATGCCTTTGCATCCCTTGAACAACGCGGCGATGGCAACGAAGGAACCGTAACCGTGAACGGCAACGGGGCGAGCGGCCGACTGGTCCAGAATGGCGATAGCAATACCTATACATTGTTGGTGGAAGGCGCAGATACCACCGCCACCTATACACAGGTTGGCAGTGGGTTTACCGCAGCAGCAACCGGTGCCAGCGTGCGGTCCAACGGTGGGACTGTGTTTATTACGCAATACAGATAGCAATGAACGCAGATTGGATCAGGTGATGCGCGTTCCAGCCCTTTTTGCGCTCTTGGCTGCCGCAGCCATTTCGGCGCCGTCGGACACATTCGCAGACAGCACAAGCGCGGCAGGACGCATCGATCTGGTCAAGACCGCAGGCGGCGTTCGGATATCCGGGCAGGTCGTTGGCCATCAGAACGGCCATGTGTCCGCAACCCTTGAAATCAGCAAATCCGACAAGGCAGGGTCTACGCGGTTGCGCCAACGCGGGGAATTTGATGTAACCCCAGGGTCAACAGATACAGTGGGCAGGTCCGAACTTTCGGTCAAATCCGGCGGGACAGTCGCCGTCGATCTCGTGCTGGTGGATGCGTCCGGCACCGAGACCCGCTATAGCAAAAGTATCACCGTAGAATAATTCCTCAGGAACGACACTTTATGATGCCAATTTCGAGATTCGCCATCGCCGCTGCTGCTGCGTTTACCTTGTTTTCCTCCTCCGCGATCGCACAATCAGAGAATGACTTTGTCGCCGCCTTCTCGGGGCAATGGTTCGTATTCGATTCTGCGTTTTTCGGAAGGTGCCGCAAACTGTACCGTGGTGCTGGATGCCAAATCCGACGGGACGGCGGGCGCGGTAACGGCCGCCGGATGCACCGCGCCGCTGTCGACGGCCAGCGGCTGGTTGATCGATGCCGGTCAGATCATTCTGAACGAATCGGACGGCTCTGTCGTGACGGCCCTTGGTGGCAACCAGCGACGGATCACCGGGTCGCTCAACGCTTCCGGTGACGGACTTGTTCTTGAACGCGCCGAGGGCGACGGGGCAAACGCCGAACTTTCCGCCGCGCTGAGCCGGCATCGCTGCTATTTCGTCGGGTTCAGCCAGGACTGCGCAAAGCCAGATCAGCTCGCGCGGCCAGAGATGTCTGAGGGCAACGGAACATTCGCCGTGGTGGACGTGCTGGTCAATCTTAACGTCCGCGCGCAACCGCGTCATGATGCGCCCAGCCTTGGATCAATCCCCGCAGACACGTCGGTGCGTGTCAACTATTGCCTGCAGGCCTCTGACGGCATTTGGTGCCGCGCAACATTCGGGGACCAGGAAGGTTGGCTTGCCAAAACGGTGGTCCGTCAGGATGAATGGCCGATCGTGACATATGTGCCGGGAACACTCGGGGCTGAGTGATCTGTCAGGCAGCACGATCCGGGCGGATGCCGGAAATGGCCTGCACCAGATTGTCTTCGGTCACCTCTTCCGCCGTGAATTCGCGGATCACTTCGCCGTGGAACATGGCCACGATGCGGTCTGACACACGCAGCACCTCGGGCATTTCCGAGCTGATGACGATCACGCCATAACCCTGCGCGGCCAATTCGCGGATCAGATTGTGGATCTCGGATTTCGACCCGACATCAATGCCCCGGGTCGGTTCATCGACGATAAGCACCTTTGGGTGCATCGACAGCCATTTACCGATCACGATCTTTTGCTGGTTTCCCCCCGACAGATTGCCGGCCTGCTGGCGCCAGCCCGGCGTCTTGATCTCAAGCATGTCATGGTATTTGTCGAAAATTTCGTTCTCGGCAGCGGCAGACACGAACGGCCCGTTCCCCAATGACGCAATCTGCGGCAGGGTCATGTTGTCGCGGCAGTTCATGCCCAACACCAACCCCTGCCCCTTGCGATCTTCGGGCACCAGGGAAATGCCATGGCCGATGGCATCACCGGGTGAATCGATCTGCACCTCTTTCCCGTCAAGCAATATCGTGCCGGCCGTCGGGGTGCGCAGACCAAACAGGGTTTCGGCGATTTCGGTGCGCCCGGCACCGACCAACCCGTAAAACCCCACCACTTCGCCTGTACGCACCTGAAAACTGACGTTCTGAAACAGATCACCGCAGGACAAACCGCGTACTTCCAATGCGACCCCACCCAATTCGTTGGGAATGATCGGGTGGCTGAGATCAAGACTGCGCCCGATCATCAATTGGGTCACTTCGTCCTCGTCGGTGTCTTTCGTCACCAGAGATCCGCGATAGCTGCCATCGCGCAACACGCTGATCTTGTCGGAAATGGTAAAAATCTCATCCATACGGTGCGAGATATAAACCACCCCGACCCCCCGGTCGCGCAGATCGTTGATAATGTCGAACAGCACAACCTTTTCCGCGTCGGTCAGCGATGCCGTCGGTTCATCGAAAATCACCGCCTTGGCATCCACGGTCAGCGCGCGGGCAATTTCGACCATCTGTTTGTTGGCGATGGAAAGATCCCCCACCCGTTTGCGCGCATCAAAGCCACATTTCAGGCGCCCCAGAATTTCGTTGGTCTGGGCATAGAGCGTGTCCCAATCAACCCGCCCGAAGCTTTTGCAGGGCAAATGCCCAAGATAGATATTTTCCGCCGCCGAAAGTTCATCCGCAAGGCTGAGTTCCTGATGGATAAACACGACGCCCTTGGATTTCGCATCCAGGGGCGACCCCATGGTCACCTCTTTTTCTTCGATGAAAATACGGCCCTCGTTGGGTTGGTGAATGCCGCCCAGCACCTTCATCAAGGTGGATTTTCCGGCACCGTTTTCCCCCAGCAGGGCGTGAACCTCGCCGGGCATCACCTCGAACGATACACCGTCAAGGGCGCGCACACCGGGGAATGTCTTGACGATCCCTTCAAGGCGCAATGCAGGTTTCTGATCGCTCATATCTTCAACTCCTCTTTGCCCTTGCGGTTCAACTGCTTATCCAGAAACAGCACGGCGATCAGAATCAGGCCGATGACCAGATTGACCATAGCGGTATCCGCGCCGATATGGCCCAGCCCCTTGCGCAACAGTTGAATCGCGATCACCCCGCCAAAGGTTGAAATGATCGACCCGGACCCACCCGAAAGCTTGGTTCCCCCCAGAACCACCGCCGTGATGACCCAAAGTTCATAAAGCGTGCCGTCATTGGGGTTTACCGACCCGCTGGCCGAATAAAAGACAACGGAACTGAGCGCGGTCAGAAAGCCGACGATCACGAAATTCCACACCATATGCGGGCCGACACGGATGCCCGCGTTCACCGCCGCTTCGCGGTTGTCACCAATGGCATAGGCGTTTCGCCCATGCACCGTGCGCGTCATCAACAGCCATATGACAAGGGTGCAGACCACAAAGATCAGCGTTGGCATTTCAATGCCCAGAACATCGGCCTCGGCCATGTCCACCAATGTCCAGTTCAGGTGCGATGTGGGGTTTTCGCCGTTATACATGAACACCAGACCGCGAAAGCCCAGCATCGACCCCAGCGTCACGATAAAGGCATCAACCCCGGTTTTCCACACGATCAACCCGTTGATCAGGCCCAGGATCATGCCGGTGCCAAGGGCCAGCACCCATGCAATCGGGATCACCCAATCGCCAAGGCCGGCAAAGATCGGCCATGTCATGCTGTCCAGCATGACCACGGCGCACAGGGCAAAGGTGGCCCCGACGCTCAGGTCGATGTTGCCGTTGATCATCACGATGGTCATGCCAAGGGCGATAATCCCGATGGGGGCCGATTGTTTGAACAACAACAGCATGTTGTCCCAATCCATGAACGCCTTGTCCGACAGGGACAGAAATTCGCCCGCAATGCTGAAAAAGACCAGTTCAAGCAGGATGAAACCCCAGATCGCGCCGTTTTGGATGTATTTTGACATTATGCTCTCCCGTTCACGCGATGGATGACCAAAGGCGCCCGCGCTTGGCCGCGATATCCAGCCAGACAGCAAGGATGATGATGACCCAGGTGACGACATACTGAACATAGAATTCCAACCCGACGAGCAGCAGCCCGTTCTGGATGAACCCAAGGATCAGCACCCCGATGACCGTTTTGAAAATCGTTCCCGACCCGCCCAAAAGCGAGGCGCCACCAAGGATCACCGCCGCCAGAACATCCAGTTCCATCCCCTGCCCTACGGTGTTTTGACTGCCCAATGAACGGCTTGCCTGAATAAGGCCAGCTATGGCCACGCAGAATGACGAAATCAGATAACACATGAAAACGATGCGCGCGCGCGGGATGCCCGAAAACGTGGCCGCTGTGCCGTTGCCGCCCACGGCATAAACCTTGCGCCCGAACGGCGTGCGTGCCAAAATGATCGCCAGAACCGCCGCCACCAGGGCAAAGATCAGGACAGGCACCGGGATGCCCAGGGCGGTGCCGCGTCCGAACACCCCGAACCAGGTGTCGGCCTTGTCGGCGATATCCATGTTTTTACCGCCCGAATAGGTCAGGGTCAGCCCGTGGATCGCCGATAACATGCCAAGGGTCACGATCAGTGAGTTGAGTTTGAGATAGCCAACCAGAAACCCGATAAATGCCCCCAGCAGCAGCGTCATCGCAAACATTGCCGGAATGGCCAATGTCGGGCCGAGTTTGTCGTGCAGGTCAAGCACCACGATGGTGGAAAACGACATCATTGACCCCACCGACAGATCCAGATTGCCGCTGATGACCACAAAGGTCACACCCAGCGCCATAACCCCCAGAATCGCGGATGAGCGGACCACGCCCATGATGTTGTCGATCCCCAGAAAGCGGCTGTTCGCAATCGCAAAACCGATCATGAAAAGCACGAATGCAACCAGAATACCCTGACGCGCCAAAAACGTGCCGATGGCCTTTTTGTCGATCTTGTCCATTGTTTTCCTCCTCCCGTTGATGTGCGCAAGTCTCACACCAAGGTCATACCTCCGTCGATCATGACGATCTGCCCGGTCATGTAGTCGCTGTCGGGTGATGCCAGAAACGTCGTCGTGCCCGTCACGTCGCCCGGTTGTGCCACGCGGCCCCGCAGGATGTCGGCGGCGAATTCCTCCATCGCCTGGCCGGGGCGGTCCGCGGCGCCGATCGCCATCAGGTCGCGATCCACCTCTTCCCACATTTCCGTGGCCACCACGCCGGGGGCAAAACCTGTTACGGTGATGTTATGGGGCGCCAGATCGCGGGCGCCAGATTGCGTCAGCGATACAACGGCCCATTTCGATGCACAGTAAGGCGCGACATTGCCAAACCCCTGCCTGCTGGCAATCGAGGCGGTATTGATGATTTTACCCCCCGTGCCCTGCACGATCATCTGCCGGGCGGCCTCCTGCATTCCGATCATGACGCCCAGACCGTTGATATCCATGATAAAGTGCCAGTTGTCTTCGGTCACATCCATGAAATTCATCGGCTTGTTCACACCGGCATTGTTGAATTTCACGTCCAGTTTGCCAAAGGCATCGGCGGTTTTGGCGATCATCGCGCGCACCTGATCGCGCTGTGTCACATCCACCGCACAATCCAGAATTCTGCCGCCTGATTTTTCCGCCAGCGCGGCGTTCGCCTGCGCCACCGACGCGGCCTTTGCGCCGTTCAGATCGGCAAAACAAACATCCGCGCCCTCGGCCAGCAACGCCTCGCCGATGGCGCGACCGATGCCTTGCGCGGCCCCTGTCACGATGCAGGATCGCCCCGTTACTCGCCCCATGAAACCACCTCCCGTTTCGGTCAATCCTTGAAAACGCGGGCCGCCCGTTTCCGGCCGGCCCGCATCCGGGAGGAACGCCTAGAAGACAGGCTTGGTGTAATCGCCCATGTTGTCCTGGGTGATTTTCGGCGTATCGAAATAGTTCAGGAACGGCACATCCTTGCCCCCCAGAATGTCGAGGGCGGTTTTCAACGCCGCCTCGGCATCATCCACCGGCGATTGATAGATCGACCCCCAGTATTCGCCCTTGCCCATTGCCTCGTATCCCACCGCGAAATTGGTGGCCCCGACAAAGGTAATGTCACCGGCGCGCCCGGCCGCTTTGGCAGCGTTCAGCGCGCCAACGCCCATGTTGTCATCCCCGGCATAAACACCGTCAATGTCGTCGTATTTCACCAGGAACGCTTCCATCACCTGCTGTGATTTTTCGCGGTTCCAGTCGCCGGGCTGGGTTTCGACCAGGGTGACATCGGGGCAGACCTCGGGCAGGCGATCCTCGAAACCCTTGGCGCGTTCAATGGCCGTGGTGTACCCGGGCTGACCGGAAATCTGTACCACGCGGGCCTCTTTGTCGGTGCCCAGTGCCTTGAACCGGTCACACATGATTTCAGCCGCGCGTGACCCCTGGGTGATGTTGTCCGGCCCCGAGAACGACGCCACAAACGGAAAACCCGCCTCGGCGATGTTCGAATTCGTCACAACAACCGGGATGCCTGCCTTGTGCGCCTCGCGCACTGCGGGAATCACCGCCTCGCCATTGGTGGGCCAGATAACGATGGCGTCCACTTCCTGCTGGATCAGATCCTGCATCTGCGCGATCTGCCGGGCCACATCGCCGCCCGCGTCCAGCACCACCGCCTCAACGTCGGGGTTGGCCTCTGCGGCGGCGATGAACGCCTTTTCATATGTGGTCTGATAGCTGTCAACGCCCACATTGTTCTGTGTGATGCCGATCTTATAGGTTTCGGCCATGGCCGCCCCTGCCCCCGTAAATGCGGCCAATGCAGTGGTTCCGGCGATCAGTGCCTTGAGTGTCGTTGTCATCCGTATTTCCTCCCAGAAAATCAAAGCGCGGTTGCGGGCCGGTCCGTTCGGACCTGAATGCAGTCGCAACCTGCTGTGGCGATCCTTGCAAATCCGCACCCTTCGCCATCTTCAAATTTTGTCCATAATGAACATTAATTTGTCCACTACGGATTTCTTGCGCATAGTCCCTTCCAATCAATCTGAACATTTTAAGGGGGCACCATGGGCGATTCCACAAATGCCGGGCGCAGAAACACGAACAGAAAGGGAGGAGCCGGGTTGAAAATGCAAGATATCCAAAATGGTCGTCCTGCTGTTGGTGCCGTATCCTCAGATACGCTGCTGCGCGTCACCGCCTTTCTCGAAGACCTCAACGGCGAGCTGGAAACCGCGCTTGGCACCACCTCGCCCAATCCTTATCTCAACATGGCCGCCTTTCTGATGCGCTGTCATCTTGAGGGCAAAACCGTTACCGCCTCGACCCTTGCGGGTGCTGCGGGCGTTCCTTATGCAACCGCGCGCCGCAAGATGGAAGAGATGCTGGCCAATGGCAGCATCGAACAACGGCCCCGCACAAAGACCGGCAAAACCTTTTCCCTGCATCCCAGTCACAGCCTGCAAGAAAGCTGGACAGGCTTTGCCGATCGTATCCTGCGGCTGGCGCAGAAAAATCTGGCCGTCACCGACCGCGACAGCGCCCCCGACGATTATTATTTCGGCGGCAGCTATATGACGAGCCGGTCCATCACCGCGCCCCAGGTCTTGCCCGAACCCTTGGCCCTGTCCGGCGGGCTGCGCATTCTGGTCCATGGCGACCCGACGTTCATGGTGATGGAGAACCTGAAACGCCAGTTTGAACAGGTGGTCGGCACCAAGATCAAACAGCGCGCCTTTTCCATCGACCGGTTGCGCGAAGAAATCCTGCACAACGCCGAACGCCCCAGCAGCCGCTACGATATTATCGCGGTCGATCTGCCATGGATGGGTGAACTGGTTGAAAAGAAGGTGCTGTTGCCCCTTGGCGATGTTCTGGATGTCGAACGGCTGGACCCGTCCGATTTTCACACCGCCGGCTGGAAGGCCACCCATTGGGGCGGGCGCCCTTATGGCGTGCCAAGCCAGACAACCCCCGAACTCTTGTTTTATCGCAAGGATTGGTTTGCCAATGCCGGGCTGACGCCGCCCCGCACGACGCAGGATGTGCTTGATGCCGCGCGGGCGCTGCACAATCCGGCGCGGGAATGTTTCGGGATTACATGGAATGCCGCGCGTGGCACCGCGCTGGGGCATCAGTTCATGATGGCCTGTGCGGATTTTGGCCAACCAATGCTCAATCTTGATCCGATCGCCGGTGGCTTTGACGCCGACGTGGCACAGCGCAAGGATCTGGTGCCCACCATCGACACGCCTCTGGCGCTGGATGCGGCGGAGTACCTCAAGGAACTGCTGGCGTTTTCCCCGCCTGACATCCTGTCGATGTCGTGGTTCGAACGGGTCCGCCCCTATGCCGCTGGCAAAGTTGCGATGGCCTATGGTTATACCCTGCTGGCCCCGTATTTCGAGCTTGATCCAACCTCACCGGCCTATGATCAGACCGGTTATCTGCCTCACCCTCACGGACCCGCCGGGCGGCCGCTGGCAACGGTGGGCGGGTATGCGTTGGGCATTCCGGCAAACCTGCACGAATCCCGGCGCGCGGCGACGGCAGAGGCGTTGATTTCGTTCACCTCTGCCGAGGCGCAAAAGCTGTATGTGCAAAACGGCAGCCGCACCGCGCCCCGCTATTCCGTGGGCGCCGACCCAGAGGTCCGCCGCCTTTCCAGCGTGTTTGAGGCCGTGGATGGCATGTCATGGCGCGACGAATTGCAATTCTGGCCGCGCCCGCCGGTGCCGCAGATTTCCGAGATCATCCGCATCTGCGGTGAAGAAATGCACGACATGCTGCGCGGCATATGCACCCCGCGCGAGGCGCTGAAACAGGCCCAGGCCCGCGCCGAAACCGAAATGAAAACCTGACGCTCCAAGGAGGAAACCATGGACCCGAACCGCCTCAAAGGTAAAAATATCCTGATCACCGGTGCTGCACGGGGGATGGGTGCGGCCAATGCCGAAACCTTTGCCCAGCAAGGGGCCAACATCTGTATTGGCGATCTGGATCTGGATGAGGCGCAGAAGGTCGCCGACAAGGTCAATGCAGCCGGCAACGGACGTGCAATCGCGGTGAAAATGGACGTGACCAAACGCGCCGACAACGCCGCCGCCGTGGCCGCCACGGTTGATGCCTTTGGGTCGATCAACGTGGGCGTGTTCAACGCGGGCCTGAACAAACCCCGGTTCTTCATGGATATCGATGAGGACAACTGGGACATGATCATGAACGTCAACACCAAGGCGATGTGGCTGGGCATGCAGGAAACCGCCCGCCAGATGATTGCCCAGGGCCCGATGGAGGATCACCCTTACAAGCTGATCAATGTCGGGTCTATCGCGTCGCGCAAACCGCTGGTGGATGTGACGGTCTATTGCACGTCGAAATACGGCTGCCTTGCCCTCACCCATTGCGGGGCAGTGGCGTTGGGCGAACATAACATCACCGTCAACGGCTATGCCCCCGGCGTGGTCGTGACACCCCTGTGGGAGCAGCTGGACAAGGATCTGGTTGAAATCGGGTTCAAGGAAAAGGCCGGACAGGCCTATGAGGATATTTCCCAAAACGAACTGGTCATCAAACGGGTGTCCTACCCCAAGGACATCGTCGGAACGGCGTCATTCCTTGCCAGCGATGACAGCGATTACATGACCGGCCAGATGATCCACATTGATGGCGGCTGGTGCATCCAGTAACGCCGATCACCCCTAATGAATTGAAATAACGGGCCAAACTCTGTGCCCGAAGGAGGAACCATGTCACGCGCCCTGATGCCCAACCTGTTGACGCCCCAAGACCTTGAACCGAACTGGCGCTGGGAAGGCCGCCTGCCCGCCTGGGGGCACACCTCGGTGGATTTTGAACGCCGGATCGACCACGACCGTCTGCGCCGTTACCGTCTTGCCCGCACCCGTCAGGCGCTACAGGCGTCGGGGGCCGGCACGTTGCTTTTGTTTGATGTGAACAATATCCGCTATGTCAGCGCCACCAAGATCGGCGAGTGGGAGCGGGACAAGATGTGCCGTTTCTGCCTGCTGACCGGCGATGATGCGCCCTATGTCTGGGATTTCGGCTCGGCTGCGATGCACCACAAGAAATTCTCGGATTGGCTGGTGCCTGATCATTGCCGCGCCGGTGTTGTGGGCATGCGCGGCACCATCCCGCCCGAATTTGGCCTGATGAAAAAATACGCCAAGGAAATTGCCGGGCTGATCCGCGATGCGGGCATGGGCGATATGCCTGTGGGGCTGGATTATGCCGAAACCGCCATGTTCCACGCCCTGAAAGAGGAAGGCCTGAACGTCGTCGATGGTCAGCAGATCATGCTGGCCGCCCGCGAGATCAAGAACTGGGACGAAATTCAGCTTTTGACTCAGGCCGCGTCCATGGTCGATGGCGTTTACCATATGATCTATGAAGAGCTGAAACCCGGCATCCGCGAAAACGATATTGTCGCCCTGTCCAACAAGATGCTCTATGAAATGGGCAGCGACGATGTGGAGGCGATCAATGCCATTTCGGGCGAACGCTGCAACCCGCATCCGCACAATTTCACCGACCGGTATTTCCGACCCGGGGATCAGGCGTTCTTTGACATTCTTCAGTCATATCAGGGGTATCGCACCTGTTATTACCGCACGTTCAACATTGGCCGATCAACGCCTGCGCAAAACGATGCCTATGTGAAAGCCCGCGAATGGATCGATGCGTCGATCGCCATGATCAAACCCGGCGTCAGCACCGATAAGGTGGCCTCTGTCTGGCCCAAGGCCGAAGAGTTCGGCTTCCCGGACGAGGATTCAGCCTTCGGTCTGCAATTCGGTCACGGCCTTGGCTTGGCGCTCCATGAACGCCCGATCATCAGCCGCGCGATCAGTCTGGATCACCCGATGGAAATTCAGACGGGCATGGTTTTCGCGCTGGAAACCTATTGCCCGGCTGCTGACGGATATTCCGCCGCGCGGATCGAAGAAGAGGTCGTCGTGACCGAAACCGGTTGCGAGGTGATCAGCCTGTTCCCCGCCGAGGAACTGCCGATCGCCAACCGTTATTGATCTGTCTGCCCCGGCATCGCGCCGGGGCCGCCCCCTTTTCGAAAGATCACCCCATGAGCGCCGCCAAGACCAAATCAAACACCGAAGATTACCTGCGCATGTACACCCAGATGGTGCGCATCCGCGCCTTTGAGGACAACGCAAATCAGCTTTACCTGTCGGCCAAGATGCCCGGGCTGACCCATATGTATTCAGGGCAGGAGGCGGTGGCCGTCGGCATCTGCGAGGCGCTGACGCCGGACGACAAAATCACCTCGACCCACCGGGGCCACGGGCATTGTGTGGCCAAGGGCGCCGAATTCAAGGCGATGTTCTGCGAACTTCTGGGCAAGGAAGAGGGGTATTGCCGGGGCAAGGGTGGTTCGATGCACATTGCCGATCAATCCAACGGCAACCTTGGGGCCAATGCCATCGTTGGCGGCTCCATGGGCATTGCCACGGGCGCGGCGCTGTCGGCCAAACGTTTGGGCAAGGATGATGTGACCGTCTGTTTCTTTGGCGACGGCGCAACGGCGCAGGGGCTGTGGTATGAGGTGATGAACATGGCGGCGCTTTGGCATCTGCCGATCATCTATGCCTGTGAAAACAACGGATATTCCGAATACACCCGCACCGATGAAATCGCCGCCGGTTCCCTGACCGCCCGCGCCGAGGCCTTTGGGATTGAAGCGTTCAAGGTGGATGGTCAGGATGTTCTGGCGGTGAACGATCTGGCGCAGAAACTGGTCGCGCGCTGCCGCAAGGGCGAAGGTCCGTTTTTTATCGAACTGGAAACCTATCGGTATCATGGCCACCATGTGGGCGACATCAACCGCGAATATTACCGGCCCAAGGCCGAAGAGGCTGACTGGAAATCCACCCGCGACCCGATTGATAATTTCGGCGCATGGCTGAGCGCGGAAGGCGTCGCCTCGGACGATGACCTGAGCGCGATCCGCGATGAGGTGACAGCCGACGCAAAAGCCGCCGTCGCCTATGCGCTTGACGCAAAATACCCCGGCCAAGGCGAAGTCACCATGCATGTGTTCAAGGAGGCATCGTAATGCGCCAGATCACCCTGTCAAAAGCGGTCAACGAGGCGATCGCCGAAGAAATGCGCCGCGATCCGACTGTTTTCCTGCTGGGCGAAGATGTCGCCGAGGCAGGCACCCCGTTCAAGGTCTTGTCGGGGCTTGTCGAAGAATTCGGCACCGAACGGATCATCGACACACCCATTGCCGAACCCGGTTTCATGGGCATCGCCGTGGGCGCCGCCATGACCGGCAGCCGCCCCATTGTCGATCTGATGTTCGGCGATTTCCTGTTTCTGATCATGGATCAGCTTTGCAATCAGGCGGCCAAGACCCATTACATGTCTGGTGGCAAGATGAGCGCGCCTTTGGTGTTGCGCACCAATATGGGCGCCACCCGTCGTTCGGCGGCGCAGCATTCGCAATCGCTCCACGCGCTGGTGGCGCATATTCCGGGGTTGAAGGTTGCCATGCCCTCATCCGCCTATGAGGCGAAGGGCCTGATGAAAACCGCGATCCGCGACAACAATCCGGTGGTCATCTTCGAAGACAAACTGATGTATAACGACAAGGCCGACGTGCCAGAAGAGGAATATCTGATCCCCTTCGGCGTGGCCAATATCAAACGCGAAGGCCGTGATATCACCCTGATCGCCACGTCATCCATGGTGCAGGTGGCCGAAGAGGCCGCGCGCATCCTTGAGGGCGAAGGCATCAGCGCCGAGGTGATCGACCCACGCACCATTGTGCCCCTGGACGAAGAAACCCTGCTGGCATCAGTGCGCAAGACCAGCCGCGCGATGGTGATTGACGAGGGGCATCAAAGCTATGGCATCACCGGCGAAATCGCCAGCCGCCTGACCGAAAAGGCGTTTTATCATCTGGATGCGCCGGTGGTGCGGATGGGGGCCATGGATGTGCCGGTTCCGTTTTCCCCCGCGCTTGAGGATATCACCGTTCCGACACCCGAAACGGTGGCAGACATGGCGCGCAAGCTCTGTTCAGGGGAGATGATCCATGCCGCATGAGGTGATCATGCCCGCCCTTGGCATGGCGCAGGACACCGGCAAGATCGTCAGTTGGCTGGTCAAGCCGGGCGAGGAGGTGAAAACCGGTGATGCCCTGTTCGAGGTCGAAACCGACAAGGCGGTGGTCGAGGTCGAAGCGCCGGGCGCCGGGTTTCTGACCCACGTCAAGGCCGACGCAGGCGAAGATGTACCGGTGGGAAATGTCATCGCCATGATCTCGGAAACTGCGGATGCCAGCGACGATGGCCCCGCGCCTGCCGCCGACACACCCGCCGCCCCGGTCCCATCCGAGGTCAGCGCCGCGCCTGCCGAAAAAACACCTCCCAAGCCTGCCGCGCCCAAACCGCAGGCGGCGACAGGGCAGCGCATCCTTGCCTCGCCCAAGCTGCGCCGTGTGGCGTTGGAACGTGGGCTGGAGTTGAAAACACTGGTGGCCGCCGGGCATGCACAGCCCTTTCACATGTCCGATCTGGGGGCGCTGGAACAGCTTTCGCGCGCTGCACCCGCCGCTGCGCATCCGCTGCATATCTCGGCCAAAGTTCCCATCGAAGGTTCAGAGGATTTCATCGACTGGATGAACGGGCAAGACGAGGGCGCCATCACCCCAGCCACCCTTTGGGTCAGCTTTGTCAGCGCCGCCTTGCGGCAAGCTGACATGGCGCAGGATGACATCACCATTCAGTTTGCCCCGGTTCATGGCAATCCCAAACGCTTTGTGAACCCGGATCTGGCCCCGGCGGCGACCACGGGCGAAACCGGTGACACCCCCAGCCTGATTCTGCGCGACCTGACAGATTGCGCCATCACCGGGCTGCAACTGACCGCGACACAGGCACCGACCCTGAGCGTGGCGCGCGATGGTGCCGATTATACCCTGTCGCTGGATTTTACCGATGGGCAGATGTCCCAAACGGCAGCATTGGCCCTGATCGCCGGCTTTGCCGACAGGTTGACCGATCCGCTGCATCACCTTTTGTAAGAAACCCCGGAGCGTCCGATGAAACATACCGATCTTTATATCAACGGCGCATGGTGCGCGGGTGACAGCAACGACCGTTTCGATGTCATCAATCCGGCCACGGAACAGGTTATCGCCTCGGTGGCCTCTGCCGATATTGCCGATGCCGATGCCGCGCTTGATGCCGCTGCGGCCGCGATGAAAGACTGGGCCGCGCGCACCCCACGGGCGCGATCCGAAGTGTTGCGCAAGGCGTGGGAACTGATGGTCGCACAGTTGGATGATTTCGCCCGCCTGATCACGCTGGAAAACGGCAAGGCCCGGGCCGATGCACTGGGCGAGGCAACCTATGCCGCCGAATTTTTCCGCTGGTTCGCGGAAGAGGCCGTGCGCGCCGATGGGATGATTTCCCACGCCCCCGCATCTGGCGCGCGGATCATCGTGCAACACAAACCCGCCGGTCTTGCCGTGCTGGTGACGCCCTGGAATTACCCCGCCGCCATGGGCACCCGCAAAATCGCCCCCGCCCTGGCCGCCGGGTGCGCGGTAATCATCAAACCCGCCTCGGAAACACCGCTGACCATGCTGGCGCTGATGCCGCTGCTGGAACAGGCGGGCGTGCCAAAGGGGTTGGTGAATGTCCTGCCTTCGCGCAAGACGGGCGCATTGGTCGATCATATGCTGCACGATCCGCGCGTGCGCGTGGTCAGCTTTACCGGCTCCACCGGCGTGGGGCGCAAACTGCTGCATTCCGCCGCCGATCAGGTTTTGAAACCGGCGATGGAGCTGGGCGGAAACGCGCCCCTGATCGTGTTTGAAGACGCCGATCTGGATGTCGCGGTCGAGGGGGCCATGCTGGCCAAGATGCGCAATCTGGGCGAAGCCTGCACTGCCGCGAACCGGTTTTACGTTCACCGGGATGTGGCCGAGGCCTTTACCGCCAAATTTGTCGCGGCGATGGGCGCGCTTGAAATGGGCAACGGGTTAAACGATGGCGTTGATGTCGGCCCGCTGGTCAACGCCGACACCCGCGACAAGGTGGCCGGTTTTGTCCGCGATGCCGTCGCCAAGGGCGCAAAGATCGAACTGGGCGGCGAGGTGCCCGAGGGCACTGGGTTTTTCTATCCGCCGACGGTGCTGTCCAACGTGCCGGAAACCGCCGATTGTGTGCGCGATGAAATTTTTGGCCCCGTTGCGGCCATTCAGACATTCACCGATCAGGACGATGTGATCGCCCGGGCCAATGATACCGAATACGGGCTGGTCGCCTATGTGTTTTCGGAAAACATGAAACGCGCCCTGCAAGTGTGCGAGCGGCTGGAATACGGGATGGTTGGGTTGAACCGGGGGTTGGTGTCTGATCCGGCGGCGCCGTTCGGGGGTGTCAAACAATCGGGGCTGGGCCGTGAGGGCGGGCATGAGGGCATGCTTGAATTCATGGAAACCCAATATATTTCAGCAAGCTGGTGAGGTGAGATCATGAGCATCAAAGCCTCTCCTTCCGTGCGCAAATACGCTGCCGACAATGGCGTTGATCTGGACGCGCTTGCAAATTCGACGGGACGCGAAACATTGGGCCGCGAAGACATCGACCAACAGATCAGCGGCGCCATGGCACCCGGCCGCGATCACCGGCAGTATTGGGAGGTTGACCACGCCGCCTTCGGCCCTGTCGCAACGGAAGAGATGCCGCGCATCGCGCAGGTCGCCCTACGTAACCTTGCGGCGGCAAATGCCACGATCCCACAGGTCACGCATCATGACCGGGCCGATACAGCGGCGGTCGAGGCTTTTCGCAAGCGCCTGAAACCCCGCGCGCAGGCCCGTGGCACCAAACTGACCGCGCTGGCGTTTCATGTCAAAACCCTTGGCCGATGCCTGTTGAACCACCCGAAATTCAACGCCTCGCTTTCGGGGGATGAACAAACGGTGATTTACAAGAAATACGTTCATATCGGCATCGCGGTGGATACGCCCCATGGGTTGATGGTGCCGGTTGTTCGCGATGTCGATCAAAAGGGGCTGTGGCAAATCGCGGGCGAAATTGCCGATCTGGCGGCCCGTGCAAAGGCGCGCAAGATCAAACCCGACGAGATGGGCGGCGCGTCAATGTCGATCTCCAACCTTGGCGGGATCGGCGGAACGGCGTTTACCCCCCTTGTCAATCCGCCCGAAGTGGCCATTCTCGGGATCACCCGAACAGAGGTTGTTCCCCACTGGGATGGTAAAATCTGGCAACCCCTGCCGATGGTGCCCCTTGATCTGTCCTATGACCATCGCCTGATCAACGGTGCAGATGCGGCGCGTTTTCTGGCGGATTACTGCCAGTTGTTCGCTGACCCTCGCAGGCTCTTGCGCGAGCAATTGGTTGGGTGCGGCGTGGCGTAGGGTGCATTTGGCAAGGTTGACGCATATAAGATGACGCATTATATGTCATTTCATATGGAGTTTGCGATATGACCATCATGGATTATCAATCGGGCGGCGTTTTCCTGCCCGAACGCATTGCCGCCGCGCTGTTGACCACGCGCGATGAAATCGCCCGCACTGTCGGGCTTGGCCGCGATGCCGTGTCGCGGCGCGAACGGGTGAATTCCCCCAAAACCCAGCGGCGCCTGCGCGAGATGGTGGAAATCGTCAATCTGGTTACCCCGCGGTTTGGCACCGCTGCCGTGGCCTATGCGTGGTATCGTTCCGAACCCCTTGCCGGGTTTGACGGGTTGACGGCGATGGATCTTGTTCAGGATGGCCACGCTGATTGGGTGCGCGATTATATCGCCGCCGTGGATGCCGGCGTTTTCGCCTGAGCCTTTGGATTTCAAAGGTTCCCTGTTTCGCGCCCTGCATCCGCGTTATGCGCGCACGCCCCTGTCAGGCGAAGGCGCGCGGCTTTATGGCGGGCGGTTCAACGCGCGGGGGCGGGCGGCGCTGTATCTGACCCAGGATTTCGCCACCCTGCGCCATGAAATTGCCCAAGGGGGCAGTTTTCAACCCTCGACCATCATTGAAATCGAAGCCGACATTCGCGGGTTGTTTAACGCCTGCGATGGGACTTTGCTGGCCACATACGGGATGAATGCCGCCGGGCTGGCCGATCCGGCGTGGCGGCTGAAGATGCAGCAGGGCAAACCGGTGCCGACGCAGGATCTGGCCGACGCTTTGATCGCGGCGGGCCATTGCGGCATGGTGGTGCCCAGTTTTGCCCGTGGTGCGCAAATCGGGGGGCATAATATCGTGCTGTGGCATTGGGGCGACACCGGCGATGCCCGGTTGCGGGTCATCGACGATGACGGGCGCATTTCCTGACGATTACGCCGCCCCGCTCAGCCTGTCGCCCGAGGTGGTATCAAAAAGATGCACCGGCCCGTCGGTTAAAATCGCACCCACTTTGTCGCCCTCGGTATAGGTCGGGCGTTCGCGGCTGACCACGGTGAGGGGCGCTCCGGCACGATCTGCCGCGACATAGGTTTCCGATCCTGTGGGCTCCAGGCTGGTGATTGTGACGGGGATTCCCGTATTTTCCCCGGCCACAAGGCGGATATCCTCGGGACGTTTGCCGATTGTTATCTCGCGCCCCGCCTCGGCCCCATCCGGCACCGACAGGCCCGTATCGGTGCCATCTTCCAGCTTCAGCGTCGGCCCGTCCACCACAGCAGGCAACAGGTTCATCGAGGGTGAGCCGATGAATTGCGCCACAAACAGGTTCACCGGCTGATCGAACAGCTCAAGCGGCGTACCGACCTGTTCAATCACGCCCGCCTGCATCACCACGATCCGATCGGCCATGGTCATCGCTTCGATCTGGTCATGGGTGACATAAACCATGGTGGTGCCAAGGCGGCGATGTAACGCCTTGATTTCACTTCGCATCTGCACGCGCAACTTGGCATCGAGGTTGGACAGGGGTTCGTCGAACAGAAACACTGCCGGGTCGCGCACGATCGAACGCCCCATCGCCACCCTCTGGCGTTGCCCACCCGAAAGCTGCCGGGGCTTGCGATCAAGCAGCGGCACCAGATCGAGAATCTCGGCGGCGCGCTGAACCGCCTTGGCCTTTTCTTCCTTGCCCGCCCCGGCCAGCGTCATGGAAAACGCCATGTTTTCCGCGACCGTCATATGCGGATAGAGCGCGTAATTCTGGAACACCATCGAGATATCGCGCTGTTTCGGGGGCAGCGTGTTGACCACCCGGTCGCCAATGGAAATGGTGCCGCCGGAAATAGCCTCAAGCCCCGCGATCATGCGCAGCAGAGTGGATTTCCCACAGCCGGACGGGCCGACCAGAACAACAAATTCACCATCCGCGATGGCCACGTCGATGCCGTGAATAACCTTGGTCGTGCCATAATGTTTGACCAGATTTTCGATACAAACGTCTGCCAAGGTCAGGCTCCTTTCACCGGAGTGATACGAACGCGGGTGGCCGAAAGCGCGCCTTCGCGCACGCTCAGCCCCATGGCGCCACCGTCAAATCCGCCGGGGTCGCTGGCTGTCAGGGTGACATCACCCAATGTGGCGCAGATGTCGTCGCCCTGAACCGTGACGCGCAGGGTGAATTCCGTTTCATATTCAACGCGGCACGGGGTTTGGGCAAGAATGTCTTCGTGTTCGTCCCGTTGCCGGGCGATTTGCAATTCGCCCTCACGGGTGACGCGCACCACATAGAACCGCCGCTGACCCTGCGCACGCACCACAAGGCCGCCGCGTTCGCCCGAATGCAGCCACAGGTCCGCCTCGACCGTGTAATCTGTCCATTCGCGGGTGCCTTGCAGGATCATCCCATCGCCGCGATCCTGACTGATGCGGAAATCCTGGGGGAAATGTTTTGAAAACAAATGCGCGGTGTTGACCCAGGCGCGGCGCCAGAAATCACCACCATCCGCCGGGCGGTGCAATGTCAGATCCGGCGCGCCGGTCCACCACATCCGATCCAGCAACACACGCCCCGTTGCCCGCCCTTCGGGGCAATCCAGCACGATGCCGATTTCGGCAACGGGTTGCCCGTCAAGATCCGGAATGGTCCATGTCATGTCATGTGTGCGCCCGGCCACCAGTGGCACGCTGTCAGGCGCATCCAGCGGGACAAGTTGGTCTGATCCGTCATAATGGCGCAGGCGCAGGCGCGCCCGGGCGTTGCCGCTGAACCCCGGGTCGGCTTGCAATCGCGCGTGCAACACCTGACCCGGGTACACCCGTGGGCAGGCCTGAAGATCGTATGACCGCATACGCACCACTTCGGGCAGGGCAAACACTGGCGTCAGCACCGCCGCCTCGCCCCCCGATGCCAGATGGTCAACATCAATGGCCAGCCCATCGCCGGTGCCGGACGCCTTGACCGAACCACCCGCGTCGGGGCCGGTGATCGCCCGAAACCCCTGCACCGAACCGGGCAGGGTGAAATGGAACGGCGCGCCATCCTTTGGGGGTGCTGGCGGCGTGGTGCCGGCAAGCTGACAGGCAAGCCCCGTCAACCAAAGGGAAATTTCGGCCGCATCGGTGATCGACCGCCCGCCATCGGCAGTGGAAATCAGCATCCGGTCGGCCACCGGACCGCGCCAGTCGGGGCCAGCGTCGATCCCTTCAAGGCCAAGCATGATCCCTTGCAGACACCCAAGGTTGCCTGCGTTGCAATCGGTATCCCACCCCGAGGTGTTGACGATCATCTGCCCGCGCTGGAAATCATCCGGCGCATGCAGCAGCGCCATGATCATCAGGGCGTGGTTGGGCACTACATGGCAGTTGCCGGGGTGTTTGTCGTATCCGTAATGATCCTCGATGCGCTGGCGGGTCGCCTCCCAATCCTCATTGCCCGCGACCCAGCAGCGAATATCCTTGATCAGTTTCGCAATCAGGCAATCCGCCGGGATATGTTTCAACCCGGTATCAAGCAGGTGATCGACATCGCCGCCGTTGAACGCCTCGGCCTCCATCACCGCCCACAGAACCGCCGCGTGAACGCTTTCGCCATCATGGCTGACGCTGCCCGCCGCGCGGGCCAGTTTTGCCGCCTGCGCCGGATTGCCCGGCGACATCAGCGCCCAGCCATCAATGAAAATCTGTGCACCGATCTGTTCGGCTATGGTGGTGCCGTTGGTGGCGATCGACCCTGACGCTGGCGCCTTGATGCCCCGCGCAAGATTCAGCCATGCGGTGTGTTCGGTCGAATTGCCCGCGCCGCCCCACCACAGGATCGACCGCCCCTCGACCAGATAATTCATCCACGCGCGCCCGATATCCTCGGCGGACAGATCGGGCGAGATGCCGTAATCCTCCAGCGCGCGGGGAAAGGCGAATGTGCCGCCGACATCATCGTCGGTCACCACCAGAGGATCGCCCAGTTTATCGTTCACGTAATACTGGATCGGCCCCAGTTCGCGCATGATCCGGTCATAGCGCCAGTTTTCGAAAGGGCGGCCAAGATAGACGCCGATCAGTTTGCCCAGAACGCCGGCATAGATGCGCGACAGGTGGTCTTTTGGGTCGGTCATTGAGTTCCTCGCAGGATTGGGTTCAGCCCTTTACCGATCCGCCCGCCATGCCTTCGATGAAGCGGCGTTGCAGAGCGACAAACAGGACGACAATGGGCAGGACGATAATCAGGGCCGCGGCCATGATTTCACCCCAGTCGGTGCTGTATTGCCCCGACAAAAGAAAGAACGATACCACCGCCGTCAGACGATCCTGACTTTGCAGAAAGGTGGTGGCGATCAGGAATTCATTCCACGAATACAACCCGATAATCAGCGCAACGGTCAGAATGCCGGGCGATACGATGGGCAACATGACACGGCGAAACACCTGCCAATGGGTCGCGCCATCAATCAGCGCCGCTTCTTCCAGCTCTTTCGGGACGGCCAGAAAATAGGTGCGCAACAGCATGATCGCAAAGGGCGAATAGACGGCCGTGTAAACAAAGGCCACAGCGATGGGATTGTTGATCAGACCCAGCCGCGCAAACCCGAAATAAAGCGGAAACAGGAACAGTTGGATCGGCGCCGTGGTGGTGGCCAGCAGATAAAAGGTCACAACCTTCCATGCCTTGATTTTCTTGCGCGCCAGAACATAGGCGGTCAGCGAACCGGTGGTGCAGACAAGGAAAATCGTCATTCCCGTCAGCACCGCGGAATTCAACAGGGTGCGCCCGAATTTTGCATCGACCCAGGCGCGCGAGAAATTATCCCACCTGATTTCACTGGGCAGGGCCAACGGATTACTGACCACCTCGGTGGCCGGTTTCAACGCGTTCAGCACCATCAGGGCGATGGGAAACAGGGTGATGAACAGAAGAACCCCAAGAACGATATAGGTGATCGTCAGGGTAAGGCGGCTCTCGGTATTGATCATTCTTCAAACTCCTTCGCCTGCGCGCGGATGTAAAAGAACGTCGCGACAATGCCGAACATGCTGATGACAACGGAAACGGCGGCGGCTTTGCCCACGGCCAGATCATAAAACGCCGAACGATAGGCGAGGGTCGACAGCACCTCGGAGGAATAGGCCGGCCCGCCCTGGGTGAGGATATAGACGAAATCAAACACCAGAAACGACCAGATGATCGTCATGATCAACATCAGGGTGATCGTCGGCTTGATCCCCGGCAGCAAAACACAGCGCATCAGTTGAAAGAACGTCGCGCCCTCAACCCGGGCTGCCTCAACCTGATCCTGGGGCACCTGGCGCAGGGCGGCGAAAAAGATCACGCAGAGAAACCCCCACCAATGCCACAGATCGACAACGGCAATGCCATAAAGCGCAGTATTTACCTGGGTCAGCGGGTTTGCCAGATCAATCCCGTAACGGTCAAGCAACCCAAGGATGCCGGTGATCGGGGAATAGATCATCCCCTGCCAGATCCGCGCGGTGATTGCCGTGGCGATAATGACCGGCAGGAAATAGATCACCTGAAAAAACGTGCTGCCCCGCCGCGCCACCAGCATCATCGTGGCGGCCAGCAGGCCCATGATGATTGGCACCGTCAGGAATATCGCGGTCCAGATCAGATTGTTGGTCAGGGCGGTCCAGAACACCCTGTCGCTCCAAAGGCCCGCGAAATTTTTCAACCCCACAAAGACCGGCGATGAAATGCCATCCCACCGGAAAAACGCAAGAAGGATGGTCAAAAGCGCCGGGATCGCGATGATCGCGGCATTGATGACAAGGGTGGGAATAACATAGAGGCGGTGCATGGGCGGGCCTTTGGTGGGTATCGGATCGGGGGGCAGAGCGCCCGCCCCCCATGGCTTGCAAGATCAGCGTTTCGGAATCGCCGGCACCTTGCCTTCGGCCATTTCCGTCTGGAATTGGGCATCAAGCCCGGCAAGATATTCGGCGGTCGTGGTGCGATCGAGCCAGACTTCCTCGATCCCGTTGATCAGATAATTGTCCGTGGCCGGGGGCAGGAATGTCCAGGTGGTATAGCCATAGCTGCCTTCGCCCACGGACGTGGCAAGATTGGCCATCGCCTGAGTGTAAAGCGCGGGCACTGTATCGGCCATCTTGACACCGGACAGATCACTGAGGGGCATGTTCCATTCGCCCTGCCAGACCGACCCCATTTCGCTGTAGAAACCGGGCGAGAAGATATAATCAATCACCGCCGCCGCACCGTCAGCCACGTCGGAATTTGCGGCGATGGAAAAGGTTGACCCAACCCCAAGCGCATAGACCGGGGCGCCGGTTTTACTGGGAAACCCGGTAAAGCCGGGTTCGGTGCCGGCCTTGTTGAAATAGGTCGGTACGTTCTGAAACGCCCATGTGCCGTTTGGCGACATCCCCGCCTTGCCCGATGCCAGCAGATCGATGGTTTGTTCGCCGCTTTCGATCGAGAAATAATTATCGCCGAAATATCCCTTTTTCCACCAACTGTTCAGGGTGTCGATCGCCTCGACGAAGGGCGGGGCCGTCCAGGGCATTTCGCCTTTGAGGGCCGCATAAACATTGTCCGGCCCGGCGATTGAATTCAAAGCGATGGACACGAACCACTCATTCGCGCCGCGCCAATCGGCATTGCCGGCCGAAAACGGCTGAATGCCCGCTTCCAGCATTTGATCGGCCAGGGTTTCCAGCTCGGCGATGGTGGTCGGCGCAGTCCAGCCGTGGTCTTCGAACAGGGATTTGTTGTAATACAGACCCAGCGTTTCATAGGTTTTGGGCAGCGCATACAGATGGTCATTATAGCGGCCCATCTCAAGGAACACGGGCAGGATCGAATCGTTCCAGCCGTATTTTTCGGCATAGCCGTCCAGCGACAAAAGCTGTCCGTTCTGCGCCATGGGTGCAACATAGGACGGCCCCGGCGTGTAAACCACATCCGGCCCGCTGCCCGAAAGCATGGCAACGCGCAGCTGTTTGTCCAACTCGTTGCCGCGATAATCAATGGTCAGCTTGTAATCGGGGTTCGCCTTTTCAAAGCCGTCGATCAGGATTTCCTGAAGCCAGACCTGTTGATCGGGGTTGGCCGATTCATACCAGAAACTGATGTTTTCCTGCGCCGTGGCGCCACCGGCCAGCGCCACCATGACGCCTGTTGCCGCAATCATTCGTGTTGACAGATGTTTCATAACTTTCCTCCCTGATGTGTTGTTCTTCGGGGTTGAAACGACCCCGGTCTCACTCGCTTGTTGGTGTATTTTGCCGGGATGGTGCCGGTCCGGTCGATCCGCGTTCACACACACGGAATGCGCATTCCTCGACGCGGGCCGGGCCATTGACCTTGCCTGTTGTCCGGTCAAGCAACATTTCAGCCGCGCGCCGGCCCAACCGCTCTTGATGCAGCGAAACCGTGGTCAGCCCGGGGGTGACAAGGCTCGCGGCGTGAATATCATCAAACCCCACGACGGAAATGTCGCGTGGCACATGCAGCCCGGCCTTTGACAGTTCCTGCATCACGCCAATGGCCATCAGATCATTGGCCGCGAAAACGGCTGTGGCCCCTGCCCCTGCCGCCACAAACCGACGGGCCGCGCGCCGCCCGCCTTCGTCCGAGAAATTCCCGTCTTCCCAGATCGACGGTTCCAGCCCGGCGGTTTCAAGGGCGCGGCGATAACCCATCACGCGCACCGTTTCGGGGCCGCCGCTGCCTGCGACCATGGCGATCCGCCGGTGGCCCTGGGCAATCAGCGCCTCAACCAGCTTGCGCGCGGCGGCGTAGTTATCAACGTAAAGATCATCAATCGCCAGCGCCCCGCCCTGTTTGCGCGAGGCTTCGATCCTGACAAGGGGCACGCCTGCACCGATCATACCGGCAAAATCCCGTGCCCCCAGGGCAAAGAACACGCCGACAACCCCGTCATAGCGCCCGTCTTCGGCAGCGCGCACAACAGCCATTTCACGCGCCGCCTGCCCTGCGGTGTTTACCGCGACGACATCATAATCGGCGGCATCGGCCACCTCCTGGATGCCAAGGAAAAGGGCGGGATAAAACGGGTTGGCAAGGTCTGGCACAACACAGGCGATGGTCATCGTGCGTTGGGTGCGCAGAGCCTGGGCAAAGCGGTTGGGCTTATAGCCCAGTTCGGCGATTGCCGCTTCGATCCGGGTCAGGGTTTCGGCGGCGACCACATCACGCCCGCCGCGCAACACGGTGGAAACCGTAGCCTGCGACACACCCGCAAGCCGCGCGACATCCATCTGTGTTGTTCGGGTTGAATTCTTCATGCCGCCCATAATCAATACGTATTGATTTCTTGTCAATACGTATCAATAGGCGGAAATTCAGGTATCTTCGAAAATCTTGCCCGGGTCTCGGCGGTGTCAGTCGTTGCTGGCCTGGCGATACCATGTTGCGATGGCGGCACGGCTTTCATCGTCCATCGTTGCCGCCGCGTTGGGGGGCGGCATGGCGTGGGTTATCCCCGCTTGCAGGAAAATCTCTTTTGCGTGGTGGGCGACATCGCCTTCGGTTTCCAGAACCACGCCCTTGGGCGGCCAGCGCAGGCCGTCCCACGAGGGTTCGCGGGAATGGCACATGGAGCAATTCCCCAGAACGACATTATAGGCATCCTCAAACCCCGCAGCAGAAGCGAACTTCTGCTCATGGGGGGTCAGGGGGCGGGCCTCGGCCTCTTCATAGGTGTCAAGCATCGGCGCGGTCGACAGCCAGGCGATGAGGATAAACAGGATCACCGTCACCGCCCATGTCCAATGGGGGCCTTTGCCGGTGGAATGCAGGGTGTTGAAATAATGCCGGATGGTCACACCGGTCAGAAAGACAAGGCTGGCGATGATCCAGTTATATTCCGTCGCAAAAGCCAGCGGATAATGGGTGCTGAGCATCAGGAAGATGACCGGCAGGGTCAGGTAATTGTTATGGGTCGAGCGCAGTTTCGCGATCTTGCCATACTTGGGGTCAGGCGTGCGCCCTTCCTGCAAATCCTTCACCACGATGCGCTGGTTCGGCATGATGATGAAAAACACATTGGCCGTCATGATCGTCGCGGTGAAGGCCCCCAGATGCAACAATGCGGCGCGCCCGGTGAAAATCTGATCATAGCCCCAGGCCATGATCACCAGGATCACGAACAGCAGCAGCATCAGAACGGTGGGGGTTTCGCCAAGCTTTGATTTGCACAGGAAATCATAGCAGATCCAGCCGATGGTCAGCGACGCCGCCGAAATCAGAATGCCCTGCCACAGGGACAATTCAGCCTTACTCGGGTCAAGCAGGAACAATTCACCCCCCACCCAATAGACGATCATCATCAAGGCGGCACCCGACAGCCATGTCGTATAGCTTTGCCATTTGTGCCAGATCAGATGGTCAGGCATGTTTTCCGGCGCCACCAGATATTTCTGGATGTGGTAAAATCCACCGCCGTGAACCTGCCATTCCTCGCCTGATACCCCTGCGGGCATGTTGGCCGCTTTGACCAACCCCAGATCCAGTGCGATGAAATAGAACGAGGCGCCAATCCATGCCATCGCGGTGATGACATGCAACCACCGCACGGCAAAGCCCGCCCAATCCCACATTATGGCCAAATCATACATGTCGTATCTCCCAAGATTCGTTGTGAGCAGACTATGGGGTTTTGCACTTTTCTGGTATCTATGTGCAGGCCCAAGCTGTGTCAAAAAAAGCAGAATAATGTCCTATCTAGATAACATCCGCACCTTCGTTCGCGTTTACGAACTGGGCAGCATGTCCGCCGCCGGGCGCGACCTGCGCATTTCTCCTGCCGTCACGTCGTCGCGTATTTCGCAACTGGAACAACATCTTGGCGTTCGCCTGTTTCAACGCACCACCCGCAATCTTGCCCCGACCGAACAGGGCACGGCATTTTATGGCGGGGCCTGTCAGGTGCTGGAATCGGTTCAGGCCGCAGAGGCGCAGGTTGTCGACATCACCGAACATCCGCGCGGTTCGCTTTATGTGGCGGCGCCTTTGGGGGTGGGGCGGCGTCTAATTGCGCCACAGATTCCCGCGTTCCTGGCCGAATTTCCCGATGTCAGTGTCCGGCTCCGGCTGACCGACCGCAAGGTTGATCTGACCACCGAAGGCCTGGACCTTGCGTTCTTTCTGGGCCAGCCGGAAGACAGCACGTTGAGAATCAAAAAAATCGCAGACGTGCAGCGGGTTCTGTGTGCCGCGCCGGAATATATCGCGGCGCGGGGGCATCCGCGATCGGGCAACGATATCGTCGCCGGCAAACACGAATGCCTCAACCTGCGGTTTCCCGGTGCGACCGAATTCCAATGGCCGCTGATCACCAGCACCGGACTCAAGCGGTTTCCCGTCCCCGGACGGTATGAATGCGACGACGGCGATGTTTTGGTCGATTGGGCGCTGACCGGACAGGGCATTGCCCTGAAACCGGTGTTCGAGGTGGCCGAATACCTGAAATCAGGTGAATTGGTCGTGGTGGGCGAAGATACACCACCCGAAGCGATTCAGATGGCCTGTCTGTTCACCCACCGCCGTCACCAAGACCCGAAAACCCGTCTGTTCATGGAGTTCGTCATCGACCGGATCAGCGCGATCATCAAGGAAACCAAGCTTTCGGGTCAGCTCCCGCGATAGGTGGAATAGCCAAACGGCGACAGCAGCAGCGGCACATGATAATGCGATGCCTCTGACATGCCGAAGCGCAGCGGGATTTCATCCAGAAAGCGCGGCGATTCCGGCGGGGTGCCGGTGCGGTCAAGGTAGGCCCCGGCGTGAAAGACCAATTCATAGGTGCCGGTTTCAAATTCCGCAGTCGGCAGGATTTGCGTGTCGGTGCGCCCGTCGTCATTGGTCACAAGGGTTTTCAGATGCGTCCGCGTCTCGCCCGTAATGCGATAAAGGGCGATGGTCAGGCCAGCGGCCGGACAGCCACGGGCCGTGTCAAGAACGTGGGTGGTAAGATAGCCGGACATGAAACGAACCCTCCTGATGTCTTGCCCAGTCTGTCAATTACACGGGTCAGACACAAACCCTGATGGGGCTGACACTCCTTCTTATTTATTTTGAAAAAAGAACATATTCTTTGGGAATATAACGCCGTTACCAAGGAGGGCTTGAAGTGAATCGATATCCACGCGACATGACAGGGTACGGGGCAACACCACCGGCGGCAAATTGGCCGAACGGGGCAAAGATCGCCGTGCAAATTGTCCTGAATTATGAAGAAGGTGGCGAAAATAACATCCTGCACGGGGATGCCGCGTCAGAGGCGTTCCTGTCCGAGATAACCGGCGCCCAGCCCTGGCCCGGACAGCGCCACTGGAACATGGAAACGATCTATGAATACGGATCGCGCGCCGGGTTCTGGCGGGTGCATCGCCTGTTGGGCGATCTGCCGATCACGGTTTATGGGGTAACCACCGCATTGGCCCGCGCCCCCGAACAGGTGGCCGCGATGAAAACTGCGGGTTGGGAAATCGCCAGTCACGGCCTGAAATGGGTCGAACACAAGGATATGTCCGAGGACGAAGAACGCGCCCAGATCGCCGAGGCGGTGCGCCTGCACACCGAAGTGGTCGGAGAGGCGCCGCGCGGCTGGTACACCGGGCGCTGTTCCAACAACACCGTGCGCCTTGCCGCCGAAACCGGGCAGTTTGCCTATGTGGCCGACAGCTATGCCGATGATCTGCCCTATTGGATGAACTTCGACGGGCAGGATCAGTTGATCGTGCCCTATACGATGGATTGCAACGACATGCGGTTCGCCATTCAGGCGGGTTTTACCACTGGTGATCAGTTTGAAAGCTATCTCAGGGACAGTTTTGATTGCCTTTACGAGGAAGGTGTCGCCGGACAGCCCAAGATGCTTTCGATCGGGCTGCATTGCCGCCTGATTGGCCGTCCCGGGCGTGCGGCGGCGCTGCGCCGGGTCATCGAGCATTTCAAATCCCACGAGGGCGTCTGGTTTGCCACGCGGCTTGAGATTGCCGAACATTGGGCGAAAGAAAACCCGCCAGCGCATTTGAACCGCCCTTCGGACATGACCCGCGACACGTTCGTTTCCGAATTCGGCGGCGTGTTTGAACACAGCCCGTGGATAGCCGAGCGCGCGTTCGATCTTGAACTGGGCGCTTCTCACGACACGGCACAGGGGGTTCATCAGGCCCTGGCACGGATGTTTCGCAGCGCCAGCATAGATGAACGGCTGGGCGTGCTGACGGCCCACCCCGATCTTGCCGGGAAACTGGCCGAGGCCAAGCGTCTGACGGCGGAATCCACAGCCGAACAAGCCTCGGTCGGGCTGGATTCCCTGACCGATGAAGAACGGGCCACCCTGACCGGGATGAACGAAACCTATACGGCAAAGTTCGGATTTCCCTTCATCATTGCGGTGCGCGACAACACCAAGGCGTCGATCATCGGGGCATTCCGCCGTCGTATCGACAATGATCGTGACACTGAATTTGCCGAGGCCTGCCGTCAGGTCGAACGGATCGCGCAGTTGCGTCTGCAAGAAAAGTTCGCATCATGAGCGGCACCATCAAAACCGAACCCCTGACCGCGGCGGCCTTTGCCCCCTTCGGTGACATTCTGGATGCTTCGGGCACCCCGGACAAGATGATCAATCAGGGCAAATGTGGCCGCTTTCACGACAAGGCCCGGTTGGATTTTTCCGATGGCACGGCCGGGATCAGCATTTTCAGGGGCGAAAAGGAAACCCTGCCCCTGAAACTGGAACTGGTCGAACGCCACCCCGATGGCAGTCAGGCGTTCATACCGATGTCGGGCGATCCGTTTCTTGTTGTCGTCGCCACTGATGACAACGGCACCCCAACGACCCCCCGCGCGTTTCTGACTGCGCCGGGGCAAGGCATCAACCTTCACCGGGGAACATGGCACGGCGTCCTGACCCCCCTGTCGGAACCGGGATTGTTCGCCGTCGTCGATCGTATCGGCGCTGGCGCCAACCTCGAGGAACACTGGTTCGACACGCCGTATATTATCAACTGATGAAACGAGAGGTCGGCAACAGGTCGGCACAACGCATCACCATAGGGAAGAGAAACGCATGACGGATTCATCCATCGGAACCCCGGAGCAGCTCCGGGATCCGAACTATACACCACCGCTTTCACAAGCGATTCCGCTGGGAATCCAGCATGTACTGGCCATGTTTGTGTCAAACGTGACCCCGGCCATCATCGTGGCGGGGGCTGCCGGGTTCGGGTTCGGGTCAAATTCGCCGGACTTCCCTGAAATGATCTATATGATCCAGATGTGTATGGTGTTTGCCGGGATAGCCACGCTGTTTCAGACGGTGGGTTTCGGCCCGATTGGTGCCAGATTGCCCATCGTGCAGGGCACATCCTTTGCCTTTCTGCCGATCATGATTCCGCTGGTGGCGGGCAAGGGTGTTGATGCCATGGCCGGCCTGATGGGCGGCGTGATCATCGGCGGCATCTTTCAGGGCTGTCTGGGCCTGATCATCAACAAGATTCGTTTTGCCCTGCCGCCGCTGGTCACCGGCCTGATTGTCACGATGATCGGTCTGGCGCTGGTCCAGGTCGGGATTCAATACGCCGCTGGCGGTGTTCCGGCGATCGGCACCGAGGCATATGGCAACCTGCAAAGCTGGTCCGTTGCCCTGGTCGTGATCATCGTGACGCTGGGTTTCAAATTCTATGCCAAAGGCATGCTGTCAATCTCGGCGGTTCTGCTCGGGCTGATCGCCGGTTATCTGGTGGCTCTTGCCCTTGGGATGGTCAATTTCGGAAATGTCGGCCGTGCGTCCAACTTTGCCCTGCCCAATCCGCTGCACTTTGGCATCGAATTCCAATTTGCCGCCATCGTCGGGTTCTGCTTCATGGCGGTTGTGTCGGCCATTGAAACCGTGGGTGACGTTTCGGGCATCACCAAGGGTGGCGCTCAGCGCGAAGCAACGGGCAAGGAACTGGAAGGCGCGACATATGCCGACGGCTTCGGTTCGGCCATCGCGGGCATCTTTGGTGGCTTGCCAAACACCTCGTTCAGCCAGAACGTCGGCCTGATCGCCATGACCGGCGTGATGAGCCGCCATGTGGTGACCTGCGGTGCCATCTTTCTGATCGTTGCCGGATTGGTGCCCAAGGTCGGAGCAGCGATTTCAACCGTGCCGATCCAGGTGCTGGGCGGTGGCGTGATCGTCATGTTCGGCATGGTTGTTGCGTCCGGTATCTCGATGTTGTCGGATGTGGACTGGAACAAACGCAACATGGTGATTTTCGCCATTGCCCTTTCCGTCGGGCTTGGTCTTCAGCTTGAGCCGGGGGCGATGCAACATTTGCCCGACACCCTGCGCGTCCTGATGACAAGCGGGCTGTTGCCTTCTGCGGTGATCGCCATTGTGCTGAACCTTGTGCTGCCCGAGCATCTGGCCGACGAAGCAACCGAAGAAGTTTCAGGCGGGCAATCCGGCCATGGGCTTGGCAGGCTGCACGGGGACGAACACGACTAGACCACATCGTGCGACGCGGAAACGCGGCCCATCACCCAACGTGCAGAAACCTTTGATTTCAGACACTGTTGGGTGATTCAGGGCCTGGTAACAGCCCTTGACCGTTACATTTGATCGCACATTGTGCCCCGCGGCCCCAGCAAGCCGCGGGGCATTTTGCATTCTGACTGTGGCATCCCGCCCCGCTGGCCCGGCCCTGGGTCGCTGGCCAAGGGGGAACCGCCCCGGGAACGCAGGATGACACCGGACAACCCCATCACGCTGAACGCGCAGGGCCCGACATTCCGCCCGGCAATCACACCATCCCCGGCCCGGTCTGTTCGTGTCACCCGTGGGGCGCCGCCCAAGGTTATTGCGTTTCGACTTAACCTTGAAACGCTTGTTCGCTGCCGCTCCCTTTGGTCGAACGCGATAAGCGGTCTGTGATGTTTCAATACGCCTTGTTGCGCAATAAAAATGGGGGCCACAAGGGCCCCCATTGGTCGTTCTGCGTCAGATGTGGCTGGTGTCAGTGGCCACCGTCCGATTGCAAGGCCGCTTCGCGCAACTCATCCTCCGAGATATGCTTGGCGCCGTTGAACACCATATTCAGCACAACAGCAGAGATCGCTGCCAGCAGGATACCCGAGTCGATCAGCGGTTCGATGGCATGGGGCAACCACATGCTGAAATGCGGGGCCACCAGCGGGATCATCCCCATCCCAAGGGATATGGCAACGATAAGCCCGTTGAACCGGTTCACCTTGAAATCAACCGCCCCAAGGATACGCACACCGGTGGCCGCAACCATGCCAAACATGACAACGCCAGCCCCACCCAGAACGGCAACGGGAAGGGATTCAACCAATGCGCCCATCTTGGGCAGCAGGCCCAGCACGATCATGATCGCGCCACCGGTCACACAGACATAGCGGCTGCGGATACCGGTCACACCAACAAGTCCGACGTTCTGACTGAACGATGTATAGGGAAAGGTGTTGAACAACCCGCCAATGACAGTGCCCAGACCGTCGGTGCGCAATCCGGCAGAAAGCGATGGGCGTTCAATGGGTGTGTTGCACATTTCACCAAGGGCCAGAAACATGCCCGTGGATTCGATCATTACAACGATCATCACCAAAGTCATGGTCAGGATCATGATCGGATCGAAAATCGGCACCCCCCAACGCAGCGGCGTGACAAGTTCGAACCAACCGGCAGTGCCCACGGAATCAAAATGCATCACCCCAAGGGCTGCCGCGACAACAGCCCCAACAACGATGCCGATCAGAACCGAGATATTGGCCAGAAAGCCGGTGAAGGATTTCATCACGATGATGATGGTCGCCAGAACGACGCCCGAAATAAGCATGTTTTCAGGGTTGGCATATCTGATGTTGTCCACGGTGGGCGCAATCTTTAACCCGTCGGGGATTGCCGGGATCGCGCCACTGGCCAGCATTCCCCGCACCTTGTCAAGCCACGCGATATGCGCCGGGTCAACGATGCTGGGCGCTGTTGGCCCCAGAGGCAGGCCAAAGATCCAGTCGATACCGACGCGCATCAGCGTCACGCCGATCACCAGAATGATCGTGCCTGTCACCACCGGCGGAAAGAACCGCAGCATCCGGCTGACCACGGGGGCAAGCAACATCGCGATGATCCCCGCCCCGATGATCGAGCCGAAAATCATCCGCGCGCCATCTATCCCCGGATTGGCCGACGCAATCGACAGCATCGGCCCGACGCTGGCAAAGGTCACGCCCATCATGACCGGCAGCTTGATCCCGAACCATTTGGACGCGCCAAGTGACTGGATGATCGTCACGACACCGCAGACAAACAGATCGGCAGAAATCAGATAGGCAACCTGCTCTGGGTCAAGTTTCAGCACCCGCCCGACGATAAGCGGCACCGCAATGGCCCCCGCATACATGACAAGAACGTGTTGCAACCCCAGGGTAAACAGTTTTCCCGGGGCGAGTTTTTCATTGACGGCATCCAAAGTGACCGGCGTTACTGACGCATCGGACATGGTAGACTCCTCCTTTTGTAAAAAATTCATTGCGCGCCTCTGACCAACCGGCCAGAGCGCGCGCCCGGATCCCCCCATCCGGGCTGCTGTCGGGGCCGATGATTTACCCGCCCCGTAGCATGTTCGCTTAAAAATCGACCTCGATCGCGACGCCGCTTTTCACCGCCAGATCAACAACGCTGGCCGCGACGGCCAGATCCTGAAGCCCGACGCCGGTGCCATCAAACAAGGTGATTTCCGCGTCCGAGGTCCGCCCCGGGTGGGTGCCGTTGATGACGGCGCCGATCTGGTGAACGTCGCTTTCCTTGATCAACCCTTCGGCAATGGCATGTTGCGCCTCACCGATGCTGATGCTTTGGGCAACCTCGTCGGTAAACACCGTGGCCCGGGCCAAAAGGGCAGATTCAACCTCTTGCTTGCCCTTGGTATCGGTTCCCATGCAGGCGATATGGGTGCCGGGCGATACATGGGCGGCCATCAATGACGGCGCAAAGGCCGAGGTGATCGAGATGATGACATCCGCGTCATGGCCAAGCTGCTCCAGCTCGACCGCCTCAAACGGCACGCCCGCCTCGGCCGCGACCTTTTCAAGGTTCGGGAGCATGTCAGGGTGATAATTCCAGCCGATGACCTTGTCGAATTTGCGCTGCTCAAGGGCGGCGCGCAACTGAAACGTGGCCTGATGACCCGCGCCGATCATGCCCAAAATACGCGCATCCTTGCGCGCCAGATGTTTGATCGAAACCGACGAGGCCGCAGCGGTGCGCAGCGCGGTAAGGTGATTGCCCCCCACCATCGCCCTGACCTTGCCCGTGTCGGGGTCGAACAGAAAAACGGTGGACTGGTGATTGATCAGCCCGCGCTTTTCAAGGTTGTTCGGCCAATATCCCCCGGCCTTGAGGCCAAGGGCCATGCCCGCATTGTCAAACCCGCCTTTGAAGCCATAAAGCGCGTCTTCGTGGCCGATCGCCTCGCGGATCACCGGAAAGTTATAGGCATCACCAGCGGCCATGGCCGCAAAGACGTTTTCAACCGCCGTAAAGGCGGCGTCGCGGGTCAGCAGGGCGGCGATTTCGCGCTCTGGTACAATCAGCATTTTCAACTCCAACAGAAATTTTCGGGCGCCCGCAAAACGGGCGCCCTGTCATGGTTCAGTAAGCTTTGCCGCGTGCCGATACCGGCCAGACGGTTTCAACCTTGCCGCCGCGCACGCCGACATACCAATCATGCACATTGCAGGTCGGGTCACAGTGGCCCGGCACAAGGCGCAGCTTTTCGTTGATCGTCAGCACGCCATCCGGGTCGGCAACCACCCCATGTTCATCGGAACACTTGAGGTATTTGACGTCATCGCGGCCATAGATCGTGGGCAGGCCGCTGTCCACGGATTGGGCTTTCAGGCCCGCATCCACGATGGCCTTGTCGGCCTTTGAATGGCTCATCACACTGGTCAGGATGAACAGCGCGTTTTCCCATTCGCCCTCGTCGATACGCTTGCCGTCCTTATCAAGAATACGGCCATAATCCGCATCCATGAACGCATACGACCCACACTGCAGCTCGTTATAAACGCCCGAGTTGCTTTCAAAATAGTAAGATCCGGTGCCGCCGCCGCCTACGATGTCACACTCCAGCCCCTGGGCCTTAAGGCCGGTGACTGCATCGGCCACCTGCGAGATTGCCGCGTTCAGCTTTTCTTCGCGGTCGGTGTACAAATCCATGTGCTGCATCGCGCCCTGATAGGCCTGGATGCCGGCAAATTTCAGGCCATCGGCCGCGTCGATCAGTTTTGCAATGTTCACGACATCCTGGGTGGTGTTCACACCGCAACGGCCCGCGCCGCAATCGATCTCGACCAATGCCTCGATCTGCGTGCCGTGTTTCACGGCGGCTTCCGACAGGGCCTTGACGTTTTCCGGGTCATCGACACAGACCAGAACGCGACAGCCGAGTTTGGGCATGCGCGCCAAACGGTCGATCTTGGCCGGGTCGGTCACCTGATTGGACACCATCACGTCCTTGATGCCGCCGCGCGCGAACACCTCTGCCTCGGAAACCTTTTGACAGCACACGCCGATCGCGGCGCCCAGATCCTGTTGCAGCTTCAGCACGTCAACGGATTTGTGCATCTTGCCGTGGGCGCGGTGCCGCATGCCATGGGCCTTGGCGTAATCGCCCATCTTCTTGATGTTGCGCTCAAGCGCGTCCAGATCGAGGATCAGGCAAGGCGTCTGGATATCCGCTTCGTCCATACCCGGCAGGGCGGGAACGTCGAAACCGACTTCGAGTTCGTCAAGGTTAACTTGTTTGTTCATGGCTTTGGTTCCCTTCACTTGAGCCACGGCAGCGTGTCGAGATCGACATTGCCGCCCGTGATGATGATGCCCACACGTTTGCCTTTGAACGTGTCGGGATTTTTCAGAATGGTCGCCATCGGAACGGCGCTGGACGGTTCCATGACGACGCGCAGGTGTTTCCAGACCAATTTCATCGCGTCGATGATTTCCTGTTCCGAGGCGGTAAAGATGTCGGTCACATGGTTGCGCACGAAATGCCAGGTCAGATCCTTCAGCGGCACCAGCAACCCATCGGCAACCGTCTGAGGCGCATCATCGGCAATGATATGCCCCGCCTTGAAACTGCGATAGGCGTCGTCGGCCTGTTCGGGTTCGGCGGCGATGATCCTTGTTTCAGGGGCCATGTTGGATACCGTCAGACATGTGCCCGAAATCATCCCGCCGCCGCCGATGGGCGCAACCACATAATCGACGCCGTCGGTCTGTTCCAGCATCTCGCGCGAACAGGTGCCCTGCCCCGCGATGACGCGCGGGTCATTATAGGGGTGCACGAAATCGCCGCCGGTTTCGGCCTGTACCTTGGCAAAGGTCGCCTCGCGCGATGATGTCGACGGATCGCATTCGGTGATCACACCGCCATAGCGACGCACCGTGTCTTTCTTGGCCTGCGGCGCCGTGCGCGGCATGACCACGTTGCACGGGATTCCCCGGCGGCTGGCGGCATAGCTCAGGCAGGATGCGTGGTTGCCCGACGAATGGGTTGCCACGCCCTTCTTGGCCTGTTCGTCGCTCAGCCCGAACACCGCGTTGCTGGCACCGCGCACCTTGAAGGCGCCCGGTTCCTGAAAGTTCTCGCATTTGAAGAACAGCTGCGCGCCGGTCAGATCATTCAGATAATCCGACACCCGGATCGGTGTGCGCCGGATATGCGGCTTGATCCGCTCATGCGCGGCCTTCATGTCGTCGATTGTCGGAATATACATCGTGATTCCCTCGCGGATCAGGCCGCGTTCTTTTGCGCGACGACAGCGGTTGAGCGGTAATGTTCCTGCGCCGCAGCAACGCCCGACCCAAGGGTAATATCAAGCCCCAGATCGGCCATCACCATTTCTGCGGTGGCCAGGCCCGACAGCATCATCGCATCGCTCAGGCTTCCCAGATGGCCGATACGGAACACCTTGCCCGCCACTTCGCCCAGACCGACGCCAAACGCCATATCATAGGTATTGGCGGCATGGCTTACGATATCGGTAGCGTTGAACCCTTCGGGCGTGCGGATTGCGCTGACCGTGTCGGAATAAACGTCAGGCGAATTGGCGCACAGCTCCAACCCCCAGGCGCCCACAGCGGCGCGCACGCCTTCGGCAATCCGGTGATGGCGGGCAAAGACATTTTCCAGCCCCTCGCCCAGCAGCATATCAAGCGACAGCTTGAGACCGTTCAACAGACCGACCGGCGGCGTATAGGGAAAGGCGTTGGCGTCATATCCCTTTTGCATGTCCTTGATATCAAAGAAGGTGCGCGGCAGATCGGCGGTTTTCGATGCGGCCACTGCCTTGTCCGAGAACCCGACAATGGCCAGCCCGGCAGGCAACATGAACCCCTTCTGACTGCCGGTCACGGCAACATCGACGCCCCAGTTGTCAAACTCGAAATTCATCGAGGCGATAGAGCTGACCCCATCGACAAACAGCATGGCCGGGTGACCGGCGGCATCCAGCGCACGGCGAACGGCGGCAATATCGGATTTCACGCCGGTGGCCGTTTCGTTGTGGGTGGCCAGTACGACCTTGATCTTGTGGCCGGTGTCGGCGCGCAGGATCTCTTCGTATTTGTCCGCAGGCAGGCCCGCGCCCCAGGGGGTTTCCACAACCTGCACATCCAACCCGTGGCGCTGACACATATCAATCCAGCGATGCGAAAACATGCCGTTGCGCGCCGCCAACACGGTATCGCCCTTGCAAAGGGTGTTGGACAACGCAGTTTCCCAACCTCCGGTGCCGGTGGACGGAAAGATGAAAACCTTGGCGCTGTCGGATTTCAGAACCTTGCGCACACCGTCCAGACAGGGGTGCAGGATCTTGCCAAACACCGGCGAACGGTGATCGATCGTTGGCATATAGCAGGCCTGGCGCAAGGCCTCGGGCATGTTGGTGGGACCGGGAATGAAAACTGGGTTCTGAAAGTTCATGATCGTCTCCTTGCTGACCTTTGTACCCAGATTAATGCGCCCGCCCCTGCCGTGCCATTTTTTTGAAATGGTTTTTCATTATGCGCAACGTCAAATAAATCATTTATTGTCATGCCGTTACATTTTTCATAAGGTGAATATGAGTTTCATCTTATCTAAGAGGCATCTTATGGATAGCAAAGAGAATGCCGCCCAGAACGTCCGCCGGTCCCGTGGCCGCCCCCGCGACTGGGATGACAAGACAGCCCAGAACACGATCAAATCTCTGGATCGCGCCATGGAGGTATTCGAATTCCTGAGCGAGGCACAAGGCAAAACCCTGTCGGCCCTGTCCGGCGATCTGGGGCAATCTCCGGCAACGATATATCGGATTCTGGTAACACTGGAGGGGCGCGGGCTGGTCGAATTCGATCAATCCGAACAGGTCTGGTATGTTGGGCCGCGTGCCTTTGTCATTGGCGCCCGGTTTCTGCGCCGCACCAGTCTGGTGGATCGTGCCCGCCCGATTTTGCGCGCGCTGATGGAAGAAACAGGCGAAACCGCCAACCTCGGGATTGAACAGAACAGCCACGTTCTGTTCGTCAGTCAGGTTGAAACCCATGCCAGCATCCGCGCGTTTTTTCCGCCCGGAACATTGTCACGGCTGCACGCATCGGGAATTGGCAAGGCGCTGCTGGCGCAGATGGATGCGCCGCGCGTCACGAAATTTCTGGCCGATGCGCCCCTGCCACGGTTTACCGAATTCACCCTGACCGAACGTGACGCCCTGAACGATGAACTGCACATCACCCGCGAACGGGGGTTTGCCATCGACAACGAAGAACGCAATCTGGGGATGCGGTGCATCGCCGCCCCGGTGTTTGACATCCACGGCGAGGCCGTCGCAGGAATTTCGGTGTCCGGCCCCACATCACGCGTGGGAACGGACCAAATCGACATGCTCAGCCGCGCCGTTGTTGCCGCCGCGGCGGAATTATCAACCGCAATCGGCGGCCGGGGCTAACCCCGGTGCGACAGGGCGTGTGCCGGGCGCAATGCCATGTGCCGGTTCACGTCCTTATAGAGCAGATAGCGGAATTTTCCGGGGCCGCCGGAATAACAGGCCTGCGGGCAGAAGGCGCGCAGCCACATGTAATCGCCGGCCTCAACCTCGACCCAATCCTGGTTCAGCCGGTACACCGCCTTGCCTTCCAGAACATACAGCCCGTGTTCCATCACGTGGGTTTCGGCAAAGGGAATGACCGCGCCCGGTTCGAACGTCACGATTGTGACATGCATATCGTGGCGCAGATCGGCAGGATCGACAAAGCGCGTGGTCGCCCATTTTCCGTCGGTTTCAGGCATCACCGTGGGGGCAATGTCGTTTTCATTGGCGATTATGACATCCGGCGTTTCCAACCCTTCAACCGGTTCATAGGCCTTGCGAATCCAGTGAAACCGCAGCGTTTCATCGCCGGTGTTGCGCAAGGTCCACCCGGTGCGCGGCGGCAGATAGGCATAGCCACCCGGGGCCAGCACATGTTCGGCGCCCGCAACGGTCAGGGTTGCGGCGCCTTCGACCACGAACAGAACGCCCTGTGCGGCGGGGTCGCTTTCGGGGCGGTCCGATCCGCCGCCGGGGGCCACTTCCATGATGTATTGTGAAAACGTTTCGGCAAATCCGCTGAGCGGGCGCGACAGAACCCACAGGCGGGTGCCTTCCCAAAACGGCAGAAAGCTGGTCACGATATCGCGCATGGTGCCTTTGGGGATCACGGCATAGGCATCGGTGAACACCGCGCGATCCGTCAGTAATTGTTCCTGTCCGGGGTGGCCACCGCGCGGGGCATAATATTTGGCTGACATAGTGATCCTCATCGTGCTGGGTTGTGGTCACTATGGCCGGGCCGTCGCGTGGCGACCATTCGCAATATCGCGACAGGACTTTCTTGGAATTTCTGATAACGCCAGCCCGCCCTTTTGAAATACCACCATCACTGGCCAAACCCGGGCGGCGGGGCCCGCCCAGGTGGGGTTCAGCAGGGTCAACGTATCGGCATGCCAGGCTCAGGCGTGTGACACCCGTGGCATTTTCATCCGCTCGGACGCCAGAATGGATTGCGCGAAACGCAACAGCATCGACGATTTCAGGGCGGCCTGTTCGGGGTCGTTCCACAGATTGTTCACCTCACCCGGATCAGTGTGCAGATCGAACAATTCGCCCGCCTCGCCTTTGCGGTAGACGGTGATCTTGTACCGGGCGTCAACATGGGTCACCGCATGGGGCATGACCGGGTTATGGCGGTTTTCGCACAGGATGAAATCGCGGGTCTGCTCAGATTCTCCGGTCCATTCCGCCAGCAACGAAAGCCCCTGCATATCGCCCGGCACCGGTTGCCCGGCCGCGGTCAGGAAGGTCGGCGCAAGATCGACCAGACTTTGCAAGGACTGGCTGACGGTATTCGCCGGAATCCTGCCCGGCCACGCGGCAATGAATGGCGCGCGCAACAGATCTTCGTAATGGAACGGGCCTTTGGCGGTCAGGCCGTGCTGGCCAATGAAATGGCCGTGGTCGGTGGTGAACACGATCAGGGTGTTGTCCAGAATGCCCTGTTCTTCCAATGCATCCAGAATCCGCCCGACCTCCTGATCCAGAAAACTGACCATGCCGTAATAGATTGCCATGTCCTTTTTCAGCTCAGCGCGGTCAATCAGGTGCGAATGGCACCCGTGGGCCTCGAACGGCTGATGCCAGTCACCGAAATCCGGGGATTTTTCCTGGGTCTTGCCGAAATGCGGTGGGTTGCGGTCATGCTCGCCCGGGGTCAAAGCGCCCGGTTCCATATCCTCGGGGTCGTACATCGACGCCCAGGGTTCGGACAGAACATAGGGCGGATGCGGGTCGTGAAAGCTTGACCACAGAAAGAACGGTTGTTCGCGGCGCGCGGCATCTTCGATGAACGCGACCGAGCGTTCGCCGGTCCAGCGGGTATAGTGGAAATCCTCGGGCAGGGGCCAACTGCGTTGCTGGCGTTTCCAGTATTCACCGTTTGCCCCGCTGGCAATGGCATGGGCCGAGGTTTCGCCAGGGGCCGGTTGGAAATAATCGCGCCAGTTGTCCAACCCCTTTTGTTCCATCCACAGGCCATAGTGCTGACCGGCCATCGCCTCGTCCGCGTGATTGCGGGCCAGTTCGATGTGATCGAACCCGTACCACGGGCCGTTGAAACCACGCCAAAATTCCATGTCCCGCACGGTGGGCAGCTTTTCCAGCGAGGTATGCCCGGGGCTGTCCGCCAGCGGGTGAAAATGCGCCTTGCCGATCAGACCCGAACGATAGCCATCTTTGGCCAGCATCTCGGGCAGGGTGCGACAGGCCTCGTCCAGATGCACACCGATGGTCCATGCGCCGTGTTGCGACGGGTAAAGCCCGGTCAGAATGCTGGCGCGTGACGGGGTGCAAACCGGGCTGGGACAATAGGCGCGGTCAAACCGCGTGCCCATGGTGCACAGCCGGTCCAGATTGGGCGTGCTGATCTTGGGGTTGGTCGCACCCAAAGTGGAAAAATGTTGCTGATCCGTGGTGATAAGCAGGATGTTTGGCTGGGTCATGATCAGGCCTTGCGCGGGTTACTTGGTTACGGTGGGCCGGCCATCGTGGTGCCGGAAGGGCGGCAAATCGGTGCGGGGGGCTGCGATATGATCGATCTGGCCACCGCCGCGCACAGGCAGGGTAAACCCGTCGATCCGCGTGTCGGCAAAGCGGGTGAACCACGCGCCCAGTTCCCCCTCAATCGTTCAACAACGGCCTGATGATCCGTTGTGGCGGCAAGGTTGGTCTCTTCGCCGGGGTCGGCTTCAAGATCAAACAGTTGCGGGCCGGGGGGCCTTTGCGGTGGATGTATTTCCATTGACCATGGCGGATCATCCGGTGTGGCCCGTATTCATCAAACACCACGGCAAACCCGTCTTCTTCGGGGGCATCCGAAAACAGCACGTCGGACAGATCGCGCCCGGGAAGCCCCGCGGGAACCCGGTCGGACAATCCCGCAATGCCCAGCAAGGTGGGCAGGATATCATAGTGGGAATAGACACCGTTCAGATCACCCGGTGCAATGCGGCCCGGTTGCGCCACGATGCCCGGCACCTTGACCGAGGTTTCAAACAGGTTGATCGGGTCAGTGCCGTTGCCTTTGCCATAAATCCCGTGATGACCCATATTCATGCCATTGTCGGCGGTGAACAGGATGAAAGTGTTTTCCAACTCTCCCTGTTCCTCAAGCTGATCCAGAATACGGCCGATCCCGCGATCCATGCCGCGGATTGCAGCGGCATAACCCGACAACACCTCGCGGCGCCGTTCCGGCGTGTCAGGGTAAGCGGCGGGATCGTATATATCAGGGTGCATGGGGCCACGCGGCAGCGAAGGGAAATCGCAATCGGGCCAGAAGGCCGCGATATCCTCTGGCTCGTGCTGGTCATGGCCCCAGGGTGAATGGGGCGCCGTGTAATGAACGCTCAGATACCAGGGGCGTTGCGATGATTGTTCTTGCAGGAACGCCAGCGCATTGTCGGTGATGATATCGCTCAGATACCCCTTGTGCGGGACAAGGTCGCCGTCTTGCACGATCTTGGGGTCACGATAGCTTCCGCCGCCGGTGGGAAAGGCGCGCCAGAAATCAAAGCCCCGGTGCGGTGTACCGGTATTGCCCAGATGCCATTTGCCGCTCAGCCCGCAGCGGTATCCGCCCGCCGCCAGAATTTCGGGATAGGTTTCAAACCCATCGAGATAATCAATCAGATGCTGGTGAAACTGGGTTTCCAGCGTGGAATTCCCGGCGCGCAGCCAATCATGCACCCCGTGGGCCGACGGTATCATACCGGTCATGATCGATGCCCGCGCCGGAGAGCAGACAGGCGAAACGCAATACAATGATTGAAACCGCTTTCCCCACCCCGCCAACCGGTCAAGATTGGGGGTGTGCAATTCGGGCGCTCCGGCATGGGCCATCGCCCAGGCGCCCTGATCGTCTGAAATGATCACAAGGATGTTGGGCGATGATGGCATGGTCGTTTCCCCTATTGTTGCGGTTCGATCCGCGCGCCGCTGTCCAGTGCGAACAGATGCAGGTGTTCCCGCGCGACGTTCAGCGCGACGTTCTGCCCTTCACGCAGATTGTTCCTCTCGCGCAGGGAGGCCAGAACCGTTCCCCCGGCAATGTCGAACGAGATCATTTCCTCTGCGCCCGTGGGTTCGACCAGATCGACCTTGCCCGCGATGCCCTGATCGGCAAGGTGCAGATGTTCGGGGCGAAACCCCAATGTGACCTTGCGGCCCGGGTCAAACCGGCCGGCAAGGGGCAATTCAACGCCGGCCCCGTTGGTGAACCGTGCGCCGGTTGTGTCAATCTGCCCCTCAAGAAAGTTCATGCCGGGCGAGCCGATAAAGCTGGCCACGAATTTGTTGACCGGGGTGTCATAGAGTTCGGTCGGGGTGCCGTATTGCTCCAGCCGCCCCTCGGACATCACGGCGATCCGGTCGGCCATGGTCATCGCTTCGATCTGATCGTGGGTGACATAAACGGTGGTGGTGCCCAGTTCGTTCTGCAACTTCTTGATCTCGCCGCGCATCTGCACCCGCAATTTCGCATCGAGGTTGGAAAGCGGTTCGTCAAACAGATACACCTTGGGCGTGCGCACTATGGCGCGCCCCATCGCGACCCGCTGGCGCTGACCACCCGACAGGTTGCGCGGATACCGGTCAAGGAACGGCGAAAGACCCAGCTTTTCAGCGGCAATACCCACCTTTTCGCGGATTTCGGCCTTGGGCCGTTTGGCGATACGCAGGTGAAACCCCATGTTTTCGGCCACGGTCATATGCGGATAAAGCGCATAGTTCTGAAACACCATCGCCACGTCCCGTTCAGACGGGCGTTCGCGGCTGATGTCTTTTCCATCCATCAGGATTTCGCCGCCATCCACCAGTTCAAGCCCCGAAAGCATGCGCAATGACGTGGATTTACCGCAGCCGGACGGCCCGACCAGAACCACGAATTCGCCATCCTCGATCGGCAGGTTCAGGTTTTCGACCGCCAGCTCGCGGCGTGTCGGCGAAATGCCGGGTCACGTTCTTGAATTCAATCGTCGCCATTGATCCTGTCCCTTTTATTTGTCTGCGCCAAGGGTCATGCCCTCGATGATCTGGCGGCCAAGCCAAAGATAGACGGCAAGCACCGGCAGCACGAGAATGCACACGCCCGCGAACAATCCGCCCCAGTTTGCGTTGTTGTACTGCATGGTTTTCATGAAATTCAGCAACGTCACCGACAGCGTCAGTTGGTCGTCGGTCTGAAGAAACACCAGCGCAAAGATCGTTTCATTCCAGTGGGCGATCATGTTCAGGATCGTCAGCGTCACGATCCCCGACCGCGCCAGGGGCAACATGATGATCGCAAATGTCTGCACCGCCGAAGCGCCATCCAGCGTCGCCGCTTCCTCCAGCTCGCCCGGCAGGCTGGCAAAGAATCCGGTAAGGAAAAACACCGCGAACGGCAGCGACGATGCCACATAAAGCACCCACAGTCCCCAAAGTGAATTCACCATGCCAAACTGATTCATGATCGCATAAAGCGGCAGGATGATAAGCTGCGCGGGAATGCCGATACCAAGGGCAAAATACATGGTCAGCGGCCCGGCGCTGATCACCTTGAACCGGCTCAGCGCATAGGATGCCGGCGCGGCGATGGCAATGGTGGCCAGCGCGGTGCCAACGGTCAGCATCACGGTGTTCAGCACCGATTGGCCAAAGTTGCCGTCCCGCCAGGCCAGCACATAATTGCCCCACTGGATTACCTCGGGAAGATCCCACGGCACCTCGAAAATCTCGGACGAGGTTTTCAGGGACGACATGACCATCCACAGCAGAACGAACACGTTGAAGGCGACAAACAGCCAGACCAGAGGCACGCCGACAACCTTGATCGGCCCCATCCGGTCAGTCACGCCACCGGCGCCCGCCTGGGTTTTTTCGGAGTAGTTGTCATCTGAAAAATCCTCAGAATTGAAGCGTTTCACGGTGCATGACGCGCCGCAGCAGCACCACAAGAACCACCACCAGCGCCAGCATGACCACAGCACTGGCCGAAGCGGTGCCATAGCGGGGCATCCCCTCGCCAGAGAACGCCTCGGCATAGGAATAAAGGGCGGTGTTCCACGTCTTGACCGGCGGCAGGAACCCGACAGCGCCCGCAAAGGCGAGAATGAATTCGAAAACCTTGATTGAACTGATCGTCCACAGGATCGCGGCGATGCCGAACACCTCCCACATCAGGGGAAGGGTAACAAAGCGGAACTGTTGAAACGTCCCGGCCCCGGCCAGCGCGCAATCTTCGTACAGATGTTTGGGAATGCGGTCGGCCCCCGCCATCAGGATCGTAGTGTAAAACCCGGTCGAAACCCAGACAAGGCCGATCATCACCACGTTGATCATCATGTTTTCATTCAACCACTTGGGCGGGTCCGACACGCCGGCCAGCGACAGGAACTGATTGACCAAACCATCGGCCTGAAACAGGAAACCCCACAGAATGGCGATCACCACCCCCGACAGGATATTGGGGAAAAAGATCACGGCGCGCACGATCCCGCGGCCCATCATATCGCGCAGCACCATCATCAACCCAAAGCTGAGAAGGAACGTCGCGCCCCCCACCAGAAACAGGATCTTGAGCGTGTTGACGAACGACAGCATGAAAACGGAATCGTAATACAGAATCCGGTAATTCCGGATGCCGACCCATTTCATCTCACCCGCGCCGGGCCATTTGTGAAAGCTGATCCAAAGGGTGCCAAGGGCAGGCACGACAAAGAACACAGTGTAAAGGATGACGGCAGGGGCGATGAACCACCAATAGATTTTCTTTTGTTGCTGCTTAATGGGGGTGTCCATTATCCAGGCTCCAATGCGTTGGCGGGGTCGGAAGAAAGAAACTCAGGCAACGGTGGCCGCCGCGCGCGGGAGAAAACGCGCAGCGGCCAGACAGTGCCGTTTCGGGCGCTGTCAGTCGCGCAGTTCCCAGTACAGAACGGTCTGATCGACCAGTTCATCCTGGAACGTCTTGGCGTCGATTTCGCCAAAGATCAGTTCATTCACCAGCGGCGTCAGAACCTTGGTTGTGTAATCGGCGTTATAGGTGTTCACGCCGTCATAGGAATTGTGCGGCGGGTTGCCCGCGTTCAGCGCGTCATAGACAGGCGCCAGCACCGGATCGATTTCAATACCCTTGCCCGGCACGATCACCTTGGCCTCGTCCGCCAGTTCAGCAAGGTATTTCTTCTGCATGAAAAACGCGACGAACTTTTCCGCGTCTTCGATATCAGGGCCTTTCTTGGCGATGGAAAACCCGATCTGTCCGACTTCTTCGGTGGCGAATGAATCAGGCCCGACCGACGGCATCTGGAACGGCACCGGCTTTGCGCCTTCGGGTGCAAAATCGGCTGTCTCGCGGGGCAGCCATGTGCCGTTATACATAAAATCAATCTTGCCAGCGGCCCATTGTTGCTGCTGCGCTGGCCATTTGCTTGAATCATAGCCGTCGGCAAAGAAACCGGCATCGACCAGCTGTTCGATCTGCTGCGCTGTTTTCAGGATCCGCGGATCGCGCAGGGCATCGCCACTGCGGTCTTCGATGGCCGCGTTGACATTGCCCGCCCCCAGATGCCGCACGGCAATTTCGGCAAAGTAGAACAGGTTGTAAAACCCGATGTCGCCGTCCTGACCAATCACCTGATCGCCAGCATCCTTGCGCTTTTGAAACAGGGCGATCATGTCATCCCATGTCTTGGGTTCATGGCCCACCAGTTCTGGCATCCGGGCCGCATCGTACCACCAGGACGAACTGAGAAGGATATAGGGCACCATGAAGGTTGCGCCATCCTCGGTCACGGTATCGCGCGAATTGTCCAGCAGCGCCTCTTCCACGGTCTGATCCTGACCCGGAACCTGCATGTCATAGACCGCATCCATGGAATGCTGATTTGATGTCGTGACCAGCGCGGAATAAACCTTGCGCCGCTCGCCATCCACAAGGGTAAAGGGCGTTTCGGGTGAATTCAGCGTCGGGCCGACCTTTTTGTGAATGTCGCGCCCAACCCATTGAACATCAACCGTTATCCCGGTTTCTGCGGTAAAGTCCCCGATCGCGGCCGCCAGAACCTTTTGCTGGGGCTCTCCCTCGTTCCACATGGACCAATAGGTAAAGCTGCCATCGGCATTGGCATGGCCCGCGATGGTTCCGGCGGCAAGGGCCGCCATCAACAGTGTTTTCTTCATGAATGTGTCCTCCTCTGATTTTGCCGAACCTAGGCAGATCAATGTAGTTTTGCAACATATTTTTATTAAGCAGACACAATTTCGGACCATTCTGGGGGAATTTTTGTTGTTTTACTACGAACTACGCGACGTAAAAAATTCACTGTTGCCAATAATGTAGTTTTATGAAAGTAATTGTCGCAATCGGAGACAACGTCATGAACGACACAGACAACATATTCCAACGCATCTGTGATGACCGCGATGCGCTGTCCCGCGCCTTTCGTCAGATCGCCGATTTTGTGATTGCCGAACCCCGTGAATTCATCAACAGCCCGATGCGCGCCCTGTCGGAACGGGTTGGCGTCAGTGAACCCACCCTGATCCGCTTTGCCCGGCATTACGGCTATCAGGGGTTGCCCGACCTGCGCCTGTCCTTTGCCATGTCACTGGCGACCAACGATATGACCGCCTCGGCCGATCTTGAACCGCGCCTGAAAGACAAGGAAATCGTCAACCGACGCGCCAAACAGGCCATCGCCGCACGCGCCGCCGAACTGGCGGCCGCCGACCGCTCGCTGCTGCTTGATTCAGGGTCCACCATTCAGTTCATGGCCGAAAATCTGGTGGCGGCGCCGGGCAAGACGATTCTGACGACAAGCCTCAACGCCGTGCTGATCCTGCGCAATTCCGAACAGCACCGCCTTATGATGCCCGGTGGCGTCTTGCGGACCGGCCCCTTGTCGCTGGCCGGGCGGATGGCCGAAACGAACCTGGCGGACATGACCGTCGACACGGCCTATCTCGGGGCCGATACCCTGCATCCGAAATACGGGCTATCGACCTATAACGAGGAAGAGGCACATTTGAACCGGGCCATGATCCGCGCCAGCAAACGCGTGGTGGTTCTGGTTGATGCGGGCAAATTCAAAGGCCCGGCCCTGCACCACATTTGTGATCTTACGGATGTGGATATCATCGTCTCAGACAGCGCCCTGCGCCCCGAGATGCGCGCCGAAATCGAAGAAACAACGACACAGCTCATACTGGCCGACATTCCCCCGGCCGATCGAAAGACCAGAGGAAAACCATGACCGAAAACTTTGTCACCGAAGCCGAAATCGCCGCCCAGCCCGATATCTGGGCCGCCTGGACCAGTGAACTGACCGCCCGCGCCACAGAGGTGCGCGACTGGATCGCGCGCCGCGCGCCCGATGAAATCTGGCTGTGTGGCGCCGGGACATCGGCCTTTATCGGCGATTCTCTGGCCGTCGCGCTGAACCACCGGCGTGGCATTTCGCTGCGCAACGTGCCGACCACCGATCTTGTGGCGCGGCCGCAGGATTTTTCCGCCCCGGCATGCGCCCCCTTGTCGTTTCGTTCGGGCGCAGTGGCAACAGTTCGGAAAGCATCGGTACGATGGATCTGCTGGATCGTCTGTCGCCTGATGCGGACCGGCTGAACATCACCTGCAACAAGGACAGCGTTCTGGCAAAACGCGCCCCAACAGGCAGCGGCGAAGCCCAGGTCATCGTCCTGCCCGACGCCTGCCACAATACCGGGTTTGCCATGACCTCCAGCTATACCACCATGCTGCTGACGGCGCTGGCCTGTCTTGACGATACCCCGATCACGGATCTGGCCGCCGCAACTCAGGCGCTGGCGGATGCCGGGCGCGGGCTTCTTGCCCATGATCTGGATCTGGCGCGCCCGGAACGCGCGGTTTTCCTGGGGTCAGGCGCCTTTCAGGGAACGGCGCGTGAATCTGCGTTGAAGGTGCTGGAACTGACAGCGGGGCGGGTTGTCACGTCCTGGGACAGCACTCTTGGGTTTCGCCACGGCCCCAAGGCGGTGGTTGACGATCAAACCGCCGTTTACATCTTTCTGTCGGCGCACCCTCTGACCCGCAAATACGATTCCGACATCGCAACCGAAATCCGCGCCCAGTTTCCGACCATTCCGGTGACAACCATCGGTCAGAACATCGACGGCTGCGATGCCCCCGACATTGCGTTCGACTGCGCGCTTGACGATGTCTGGACCACGCCGGTTGCCGTCGTGGTGGCACAACGCCTGTCCGTTGCCTGGTCGAAATCCCTTGAACTGAACGTTGACGATCCCTTTGCAGGGCGCAATCTGACGCGGGTGGTGGCGAATGTCCGGCTCTATTCCTGATTGCGGCGCGGCGGTGGTCGCGGGCATTGATCTGGGCGGCACCAAGATTGCCGCGACGCTGTTTGATCGGGGGATGACCGCCCTCGCATCGCGGCGGCGGCCAACCCCGCGCGAATCCTATTCCGATCTGCTAAGCGCCCTGGAACACGAGGTGCATTGGCTGCGCGAAGAGGCGGAGAACCCGGATCTGCCCGTGGGCATCGGCATTCCCGGCCTTGTCGACCCGCAGACCGGGCTGTCGGTCACGGCCAATCTGGCCGCCAATGGCCAGACCCTTGCGCGCGATCTGGCGCAGCGACTTGGCGGGACGATCGTGTCGGCCAATGATTGCAAATGTTTCACCCTGTCCGAGGCCTGCGGCGGCGCGGGCCAGAGCCACGCCCGCGTCTTTGGCCTGATCCTTGGCACCGGGTTGGGGGGCGGTCTGTGTCAGGATGGCCGGCTTGTGCTGGGCCATAACGGCCTGCCCGGCGAAATCGGCCATTACGCCCTTCCTGCCCATGTGGTGGCCGCCCATGATCTGCCATTGTTGCCCTGTGGCTGCGGGCGAACGGGATGCACCGAAACCCTGATTTCTGGCACCGGCATGGCACATCTTTCGCGCACCATCACCGGAACCGCCCGCCCCGCCATCGAAATTGCCGCGGCCCCGGACACACCCGACAACAAAAAGGTGCTGGAGGTCTGGGCCGAGCTGACCGCCGAACTGCTGCACACGATCCAACTGCATATTGACCCCGATTGCATCGTTCTGGGGGGCGGATTGTCCAACATTTCCGGGCTGGAAACACGTCTGAGCGTGGCATTGAACCGGGTTGCCCTGCCAACGGTCCGGCGCCCCGAAATCCTGAAACCAATGTTTGGCGACAGCAGCGGCGGCCGGGGGGCCGCGTTGCTGGCGCTTGATACCATCGAAAGGGCCTGAGTCATGAGCCTTGTAAACGACATCGTGGCGCGCAACCGCGCCGGTGAAACCATTTCCCTCGCTTCGGTCTGTTCCGCGCAACCGGACGTGCTGAGCGCATCTTTACTGCTGGCGCAGGAAACCGGCCGCGCGATCCTGGTCGAGGCCACAAGCAATCAGGTGAACCAGTTCGGCGGTTATACCGACATGACCCCCGACATGTTCATCGAAAACGTCCGGGCCCGCGCCAAGGCACTGGGCGTTGACCCGGATTTGGTGGTTTTTGGCGGCGATCACCTTGGGCCGCAGGTCTGGCGTGCCTCGGACGCTGAAACGGCCATGGGCCACGCCAGGGATTTGATGCGCGCCTATGTCGAGGCGGGGTTTACCAAGATCCACCTCGATTGTTCCGAAGGCTGCGCCGGTGAACCGGCCCAGGTGGACGATGACATCAGCGCCACCCGCGCCGCCGCCCTTGCCGCCGTCTGCGAGGCCCACGCGCCCGATCCATCGCTGCTGAGCTATGTTGTCGGAACCGAAGTTCCGCCCCCGGCGGTGCGCGCACCGAAGACGGCGGCCAGTCGATTGTCGCCACCCTGCCCGAACGCGCCCGCCACACGCTGGAACGCCACCAAACCGCATTCCACGCCGAGGGGCTGGATGGGGCTTGGGATCGTGTCATCGGTCTGGTGGTGCAACCGGGGCTGGAATTTGCCCCGACCCACATCGACCGCTTTGATATGGATGCGCCTGACAAATTGTCAGCGGCCCTGTCCGACCATCCCAACATCGCGTTTGAGGCCCATTCAACCGATTACCAGTATGATGCGGTGTATCCCGAACTGGCGCGCCGCCATTTTGCCATCCACAAGGTCGGCCCGGCCCTGACCTTTGCCTATCGTCAGGCGCTTTATGCGCTGGACGGCATCTCAAAATGGACCACACCCGCGCGCAGCGGCCACGACCTGTCGGATGTGATGGAGAGGCTGATGCTGGCCAATCCCGATCATTGGCGCAAACATTATGAGGGCAGCGAACAGGAACTGCACCTTCAGCGCCATTTTGGCTATGCCGACCGCATCCGGTATTACTGGCCCGAAGCCGGGGCGCAGGCGGCTGTATCCGATCTGTTCAAGGCGCTGGAACAACCCGCCCCCACCCCCTGACCGAGCAGTATTTTGCACCTGCCGTCATTGCCCGGGCGCAGGCGTTGGGACAGGTCGCCGGGGGCTGGGCGCGGGCGCTGGTCTGGGCACAGATTCAGGACATGCTGTCGCCCTATCTGTTTGAGGCCGCGTGATGCGTTGGGTCTTGCCCGCTGGGGTATTTGACGGCGAAACCCTGTCGCGCAATATCGCCATTGCCATTGAGGATGACCGAATTGTCGATCTGGCCGATAGCGCCACATTGGCCCCCGGCATCGAACCCGAACCGCTGGCGGTGATCCTGTCGCCGGGGTTGTTTGATGTGCAGGTCAACGGCGGGGGGCGTGATGCTGAACAATGATCCCACCCCCGAAGGCGTGCGCGCGATTGCGAGCGCACACCGTTCGGTGGGAACGCCGTTCATCCTGCCCACGGTCATCACCGACCACCCCGACATCACCGAACGCGCCGCCATGGCGGTGCTGGGCGAACATGGGAAAAACGGCGTGCTTGGCATTCACGTTGAGGGACCGCACATCAGCCTTGCCCACAAAGGAACCCATGATCCGGCGCGCATCCGCCCGTTTGATGCCCGCACCCGCGCCCTGCTTGAACGCCTGCGCCAGCACGATCTGCCGGTGCTGCTCACCGTTGCGCCCGAAACCCTTGAACCGGGTACCATCGCCGATCTGACCGCCATGGGCGTGACCGTCGCCGCCGGGCACAGTGCCGCCAGCGCCGCACAGACAGAACAGGCCCTTGCCGAAGGATTGCGCGGTTTTACCCATCTTTTCAACGGGATGCCCCAGATGACATCACGCGCCCCCGGCATTGTCGGGGCTGCCATCAACAGTGATGCGTTTTGCGGGATCATTGCTGACGGCCATCATGTGGATGACAGGATGACCGTCCTCGCCTTTCGCGCCCGCCCGCGCAAAGGGCGCATGGTTCTGGTCTCTGATGCCATGTCCACGATCGCCGGGCCAGATCATTTTGAAATCTATGGCGAAACCATCCGCGTGCAGGGCGGCAAACTGGTCAATGCCCAAGGCTCACTTGCCGGCGCGCATATTGATCTGCAAACCTCGGTCGCCCGGCTGGTCGAACATGTGGGTATATCGGTGGGCGATGCCCTGGGCGCCGCCACCAGCGCCCCCCGTGACTTTATGAGGATCGCGCGCCAACCCTTGTTGGGCAGCCACATGGACGATGTGTTTCAGGCGCCGGCCTGGCCCTAAATCGAGGCGGTGATGCCGCCATCCACAAACAGCGTCTGACCATTCACGAAACTTGACGCGGCAGAGGCCAGAAACACCGCCGCGCCGCATAATTCCTCCACCTCACCCCAGCGCCCTGCCGGGGTCCGCGCCGACAGCCATTGGTTGAACGCATCGTCGGTATAAAGCGCCTCGTTCAGCGGCGTTTTGAAATATCCGGGGGCGATTGCGTTGATCTGCAACCCATGTTTCGCCCAATCGGTCGCCATGCCTTTGGTCAGATTGCTGATCGCGCCTTTCGAGGCCGTATAGGGCGCGATTCCGGGCCGGGCGAGCGCAGATTGAACCGAGGCGATATTGATGATCTTGCCCGCCTTGCGCGGGATCATCCGTTGCGCGACGGCCTGCCCGACATAAAACGCCGAATGCACGTTGGTGCGCATCAGACGATCAAAATCCGCCGGGTCGTAATCTTCCAACGGGCCACGAAGCTGCATGCCGGCATTGTTGACCAGGATATCAATCGGCGTTCCCGCCCCTTCAAACCCGCCAATGGCGGATTGCACCGCGTCGGCATCGGTGACATCGAAACACAACATATCAGTGGCCCCGATGGCATCGCCGGCGGATTTCAGTTTCCCTTGGGAACGCCCGTTCAAAATGACCCGCGCGCCAGCATTCGCCAACCCCCGGGCCAGCGCCAACCCGATACCCTGAGACGAACCGGTGACAAGGGCGGTTTTACCGGTCAGATCAAACAGTGACGCCATCATGCGCCCCCCACGCCCGGCAAAATGCCGGGGTCTGGCCAGCCTGGGGCATCACGGGTGATCATGCGGGCTGGATGAACATGCGTTGGGTTTCCTCGCCGTCCCGATTTGGGCCGCGAATGGCGCGATAGGCATGCCAAGTGGCATGGCCCAGCACCGGAAACACCAGGATAAGGCCAAGCCCGGCCGTCAGAACCGACACCAGGAACAGGCCCAGAACAATGGCCCCCCAGGCGAGCATCACGGGAAGGTTGCTCCAGACCATCGCCATGCTGGTCCCGAGGGCCGTCATGGCGTCAACCCGTTCGGTCAACAACATCGGAACCGCGAAAATGCTGATGGCAAAGGCGAAAGCCGCAAACAGCCCCCCCACAACGCCGCCCGCAACCAACAATCCCCAACCGGTCGGGGTCAGGAACAGCATCGGCACGATTTCGGCCGTGCCGGGAAAGGTGACCATTCCGAAGAACAACGCATAAATCAACACGGCAGCGCGCATCCAAAGCATGAACAGCGCCAACAGCAACACCCCCATGAAATAGCCCGAACCAGCCTGCGGCCTGACAAATATCATCTGGCCAAAACCGGTGTGTTCGCCGTCTTCCAGGCGGCGGCTTTTTTCATACAAACCATTGGCAATCAGGGGACCAACCACCATGAACCCGGCCAGCGCGGGAAACAGCGCATAATCGTATTCAAGACGGAACAGGAACCAGACGACGAACGCCGACACCAGAAACACCCCCACGCCATAGACCAGACTGGGCAGGGGGTTTGTCCACAAATCGGACCATCCGGCGCGCAACCACGAAAATGCTGTCCGCCAGGGCAATTCACGGGCATGGGTCTTTTTGCGGGGCAGCGGCGGCACCACCTTGGGGATCATCCCGTGATCCTCATCCAGATCTTCGGGGGGCGGGGGTGTCTTGATCGTTCAGCATGCGGGTTTCGCCGCGCGATAGGACGCGGCGCCTTCTGTGGATGTCAGAACGCAGTCTGGTTGCGACGACAGTGAAACCGCAACCAGATGTGTATTGGCCGCAACAAAGAGCGCGACCACAAGAAACGCCGTGGTGACCGCAAAGAGTCGCGGGCGATTAATCAGCATGGTCCGTCTCCTTTGCAAGATCTTGAACATAGAGCGTCAGAATCTTCCGGTCGGCAAGGGTCAGGCGACTTTCCCAAGAGGGCATCCAGCCGTGCCGCCCACCATAGATGGTCGTGAACAATGTCGCATCATCGCTCCCGTAAATCCAGTTGGCATCGGTCAGGTTCGGGGCGCCCACATCATGCGATCCCGTGCCATCGTCCCCATGGCAACTGGCGCAGTTGTCCGCAAAAATCGTGGCCCCTTCGGCAAGGCGCTCCTGGCTGGCGTCGGTTTCCAGCCCCGACAGGGATCGCACATAATCGGCGACAATACGGATCTGGTCGCGCTCCAGCATGCCATCGCGGCCAAAGGCCAGCATTTCGGCATAGCGGGTGTCGGGATGGGGGGCATTGATGCCGACGCGCAGGGTTTCCATGATCGTGTCCGCATCACCACCCCAAAGCCAGGCGGCATCCACAAGGCTGGGAAAGCCGGGGCCGCCAGCCGCATTGATGCCATGACAGGCGGCGCAATTATCGCCGAACAGCATCGGCGCAGTGTCGTTGACATGGCGCATGAGGGCTGGATCGGCGCGGATGTCATCGGGGGCAAGCGCGGCGATCTGGCTGGTCCAGACCGAGCGTTCAACATTCGCTTCGGCAACCTGGCGTTCAACCCGTTTCTGTTGATCAACGCCCAGAATGCCCTTGGTATAGGTATCCCCCAAGGGCCATGCAGGCATCAGCACCCAGTAGATCACCGCCCAGATATGGGTGACGATGATGAAAAACCAGATCACCCGCGGCACCTTGGTGTTCAGTTCGGTGATGCCGTTCCATTCATGCCCGGTGGTCAGATGCCCGGTAAGCGGGTCGCGTTCTTTTACTGACATGGCCCGTCCTCATCATCGAGAATGCTGTTTGCCGCCTTGTCGAACCGTTTCCCAAGGGACGGCCAGAAGGCATAGATGGTTATCCCGACCGACAGGGCAATCAGATAGAAAAGCCCAAAGGATTTGGCGACCATCGAGGTCAGTTCATGGGTGATTTCCATCTGTTCACTCCCCTCTTTCCGGTTCGGTCTTTGCCGCCACGTCCGTCAGGCCCCCGAGAATCTGAAGATAGGCCACCAGCGCATCCATTTCGGTCAACTGTCCGGGGCGCCCGTCAAATGCGCGGATGTTGGTTTCATCACCATAGCGTTCAGAAACACCATCTGCACGATCCGAATCCGGGAGCGCCTGCCCCCCGCGTCAAGCGCGGCATTCTTGATCTGTTCATCCGTATAGGGAACGCCAACGGCGCGCAGCGCCGCGAGCCGATCCGGCAGGCTGTCCACCTCAAGTTCGCGCTCCAGCATGAAGGCATATTGCGGCATCACCGATTCAGGCACGACGTCGCGGGGATTCACAAGGTGGCGCACCTGCCAATAATCCGAATATTTTTCGCCGATACGGGCAAGATCCGGCCCGGTGCGTTTCGATCCCCAAAGCATCGGGTGATCGTATTTCGATTCCACCGCCAGCGAATACGGCCCGTAACGATCCACCTCGTCGCGCAAAGAGCGGATCATCTGACTGTGACAGGCATAGCACCCCTCACGGACATAGATATCACGCCCTGCCTGCTCCAACGGGGTGTAAAGCCGCATGTCGGGGGCGGCTTCAACGGTGTCATCAATGGTGAACAGGGGCGCGATCTCGACAAAGCCGCCGACACTGCCGGCAACGATAATGCCAATGGTCAGGGCCATCGAATGCCGTTCAGCCCGATAGTGGGTTTTCGCCTGAAATTCGAACAGGCGCGCGAATGGGGAAAGCAGTTTTCGGAACATCGGTTTACTCTCCTGCCGGCACGGCGGGTTCGCCCGCTTCGGAACGTGTCGGATAATCGCGTTGCGGTGCATGGTCAGGCACCCGGCGCACGGTCATGACGACGTTGATCAACGCCAGAACCGCCCCCGCAAGGAACAACCCGCCCCCCAGCGCCCGGGCAATATAATAGGGATGCATCGCCACCAGAGTATCGACGAAGGAATAGGCGAGCGTGTCACTTTCGGTATAGGTGCGCCACATCAACCCCTGGGTGATGCCACTGTTCCACATGGCGAAAACGTAAATCACCGTGCCCGCCAGCGCGAGCCAGAAGTGCCATTCGACCAGTTTCCAGGAATACATGGATTCCTTGCGCCACAGCACCGGCACCAGCGCGTAAATCGACCCAAAGGTGATCAGCGCAACCCAACCCATGGCCCCGGCATGAACATGCCCGACAGTCCAGTCGGTGTAATGGGACAGTGAATTGACGGGGCGCACCGCCATGAACGACCCTTCAAAGGTGGACAGCCCGTAAAACACCGCGGCCACCATCATGAACCGCAGGGTGGCGTCGTCGCGCACCTTGTGCCAAGCGCCGTTCAGCGTCATGAGCGCGTTGCCCGCACTGGCCCAACTGGGAATAAGCAGCATGATCGAAAAGGTCATGCCCAGGGTCTGCACCCATTGGGGCAAGGCGGTGTAATGCAGGTGATGCGAACCAACCCAGACATAAAAGAACGTGATCCCCCAGAACGACAGGATCGACAGCCGGTAAGAATAGATCGGCCGCCCTGCCCTTTTGGGCAGAAAGTAATAGAGCATCCCCAGAAAGCCCGAGGTCAGGAAAAACGCAACCGCATTATGGCCATACCACCATTGGGTCATCGCATCCTGAACCCCCGAGAAGGCGGAATAGCTTTTCGCCCCGGCAAACGACGCTGGAACCGCCAGATTGTTGACGATGTGCAGGATTGCCACAACAAGGATGAACGCCAGATAATACCAGTTCGCCACATAGATATGCGGTTCGTTCCGGCGGGCCAGCGTACGGATGTAAAGCACGAAATACACCACCCAGACAATCACCAGCCAGATATCGGCATACCATTCCGGCTCGGCGTATTCCTTGGATTGGGTCACCCCCATCAGATAACCCGACGCCGCAACGATACAAAACAGGTTGAACCCCATCAGCACAAACCAGGGTGAAATATGCCCCGCCATCCGGGCGCGGCTGGTGCGTTGCATGATATGGAACGACGTGGCGATAAGAGCGTTGCCGCCAAAGCCAAAGATCACGCCCGAGGTATGCACGGGCCGGATACGCCCGAAGCTGGACCAGGGGGCGTCAAACCGCAGATCGGGCCAGGCCAGTTGCGACGCCACCCAAACGCCCATCCCCATGGCGACAACCGCCCAGATCAGCGCCAGAATGATTCCGGCTTTGGTCGGGTCGTCGTAATAGGTTGTGGCGCGGTCCTCGGTTGGTTCGGGGTCGTACAATGCCTTCATGGCGACCACGAAAAGGCCCCCGGCAAAGATCAGCACGATCCAGCCATGGGCACCCATCGGATCGCCATGCCCGACCGCTGCCATCAGCAGGCCAACAAGGGCAACCACGCCGGTCAGGAGCATGGCAAGCTGGCGTTCTCCTGTGTTCAACCGTGTCATCAAGGGGCCGTCTCCTTTTGTTGGCGGGCCGTATGTCTGGGGTTGCGGGCAATCGGGCGATCTTCGGCGTAAAGAATACGTTCGGCATCACCCGCCAGATCCTCGTATTGGTCGGCGCGAAGGCTCCACAGAAAGGCGGCAAGCCCCGCGATACCCATCACCAGCGATACGGGAATAAGGACAATCAGGACACCCATGCTGTAACCTTTCGTTTCTGCCCCCGCCCGGAAAAGCCCCCGGCGCGGCGGAATTGCGGCTCACCCAAAGTTGATTGACCGTGAGTTCACCATAAAGTTGTGAGCTATCGCAAGCCTCATGTCTCGCACAAGGCCCACCCGAAGCGACAAATTGTGCTAAATGGCGGGAAAATGGGCTTTTTCAGGCCCATCGCGGCCACATGTCGCAGCATTCCGCCCGGATCCGCCCATGTGTCGTCATGCCGCCCCGCCCTTCATGCGTTGCGCCAGATAATCCTGCAACACAACCGCCTGATTGTGGTCGCGATCCTTTGCCGCATAAAGCAGCGTCACAGGGCCTTTGGCACACCATTCCAGACAACGATCAACGGCATCGGGGTTTTCCTTCAATTCATGCATGTAACGGTTTCGGAACTCTGCCCATTTTTCGGGGTCATGGCCGAACCATTTGCGCAGTTCCGTGCTGGGGGCCACGTCCTTGATCCAGGCATCGTGCCCCAGATCATCCTTGGACACGCCCCGCGGCCAAACCCGATCCACAAGAATCCGGGCGCGCTTGTCCGTTGCCGGGTCATCATAAACGCGGGAAATCGTGATGTCGGATTGTGCTGTCATACCAAGGCCTCCAAAGCAGATGCAGGGCATTGGAAAAGGCGGCGCAGGGCGGCCTGCCTGCGGCCACAAGATCGCCGTGCCTTCGATGCTGCTGCACGGGAAGGCTAGGGCGAATAATAGGTATTGTAAATGCCAATTATAGGGCGGGCAGCCCGCAACGCTAAATGTCTCGGGCGGCCTTCAACTGTGCAATGACCCGGTTTGCCATGCCCACACAGCGGGCACCATCGAACGGAAAGATCGCGTCAAACCCGCCCTTGACCCGCTGTTCAAGCGCGATCCGCAACCGTCTGCGGGCACGGAACAGGCGGGTTTTGACGGTAATCGGGTTCAGCGACAGATCCTGAGCGATGGTACGCACGCTCATCCCTTCGGCTTCGCGCATCAGAAACGGCAGGCGCAGTTCACTGGGCAGACCGGCAACCGCATCCTCCAGAAACACCCGCATCTGCGTGCGCCCCAGCGCCGCTTCGGGCCGGTCGGGGGTGTGACCGGGAAAGGCAAGGATGCCGGTGCTGTTTTGGTCAACTTCGGCCACGGTGTCGTATTCCTCTTCTGGGTGGGCACGGCGAACCTGCATCAGGGCGGTGTTCAGCGCGATACGGGTCACCCAGGTGGAAAACCGCGCCTCGCCGCGAAATGTCTCAAGCCGGGTGAACGCCTTGAGGTAGGTTTCCTGCACCACATCCTCGGCGGCGGCGTCGTTGGCCACAATTCCGCGCGCAACCCGGAACAGGCGCGGATTCATCCGCCGGATCAGCTCGCGAATGGCGGTTTCGCTGCCGTTTCGGGCCGCCGCGATCAGTTGCTCTTCGGGGGTCGATGTCTCCGAGCGCGCGGCATCGTGGTGGTTCGGCTGCGCGGTCATACCTTGCCTTTCCGGTCGATCCGGCCACGGGCGAGGATGTCTTTCACATCAGGAAACGCCGCCAGCACCTCGGGCGACACATCGTCGGTGTCCGCGCTCGGCCCTTCCCACCCTTTGTCATCGGGCGTGCCGACGACGATGCGCCCGACCATGGCCGCCATTTCGTGGGGGATACAATAGTAATCATAAACCCCCGGCACATCGAGCGTAACGTCAAAGCTTTCGTCAGGCAAAAGAAACCCGCTGTCCCACGGCTTTGCCGCGTTCGGAATACGGCGGACCCGGTCAAACACATCAGGGTGATAGGCCGTGGACGTATGGCTGTTGCCCGGGTCGCGATTGACGAAACGGATCGTCGTGCCCGGCGAAACCGCAAGGCCCTGTGGCGAGAACCAAACATGTTCCCCCCGGGCGGTGCCGCGCATTTCGATCACCGGCAGCGGTGCGGCGCGCAAAGGCAAGGGGAGCGAAAGGGTGGCAAGAATGCCACCCCCCAGCATCACAAAGCTGCGTCGGGCGAGGGTCATTTCGCCAACCGCTCTTTGGCGCCGTCATCGTGATACAGCACGACGTGGGCGTGGGGTTTGTCAACGCCGGGATGCCCCGCGTTGTAATAGATGTCGACCGAGCTGACATTGTGCATCCCAACCGGCAGATCATCGAACGAAACCCCGTTCTTGAGGTCATCAAGCGGGGTCATGTAAACCGTGGCTGACAGTTTTCCGTCATGGTCATAGGCAAGAAACGGCCCCGCGGGCAGTTTGCTCGCATCCACGAACAGCGTCCCCAAGCCCGGAAGAAATGCAGGCAAGGGCAAGACATCGCTTACCTGCACATAGGGATCACCCGGAGGCGCCTGAAGCAGCGCCTTTTCGTCATGGGCGGCGGCAAGGGTTGCGGATGCGGCCAATAGGGTGGCACCCAGCAAAAGGGATTTGATCATGTTGTATCCTTTCAGTCTCACAACAGCGCCATTTCTGTGGCACTTGTCCCTTTGATGCAGCCTGGCGCAAAAGGTTCCCGTCCCCCTGTGCAAAAGTCACACGATCGACGCGCCCCTGCCCGCAAAGGGGGCCTGATATCGGGATTGCCATTGCACGGGCCGCAGGATAGCAATTCGCAACACACAATGTGGCGATAGAGGAGGGGACCATATGATGTTCAGCAGAATTCGTGAAACGGCGCTGGTTGCGGTCGCGGCGGTGATTGCCGGCGGTGCGGCGGCGGCCCAAACCGAGGTCAAGATCGGCTATGCTCTGGCGCCCGATTCCCATTACGGTGTCGCCGCCGAGAAATGGCAGGAAGTGGTTGAGGCCGAGACAGACGGCAAATTCAAGTTCCGGCATTTCCCCTCATCCGGTCTGGGTGGCGAACGTGAAGTTGTCGAAGGTCTGCAACTGGGCACCATCGAGGCGGCGATCGTTTCAACAGGGACGCTCAGCAACTTTGTTCCCGAAACCGGTGTTACGGACATTCCGTTCCTGTTCCGCAGTCTGGACCACGCGCGCCATGTGCTGGATGGCCCCATCGGGCAGGAAATCCTTGCCAAGTTCGATGATGCCGGTCTGGTCGCGCTGGCCTGGGGCGAACAGGGGTTTCGCCACATCACCAACAACCGCAACCCGATCGAAACCCCCGAAGACCTGGCGGGCATGAAGCTGCGCACGATGGAAAACCCGGTTCACCTGGAGGCGTTCAATGCCATTGGCGCCGCCCCCACCCCGATGGCATGGCCCGAAGTAATCGGCGCGCTGCAACAGGGCACGATCGACGGTCAGGAAAACCCGCTTTCGGTGATCGTTTCAGTCAAGCTGAACGAAGTGCAGAAATATCTGACCCTGACCGGCCACGTCTATTCCCCGGCCATGCTGCTGATCTCCAAGCCATTCTGGGATGGCCTTACGGATGAGGACAAGGCCGCGTTTGAAAAAGGCGCAACCGAAGCCGTGACCGCCATGCGCGCCTATGTGGACAATGTCGAAAAAACCGGCGTCGCCACCTTGAAAGAGCGCGGCATGCAGGTCAACGAATTGTCGGTTGAACAAAAGGCGGCGTTCCGCGCGGCAATCGAAAGCGCCTATGAGGACTACTATAAAACCTATGGCAAGGATCTGATCGACCGTATCGCGGCGACCGAATAATCCATGACGTAAATGCAAAAGCGGCTGGCGGCCCATGTCGCCAGCCGCTTCGTTTTCTATCGCCGGAGGGACGGTGCCCAAGCTCGAACGCATATTCGTTTCGCTGAACGGGGCGGTTGTTATTGCCATCCTGTCTGCCATGGCGCTGATTGTCGGCGCCAATGTCGGGCTGCGCTATACCACCAACCATTCCCTGTCCTGGGCGGATGAAGCGGCGCGATACCTGATGATCTGGATGACGTTTCTGGGCGCCGGTCTGGCGTTGCGGCAAGGTGGCCATGTGGCGATCACCAACCTGCACGATGTCCTGAGCACCCGCACACAACGAATTTTGCGCGCCGGGATCGTTCTGGCGCTGCTGATCTTCTTTGCCTTTATGGTCTATGTCGGGCTGGAATACATGCAGCGCGCCCGGTTTCAGAAAACCCCGGCGCTACGGCTTTCCTTTGGCTATGTCTATGCGGCGATGCCGGTCGGGTTTTGCCTTTTGATCGTGCATCTGCTGTTGATCGCAAAACCCTTTGTTCTCGCGGGCCACTACAAGAAAGCAGGGGCCGAGGTCGATGCCATGCCCGGTGGCGCAAGTGGCTGAAATCCTGTTTATCGCCCTTTTCGTTCTGCTTGCCCTCGGGTTGCCGGTGGCCTTTGCCATGGCCATTTCCGTGTTCGTCGCCATCGGTCTGGGCAGCTCGTACCCGCAGATCGTTGTTGTAAAGGAAATGTTCGCGGGGCTGGACAGCTTTCCGTTGCTGGCGGTGCCGTTCTTTATTCTCGCGGCGGAAATCATGACCGGTGGCGCGATCACCCAGATGTTGTTGCGCTTTGCCTCGCAATTCGTGGGGCACCTGCGCGGGGGCCTTGGCTATGCCAACGTGATTTCATCCACCATGTTCGCCGGTATTTCCGGGTCGGCGCTTGCCGATGCCGCAGGGCCGGGGGCGATGATGATCCGCATGATGGAAAAGGGTGGCTATGATCGCAGCTATGCCGGCGCGCTGACCATTTCCAGCGCGGTGATCGGACCGATCATTCCGCCTTCGATCGTGATGATCATCTATGCGTTGCAGGATCAGGCGGTGTCGGTTGGCTCGCTTTTCATGGCGGGGGTTGTGCCGGGGCTGTTGCTGGGGTGCGGCAACCTCGCGGCGAATTGGCATGTCAGTCGCAAACGCAATTATCGCAGCACGGCGCCCCGTCCGGGCAAGGCCGAAATGCTGCGCAACACCGCCATGGCGCTGCCGGCGCTGGGGCTGATCATTCTGATCATCGGCGGCATCCGTGGTGGCATCTTCACCCCGACAGAGGCATCGGTGATCGCCGTATTCTATGCAATGTTTTGTGGCATGGTGATCTATCGCGCCCTGCGTTGGCGCGATTTGCCGGGGATCATCCTGCGCGCGGCGCTGATCAGCGCCGCGGTGCTGCTGATCCTCGGGGCGGCGCGGGCGTTCGCCTGGGTGCTGATCATCGAAGGCGTGCCTCAGTTCCTTGCCGAAACGATCATCGGGTGGGAATTATCACCCATTCTGTTTCTGCTGGCGGTCAACGTGTTGATGCTGATCTTCGGATTGTTCATGGATCCGCTTCCCGGCGTCATGATCCTTGTCCCGATCCTTGCCCCGATCAGCCATTCCCTGGGAATTGCGCCAGATCACTTTGCCATTGTCGTCATCGTCAACCTGACACTGGGCCTGACGACACCGCCTGTGGGCAGCCTGATTTTCGTCGTGTCCTCGGCGGCGGATCTTCGGCCCGCGGCCTTGGTGCGCGAACTGCCGCCATTCTTTCTGGCAAACCTGATCGTCCTGATGTTGCTTACCTTCGTCCCCGCGCTCAGCACCTGGTTGCCACATATCAGCGGCTTTTGACCAATACACCGGTTACGTCCCGCCAATGTCGGTCATCCCTGACAGATGCGCGCGGGCGCCGTGCGGTTCAGCCAATGGCAAGCCCGGGCGCCGCGACCGACTTGCGCTCTACCAGCGTACAGTCAAGCCGCACAGCGACCCGGCGCTTGACCGGCGGTGAATCGTCGTCGATCTGGCGGACCGCCCAGGCCCCCATAGCCCGCTGTGGCAAAACCAGCGTGGTCAACTGTGGGTGCAAATGGCGCGAGATTTCTTCATCGTCGTATCCGACCACCGAAATGTTGTCGGGGATCACCAACCCCGCTTCCTTGATCGCCTCGTAACAGCCGATTGCCATCCGGTCATTCTGACAGAAGATCGCGGTCGGCCGCTGGTCAAGCGACAGCAACCGGCGCGTCGCCTCATACCCGGCGCTGGCTGACCAGTCGCCTTCGATCACAAGGTCGGGGTCCATGGGGATTCCGGCGGCTTGGAGCGCGCGGTGATACCCTTTCAACCGGTCCCGTGTCGCCTCCATCCACGGCTCGCCCGTGATCGTGGCGATCCGGCGGTGGCCATGATCCAGCAGATGTTGGGTGGCCCGTGCGCCCCCCGCCAGTTCGCCGGGCACCACCGCAGGCAGCGCCGCCCCCTTGCTGTAACAATTCAGCAGAACGACCGGCACCTTCAGGTCGGTGATCCACGCAGGAAGGGTGACATGACGGGTAAAAATCGTCATGTAAATCAGCGCACTGACCCCCGCATCACACAGCGTTTGGACCGTGCGTTCCTCGACATCGGGGTCATTCATGGTTTGCGCGACCATGATCAGGCGCCCGTCGTCCCAGACGGCCTGTCGGACACCGTCGATGGCCACCACGGCCTCGGGGCTGGTGGCCAGTTGATCCACGATAAAACCGATAACCTGTTTCTTGCCACCTGCCGCGTTGCCCGGGCTTTCGGCGGGGTCGCGGTGGGCCATGCCGGACGCGCCATAATTCAGCCTGCGCGCCGCCTCGATCACCCGGGCGCGGGTGGCGTCGGATATGGTGACACCGGGGGTTCGGTTCAGCACGAAAGACACGGTCGCCTGCGAACAAAGGGCAAGACCGGCAATATCTGTCATGGTGACGCGTCGCTGGCCGCCTTTGGCCTGTCGCCGCTTTCGCGGTGGGTTGGCCGGGGCCGGATCGTTCTTGGCGTTCATGCTGTTCTCCGCCTGCCGGGCACTCGCCGACCACACCCTCAATACCATGGCTCACAACGGGGCTACAGGCTTTGTTGATGATTATAAATAGTCATTGACTTATAAATATAAATAGCACAGCGTTTCCCCGTGTCCACATCTATCGGCCTTTGGGAGGAGACCAGAATGAGCATTTCACGTCGTCGTCTTATGATTACCGCAGGTGCCGCCGCCTTTGCCCGCGCCGCCTTTGCAAGCGCCCCGCCACTGGCCGTCAAGGACAGCTATAAGGTTGGTTTTGCACAAACCGAAAGCAACAACCCCTGGCGCCTGGCCCAGACCCAATCAATGAAAGACGAAGCCGCCGCGCGGGGCTGGCAGCTTGTCTATACCGACGCTGCGGGATCTGCCGCCAAGCAGGTTTCGGACGTGAATTCGATGATTGCCCAAGGTGTCGATCTGATTTTTCTCGCTCCGCGCGAAGAAATTCCGCTGATTCCCGCCATCCGTTCGGCCAAGGGTGCCGGCATTCCGGTGATCCTGCTGGACCGCAACGTCGATCCGTCACTGGCCACCGCCGGCGAAGATTACGTGACCTTCATCGGGTCGGATTTCATCGAGGAAGGAAAACGGGTTGCCGATTGGCTGGTCGCCAATGCAAATGGCAAATCCAAGATCATCGAACTTGAGGGCACCACCGGTTCGTCCCCCGCCAATGACCGCAAAAAGGGCTTTGACGACGTGATCAACGCAACCGAGGGCTTTACCATCCTCGCATCGCAGACCGGCGATTTCTCACGGGATATGGGCCGTCAGGTGGCCGAAACGCTGCTTCAGGCCCACCCCGACGCCGATGTGATCTATGCCCACAACGATGAAATGGCCATTGGCGCGATTTCCGCAATCGAGGCCGCAGGCAAAGTGCCGGGCAAGGACGTGATAATCCTGTCGATCGATGGTGGCAAAGAGATCGTGCAGCTGATCATTGACGGCAAGGTTGCCGCCGTCTGTGAATGCAGCCCCCTGTTTGGCCCCAAGGCATATCAAACCGCAGTGGACTATGCGAGCGGCGCCGATATTCCGGCCAAGCTGATCAACCCTGACCGGTTTTATGACAGCTCCAACGCCAAGGAAAGCCTGGCTGCCGCCTACTGACATCGCATCAAAGGGGGTGGCACCGGCTGCCGCCCCCTGCTTACCCCCACCATTCTGCTTTGCTATACAGGAGTGCCCATGGCGCCCCCGCTGTTGACCATCCAATCCGTGACCAAGACGTTTGGCGGCATCACCGCCCTTGCCGATGCGTCGCTGACCGTGGAAACGGGCGAAGTTCACGCTTTGATCGGTCAGAACGGCGCCGGAAAATCCACGCTGATCAAGGTGCTGACCGGGTACCACCGCAAGACCACGGGCGATGTGCGGTTTCTTGGCGCGCCGTTCGAAGTTGCATCGCCGCGCGCCGCGCAGGATGCGGGGATCAGCACGATTTATCAGGAAATCAATCTTGTTCCCCAACGTTCGGTCGCGGAAAACATCTGTCTGGGGCGGGAAACGCGCCGGTTCGGTCTGCTGGACTGGCGCGCCATGCGGGCCGAGGCGCGGCGGCTGCTGGCGCGTTTCAACCTGACCCTGGATGTAGATGCGCCACTGGCGCATTTTGCCACTGCAACACAACAGATGGTCGCCATTGCCCGCGCGGTCGGCTTTTCGGCCCGTCTGGTGATCATGGATGAACCCACATCATCGCTGGATGATCGCGAGGTTCAGGTGCTGTTCGACGTGATCCGTGGATTGCGCGATGATGGCATATCGGTGCTGTTCGTCAGTCACCGGCTGGACGAACTTTATGCTGTCTGTGACCGGGTGACGATCATGCGCGATGGCCGCACGGTGAAAGTCGCCCCGTTGCCGGACATCGGCAAGATGGATCTTGTCTCGACGATGCTGGGCCGCGATGTGGCCCGCTCCGAAGGCCACGCCACCGGGTTTGGTGCACCGGGGCGCGCGCGCGGTGCCACCGTGCTCGAGGCTACGGGCCTGTCGGACGGCGCCCTTGCGCGCGATGTGTCGCTGGCCGTGGGCGAGGGTGAAATTATCGGGCTGGCCGGTTTGCTGGGGGCGGGACGGTCGGAAACCGCGCGACTGATCTTTGGCGACATGGCGCCACGGGCCGGGGCGATGACACTTGACGCCGCCCCCCACCGGCCCCAGGCCCCGGCCGAAGCGATTGCCGCCGGTCTGGGATTTTGCACCGAAGACCGCAAAGAGGAAGGGATCGTGCCGCACATGAGCGTGGCCGACAACATGATGCTGGCCCTGCGCCCGGCGCTGGGGCGAAGCGGAATTGTGGATGCCGCCCGGCAGCATGCCATTGCTCTGGATTTCATCGAAAGGCTGAAAATCAAATGCACCGGCCCGGAGCAGAAGATCAGCGAACTGTCGGGGGGCAATCAGCAAAAGGTGCTTTTGGCGCGCTGGCTGTCGATGTCGCCCCGGCTGTTGATCCTCGACGAACCAACCCGCGGGATCGATGTGGGCGCCAAGGACGAAATCCAGCGATTGATCCGGTCGCTGGCCGACAAGGGGCTGGCGGTGCTGATGATCTCGTCCGAACTGGAGGAAGTGGTGGAAGGCGCCGATCGCGTGTTCGTTCTGCGTGATGGCATCACCGTCGCCGATATTGCCCGCGCGGGTCTGAGCGAAAACGCCGTTCTGGCCGCCATGGCCGAAGGTCCGGTCCACGGCGGCCCGGGCGACGATGGCACATTGGCGGGACCTGCCCATGTCTGACACTGCTGTGGCCCGTCGCATCACCCTGACCGGCATCCTTGCCAGATACGGTACCGGAATTGCCTTTGGGCTGCTTGTTCTGTTCAATCTCGCCGTCACGCCAAATTTTGCCACCATGCAAACCCTGAACGTGAACCTTACACAGGTCTGCGCCATCGTCATTGTCGCTATCGGAATGACATTGGTGATCGCCACCGGAGGCATTGATCTGTCGGTCGGATCGCTGATGGCCATCGCCGGGGCCATCGCGCCGATGGTGTTCATGGGCAAATTGTTCGCCATTGGTTCGTTGCCGCTGGCCGTTACCTTGGGCATCGGTCTGGCCATTGGGGCGGCGGCCCTGTGCGGGGCGTTCAATGGCTGGTTGATTGCACGGTTTCGCATCCAGCCCATCGTCGCCACGCTGGTTCTGTTCATCGCCGGACGCGGGATTGCGCAGGTGATGACCAACGGCAACATTCAGGTGTTCCGGGTGCCGGAGTTTCAATTCATCGGGCTGGGCCGGATTGCGGGATTGCCGGTGCAGGTGATCATCATGGTGGTGATTGCCGTACTGGCGGCGCTGATGCTGGCGCGCACCAACCTTGGCCGACAGATTCTGGCGATCGGCGGCAACGAACGCGCCGCCCGCCTGTCCGGTATTGCCACGGGGCGGGTCAAGATCATGGTCTATGCCCTGTCCGGCGCGTTGGCGGGGGTGGCCGGGCTGATCGTGATCGCGATCAATTCGGCGTCGGATGCCAACCTTGTGGGCAAGAACATGGAGCTTGACGCCATTGCCGCCGTCGCCGTTGGGGGTACTTTGCTCAGCGGGGGGCGGGCGACGATCATCGGCACGATCCTTGGCGCCCTGACCATCCAACTGGTGCGCTATACGCTGCTGGCCAACGGGGTGCCCGATGCGGCCGCGCTGGTGGTCAAGGCCGCGATCATTGTCGGCGCCGTCTGGTTGCAGGAACGGGGGCGGTCGGCATGAGCGGCAAGATAAACACCGGCCGGCTGCTGGCCAGCTACGGGGTGGTTCTGGCACTGGCGCTGGTGATCCTGTTTGGCTGGCTGCGCTATGACAACTTTCTTGGCGCTTTCAACATTCTCAGCGTCCTGCGCTATAACTCGATGTTCGCGCTGGTTGCTTTGGGGATGTGTTTTGTCATCATGACCGAAGGGATCGACCTGTCTGTCGGTTCGGTTGCCGCCCTTGGCTCTGTTGTGGCAGCGCATGCCAGCCCCTATGGCCTGCTCCCCGGAATGCTGGCAGGGGTCGGGGCCGGATTGGCGGTGGGCGCGCTGAACGGGCTGATCGTGACGCGGTTAAAGATCATGCCCTTCATTGTCACCCTGGCGACGATGCTGGGGGCCAGCGGTACGGCGTTGTTGCTGGCGGACAACAAATCGATCGCCGTATCCTATGCGACAGATTTCACATGGCTGGGACAGGGCAATCTGTTGGGCCTGCCGGTGCCTGCGTTGATCGCGCTTGCGGCCTATATCGCCGGGTCTGTCGTTCTGAACCTTACCAGCACGGGGCGCACGGTTTTGTCCATCGGGGGCAACGAAGATGCCGCGCGGATGATGGGGTTGCCGGTGGGGCGGGTGAAATTCCTTGTCTATCTCGCCTCGGGCGGGTGCGCGGGATTGGCCGGGGTCATACTGGCCGCCCAGTTCGGGGCCGGTCAACCCATCGAAGGCGTCGGGTGGGAACTGTTCGCCATTGCCGCTGTCGTTGTCGGGGGCACCCTTTTGACCGGTGGTTCCGGGTCGGTTGTCACCACATTGGCGGGCGTTCTTTTGCTGGGCGTGGTATTCAACGTCCTGAATTTCGAAAACGGCAAGGGCTGGATTTCACTTTCGGCCTATTGGCAGTCGGTGATCCGCGGGCTGTTCCTGCTGGCGGTGGTCATGTTGCAGGCCCAACTGACCAACCGGGCCGGCCGGGGCGCGGGCGCGCGATGACAATACCGCTGCACGGCGCCGTGCGGTTTGCCCGGCACGGTGGGCGGGACATCCACCAGATCACCCTGACATCGGACAGCGGTTTTCAGGCCAAGGTTCTGACCTGGGGCGCGGTGATCCGTGATCTGTCACTGCTGCGCAACAATGACCGACAGCCCATCGTTCTGGGCTTTGACGATTTTGCGCCCTATCCCGCCCTGTCACCCTATTTCGGTGCGGTGGTGGGGCGATATGCCAACCGCATCGCGCAGGGGCAATTCACGCTCGACGGCCAACGATACACCCTGGACCGCAACGAGAACCAGCGTCACACCCTGCACGGCGGGAACGGGGGTATCTCCGGACGGATCTGGAATATCCTGGATCATTCAGCCAGTCATGTCTTGCTTGGGCTGCACACGGGCGATGGCGATCAGGGGTTTCCCGGCGCCGTCGATCTGACGTGCCTCTACACCATTGGACCGGGTGACAGGCTTGCCATGCAACTGGGCGCCATGACCGACCGGCCAACACCGGTCAGCCTTGCCCAGCACAGCTATTTCAACCTTGAGGGGGGCGGCGACCTGTCAGGGCATATGTTGCAGCTTTTTGCCGATGCCTATACCCCCGTCGATGCAGGCAAGATCCCCACCGGCAAAATCACCGGGGTTGTCGCGACGCAGTTCGATTTCCGCCGGCCCCGCGCCTTTGGTCCCGAAATGCTGGATCATAACTTTGTGCTGCGCCCGGGGGGCACCCTGCGCCCGGCCGCCATACTGACCGCAGCACGCGCCGGGCTGCGCCTGCACATCGACACCACGCAACCAGGGATTCAGGTCTATGACGGGTCGATGATCGAACCGGGCCTTGTCGGATTGGGCGGCCGTATCTATGGCCCGAATTCCGGTGTCTGTCTTGAAACACAGGCATTTCCCGACAGCCCCAACCAGCCGGATTTTCCCTGTACGATCCTGCGCCCCGGCGCAATTTATGCACAGCGAACGACCTATCTTGTCGAAAGGCTCTGATCGCCGTGAATGCCGGTCATGATGAAGCGGCCCGCGCTGCATCAACCCGTACCGATATGAAAAACACGACAAGGCCACCACCCCCCAGCAGGGCCGCCGCATATCCTATGGATGCAACACCATAGCCCCAACTGATTGTCAGGCCACCGACAAACGCACCGATGGCATTCGCGGTGTTGAATGCGGCGTGGTTCAGCGACGCAGCCAGGGTTTGCCCCTCTGCGGCCACGTCCATCAATCGGGTCTGCAACGCAACCGCCATGACGGCAAAAGCCCCCACACAAAACAGGCTTGCCAGTGCCAGCGGCGCATAGGATGCCGTGAACGGCAATGTCACCGAAACGCAGATGTTAAAGACAAGCAGCCCACCGATGGTTTTCATCAGAGCCTTGTCCACGCAATAGGCGCCCAGCGTATTGCCCGTCGCCATACCCAACCCGAACAAAGCCAGCGACGGTGGAATCCAGGCTGGTGAAATCTGTGCGACCTCGCTCAGAAGGGGCACGATATACGAAATGACGGCAAACATACCGCCACAGCCGATGACACCAATTCCCAGCGTAAGCCAAACCTGCGAATGGCGCAGCGCGCCAAGCTCGGTCAGGGGGCTGGCAATGGCGGACCCCGGGCTATCTGGTACAAACCGCATCACAAGCAACCATGACAGCGCGCTGACGACCGCCACAAAAACGAATGCAGGCCGCCAGCCCAACGTCTGCCCCATCCAGGCAGACAAGGGCAGCCCAAGCAAGGTGGACATGGTCAGGCCCAGCATCACATAACCCACCGCCCGCGCCCGGTGGGTCGATGGCACCATCGACGCGGCAACAAGGGCCGCAAGGCCAAAAAAGGCCCCATGGGGAAGCCCCGCCACGAACCGCGACAGGAACAACGTGGAATAGGTTGGCGATGCCGCGCTCGCAACATTGGCCAGCACAAAGAAACCCAGCATCGCCAGCAACACGGCGCGCCGTGGCAATCTCGCCGCGAAGACCGCAATCAGTGGCGCCCCAACCACAACCCCAAGGGCATAGGCGCTGATCAGATGCCCCGCTTGCGGCTCTGTCACCCCAATATCCTGCGCCAGGTCAGGCAGCAGGCCCATGATGACGAATTCTCCGGTGCCGATCCCGAATGTACCGACGCCAAGGGCAAGAACGGCCAACCACGTGGCCAATGTGATCGTTGAGGGAACCGAGTCTGATGGGAACGACACGAATATACCTGCCTTTGAGAATGCGATTGTTTCAGCGCGGAACAGGAAACCGGCCACGCACATGGCATGACCGGCGTTGGGCGCTCCGTCAGGGAGGGGCGCAGGTCAGCCGAGGTATTCAGCGATATACAGGCCCAGACCGGCGAAATCGGTGATATACATCAGGCGGTTTTCGTCCACAAAAACATCGGTCGTATTCGCCACCAGCGGCCTGCCCTTGCGGTGATCCACCAGACGTTTCGGCGCAGGCGGCACAAAGGCGCCGACCTCGACCGGGGCATATTGATCGCGGATATCAAAAATGCGCAGTCCGGCATTCTGATAGGTCGCAAAGATCAATTCATCGCTGACAAAGCTGCCGGGACGGTTTTCATGAATGTTATGAGGCCCGAAATGCCCCCCGATTGCCTTGTAATCCTGATCTTTTGGTTTGGGCAGGGTCGAAATGCTGATCGGGTTTGACGGCTCGCGGATGTCGAACAACCAGATCGGTTTGTCGCCATCCTCTTCGTTGTCAAGAACGGCTTCGTCCACCACCACCAGAAGATCACGATCGGGCAATGGCACACAATTATGGGTGCCGCCGCCAAACGGAGGTGACCAGATCGTATGCGAGATAAGCTTGGGATCGCTGCGGTCACTGATGTCAAGCATGACAAGACAGCCATCGCGCCATCCGCAATAGGCGGTATCGCCATGCACGATGGGGTGATGCAGGCTGTAACGCCCGTCGTCCGTCGGCCATTTCCCGACCTCGCCCGCCGCCGTATGCTGACCGGGCAACCAATACCGGCCTGCGATCGTCGGGCGGGTCGGGTCGGCCATGTCGATCGAGATGAAAATAAAGTCAGAGAACCCGTCGAATTTTGCCGAGGCATAGGCCCAGCGGCCGCCGGAATACCAGATCCGGTGCAGCCCGACACCTTCGATGTCGAGAAACCCGATCTGGCGCGGCTTTTCGGGATTGGACAGATCATAAACCGCCATGCCCGCCGACCAGTTCTTTTCGGTCGGTGCAAGGATCGCGCCGCCTGCTGTCGGCTTGTAATAGGCGCGTTCGTCTTCCACCACGTCCGGAATGGAATATTGATCCTGCGCATGCACGACCAGCAACAGATTGTCATGAACCTGCAAATGAAGGTTCCACGTATTGGGCGGTGCAGGCACGAAATTTACGGTTCGCGGGTTTCGGGGTCTTTCACGTCAATGATCGTGAAACCCTTGGAAAAGATATGGCCCACATAGGCATAGCCCTTTTCGACCATGACCTGTGTGCCATCCAGCCGCCCGCCCTGATCGGAATGTCCCAGGATGCGGACGTTCTTGAGGTATGCCGGTTCGAGGATGTTGTCCTGAAGCATCGTGGTTCTCCGTTTTGGTGGCCCGCTTGCGGGCACATTTCACCCGGCCGGTTCCATGCAAAAACCGGTGCCGTGCCCAAGCGGGCGGATGTTGATTGGAAAGTGGGGTTATCCGGGCACGGCCCTGCATGCCCGGATGATGTGGCGTGGCGCCCTCTGGCGCGGTGCCTCAGAAATCGTAGTCGGCGATGTTGTCCTTGGTGAATTCAACACGCTCGGGCAGAACGATGATCCCGTTGCCATCGGCCTCGTAATCCCAGCCCTGCACCGCGTTCGGTTCGACCGTCACTTTGCCGACACCGGGCACATCGATTGAATCTCCGACGTTGAGCGGGCCATTCTTGAGAACATAATCAGCGACATAGATCGTGATCTTGCCTTGCTTGGTGACATCCCAAAGGCCGAAACGCTCCAGCGAGCCGCGCTCGATATAGGGGCGCATCACGTTGGGGGTGGAAAAGCCGGCGATCGTTACATCCTTGGTGCGACCAAGGTTTTCAGCGGCCTGCACGGCGGCGGGCAGCGCGGTTGCATCGGGGGCAATGATCGCATCCAGATCGGGATAGGCGTTCAGGATACTTTCGGCGCCCTGCAACGATTTCTGCGCATCCTGATACCCGTATTGGGTCGTCACGATTTCCCAGGTCGGGTGATCTTCGGCGATCTTCTGCTTGGCGATTTCAACCCACTGGTTCTGGTCGGTCACAGTCGGACTGGAGTAAAACAACGCGACTTTCGCATCGTCCTTTTTGATACCCTTGGCCGCCATATCAACCAGCATCGCCCCCAGTTGCGGCGGTGTGCCCTGGCTGACATGATAAGAACGGCACTTGGGGTCAACGTCGCTGTCAAATGTCAGGATCAACGCGCCACGGCTGTGGGCCCGATCAAGGGCGGGGCACAATCCATCGGGCGACAGGCTGGCGATCGCGATGGCGTCATAGCCCTGGTTGGAAAAGTTGTTGATGAACTGGACCTGCGCGGAAACGCTGGGTTCGGTCGGGCCGTCATAGGTAACTTCGTCGCCCAATTCCTTGCCGGCTGCCATCGCGCCGTTGCCAAGGCTGGTGAAAACACCGATGCCCACAAGCTTTGGAATAAAGGCGATGCGGGCCTCTTCGGCGTGCAAGGCAATGCTGCTGGCAAGAAGACCGGCACTTACTGTGACTGTGGCAAGCCACGGGGTCAATTTCGACATATTACTCTCCCTTTTATTTGTCTGGGTACAGGGTTGGCGCCCGAAAGAACGTCAACAACGATACACCGTCAGCCAGATGACGCCCGCTGACGGCGATAAGGAGGAGCGCCCCGGAAAGCGCGCCTGAAATCTGACTGGAAACGCCGCTCATCTGCAGGCCCTGCTGAAGATAGCCAACAAGAAGGGTCGCTATAAGCGTGCCGAAAATGGTGCCCTTGCCGCCATAGACCGAGGCCCCGCCCAAAGCGACGGCAGTGACGGCCGAAAGAAGGGTCTGTGTCCCGAGGTCAGTACGGGCCGACCCGAAATAAGACGTCAGCACCAGACCAGCGACAGCGGCAAAGACGCCCAGCAGAACATATGTCCACATCCTGACGCGATCCACCGGCATGCCGTTATAGGTGGCTGCCTTTTCGCTTAGCCCGACAAGGTAAACCATGCGCCCGAACCGGGTATACTGAAGCACGGCACCCAGGATCAGCGCCTCGATCAGCAGAACACTCAGCGGCATCGGCAGGCCAAGGATGTTCATATTGGCAATGTCGGTGAAAAAGCGCGGAAACCCCCCGATGCCCTCGTATCCGCCAGCACCGACAGAGCCGGTCAGAACGACAGCGATGCCGGAAAACAGATACAGCGACCCAAGCGTCACAACCAGCGGCTGTATGCGCGATGTCAGGATAATCGCTGCATTGAACAGCCCGCACAGCGCCCCCGCCAGAACGGACAGAACCATCGCCACCGGCACGCTCAGCCCGAAATGAACGGCAACCCCGAACACGATGGCGCACAGCCCGATCACCGAGGCAAAGGACACATCAATGCCCCCGGCAATGATCACGAGTGTCAGCGGCAAAGCGACGATGCCGATCTGCACAAAGTCACTGGTGGAATAAAGCAGGCTGGACGTCCGCAGGAATCGCGGGTTGATCGCGCCAAAGATCAGGATCTCTGCAATCAGCAGGAAGACCAGAAAGGCTTCCCAACGCACAAGTCCTTGCAACACGCGGCTCATTGCTCACCTCCTGAGGTCGTCGTCATGGCGGGGGATGCCGGGGCGCGGTCCTGGCCCTTGTCGGCGTCAGGATGGATGGCATAGCGTTTCGCGCGGATGGATTTGTCGATCAGCAACCGCAACCGCCCATCCACCATCAGCACAAGCAACAACATCGCGCCTGCAATCAGGTCGTTCCAATATCCCGGAATACGCAGATAGATCAGCGCGCTGTCGATCGAGGTCAGGAAAAACACGGCGATGACAAGCCCCGCCACCGTTCCGCTGCCCCCCAAAAGGCTGACGCCGCCCAACACACAGGCCGCGATGACCCGCAGTTCGATCCCCGCCCCCGCCTGCCCGGGCAGAAACCCGATCTGCGCCGCGAATATGATGCCGCCGACCGCGCTCAGCAAACCCGCGAACACAAAGACCAACAGTTCGATCCGCCGCACCGGCAGGCCAATGTGGCGCGCCGCTTCGCGGTTGTCCCCAACCGCATAGACAAACCGGCCCCGGCGCGTTTTCGATAGGAACAGATGCGCCACAAGGACAAGCGCGATCACGAAAAAGATCAGCACCGGAAAGCCCGCGAACCTGGGGCTGGCCAGCGCCTTGAGGCTTTGCGGCAGGTTTTCGATCCAGACGCCGCCGGTCATGATCAGCAACAATCCGCGGTAAAGGCCCAGCGTTCCCAGGGTGGCAATGATGGCCGGAACACCGATGACAGACACCAGAACACCGTTCAGCAACCCGGCAAGCGCGCCCGCACACAACGCCCCCGCCATGGCCAGCGGCAACGCCACCTGTGCCTGCAACAGAACCCCCAGAACCGCCGCGCTCAGACCAAGTGTCGAGCCGACAGAAACGTCGATATTGCGGGTCAGCAGCACGCCCATGACCCCCAACGACACCGTCATCATGATCATGCCGTTGATCAGGATCGTGCGCACCGTCGTGAACGACAGGAAACCGGGCGCAAAGGCACCGATCATCAAAAAGCTGATCACGGTGATGAAAAGCAAGGATGCAGTGCGGTTCTTGCTGAAGAAATGGATCACAGTGAAACCTCCGCCGAGAATGCGAGCCGGGCGATGGATTTGACCGTCACGTCGGCCTTTTCCAGCGTCCCCGACACATGGCCATGGGCCATGACGGCAACCCGATCGCAGACTTCTTCGATTTCATCAAAGTCGGACGAGATGACGATCATTGCCGTCCCCGCCGCCGCGAGCGCGAAAATGATGTTATAGATGTCGGCGCGGGCGGCCACATCAACGCCGCGCGTGGGTTCATCCAGAATAAGAACCTGTGGTTTCGCCGCCAGACACCGGGCCAGCAGCACTTTTTGCTGATTGCCACCGGACAACCGCAGAACATGCTGCCCCGTATTGCGGCACTTGATGCCCAGATCGCGAACAAAGCCGTCGGCCCGGGCGTTTTCGGCCCCCCGCCCGAGAGCGCAGGCAGGCGGTGCATGATCGCCGCCGAGACATTCCAACTGATCGGCGCCTCAAGAAACAGGCCATTCGATTGGCGGTCTTCCGGCAGATAGATCAGCCCAAGATCCGCGCAGATGCTTGGAGAGGCCTGTTGAATATCCTTGCCGGAAAGGATGCGGCGCCCGCCCGAAAGCGCGCGAAGGCCCACGATCGTTTCCGCCAGCTCGGTGCGCCCGGCCCCGACAACGCCGGCAATCCCGAGGATTTCACCGCGCTTCAACGCCAGCGACACATCCTCAAAGCCTTCGCCGCTCAGCCGCTCCAGCCGAAGCACCACCTCATCCGCCGCATGCGACACGCCGCGCCGGGCGCGTTCGGCCATGGCGTCGGTCATTGCCTCGACGATCTTGTCGTCGGAAATATCCGCAATCGGCCCGGAATGCACCATCACGCCATCCCGCAGGATCGTGATCTCGTCACAAATCTCGCGCACTTCGCGCAGCTTGTGCGAGATAAAGATAATGCCCATCCCCCCGCTACCAGCCGCCGCATTGTGGCAAACAGGGCATTCGCCTCGCGCGGGGTCAGGGCCGATGTCGGTTCGTCCAGAATAAGGAACGACGCATCACGGATCAGCCCGCGCAGGATTTCGATAATCTGGCGATCTGCGATTTCCAGCGATCCGGCGATTGCCTCCAGATCGAGAGAAACGCCCATTTCGCGGATGAATTCATCCAACTTGGCACCAAGCGCCGCGTTGCTGCCCGGCACGCCGATAACGATGTTTTCATAAACCGTCAGGCTGGCGAAAACATGCGCCTCTTGCGGAACAAGATACAGGCCCAGCTTGTGCGCCCTGATGGCACTGGCGGGGCGCAGTTCCTGGCCACCGATGAACACGTCACCCTTATCCGCCTTGGTCAAACCGGCGATCACGCGCATCAGGGTCGATTTTCCCGCGCCATTGCCGCCAAGCAATGCATGGATCTGGCCGCGGTCAAGCTGAAGGGAAACCCCTTTCAGGACAGGCGTTCCCGCATAGCCCTTCCAGACATCGCGAACGGTGACACCTTCGGCGCTAAGACTCACGTCGTTCTCCCCCACTCCGTGTTCATTTGTATCGTCTGAAAACATACGAACAGCAAATTCCATCACCGGTCAAGCTTAATCTAAGCCCGAAATCACCCCGCCACCTTAAAGACAGGCACACCAGCCAAAACAATCACAGACAATGAGGAAGGGTGTAAATTCCGCCATATACGTATATTATAAAGACATTTATGACAAAGCCGCACGCCCGGCATCCAACAGGTCGCGCCCACCCGAAACATCGCGCCCGGTGCGATGCAGATATTTTTTTGTTGAAGTCACAAGAGAAATGGATGAAAGTTGTGAGAGATCGAATGATATCGAAACACACATATGCTCAAATAGTTGAACCAACCGCATGTCAGATTCCAATTTCGACGCCACAATGCCCCCGGACGAAGAAAGCCTGCTGCCGCGGGTTGCGTGGTACTATTACCATGACGGCCTGACCCAGAACGCCATCGGCGAAAGGCTCGGCTTGTCGCGGATCAAGATTTCGCGGATTCTGGATGCCGGCCAACGCTCGGGGCTGTTGCAGGTCAAGATCAACTCCAGTCTTCAGGAAAGTTTCGAGATGGAGCGCGAAATCGCCGAGCGGTTTGGCCTTGATGAGGTGCGCCTTATCCCTGCGCTGGAAAATGGCGTGACAAGTGAGCGTCTGGGCCAGGCCGCCGCGCAATATCTGATGCAAAAGCTCCCGGCCAAAAGCATGCTGGCCGTGGGCTGGGGCGAAATGGTCAGCGCCGCGATTCAGCGTCTTGGCCATCTGTCCAACCAGCGACAGTTCGATCTGGTCGCCATGACAGGCGGCGTTCAAAGCTATGTGGACGGACTCAGGGTCGTGGGGCTGGGGCGGAAGATATATCTTGTACCGGCGCCGCTGGTGTGCAGCAGCCCCGAATTGACCCGCCAGCTTCTTGAGGAACCGGACGTCATCAATACCCTGAACATGTCGCTGGGCGCCGATTATGCCCTGATCGGCATCGGCGCGGTGACTGAAAACGCCAGCGTGCTGCGCGCGGGGCATATCCACCCATCAGAGCTTCCGGCCATGCGCCGTCTGGGCGCTGTCGGGGATGTGCTGTGCCGCTTTATCGACGAAAACGGCGAGGAACTTCCTCTTCCGGTTCACGACCGCGTGGTCGGTCTGCCCCTGAAAAAACTCACATCCACCACCCGTCTGATCGCGGCGGCCGCCGGCCCTGAAAAGCTTGCCTCGATCCGCGCGGCGCTCAATGGGCAATTCATCAACATCTTTATCACCGACGAAACAACCGCGGCCGCCCTGCTGTCCTAGCACCCCCGCCCTGCCGGGACCGCGCGAACGAAAGAACAATGAAATGATTCAATCCCGCTGGAATGAGCAGGACGAAAAGCGACTGACCCAAGATGCGCGCAGCGACGCCGAGCGTCAGCTTGCCCTGCGCGTCTATAGTGCGCGTCTGATCGGATCGGACCCCGATCTTGTTCTGCATGGAGGCGGCAACACCTCTGTCAAGATGACCGTGACCGATACCGACGGCGCCCCCCTCGACGTGATCCACATCAAAGGCAGCGGGCACGATCTTGCCACCATCGACGCAGCGGGAATGCCCGCTGTCAGGGCAGCCCCCTTGAGGAGTTCCGCGACCTGACGCAGTTGGACGATCTGGAAATGGTCGCCGGGTTGCGCCGCAACCTTCTGGACCCCACCGCACCGACGCCATCACTGGAGGCGCTGCTGCATGCCTATCTGCCCGGCAGGAATGTCGACCATTCCCATTCCACTGCCGCGCTTGTCATTGCCAATCAACCCGACGCCGCAGATCTGGCGAAACAGATTTATGGCGACACACTCGCGGTGGTCCCCTATGTGATGCCCGGTTTTGAACTGTCGATCGCCGCAGACCGGATATTCCGCAACGCCCCCGCCGGGGCCGAGGGCCTTTTTCTGGTCAACCACGGCCTGTTCACCCAAGGCGAAACGGCGCGTCAGTCCTATGACCGGATGCTGAATGCGGTAACGGCAGCCGAATCATTCCTTGCCGGTCGCAACATCGCCGTTGGCCTGCCCGAGGGTCATGACACCGCGCGCGACGCACAGGCGAAACCGATAGCGGCGAAATTGCACGACGCCCTGGACCGCCATGGTCTGGGTCATCTGGATTTCCGCAGCACCCCGTCAATCCGCGCCTACAGCCTGCTGCCCGACCTTGCAGAGATCAGCGCCCGGGGAACGGCCACGCCCGACCATGTCATCCGCACCAAGCCCTTTCCGCTGATCCTTGCCGAAAATGCCAACGCCAAGGATGTGGCCGCCGCATTCGACGATTTCGCACAGCGGTATCGCGAATATTTCGACCGGAATGCCGCCCTGGCTGATGACCCGAAAACCATGCTCGATCCTTTGCCCCGGGTGGTTCTTGTTCCCGGCCTGGGGGCGTTCGGCATTGGCAACAGTGCCACAGCGGCCCGGATTGTCGCGGATCTGGTCGAACAGACCGCGCGCATCATTCTGGCCGCCGAGACGCTCGGTCGTTACACCCCCATCGGCGACGCCGAACTGTTCGAGATGGAATACTGGTCACTGGAACAGGCGAAGCTGAAGAAAGACTGAGATGTTTCAAATGTTAGGGAGGCATATAGCATGTTGATGGCAATTGATGCCGGCACCGGCAGCGCCCGCGCAGTCCTGTTTGACACGGACGGCACAGAAATCGCCGCCGCACAGGAAGAGTGGCATCATCTGGAAGATGCACGTTACCCCGGGTCCAGCGATTTTGACATCGCGACCAACTGGGCGCTGATCTGCCGCTGTATCCGCAAGGTTCTGGCGATATCCGGGCGATCTGCCGATGGTATCGTCGCAATCAGCGCCACCAGCATGCGCGAAGCTTTCGTGGCCTATGACGAAACCGGTTCTGAAATCTGGGCCTGCGCCAATGTGGACAGCCGCGCCTCTAACGAGGTGCGCGAACTGACAACCAGCAAGCCCAGATTGCAGGCCCAGCTTTACGAAATCAGCGGCCAGACCTTCGCCCTGGCCACCCTGCCCCGCCTTCTCTGGCTGAAACGCAACATGCCCGATGTGTTTGGCCGGGTCCGCCGGATTTCGATGCTGTCTGACTGGATTCTTGCACGGCTGAGCGGCGAATTGTTCAGCGATCCGACCAATGCAGGCACAACCGGCCTGTTGTCACTGGAAACCCGCGACTGGAACCGCCCCGCGCTTGATTTGCTGGAAATGCCGGCGGATATCCTGCCGCCGATTATCGAACCGGGCGGCGTGATCGGCAAACTGACCGGCAAGGCAGCATCCGAAACCGGTCTGAAACAAGGCACTCTGATCGTTGCGGGGGGCGGTGATTGCCAGATCGGCAGTGTCGGGCTCAATCTGGTGCGGCAAGGCGATTGTGCCGTTCTTGGCGGCACCTTCTGGCAGCAGTTGGTCAATGTTTCCAGTGACCTGCGCGATCCGAATATGGATCTGCGGATCAACCCCCACGCCATTGCGGGCCTGAATCAGGCCGAGGCGATCAGTTTTTTTGTCGGCCTGGCCATGCGGTGGTTCCGTGACAGTTTCGGCCAGGAGGAATTGCGCAAGGCCGGGGAGATCCGTCACAGGCCTATACCCTGCTGGAGGCCCTGAGCGCCGATATTCCCGCCGGGTCCAATGGCATTCTGCCGATCCTGTCGGATGTCATGCATTATGGCCGTTGGTATCACGCCGCCCCGTCCCTGCTGAACCTGAGCCTGGACCCGGTCAGATCCGGCAAGGGTGCGATTTTCAAGGCGCTACAGGAAAATGCGGCGATTGTGGCCTCGCTTAACCTGCGTCGGGTGTTTGCCTTGGCCAAACAGGTGCCGGACCGCGTTGTGTTTGCGTCGGGCGCCGCGAAAAGCGACCGTTGGTGCCAAATTCTGAGCAACGTCACCGGCCTGACCGTCATGGTGCCCAAGGTAACCGAGGCCACGGCCCTGGGCGGTGCGGCGGCCGCCTCGGTCGGGGCCGGTCTTTACAGCGATCTGGGCGAAGCCGGCAGCGCCATGGTGCGCCCCGACCGGGAATACACGCCCGACCGCGATCTTGTCAGCGTCTATGACGACATTCGCGAGCGTTGGCAGATCGCCTATGCAAGCCAACTCGCCCTGGTGGATCAGGGCGTCACGACATCAATGTGGAAAGCCCCGGGGCTGTAGAGGAAAACTCATGTTCGTCCAATTTGTCACTATCAACGTAAAACCCGGCTTTGCCGCAGAGTTCGAAAAGGCCTTTCGCATCAATTATGACGGTACACGAGGCGAACCGGGCAACCTGCGCTTTGACGTTCTCAAGAACCATGATGATCCGAACCGATACACCATCTACGAGGTGTTCCGGAACGAAGAAGCATTTCAGGCCCACAAGAAAACCGACCATTACGCCGAATGTGTGCGCCTGATTGATCCGATCATCGTGCTGCCGCGTCCAAAACAATATTTCGATGCCGTCATGTTTGACATCGAAACGCCCTGACATGGTCAGAACGCTGCCCTCGCGCGGGCGGGCGGACGGCGGGTGAACGGACCCGAAAACACCGGGAAAAACGTTCATCCGGGCCAAAATCGCCTGCCATGAAACTTTTCGCTTTTCACTGACGTGGTTGTGATGGCACGGTCGGAAAAGTGCATTGGGAGATAGGCGGATTATGACCAGACATTTCATTCTATGTAATTACCTCATCGTTGCGGCACTGAGCGCGACACCCGCCCTTGCCCACGTCGGCGGCGATATTGGCGGGTTTGAAGCGGGGCTGATGCACCCGATTTCAGGGCTTGATCATATCGTCGCCATGATCGCAGTTGGCCTGTGGGGCGGTATCCTTGGGGCGCCGGCCATCTGGCTGTTGCCTGTCGTGTTTCCCCTGGCCATGGCCGTTGCCGGTGCTGCCGGTGCTGCGGGCATCCCCTTACCGGGGGTTGAGGTTGGTATCGCCTTGTCAGGCGTTATCCTCGGGCTGATGGTCGTGTTTGCTGTCCGGGCGCCGCTTTGGATTGCGGCGGTTATCGTTGGGTTCTTTGCCGTATTCCACGGCCATGCGCATGGCGCCGAACTTCCGGCCTCGGCCAATCCGATCGCTTACGCCGTGGGCTTTGTGCTGGCGACCGGGGTTCTGCACCTGATCGGCATCGCCATCGGGCAGGTTGGCAAATGGCCCATCGGGCGCATCGCGGTGCGCATCTGTGGCGGCGCCATCGCGCTGGCCGGCGGTGCTTTTCTGATCGGCGCTGCGTGAAAAGGGGTGCCTGCTGCTGCCGGTCGGCGCCTTGCTGGCCGGCCCTGCGCAGGCCCATGGGGCGCTTCCGGGGGGCGGTGGCTTTTACGCCGGCATCGCCCATCCCTTTCTTGCCTGGGAACATCTTTTGTTGGTTCTGGCGCTGGGGCTTTTGCTTGGGCGTCATACGCACAGCAAAAGGCGGCCCGCCCTTATCCTTCTTGCCGCCGCACTGGGGATCGGTCTGTCACTGCAAAGCGCCGGGGTGTACTGGATCTATGGACCCGCAGCCATTCTTGGGCTTGGCGTCGTTCTGGGGGGGCTGGTCGCGGCGGATCTGCGTTTGCCCGCCTTTGCGCTTGCCGCGCTCGCGGTGGCATCCGGGGCGATGATCGGGCTTGATACCGGCGTTCCCGCACCGACCAGTACGAACATCGTGGCGATCTGCGCACCCTATGCCGGTGTGTTCGTGGGGGTCTTCCTGATCTTGCTGAACACCGTGGCGCTGACATCGCTTGCCCTGCGCCCGCCCTATACGATTGGCGTGCGCATCGTCGGGTCCTGGGTGGTGGCGGCCTGTCTGATGGTTCTGGCCCTGACCATGCGCCAGCTCATTACAGGACCATAGAGGTGACGCAGATTCAGGGCCAACGCAATCTGTCTGGCACGGTTGTAATCGTCGCTGCCGCAATTCTGCTTGTGGTGCTTGCCGCCGTATCCGTGCGGCCGGATGGTGGAGAAGGGACGCCAAGGACCGACGACACCGTGGTCGCGACGCTTCAGACTGCAAAGCGCCAACACTCCCCCGAGCTGCTTGGCAGTCTGCGGGCAAGCCGGGCCAAACCGGACGATCTGCCCCTTGCCAAATCCGCGGCGCGCATCCTGATTTCCGAAGGGCGCGCACAGGGCGATTCCCGGCTGGTGGGCGGGGCCATCGGCATATTGCGCCCTTTCCTGGCCAACCCCGACGCCGAAACACTGTATATAGAGGCAACGGCGCGCCAGTATCAGCATGACTTTGACGGGGCACTGGGCCTTCTTAACCATGCAATCAAACTCGACCCCCGCGACGTCAACGCCTTGCTGACCCGCGCCACCATCCACACCGTTCTTGGCCGGTTCGATGTGGCAGTTGCGGATTGCCACCGGATTTCCCGTCTGCAACGCCCGCAGGTCGGGCTTTTGTGTCAATCGACCGCGCTTTTGCTAACCTCACAGGCCCCCGCGATCGCCCAGCGGCTTGGCGCACTGCTGAGCCGCCCAGGCCTGCTCAACCCGGGGTTGACAGGCTGGGCGTCGGGGTTGCTTGGTGAAATTGCGGCGCTGCGCGGTGATGATGCAACCGCACGCACATGGTTTGAGGCGGTTCTGGCGGAAAATCCGGCGGCGATCCGCGAACGATTGCTTCTTGCGGATCTTCTGTTGCGGCAGAACGCGCCAACAGAGGTTTTGACCCTGCTCGCCGCCGCGCCGGATGTGGACGGCGTTCTGATCCGGCGGGCGCTGGCCGCGCGTCAGTTGAACCGGCAATCCATCGCCCCCCCGGCAACCAAGGAAATGGCGCGCCGCGTTCGCCTCAACCTTGATCTGGGGCTGAAGGCCCACGCGCGGGAAGAAACCATGTATTTTCTCTGGCTCGCCGACGATCCCGGCGCGGCGCTGGCACGGGCAAAGGTGAACTGGAACCTCCAGCACGAAATTGAGGATGCACAGCTTTTGATTGATGCCGCCACCGCCGCCGGGCAACCCCAAGAGGCCGCGCCGGTACTTGACTGGATCAAGGCACAGGATGTTTCGGTCCCGACCCTGCGCATTCCCGATGCCGTTCGCCAGGCAGCCCAATGATGCGGCTTTCATCTCTTTGCACCATCTCTGTCGTCTGGCTGGCGCTGATCCTGTCGTTCAGCGCGCCTGCCCATGCCCATGAAACCACCCGGTCCTATGTCACGATTCAGCGCAGCGGCGCCGCAATCGACGCCCGGTTTCGCGTGGCGTTTCGCGATGTCGAGGTGGCCGTCTGGATGGACGAGGATCTGGATGGCAAGATCACCTGGGGCGAGGTCCGGCGCCGCCAGGATGCGGTTGCAGCATTCATTCAGGCCGGTTTTTCCCTTGATGCAGAAGGGCCTTGCGCGCTGACCTTCCAGCGGGCCGACACCTCGCGCGAGGGGGGCGTGGATTATCTCGATCTGGAGATGTCAGGCACCTGCCCCAGCGCAACCGCCGCGCTGACCGTCAGATCGCGCCTGTTTTATGACATCGACCCGGATCACCGGATGTTTGTGTCTGCCCTTGTTGCGGGCCAGACCACCACGACCGTCCTCAGCCGGGATGACCCAGAGGTGGTTGTTTCCGGCAATTCAGGGGGGATGCTGGCCGCATTCTGGAGCTATTTTCAAGCCGGGGTGGAACACCTGTTAGAGGGCGCGGACCATATCGTGTTCCTTTTGGCGCTGATGCTGCCCGCCGTTTGCGGCGCACAGGGGCAGGCGCGCAAGGCGGCCATAGGCGTGCTGACCGCGATCACCGGATTTACCGTCGCCCATGCGATGACCCTGACGGCGGCCACGACCGATCTTTTGCGGCCGCCGACCGACCTGATCACGATCCTGATCGCCCTGTCCATTGTCGTGACGGCCGTGGACAATATCAAACCGTTCATTCCGGCGCCGCGCGCTGCTGTGGCTGCATTTTTCGGCATCATTCACGGTTTTGGCTTTGCAACGGCCCTTGGCGCCCTGCAACTGACGGGGGGCGGGTTGGCCGTGGCCCTTGTGGGGTTCAACATCGGGATCGAGGCGGCGCAGGTCGGCATCGTTCTGATCACCATGCCCGCACTCTTTATGCTTCGGGGGGGTCGGGGGCTTCTTTGGGGGGCAGCCTGGGCGCCGGCGTGATCGGGGTTTACTGGCTTTGGGAAAGGTTGGCGCCGCTGGTCTGAGGCGGGAACCGGGCCATTCATGCTGTATCTACAACCACTCTGGCACAATCGGCCCGATGACCCACAGCAGGAAAAACCCAGCGGCAAGCCATGGACCGAATGCAAGGTTATCCCTGGCACGCAACCCACCCGCCAGCGCAAAGACCAAGGCGCATCCGGCAGACACCAGCACCACCAGCGGCAATGCACCAACCCCAAGCCAGGCCCCCGCCGCCGCCAACAGCTTGGCGTCGCCCATGCCCAACCCCTCGGCGCCGCGGGCGCGGAAATAAACCGCACCGATCACCCAGAACACCAGATACCCCGTGATTGCGCCCCAGATCGCGACTGTCGGCAATCCCCCGACGCCATAAGCGTTTATCCCGAGACCCAGCAAAATCAACGGCAGGGTAAAGCGGTCGGGCAAGCGCCGCGTTCGGATGTCGATCACGACAAGGCGGGCCAACACCCCCCCAAGGACAAGCGTGGCGACCGCAAATAAAACCGGCGGTAGATTTGACAAGCTGTTCATCCCGCCTACTTTTTCATGACCACCTGAGAAAACAATAAAATCTTTTTGGCAATTTCGAAACTATTCCAGGGTGCGTCCGTGGCTTCGATTGTGCGGGAGCATCTTGTTACCGACCGCAGTTCGATCTTGCTCTGAAAGAGCAACGAAAGCCTTGAACGCATACACTGGGAGTGAAAAATGAATATTTCCATCCACACTTTGTTACGGGGCACATGTGCAAGCGCGCTGTGCCTGACTGCGACATTGGCATCCGCGTCGTCACACCGCGAAGCGCCGGGCATCACCGAACAGCCCAAGATCGACGCGACCGATTTTTACATGTTCAAAAGCTATGAACCGGGCCGTGGCGATTATGTGACGCTGATCGCCAACTATCAGCCCTTGCAGGCGCCCAATGGTGGCCCGAATTATTTCACGATGGATCCTGACGCGATCTATGAGATTCATATCAGCAACGACCACGACGCCGAGGAAGAAATCACCTTCCAGTTCCAGTTTGACAACAATCTGCGCGACAAGACCGGCATCCAGCTGGATATTGGCGGCGAAATGGTTTCGATTCCGCTGCGGGCTGCGGGTCAGGTCACCAAGGCACAGCCAAACGCGGGCCTGGGTGAAACTGAAACTTATACAGTCACCAAGATCACCGGTGACCGGCGCAGCGGTGAACGTGCGGCGTTAACCAACGCCAGCGGCGCGACCTTTACCAAACCGCTGGATAACGTCGGGAACAAGACGCTTCCCAACTATGCCGACTATGCCAATGCCTATGTTTATGACAACGTGAACATCCCTGATTGCGACCCGGGCCGTGTCTTTGTCGGCCAGCGTGCCGAAGCCTTTGCCGTGAACCTTGGCGAAATCTTTGACCTCGTGAATCTGGTGCCGATCCAGGGCCCCGATTCCGCCGCATGGCCCCAGTACAACGATCCCAATTTCAACCCGGGCGGCATCGTGCAGGATCGTGCAAATGACGATCTGATCGGCAAAGCGAATGTCACGGCGATCGCTCTTGAAGTTCCGATTTCCTGTCTGACCCAGGGTGACGAACCGGTGATCGGTGCCTGGACCACCGCCAGCCTGCCCCAGGCCGAGCTGGAAGACCCAAGCCCGAGCTATGAGGAAACGTCGAAGTATGGCGGCGCCTGGGTGCAACAATCGCGCCTGTCGAACCCGCTTGTGAACGAAGTGGTGATCGGCCTGCCCGACAAGGATCTGTTCAACGCAGCCGAGCCGACCATCGACGAGGCACTTGCCGTTTATGTAACCAACCCGACATTGCCCGCGCTGATCAACGCATTGTTCAACGCAAACAGTGAATTCGGGACCGACAACATCGCGCCGTCCAACTTTCCGCGCAATGATCTGGTTACGGCATTCCTCAGCGGTTTCCCGGGTGTGAACCAGCCACAAGGCTTTGACCCGGAAACCGATCTTTCGGAAATGCTGCGCCTGAACACGACGTTCCCGGCAACACCCGCCGCGCAACAGAACACCTTTGGCCTTTTGGCCGAGGATCTGGGTGGGTTCCCGAATGGCCGTCGCATTGGCGATGACACGGTTGATCTGGCGCTGCGCGTCATGATGGGCCGCCTGTGTCACAATGTACCCCTTGGTCAGGAAGTCAGCGGCGACCCGACTGCCGAAGACAGCATCAACCTGGGGTTGTGCGGCGAGGGTGATCCTGCCACTATCGCACCTGCGGGTCTTGTTCCGCTGACCGATGGCGCGCCCCTGCGTGCGACCGAGTTCCAGACCGTGTTCCCCTATCTGAACACACCGCTGGCCGGTTCGCCCGATAATTGATTGCAACGGAAAGGAGAATTCCAATGTTGAAGAATATCTCAATCCTAGCGGTCTGCGCCGGCATCCTTGTCGCCTGCGGTAGCGACGGGGTGGCAAATGGTTTGGAAAGTCTGGGGGCTGACTTTGCCCGCATCTTTGGACAAGACCGAAACGACGAACCGCTTCCCTTGGGAAACATCGCGTTCAACCTGACGCCAGAACGTGAACCGTTCAACCCGTAACGGGATTCAGGGCGCGCCCTCCCTCGCGCCCTGATAAACTGCAACGCGACTGTCCCTCGGGATGGTCGCGTTTTTTATTGCGCCGCAGGGTCAGGGGCGCAGAGGTGGCGGCGCCAGCGGTTCGCGATCCGCCCAGCCGCTGCCGAATTTCCGCGAAATGACAAAGACGTTTTTCTGGCCAAGCCGGGTCTTGCGCAAAAGCCGCGAGGTCAGCGTCAGGCTGACACCATCCACCTCTGCGGTGCTTCGCACATCGAAAATCTGCGAGGTGAACCCAACGCCGTTCATCGCAATCACGCCTGCGTCGGTCATATCCCCCGGGTCAAAAACCCTTTGCGTTCCCGGGATTTGACCAATTGCCGCGCGCTGCTGGCCGAGCCGAGCACAGCGGCAATCACCACCTCGCTGGCTGTGTTCACGTTGATGGGTCCGGCCTGGGGCAAGAGGCTTACATAGTCGGACAGAACCGCGCGGTCCTGTGCATCCAACCCGTTGATTTCAGATAAATCCTGAACCGGGCCGCGCTGCACCAGTTGCGAAATTACTTCTGCCGCAACCCGGTCGGGCAGGCCGATCGCCTTGGTCAGACGAGCAAACATCTGTTGTTGCGCCAGTCGCCCGGCGGCGAGCGCGTTAAGATCAAACCGTGACCGGGCATCCGTGACCGAGATTGAAAACCTGCCGCTGGCCAACGCCACCTCTTTCTGCGTGGCAAGCGCCCAAGGTTCTTGAAAATGATCGGTGTCGGGCGCGGTTACCATATCGCGGCGCAATGCCGTCACCAATGATGCCTCTGCGCCCAACGTCAGGGCTTCGGCCTGGGTGATGTCCGCCGCGCGGCGGGTGCGATCCGTCAGGTTTTCCTGTGACGTGAACATCAGCACGACAATCGCCGCCCCGATCGCCAGAGTGACCAGCACGCTTACCAGAATGACGCCCGAATCCTGTTTCATTCGGGGAACGGCTGCGGCAGTGCAACCAGCCGCCTGAGGGTTTCGCCGCCGGCAAGGTGAATGACCATATCCACGGCCAGCGCCGCGCGCGCGGTTGCGTCGGGCCAACTGTCGCGCCATTCCCGGTCCGGGTCGAGCACCCGAAACCGAACGTCTTTCACATCGCCGATCAAGGCCTGTTCAAGGGGGAGCCGGCGTTTTTCTCACCTATTTGACGGTGCAAATCCTGTTCGCTCAAACGATAGCTTTGCTGTTCACGCCCGCCCGGGCCAAGCGCCGTCAGCACGTTATCATCAAGCGTGATCGCCTTTGGGTCGCTTTGGGCCATGTCCCGGCCAAAAATCAGAAGGGCGCGGTCCAACCGGGCCAGTCGTTCCAGCCTGCCGTCGGTGCGTTCGCGCACCTTCAGGATCGTATCCAGCGTTGTAAAGGACGCCAACCCAACCAGCGCAAAGATCACAAGGGCCACCAGCATTTCCACCAGGGTGATGCCGGCCTCATGATCCCGCGGCCCGTTCATACGGAGGTGGACCCGATAAGGTTGGTTGCGCTGCTGGTCACGCTGAGAATGGCAAGGGCGCGTTCACATTGGCCGTTCTTCTGAAACCGGTACGGCCCGAGAACCCCGTCAAACCCCGCGTCGCGCAACAGCCCTTTTTGATTTTGCCGCCCAAGACGGCCAAGGATGCGGGCCATTTCAACCACATCAAACGTCAGCCCGGCGACCACGCCCGCATCGCTTTGCCCGGCTTTCTCAAGGGCGGTTGCGAAGGCTTCGAACTGAATCGGGTCGGGGGCGGCAAACCATCCGCCGTGCAAGGCCGAAACCCGGTAAGGTGTGATCGAGCCCCATTGTTCCGACCCCAACAACTGAACCCCTGCCTTGCTGAGCGCGGCTGCCTGTTCCTTGAACGGGCCACCAACAACCGGCAGATAGACCGCATCCGGCAATTTGCCGCCGTTCGCATTTTGCACCGCCGCCACCGCGCCCGAACCGGACGCAAGGGTCACGGGTGCGGGCATGGTTATGCCTGCGCTGGCCGCCACGGATTGGGCCGCCGCCGCAGACAGGGCGCCAAACGCGCCCGGCGGCACGAGCGTCACGATATTGCGCTTGCCCCGGCTGGCGGCAAAGCCAAGCACCGACTTTGCCGATTGCATCGGCGTTATGCCAAAGACAAAAAGGTTTGGCGCTGCGATCGAACTGTCATTGGACAAGGACACAACCGGCACATTGCGCCCGACGGCATTGGCCACCGCAACGCTTTGCCCCGAAAACAGCGGCCCGAGAATCATTTGCGCCCCGCTGGCAACGGCGGCTGTGGCGGCTCTTACGGCTGTTGCGTCATCGCTGCCCGCATCCACGACGGCAACTTCCGCATCGGCGCCCGTGGTATTGCCCCCAAGGCTTGCGGCGGTCTCCATAATCTGGCCTATTGCACTGCGCGGCCCGGACAGTGGGGCCAGCAATGCAGCCTTTCCCACGGTGCCCGCTGGTGGCAGATCATCCTGTCCGCCCAGAGAAAGCCCGCTACACCCCGCCAAACCAAACAGAGCAGATGACCCACCCAGACCCAACAGCACCCCCCGACGAGACATCACCCCCCGGACATTTCGCGGGCGTATTCGGCTGGCGATTTCAGTGATCCTGTTGGCATGTTTTGCGTTCCTGATTTATGCGGCGGCGATGTTGGTGACCCTACCTGTTTCTGCCCTGCGCGAAGTTATCGCAATCCCCGGGCAAGTCACAGGTTTATATGGTGGCGTGTGGCAGGGTCGCGCCAGTCTGAGCGGCGGATATTCGCTTGACTGGCAGGTGCGCGGCTGGCCGCTGTTTGCCGCACAGGGTGTGGCAGACTGGACATTGCAGGGGCCTGACACGCGGCTTACGGGGGTTGCGACCATAACCCCATGGTCGGTCAGCGGCACCGATATACTGGGGCGTGCCGGCCCCGGGCTTCTTGCTCTTTTCCCTGATATGGCGCTGAAAAACTGCACCTCGCGCGCGGTCGTCGATGTGCAGGAGGTGGCGTGGTGGTGGCGCGGCGCGGTGGCGGCCTCTGGCGCTGTTTCGTTCGATGCGGGCAGTTGCCAGGATTTTCTGGGCCGCGACACCAGCGTGCCGCAGATGACCCTTGATCTGAGCACCCAACAATTTGACGCCATCGGCGCGTTGCGCGACCGGGACGGCAGGCTGGCGCAGGTCACGGTATCGGGCGACCGGCGCATCATCCTGCGGATCGAGCCGGAAGGCGCCACGCTTGTTCCCGGTATGCCGACGGGTGGTCCCATGGTGGTTGAATATCCGTTCTAGTTCACCAGATTGTTCAGGTTCACGATGGGCAACAGGATCGACAGAACCAACAGCATCACGATTCCGCCCATCACCAACAGCACCGCCGGTTCGACCAGCGCCACCAAAGCCGCGACCAGCGCGTTAAGATCCCGTTCCTGATCGTCTGCCGCGCGGCTCAGGGTATCGCCCAGCACTCCGCCCGCCTCGCCGCTGGTGACCATGGCGATCAGCATGGGCGGGAAAACCCCGGCCTCATCCAGCGCCCGTGACAGGGCCATCCCTTCGCGCACCCTTGCGGTTGCCTGGGTAACCTTGGCGCGAATATGCAGGTTCGGCACAGTCCGCGCCGCCGCCGCCAAGGCATCGACCAGCGGAACGCGGCTGACCGTGAGCGTGGCCAATGTGCCGGCAAATTGCACCGCATTCACCTTGAGCGAAAATCCCCGCGTCAACGGAAAGCGCGACAAGAACCGATGCCAGCGCAGGCGAATGTCCGGCTGGCGCAAAAGCGCGGCAATGGCCATCGCCACTCCGGCAAGCCCGCCAGCCACGACCAGCCCCCATTGATTGATGACGCTGCTGACGGTGATCAAGGCGCGGGTCAGAAAAGGAAGCTCGGCGCCCCGCGACGTGAACACCCGCACAATATCGGGCACCACAAAGGTGAGCAGCGCGACGATCACCAGCAATGAAACAATGGCAAGGATGGTTGGATAGAGCAGCGCCAATTGCACCGTCTGGCGGTTCTTGGCGCGGGTTTCCACAAAGCTCGACAGGTGGTCCATGACCTGCCCCAACTGGCCCGATGTTTCGCCCGCCGCCACCGAGGCGCGATAAAAATCGCCAAAGGTTTGCGGATAATCCTCCAACGCCTGCGCGAAACTGCGCCCTTCCAGAACCGAGGCGCGCAGGTTCAGCAACAGCGATGAAACCGCCGGTTTGCCGCTTTGGTCGGCCACGGTTTTAAGGGCCTGTTCCACCCCGATCCCCGACCCGACAAGGGTTGCCAACTGCCGTGTCAGCAACGTAAGCGCGCGGCGGGAAATGCGCGATTTTCCGATCAGCGATGCCGATGATTTCGTGCCTTTGCGCGCGGCGGTCGGCTCAACCGAAAGGGGCGCGAGATTGATCTTGCGCAGGGCACCGCGCGCCGCCGTGGCGCTTGCCGCCTCAATGATCCCCTTTGAGGCTTTTCCAGTCGAATCAAGGGCATGATAGGCGAAGGCGGGCATCTATACCCCCGCCAAATCGTCTGGCACCGCTTGCGCAACGGCATCTTCGTGTACGGCGCGCGCCACCTCTTGGGCGGTGGTCAGACCGGCGCGCATCTTTTCGATCCCGTCCCCCAGAATCCCGGGCGCCCGTTTGCGCGCCTCGGCCACAAGCCCCGCTTCGGATTGGCCCTCATGCATCAGCCGCTCAAGCGCCTGGTCAATCTCGATCACCTCGTAAAGGGGCAGACGCCCGCGAAATCCGCTGTCCTGACAGGCATCACAGCCTTTGCCCCTTTTAACAATGGTGCCCGGCGCGATGTTATGGGCCAGCAGCTCAGTTTCAGCCTGGGTGATTTCATGATCCACCAGACATTCGGAACAATTCTGCCGGACCAGCCGCTGCGCGATCAGGCCGCGCAACATCGGCGCAAGAAGAAACCGTTCAACCCCCATTTCCACCAGACGGGCCACGGCCCCGATGGCGGTGTTCGTGTGCAGGGTCGAAATCACAAGGTGGCCGGTCATTGCGGATTCAACCGCAATCTGTGCCGTTTCCCGGTCCCTGATTTCGCCCACCATGATCACATCCGGGTCTTGGCGCAAAATCGCCCGCAGCCCCCGGGCAAAGCTTAACCCCGTTTTGGCGTTCACCTGCATCTGGCCCACACCATCCATGGTGTATTCGATGGGGTCTTCGACGGTCATGATATTGCGCTGCCGGTCATTCAGCATATCAAGCCCGGCATAAAGCGTCGTCGTTTTCCCCGAGCCGGTCGGGCCAGTAACCAACATCATGCCGTCGGGCCGCGCCAGAATGCGTTTCAGCGCGGCAAGGTCACGCGCGGACAGGCCAAGGTGATCAATGCCGCGCAGGGTTTGCCCCCGGTCCAGCAACCGCAGAACGACCCGTTCGCCAAATTGCGACGGCACGGTGGAAATCCGCACGTCAAGATCATACCCCCCACCCGCAGCGACACCCGGCCATCCTGGGGCAGGCGTTTTTCCGCAATGTCGAGTTTGCCCATCACCTTGATCCGGCTGACCAATAACGGGGCCAGTGCGCGTTTCGGGCTGATCACCTCGCGCAAGATCCCGTCAACGCGAAACCGCACCAAAAGGCGGCGTTCCTCGGTTTCGATGTGAACATCCGATGCGCCATCCTTGACCGCCTCAAGCAACAGCGCGTTGATCAGGCGCACCACGGGGGCGTCGTCATTCTGTGCCAGCAGATCGTCAACCGAAGCGGCAGTATCGGCCAGCGTGGCCAGATCGTCATCGACGCTTGCCGCAACCTGCGCCGCCTCGGACGAAGAATCGCGGTACACCGTACCAAGGGCTGCCTCAAATTCGGCGGCCGAAATCTCTTGGAATGTGAGGGGCGTGGCGCAGATTCTTTGCGCCTCGATGAATGCCTCGAACGGGGCGTTGTCGCGGTAATGGCAAACGGCGCCAGTTTCGCCTGCCACCAACACGACACCGCTACTTTGGGCATACCCATAGGCAAGACGCGGTAAATTTGGCTGATCACTCATGGTAACCTTTCCAGCAACAAACGGGCCGAGACAACGCCGGGTTCGGGGCGGCGATCAATCTGGATGGATTTGACCGTAACATCGTGCAGATCCTCCAGATCGGCAAGCCAGACCAAAACGGTGGAAAAGGCCGTGTCGTCCAGGGTCACGCGGCTGCCTTGGCCTTCGGGTTCGATGCGCCGCAGGGTCAGCCCCTTTTCGCTGGCGGAACTGGTGATGCGGGTGGGCAGGGGGGTGTCATCGCGCAGTTTCGGTTCCGGCACGCCGCCCCGCCGGGCAAGGGCCGCCGTATCCTGCACCAGCCGGAACGCGGAAATATCGGCGCGCGCCTGATCCTGCGCCACCTGCATCGGGGACCAGACAAAATAATATCCGGCGACGACCAGCGCCAGAGGCAACACCATCACGATCAGCACCTTTTCCCGCGCGCTGAGTTGGCTGAAAGCACTCATTGTTCAGTTCCCCTGTTGATGCGCATTTCCACCTCGGCGCCGCCATTGCCCGCATTTGCCGCCCCGCTGCGCACGGCGAACCCGCTGGCCTCCAACGTCTGCTGAACCTTCTGCAATTCCTCCAGCCCCTCGCCTTGTACCAGCGCCACAAGGGTGTTTTCCTCGGCCCCCCAGGCAAGCCTGCGAAAGCTGACGGTCGTGTCAGCGTCGGCCAAAGCTGCCGTCACGTCGTTGAGCAGGGGTAAGAAACTGCCTTTCGCCGCGCCCGCGGTTTTCGGTGAAAGCCGCGCCAGGATCGGGGTGATGTTTCCATCAATGCTGACGCCCGGCAGCGGCTCTGCGATGGCAAGCTGGGCCTTTTCACGTTCTGCCCCGGCAATCCGGCGCAACCCCATGGTATCCAGCGCCGACAGACCAAGTTGCAGAACAAGCGCAACAGCGACGGTGATGATCGCCCCCCGCCAGAGGCTTATGCCCGACGTTCCCGGCTTGCGCATCCGCGCAAAGCTGAACGCCATATCGGCGGGGTCAGGCGGCGGAGGCGCTGTGGATATATCCTGCGCAGGCAGGTCTTTTCCCAATGGCGCCCCAAGGGATTGCAACGCCGGGTTGCCCCCCGTGCCCACATGATCGCAAACATATCCATGGTCGCCGCAAAGCCAGAGCCATCGGAACAGCGCACCACCACCCGGTCGCCTTCGCGCCAGACGGACCAGCACGGCCCCAAACCCGCATCCGGACGGGGAATCATCAGGAATTCCGGCAAAAGCGGCGCATCGACAGCATCGAACCCCGCCAACACATTTCGCGCGATTACAAAGGCCAGAACCGCCCCCGGCGTGTCAGATTTCAGCGGTCCCTGGACAACCGCAACCGTTTCGATCGGCGCCGCGATGCGATCTTCCACGGCGTATGTTATCAAGGCGTTGCGTTGTTTTGCCGTCGATTTCGGCAAGGTCACGACGTAACTTCCCACCAGTTCTGCCGGGACCAGCCGCAGCGCCGGATCACGCGATGTTTCGCTATAGCGCGCGGCGCGTTCAAGCAGGGCCGTGGCGGGTTTGAACCTCAAAGCGGCCTGTGTATCTGGCCCGCGCACAAAAACGGGTTGCCCGGAGGCATCGTTTGACGCGGTAACGCTTTGATTAGTCACGAATTATTACCTTTTCATCCCACCTGTTCCTGCGATAGTATCGACAAAACCACGCAGCAGATAGGGAAAGAGTTTCATGGCGCATTGGCAAAGGTTGCAGCGGCGCATCGCAAGTGCCGCATCATCCGGACGCGTGCCCGATGCCGGTGTCACGCTGATCGAAATGATGGTTGTGTTGGTGATCATCGCGCTGGTGGCTGCGATCATCGTGCCCAATGTGATCGGTCGCCCGGACGAGGCGCGCGTGACTGTCGCGCAGGCCGACATTCGCGCCGTCGGATCGGCGCTGGAACTTTACCGCCTTGATAACCAGAATTACCCGACCACCACGCAGGGTCTCAAGGCATTGGCCGAACGCCCCACATCCCCGCCCGAACCGCGCAATTGGGTCAGCGGCGGGTATCTGGCCGCGGTGCCGGTTGACCCATGGGGCAATGAATATCTTTACCGCTCGCCCGGTGACAACGCCGGGTATGATCTGATGTCGCTGGGGGCCGATGGCGCCCCGGGCGGAGATGGCACGGCGGCAGACATCGCCCATGGTCAGACCAAGTGATGCACCCGGCCCCGCCAAAACGCAACGGCACAGCAGGCGTGACCCTGATCGAGGTGCTGGTGGTTCTGGTGCTGATCGGCATCATGGCCGGGGTCGTGGGCCTGAGTCTGGGCCGCGTCGGGCGTGGCGATGTGGCCGGGCGCGAGGCCGATCTTCTGGTCGCGCGGCTGAATCGCGCCGCGGATGAGGTGATTCTGACCGGCCAGCCGCTCAGTTTCGTCTGGGGCCAGGATGGGTATCGTTTTGCAGTGCGCAAGGAACAGGAATGGGCGCCGCACCCCTTGGCGATCCTGCATGATCTGCATGTTCTTCCCGACACTGTAACGATTTCCCAGGCCGCAGGCGCGATGGTGCTGGGCGATGATATGCGCCCGGTTCCCGACGCGCCGCTAACCCTTACGCTGGCCGGGCGCAGCGGGCTGCGGGAAACCATCCGTTTCGATGGCATCAATGCCGTGCGGATCGAGAGTGACCTATGACCCGCCAGGCCGACGCAGGTTTCACCCTGATCGAGGCCTTGGTGGCCATGGCTGTTCTTGCGCTGGGGGCGGTATCCCTGCTGTCAGCGACAGAGGGGCACGTCCGGCGCATTTCGGACCTGAGCGACCGGGTTGCGGCACGCTGGGCCGCCGATTATACGCTGTCCACCTTGCGCGTCGGGCTGACCCCGGAACCGGGCAGCATCGAATTCAACGGCATCACGTTTGACGTGACCACCGAACGCAGCGCAACCGACGATCCGGCCCTTGAAAAGGTCACGATCACGGCGGTCAAGGCCGGCGAGGATCAACCGTTGTATCTGTTGGACGGATATCTGGACGTAGGAGAACCTTCATGACGGCGGGCGCACGCAGCGGGCGTTGGATTCGCCTTTGCCTGATTCTGATCGCCGTCGGCAGTGTCGCGGTGATTGGTGCGCAGGTCACCTGGCACCTGTCGGGCCATGACCGGGTGATTCCCCCCGTCGCGGTGTTGAGCGAACAGAAAACAGACGCCGCGCCGCAGACCGATCTTGGCGCGGCCCTTGCGCTGGCGCCTTTTGGCACGGCCGCCGTGCCCTCCAGCGAACCGGATGCACCGGCGGCCACGCTTGATCTTGTGCTGCTGGGGGTGATCGTGCGCGATGACCCGGACAGATCGCTGGCGCTGATCCGCGTGGCCGGAGAAGAAAGCAACTATCGGGTTGGCGAAGACCTTGCCCCCAACACCACAATCACGGAAATCGTACAGGACAGGGTTGTTCTGGACGTGAACGGCAAACGCCAGACGCTGTATTTCGCTGGCGCGGAAATCGCCGCCGAAACCGAAACTGTACCCACCGGCACCGAACGTCTTTTGGCGCTTGCCACCTCGGGACAGGGCACGTCGATCAGCGAAAAGGTGGATGCCGCACAGCGCGCACAGCCGGTCACCACGCAGGATTACATCGACATGTGGCGGGATCGCATCAATGCGAACCCGGCTCAGGTTTTGGATGAGATTGGTTTGGTTCCAAGCGAAAATGGCTATATTATCGCCGACAAACACGACGTGGGGGTAAACCGCGCCGGATTAAAGGCAGGTGATATCGTGACCAGTGTGAATGGCCAATCGGTCGGTGATGTGGAAAAAGACCGCGCGCTTTACGATGTGATTGCCGAATCCGGCATGGCCCGAATCGAGATCGAAAGGAACGGCCGCAAAATCATGATGTCGTTCCCCCTCCAGTGAGCATGTTTTTCCGCCACATCTGCGCCGCGCTTCTTGTGCTGCATCTGCTGCTGCCTGCCCCGGCGCGGGCGCAGGAAACCTTTGTGATCAATCTGCGCAAAGCCGACATTTCGGCGCTGGTCGAACAGATTTCCGAAATCACTGGCCGCACTCTGGTGCTTGATCCGGGGCTGACCGGCGACGTGACCGTCGTTTCGGCAGAGGCGCTGGACAAGGATGGCGTCTGGTCGCTGTTCCAATCCATTCTGCGGGTCCGGGGCTTTGTCGCTGTGCAGGCCGGAACCATATGGCAGGTTGTCCCCGAGGGCGAGGCGCGCACGGTCAGCGGCACCTTGTCCACGGAAAAGGAAGACTCTGGCAGTCAGGATTTCATGACCAAGATGCTGCGCCTCAATCGCCTGCCCTCGGCCGAGGCGGTGCGCGTTCTGCGCCCGCTGATCGCCGATGCGGGCTATATCGAAGCGGTGGAAGACCCCAACGGCGTGGTCATCACCGATACCCGCGCGAATGTTGACCGGATCGTCGCCATCGCGCGCAGCTTTGACGGCGACACACAGGTCACATCCGAGGTTTTGCGGTTTCGCAGCGCCGACGCCGCCGCCGTGGGAAATGCAATTCTCGAAGTGCTTGGCCCGGCAGGGACCGGCGCGCGGCTGTCGGTTGATCCCGGATCGAACCTTTTGCTGGTGCGCGGCACTCAAAAGGACATCGCCGAAATCCGCAGCCTTGCCATTGCCATGGATGTTGCCCCCCGGCGCGATCCGCGCGCCGCAGTGGGCACCACGGTTTTCAACCTTCAGTTCGGGGATGCCGCCATTATCGCCGAGATCCTCAAGGGCACTGTTGGCGATGCCACAAACATCACCAACGCCGTTGCCGCCGATGTCGGCGCCGCCCCCCGCCGAGGAAACCCCCGAAGGCCGGTTTGTCGCCCTCGATCAGGCGACAGAGCCGGACGCCGTAACGATTACCGCATCCGTTGCCACCAATTCGATCATTGTGCGCGGCACCGCCGCACAGGTGCAGGAAATCGGGCAATTGGTTCACGCCCTCGACGTGCGCCGCCCACAGGTGATGATCGAAGCCGCCATTGTCGAGGTGTCGGGCGAGGTTGCAGAACGCCTTGGCGTGCAGCTTGGCATGGGGCCGAACATTCCGAATGGCGCCATCGCGGCCACGTCGTTTTCCAATGGCGGGGGCGTGTCGCTGGGGTCGGTTCTGGCGGCTGTCGGTGTGCCTGCCGGCTCGGCCCTGTCCACGGGCGGCACCCTTGGGCTGGGCACCAATGATTTCGGGGTTCTGGTTCAGGCGCTGTCGCAATCCAACAGCGCGCGGTTGCTGTCCACCCCGTCTGTCACCACGCTTGACAACGAACCGGCAACCATTGTCGTGGGTCAGAACGTTCCCTTCCGCACCGGCAGCTTTGCAACGGATGGCAACACCGTCACCCCCTTTACAACCATCGAACGGCGCGATGTCGGCATCACCATGAACGTCGTGCCACGCATCACGGCGGGCGGGGTCGTGCAACTGTCGATCGAACAAGAGATTTCAAGCCTGACAAATGCCACCGTGGAAGGCGCCGCCGATCTTGTCACCAACCGCCGCGTCATCAACACGACCGTCATGGCAGACAACCGCGGCACCGTCGTGTTGGGCGGGCTTATCACCGACGACCGGATAAACGGCAGCACCAAGGTGCCGGGTCTGGGCGATATTCCACTGGTTGGCGAATTGTTCAAAACCCGCAACGGGCGCAACACCCAAAGAACGCTGTTCGTGTTCCTGCGCCCCACCATCCTGCGCAACCGCGAGGATGTGACGGCGGCAGCGGCCAACCGCTATGACCGGCTCAAGGCGGCCGATGTCAGACAGCCCCCGAGAACGGTCCTGAAAGAACGCGAGGTGCGTCAGTTGCCCTTGGAAATTCAGGGGCTTTACTGAACCGGATTTTCCGGCAGGCCCCACAACCCGGGGGTTCCGATATCGTCAGGGTCTACGGCAACCGATTTCATGATGGAAAAACAGGCGGTTCCGGGGGCCAGCCGCAGCGCGTCACATGATCGTTGCGTGACCCGGGCCAGCAATGTCTGACCGCCGATCGCCACAACCACCATGGCCCCCGGCCCGTTTCCCTTTCGGACCTCGCGAACCCGACCTTCAAGCATGTTCAGCGCCGAGATGCCTTCGGGCTTTTTCAGGGCCAGAATAACATCCTGGGCCGCGATCCTGACCCTGATCCGCGCCCCCACTGGCGAGGCGATGCGCGGCAAATGCAATTGCCCCGCCTCAACCGCAAGCTGGCTAAGCCCGTCGGTGTGATGGGCGACAACCCGGGCCGACAGCACCGCCCCGGCGCCGCGCACCCCAAACGCAGGGGAAACCGAAGGGTCGCCCAACACCTCGGTTGCGGGGCCTGTGCGGATCGCCCGACCGTCTTTTATCACCACGATCGTCGTGGCGAGGCGGGCAATTTCGGCCACGATGTGGCTGACATAGACAATGGGAATTTTGGTCTCGTCGCGCAGCCGCTCCAGATACGGGAGGATTTCCGATTTTCGCGCCTCGTCCAAAGCAGCCAAAGGTTCGTCCATGAGCAAAAGCCGAGGCGCCGACAACAACGCGCGACCGATGGCAACACGTTGCTTTTCCCCCCGACAGCGCGGCAGGGCGCCGCAACAGCAAAGGCCCGATGCCAAGCATATCGACGATGCGCTGAAATTCAGCGTTGCTGTGGCGCTGTTCCCCGAACCACTGCCCATAGCGCAGGTTTTGACGCACGCTCAGATGCGGAAAAAGCCGCCCTTCCTGAAACACATAGCCAACCCGCCGCCTGTGTGGCGGCAGCCAGCGTTTGGCCGAACTGTCAAACAGAACCTGCCCCTTTACGCTGACGTGGCCCGCATCGGGGCGCAACAGCCCCGCCACGGCCTGTACCACCGTCGTTTTGCCAGATCCCGACTGGCCGAAAAGGGCCGTCACGCCCGTAGGGGCATCAAACGCCACATCAAGATCAAAATCCGCAAAGCGATGGCGCAGGGAAACCGACAGGCTCATGCGCCACGCACCCAGCGCGCGACCCGAACGGCCAGAAGCTCGGACAGTAACAGCGCGGCCATGGCAACAACGACCGAGACAATAACCAGACGTATCGCCGATTTTTCTCCGCCGGGCACCTGAAGAAAGGCATAGATCGCTGACGGCAAGGTCTGGGTCTGTCCCGGAATATTCGACACAAAGGTGATCGTTGCGCCGAATTCCCCCATGGCCTTGGCAAAGGCAAGGATCGCCCCGACGATAATGCCGGGCAGGATCAGCGGCAAAGTGACCGTGGCGAACACCCAAAGGGGCGACGCCCCCAGCGTCGAGGCCGCCTGTTCCAGCTTTGGATCAACCGCTTCGATCGACAGGCGCACCGCCCGCACCAACAGCGGAAACGCCATGACCCCAGCCGCCACCACCGCCCCCGTCCAGCGAAACGCAAAGACGATTCCGAGATTCTGAAGCAGACCGCCGACCGGCCCCTGTGTGCCAAGCGTCAGCAGCAGCACATAGCCGGTCGCGACGGGCGGCAGGATCAGGGGCAGATGAACGATCCCGTTCAACAGATGTTTGCCCGGAAACTGCCAACGGGCCAGGGCATAGGCGACGAAAACCCCCAACGGCAAGGTAACAAGCGTCGCCCAAAGCGAAACCCGAAGCGACAGCGCCACCGCCTGCCATTCCTGAGGGCCAAGCCACGCCAACAGACCGCCCTATTCGCCCGGAACCGTAAAGCCCTGCCGCGCGAACGCCGCCTTGGCCGCGTCACTGTGCAGGAACGTCAGAAAGGCCGCGCACAGCGGGTTGTCCCCCGCCGCCATGGCCGCCGCCGGATAGATGATGGGCGGATGTGTATCCTCTGGAAAGGTGCCCACAACCGTCACGTTGTCATCGGCAACGGCATCTGTGGCGTAAACAATCCCATACGGCGCCTCTCCGGTAGACACAAACGCCAAAGCCGCGCGCACGTTGTCTGCCTGCGCCACCTTCGGTTCAACCGCCGCCCAGATGCCCAGGCTGGTCAGCGCCGCCTTGCCGTATATGCCGGCGGGCACGGCATCAACCAATGCCATGGCAAGCCGGTTGTCGCCCAGCATCCCGGCAAGATCAAACCCCGGCACAATGTCGACCGGCGCCGCATCGGGGCCATGGGCAATCAGAACGATGGAATTTCCCAAAAGGTCAAACCGTGTTCCTTGCGCGACAAGCCCCTGGGATTCAAGAATATCCATCCAGTCGGGATTGGCCGAAATGAAAATATCGGCCGGGGCGCCTTGCTGGATCTGCCGCGCGAGGCTTGAACTTCCCGCAAGGGAAACCGCGATGGTGTTGCCGGTGTCGCCGGCCCATGTCGCGGCGATGTCATCCATTGCGTTTTTCATGCTTGCTGCGGCGAAAACCGTTATTTCTCCGGCGGATGCGGCAAAGGGCGCGGTCATCGCGAAACCGGCGAAAAGGGCCGATGCACACCCATTCGCGGCCATGGATCTGAGGGTTCGGCGGATCGATGGTTTGGATTGCATGGTCTGCTCCCGGTCGAACGAATTCTTCTGGGGGATATATCGCAGAGGGTCAGGCGGCGTGGCAAGCTGATTGACGGTTAAGACGGACCGGGCGCGCGGGATGATCCGATCAATCATCCCATTCCACGTCAAACCGTTCTACCACTTGCCCGACTTGGGGGGCAGACAGGCCGATGGCCCCCAGACCGCGCGTCAACAGTGCAAGTTTCGCGGTTTCTTCCAGCTCTTCCATTGCGTAAACCGCCGCCTCAAGCGATTTTCCCGCAACAACCGGGCCATGATTGGCCAAAAGCACAGCAGAGCGCCGCCCGGCAAGCCCGCGCACCGCCGCGCCCATCCCGGCATCACCGGGCAGGAAAAACGGCAACAGCCGCACCTTGCCCAACCGCATGACGGCATAGGGCGTCAGGGCCGGAAGGGCGTTGTCCGGGTCCGTGTCGGGCAGCATCGACAGGGCAACGGCATGGCTGCAATGCAGGTGAACGACCGCGCCGGTGGTCTGGCGCGTGTCATAAAATGCGGTATGCAGCGGAATTTCCTTGGTCGGGGCATCCCCCGCCAACAATCGCAGATCGCTGGCCAGATGGCTGATGCGGGCCGGGTCGAGAAACCCCATGGACGACCCTGTTGGTGTCATCAGCAAAGACCCATCCGACAGGCGCATGGAAATGTTGCCCGAGGATCCACAGGTCAGCCCGCGATCAAACAGGGATTTCGCGAAACGGGCGATGTCGTCGCGCGCCTGTGCCTGTTCGCTCATGCCGGTTTTCCCAGCGCGGCAAGGGCCGTGGCAAAGAAATCGGGGCCACCGAAATTGCCCGATTTCAAGGCCAGTGCCAGATCACGCCCCGCGACCTGCAACGCCGGAACACCCGCCGCAAGCTTTGGGCCAATCCGCAGCGCCTGCGCGCCAAGGCCGCCGACCACAGCGCCCGAGGTTTCCCCCGCCACAACGATGCGCGCCACGCCATGTTCGACAAGCTTGCGGGCAAGCCCGGCAAACAGGGTTTCAATCGCTTCGGCCACGGTGTTTTGGCCAAACCGATCCTGCGCCGCGCGCACCACTTGCGGATCGGCAGAGGTGTAAAGCAGGGGCGCGTCGGTTTGCGCCAGCACCCAACCGGCCAGCGTTTCAACGTCTGCCGCGCCGGACATGACATCTTCTGCCGTGATTTCACGGTGCGGGGCGCGGGCGGCAAAGGCGGCAACCTGTGCGCGGGTCGCGCGGCTGCAAGACCCCGAAAGCACCACACCGGGGCCAGTCACCCCCGCCCAATCCGGGGTCGCGGGCCGCGCGCCAAAATTGCGCGGCAGGCCGATGGCAATGCCTGACCCGCCAGTCAGCAACCGCCGCCCCTGGGCCGCCGCGCCGATGCGGCGCAAATCATCATCGCTGATCGCATCGACGATCACCATGGCGCTTGTGTCGGGCAGGGCCGCGCGGATCGCCGCCGGCCCTTCCGCCACATGCGACGCCTGCACATGGGCAACCGGCCAATCGGTTTGTGCGCCCAGAACCCGGCGCAGATCGGGGTCGGTCATGGGGGTCAGGGGGTGGTCCTGCATGCCGCTTTCATTCAGCAGGCGATCACCGACAAAAAGATGCCCCATGAACACGCTGCGGCCATTTTCGGGAAACGCCGGACAGACCATCACGCAGCTTTCCCCAAGACGCTCGGCCAGGGCCGCCGTGACCGCGCCGATATTGCCCGAGGGCGTGGAATCGAAGGTCGAACAGACCTTGAACACGATCTGTTCGGCCCCCTGCGCCAACAGCCAGTCACAGGCGGCAAGGGATTGACGCACCGCGTCCCCTGCCGGGATGGTGCGGGATTTGAGCGCGACAACCCCCGCATCAATATCACCTGCGGTCCCTTCCGGGACACCGACAAACTGCACCACCCGCATCCCGCCTTCGGCAAGGGTCAACGCGATATCAGACGCGCCGGTGAAATCATCTGCGATCACCCCGATTTTCATGCCGCCCCCATGTTGATTGGCCCATGATCCAGCCGCACGATATGGTCGGCCTTGTCCCGGGCAAACCTCTGCATCACCAGCGGATCATGGCCGGGCACAATCAATTCCGGGCGGCTTGCCAAGCGTTCAAGGGTGGCGAAACCATCCAGCATGTCTTGCAGATCAACCACGATGGGAAAGGGTTTGCGACGCTGGACATTCTCGTAAAAATGCGCCGCATCCGAGGCAAGAACAAGCCAGCCCGCCGAGGTGCGCACCCGCACCGCCTGCAAGCCCCGGCTGTGCCCGCCGATGCGGTGAACACTTACGCCCTCGGCAATCTCGGCGTCGCCATCGTGAAAGATCACCTTGCCGGAATAAAGTCGCATGACCGCCTCGCAGATATGCGGGCCGCTGAACGGCAGACGCAAGGTGTCGTGGCACATGCAGGGGCCGGTGGCATAGGCCATTTCGGCCGCCTGCATATGCAGCGTCGCCTGCGGGAACAGATGCAACCCGCCTGCGTGGTCATAGTGCAGATGGGTGACGATGACGGTCTCCACAGCCTCGGGCGCGATCCCCAGAGGCGCCAGCGCCCTGCGCGGGTCAAGCTGAATGGGGCGGCCGCGCACCCGCGCTTCGGTGCTGTCATATCCGGTATCGACAAGGATCACCGCATCGCCGCGCCGCAACACCCAAATAAAATAATCCATCGGATGCGCGACATCATGGTTTTCATCGAACAAAAAGCTGTCACCGCGCACCCTTGCGTTGCGGTCGGCATATTTGACGGCGTGAACCTCCCAATCGCTCATGGTGCGACCTGCCCCCAGGTTGTCACCTCTTTTTCCGCGATCATCGCTGCGGTGGCGGTGCTGAAGCCCTGAAAATGTGCGCTGGCGCAGTGGGCATCAAACGCCGCCTGATCGGTGTAAAGTTCATACAGAAACACCTCATCGGGCCGTTTCTCATCGCTCAGCACATCGAAACGGTGGCACCCCGGTTCCTCGGTCAATGACGTTGCCGCATTGGCACGCATCAGCGCCATGAAATCACCCATCACCCCGGGATGCACCCGGAAGGTTACACAAACTGCAATCATCAATTCCTCCTCAAGCGGGCAAAGGCGCGGCGCACGATCGGCAGTTGCCCGGCAATAAGCGCCACGTTCAGCGCCAGCAGGATCGCCGCCGTCGGGCGGCTGACAAACCCCGACAAATCACCATCGCTCAGCAAAAGCGAGCGGCGGAAGGTTTCGTCAAACAGCCCGCCAAGAATGACCCCGATCACCAGCGGCGCAATGGGATATTTCATCAGGTTCATGAAATAGGCCAGCGCGCCAACCCCCAACATCAGGTAAAGATCGTTGATGCCGCCGCCGACACTGAAACTGCCGATGGTGGTCAGGATCATCACCACGGGCAGAAAGATCGTCTGGGGCAGGCGCAAGATCTGAATGAAAATCCGGGCGGTGAACAGGCCCATGATGAACATGGTGAACGACGCCAGAACCATGATCGCACAGACCCGCAGGATGATTTCGGGGTCAATGGTCGGCCCCGGAATGATATTGTTGATCTTGAACGCCCCCATCAATGCCGCAGCAGGCGGAGAGCCGGGAATCCCCAACACCAGAAGCGGAATCAAGGCCCCGCCGATACAGGCGTTGTTGGCGGTTTCCGAACACAGCAACCCTTCGATAGAGCCTTTGCCAAAGTTCTTGCCATCGTGGCTGACCGATTTTCCAACGCCATAGCTGACCCAGCCTGCAACGTCCTCGCCCACCCCGGGCAAGGCGCCAACGCCTGTGCCGATCACGCCGGACCGGGCGATGGTTGGCATATGGCGGCGCATGGCGCGGGCATTGGGCAGGATGCGCCCGGTCAGGGCGATGACATGGGCCGTTTTTGTGTGGCGCAGCCCGTCAATGATTTGCGGCACCGCAAAGGCACCCATCAGAACCGGCACCACCTGAAACCCCGAAAACAGATAGGACCAGCCAAAGGTATAGCGCGGCTCGCTCAACAGCGGGTCAAGCCCGACCATCGCCATGGCCAGCCCCGCCAGCCCCGCAATCCAACCCTTGACCACAAGATCCTCGGACATCAGCGTCCCGGACAACAGAATTCCGAACAGCGCCAAAAGCGCCTTTTCCGGGCTGGCGATGGATTGCGAAATCATCAGCAAAAGCCAGACAAACACCAAAAGCGCCGCCGTGCCGATCAACGTGCCGATAAAGCTGGCCGTGGTGGTCAGGCCCAACGCCTCGGCGCCGCGCCCTTTTTTGGCAAGGGGATAGCCATCCATCGCGGTTGCCGCACTTGCCGCCGTGCCGGGGATGTTCAACAGGATCGACGGGTAAGAGCCGCCATAAATCGCCCCGACATAGGCGCCAAGAAGGGCGATCAGCGCGTAATCCAACGGAATCTTGTTGCCGAAAAAACCGGTCAGGATCGTTACCGCAAGGGTTGCCGTCAGGCCGGGCAGCGCGCCGAACACAATGCCAAGAAAGACAGAAATGATGATATAGGGATAGGTGATTGGATCAGCGACAAGGCCCACGAAGGCAGATCCGAAGCCTTCGATCTGGGTAAGGAAGAAATGCATCAGCGGCTCCAGATCGGGCGAAGGTTGACGTAATACTGGTATTCGATCTGCGCAAACAGCAGCCCGCCCCGGTTCGGAATGTTCTGGCGAAACCCGAACGCCATGGCACAGACCAGAATAAGCGGGGTAAGAAGCGCGATCCACGGGGTCGCGCGGGCGATGCGGCCGCGATCCTGCACCAGCATCCAGACCGTCAACGCCAGCCAGACAGCCAGAGTGACCCAATCATCGTCATGGGGTTTGTTCCATTCCGATTGCGGCAGATGGGCAATCAGGGCGTAAAGCCCCGGCAGGGCAACCGCCCCGGCAACCAGCATCATCCGCCCCGGTTTACCGGCATGAAACCCATAGATGAACGCCGTGATGGTCAGCCCGCTTGCCAGAATGAAATCAACGCGCGGGACAAGGGCGAAGATGTAAAACACCATGATGACGGCGATACTGGCGATGCGCAGCGCCTCGTGCCGGTCCCAGCCGATGCCGACAGCCGAAAACGCGCGTTTTGCCCCGCCTTCGCGGATCGCGATGGTCAACAGAACAAAACCAAGGGCCAGCATCGCCACCCAAACACCAAAGGGGACGATCGCGGCGGAATTATACCAATCCGCCCCACTGACCCCGGCGCGGTTTTCGCCCAGAAACGGAATGAAACTGGTGCGCCACAGAAAGAACACCGCGCAGCAGATCAGAACCAGCGCCGCCCAGAAATCACGCGCGCGCAACAGCGTGGTGTCGTCGCTCGCCTCGTCCGGCCCGTGAATGTCCATATATCGCCCCTCACTTTTCGAAAAACGGGGCGTGAACCACGCCCCGTTGCTTATGTATTTACCAAAAGGCCTTACGGCTTTTCGATGCCAAGGCTTTCCGGATCAACGCTGGTAGAGCCAAGATCCTTGAGGGTATAGGCAAAGGTGCTTTCCAATGTAGCGAAAATCGCCTGGGCATCCGCGCCCGACTGACCGCCAATATCGTAATGGTTGGCGGCGGCCCATTCTGCCACGGTGTCAGATGCCATGGCCGCGTCGAACGCCTTGGTCAGCGTGGCTTTTACATCGTCGCTGGCCGAATTGGCGACGCCAAAACCGATGGATTGCTTGAGCGGCAGATAGGCATCAAGCCCGTCATACATCCCGAACGCCGACGGAATCGTCATGTCGCCCAGTTTGCCCTCGTCGGGCGTCAGCATCGCCAGCGGGCGCAGCTTGCCGCCTTCGATCAGCGGCGCCTGTTCGGCAAGGGATGTCACCACAAGCGCCACTTCGCCCGCCATCGCGGCCTCTTGCCCTGCGGCAGAGCCTTCGTAGGGGATGAATTTGAACTCGGCACCGGCGCCTTTTTCGATGGCCAGCAGGTTGAGATGGTGGATCGACCCGGCGCCAGACGCCGCCGCCGGAATGGACCCGGGCGCGGCCTTGGCGGCATCCACCAGCTCTTGCATGGTGGTATAGGGGCTGTCAGCGGGAACCGAGATCAGATCGGGAGAGCCGCCGATGATGAACGGATACCAGAAATCAAATTTCTTGTCCCAGCCGCCCTGAACCGCCGCCGTCACGTTGGATTCGGAAATACCGGCAAGGGTGTAACCGTCATCCGGCTGGTTCATCACGAATACCATGCCGTTCGATCCGGCAACGCCGCCGGTCTGATTGGTGACGTTGATCGACACCGGCAGATGTTTTTCCATCTCGGCCATGATCATCCGGTTGATACTGTCGGTGCCGCCACCGGCGCCCCAGACAACGACATCGGTGATGTCGCGAAACGGATAATCCTGCGCATGGGCCGCACCGGCCAAACCTGTGGCAAGTGCGGCAACAGCGGCAAGCTGTGCAAATCTTGTTCTCATCTTATCCTCCCATCGGATTGTGTTGGCTATTGCATTTTCTTGCGTATGCATTAATAAATGCATTGTCAACTCACAGATACAATACGGCCCGGTTTCCCCATCCCAGGGATGCCAGCCGAGAACAGGTAGGATAGCAATGCGGACTTTTAATATCGCGGTTTTCGAAGGGGATGGCATCGGCCCTGAGATCATGGCCCCCACCACTGCCATTCTGACCGCTTTGGCGGAAGATGCCGATGACTATGCCTTTGACTTCAACGTGGTCCCTGCCGGCGCCGCCCATTATGCGCAAAGTGGTGAAAGCCTGCCCGCCGCCTCGCTGGACGTGGCGCGCAGGGCCGATGCGATCCTGCTTTCGGCCATGGGGCTGCCCGATGTGCGCTATCCTGATGGAACGGAAATTTCGCCGCAGATCGAATTGCGCAAGATCCTGAATCTGTTCGCCGGGGTGCGCCCTGTCCGAATCGCACCGGGGCAACGCACCCCCTGAACCTGCCCGAAGGGCGCGCGGTGGATTTCGTTCTGGTGCGGGAAAGCACGGAAGGGTTGTTTTTCAGTCAGGGTCAGGGCGAGGTGTCACAGGACGAAGCCCGCGAAACCCTGCGCATCACCCGCGACGTTTCGGAAAAACTGTTCCGCTTTGCCTTTCAACTGGCCCATGACCGCAAGGCGCAAGGGGTTGGCACAGGCCGCGTGACCTGTGTGGACAAGGCGAACGTGTTCCGCGCCTTTGCCTTTTTCCGCAGCATCTTTGATGCTGAGGCAAAAGCGCACCCCGATCTGCGCGCGGATCATGCCTATGTTGATGCGACAGCCCTGTGGATGGTGCAAAAACCTTGGGATTTTGACGTGCTGGTAACGGAAAACATGTTTGGCGACATCCTGTCCGATCTTGGCGCCGGGCTGATGGGGGGCTGGGCCTGGCCCCATCGGCGGATATCGGTCTGGATCATGCGGTGTTCCAGCCCTGTCACGGCTCGGCCCCCGATATTGCGGGACAGGGGCGCGCCAATCCGATGGCGATGATCCTGTCAGCGGCGATGATGCTGGATTGGCTGGGCTTGCGCCACGAGGTGCCGGGCCTTGTGCGGGACGGTGCCAGATTGCGCACAGCGGTTGAGCGCGTCGTGGCCGAGGGAAAAATGCTGACCGCTGATATTGGCGGAACCGTCGGCACGCTTGAGGCCGCTCAGGCGATCGAAAAGGCTTTGCAGGCATGAGCCTGCGCGTTGCCTGTCTGGGGGCGGGTTATTTCAGCCAGTTTCATCTGGATGGCTGGCGGCGGATTGACGGCGTTTCCCTTGTCGGGGTCGGCGATACGTCACTGGCCAAGGCCAAGGCAACGGGTGCGCCCGCCTTTGGCGATCTTGACGCGCTTCTTGGCACCGCCCCTGACATTCTGGATGTCATACTGCCCCCTCAGGGCCATGCAGCGGCCATTCGCAAGGGGCTGAACGCGGGGGTGCGGGCGATCATCTGCCAGAAACCCTTCTGCACCTCGCTGACCGAGGCACGTGAAATGGCCGATCTTGCAGACACCGCAGGCATCCCGCTGATCGTGCATGAGAATTTCCGGTTTCAACCGTGGTATCGCGCGATCAGGGCGGCGCTGGAGGCCGGGCAGATCGGCACACCGCTTCAGGCGACGTTCCGGCTGCGTCCGGGCGATGGGCAGGGGCCGCGCGCCTATCTTGATCGCCAGCCCTATTTTCAACAGATGAAACGGTTTCTGGTTCATGAAACCGGGGTTCACTGGATCGACACGTTTCGCTATCTGTTCGGTGATCCCACCCATGTCTATGCCGATCTGCGCCGCGTCAATCCCGCGATTGCGGGCGAGGATGCGGGCTTTGTCACCTTTGATCACCCGGCTGGCGTGCGCACCCTGTTTGACGCGAACCGCAGCCTTGATCACGCCGCCGACAACACCCGCCGCACCATGGGCGAGGCGCTGTTTGAAGGCACCGGCGGCGCGCTTGATCTGTGGGGCGACGGCTCTGTCTGGATGCGCCCCTTTGGCAGCACCGACCGCGTTGAGGTTTTGGCGGCGGACCGCCATGATGGTTTTGGCGGCGATTGTACCCGTGCCTTGCAAAACCATGTGGTCTCTGCGCTGTTGCACGGAACGGCACTGGAAAATCAGGCGCGCGATTATCTGCGGGTCATCGAGATTGAAAACGCCGTCTATCGTTCGGCCCATGAGGGGCGCAAACTGGAGTTGTGATGCCTGAATCCGTCGACAAGCCCATATCAAACGCCGCCAGCGCCGTGGACCGGTTGCGCGCGCTGATCTTTGACGGAAGTTTGGCCGCCGGGTCGGACCATCTGGAAAGTGAGCTGGCGCTGCGGTTGGGCATGTCGCGCACGCCGGTGCGCGAGGCGGTGCTGATCCTTGCGGCGCAGGGATTGCTTGAGGTGCGACCGCGCAAGGGGGTGCGTATTCTGCCGGTTTCCGCCGCTGACATGCGCGAAATTTATGATGTGCTGACCGAACTTGAAAGCCTGGCCGCCGCAAACGCCGCGCAGGCCGGGCACCCCCGAGGCGCTGAACCCTCTGGCGCAAACCATCCTGGACATGGACAAGGCGCTTGCGACCGATAACCGCGAGGCATGGGCACAGGCGGATGACCGGTTTCACACGGAACTGGTCCGTCTTGGCGGCAATTCCCGGATCATTTCCATCGTGGGCATGATGGCCGATCAGGTGCGCCGCGCCCGGATGGTGACGCTTTATATGCGGCCCATGCCATCAAAATCCAACGCTGACCACCGCGGCGTTCTGGATGCGATCCGCAAGGGCGATGCCATCAGCGCCGAACGTATCCACCGCGCCCATCGCATCGCCGCCAAGGACATGCTGACCGGGCTGCTGGACCGGCACCGTTTTCAGCACCTCTGACCATCCGTGCAGATTTGGGTTTCTGGCGCCGCCCCCGTTCGCGATCATGCGTCCTTTTGCAACATATCGTCCCGCAGCGGCACGGCCTGACGTTCAATCATCCGGTGGACGACCGGATTCCCCTGTCCGCGATGCAACTGCCTGAGGCGGTTGGCCGTCTCGCCATCCGCCTGCAAACGCCGTTCGTTGTGGCGCACATATTCGCCCCATGTGGGGACATGGTAACTTTCGCTCCAATGGCCGGGCTGATGCAGGTCGCGCAACAGCGCCCATTGCTGTGCGCCGTCCCGAATGCGCATCCGGCGCCGCTGCGCCATCAATGCCAGAAATTCAGACACGTCGGATTGGGCGATTTCATAATCCACCATCACCATCACCGGGCCGCTGCGGTAACTCAGATCGAACCGCGTGGTTGGTTCCTTGAACTGGTTCAGCGGGTCAAGGTTCAGCCCGCCGAATTCAGGCAGGGGCAACCGAAGCCCGATCAGCGCGCCGATCAACAGCAGGCACGCCGCGCCCGACAGGGCCGTTCCCGACCCGAAATGATCGGCCGTAACACCCCAGATCAGACTGCCCAGGGCCATCCCCCCGAATGTTCCGGTCTGATACAGCGCGATAACCCGGCCAACGACCCAGCGCGGAGTCGAAAGCTGGATCGTGACATTGAACATCGACATGGCCAACACCCAGCACGCGCCCGTCAACATCAGGGCGACAGCCGCGATGATCACATGCCCCCCAAGCGCCAGAATGCCACAGCTTACCCCATATCCAACGAATGCGGCGCGGGCGATGAATTCATTGCGGAACCGCACCCGCAGCCGGGCATTCATCAAGGCCCCGCTCACGGCGCCCATCCCGAAACACCCCAGCAACACGCCATAGACGAACGCCGTGGAATGCAGGGTTTCGCGCACGACAACAGGCAACAGCGCCAAAAGCGCCACCGCCGAAAGCCCGAACCAGAACCCGCGCAGGATCACCCGCATCAGGTTTGGGGACATGGCAACATAGCGCAGCCCGGCGCCAAAGGCGCTGCCCATGGGTTCGCGGGGAAGGTGGGTGTCGCGCGCCGGGGCCTGCCATCGCAACAAGGCCAGAATGATCGCGATATAGCTAAGCGCATTCACCGCAAAGGCCGCCGCCGCCCCCGCGATGGCCACGATCGCCCCCCTGCCGCCGGGCCGATGCTGCGCATCAGGTTGAACCCCATGCTGTTCAGCGACACCGCCGATGGCAATTCCCCGCGCGAAACAATATCGCCCATGGTCGCCTGCCATGACGGATTATGAAGCGCGGTTCCGCAGCCGATCAGAAACGTGAACCCCAAAAGGGACCAGGGCGACAGCCACCCCTCAAAGGCCATGAAGGTCAGAACAACCGACACCCCGAACATGAACCCCTGCGCGATCAGCATGACGCGCCGCCGGTCAAAATTATCGGCAAACACCCCCGCCAACAGCGAAAATATCATGATCGGCAGCGTGACAGACCCCTGCACAAGCGCGACCATATTCTGGGAATCCGACAGCGATGTCATCAACCACGCCGCGCCCACCGCCTGAACCAAACCCCCGAAATTCGATGCCAGCGCCGCAACCCAAAGCGTGCGAAACGTCTGGTTGCGGAACAATACCAATGGCGACACATAATCCGGCACTTGCTGAACCCTCTTACTGCACCCTCCCTTCGTACGGGGTTCTCGGGTTCACTGTCGAGGGTCCGCGTGCTGTTCAGGCGTGATCAGATGCAAAGCGCCGACACCTATGGCGCCAGATCCTCGGGCCCGGTTTCGATTCCGTTGAATTCGTCAAGCAGCGCCAGAAGCTGGCGGTATTTGTCCTGTCCGAACTGCGCCTCGATCCGGTCGGTGATGCTGCGGCTGACCGCGCCGTATTCTTTCAGAACCCGCGATCCGGCGGGGCAGATCGACACGATCTGCCGCCGCCGGTTGGTCATGTCCTGCACCCGCGCGATCTGTTCCTTCTGAACCATGGTCTGCAAAAGCCGCGACACCGACGCCGGTTGCAGGCACGCCGCCGCGGCCAGTTCCTGTCCCGACATCGGGCCTTCCTCGTCCAGCACCCTGAGAATGCGCCATTGCGGTTCGCTCACCCCTGCCTCGGCCAGCATACGCCGGATCGGCACAAGAATACGTTCGCGCGCCCGCAGCAGGGCAATCGGCAACGACCGCCCGGTCGGCGCAAGCACAGCAGCAGCTTTGTCGTGGTTCATCGCGATCCTTTCCTTGCACATGCCGCCATTACAGCAGCCAGAGCGATAGCGCCGGCACCAGGACCAACAGCGCCAGCCGCGCAATATCCGCAATCCAGAACGGGATGATCCCGCGAAAGATCGTGCGCAGGGGAATATCCGGCAACGTGGCGCGCAGAACGAACACATTCATCCCCACAGGCGGCGTGATCAGGCTGATTTCCGTAACCACCACAACGACCACCGCAAACCAGATCAGAATGTTTTCCGGGTCGGCCAGCGGGCCGGCGCCAAAATCAAGCTGGGCCACGATGGGGTAAAACACCGGCACCGTCAGCAGGATCATCGACAGGCTTTCAAAAACGCAGCCCATGACAAGATAGATCATCACCATCAGGCCGATCACCGCCCAGGGGCTGATGTCGAACTCATAGATCAGATCCACCAACCCATCGGGAAGCCCGGCAAAGTTGACGAAGGCGGAAAAGATTTCAGCGCCAATGATGATGGCAAAGATCATGGCCGAAGACACCACCGTATCGCGGCAGGCCGTGCTGAACCCTTCACGCCCAAGGCTGCGCATGGCGAGGGCAAGAAGCAGCGAAAAAATCGCCCCCATGCCCGCCGCCTCGATCGGGTAAAAAAGCCGCCATAGATGCCGATCATGATAAAGGCAAACAGGCCCAGCGTGCCGAACACCCCCATCGTGTCGCGGCGCGACATCGGTTCGGGGTCGGTCACGGGCGGGGCCAGGTCGGGGTTGATGCGCACGGCGATCATCACCGCGATCAGGTAAAACACCACGCCGATGGCACCGGGGATCAGCCCCGCGATGAACAGCTTGCCGATGTCGCTTTCGGTCAGCAGGCCATAGATGATCATGATGATCGACGGCGGAATCAGAATGCCCAGCGTCCCGCCCGCCGCGATGGACCCGGCAGCAAGGCTGTCGGAATACCCGAACCGGCGCATGGGCGGCATGGCCACGCGCGACATGGTCGCCGCCGTGGCCAGGGACGACCCGGAAACCGCGGAAAAGCCACCGCAGGACAGGACAGTCGCCAACGCCAGCCCGCCGCGCATCCGCCCGAACAGCCGGTCCGCCCCGGCAAACAGCCCGTGGGCAATGCCGGAATTGGCAAGGATATTGCCCATGAAAATGAACAGCGGCACCACCGAAAGGGAATAGGAAAAGCCGGTTTCAAACACTGCCGCGCCCACCATGGCGCCCGCCGGTTCAAGACCGCGCAACCAGGCAAACCCAAGCCCGCCAACCATGGCCATGGCAAAGGCAATGGGCACCCGGGCAAACACCAGCACCAGCAGGATGATCACAGCGACCAAAGATTCAATCATTGCGCAACCCCCGCATCAAACCGAACACCGCCGCAACCACACAGGCCAGCGCACCCAGAAACGCAAACGGCCCCAACGGCACCCCAAGCGAAACCGAGCGTGACCCGTCGCTGAACTGTCCGATGCCCAGAATAACCAGCCGCCAGGCGAAAAAGCCAAGCACAGCCGCCGAAACCAGCCCGGCAAACACGCCCAGCACCCGGTTAACCGGACCTGGCAGAAGATCGACCAGCAGGTCAACCTCCACATGGGCGCCGGCGCGGCTGACCAGCGGCAGGGCAACAAACACCAGCGCCCCCAGCAAAAGCTCGGTCAGTTCAAACGCCCCTGACAGCGGCGCGTTGAACAGATAGCGCCCCACGACATCCACCCCGGTCACACCCATCAGGGCCAGCAGCAATATTGCTGCCAGCCCCTTGAGAACACTTTCCAGACGCTGTGCAATCATTTTGCCGCGTCACCAACGCCGGTCATTTTCCGCAAACGGGCCAGTGCGGCGGCGCCGTCCTCGCCTTCGGGCAGGGAGGCGGCCCATGCGTCTTCGTATTTGGTTGCGGCGGTGCGGATCGCATCGACAACCGGCGCGGGCGCTGCGTAAAGCTCGATCCCCGCCTCTTCGATTTCGCCGGTCGCCACGCGGTCGGCCTCGTTCCAGGCGGCGCCCACACGTTCGGCAAAGGCCAGGCCGGAAATGGCGTCGATCGCCGCCTGATCCTCGGGCGAGATTTCGTCCCACTTGTCCTCGTCCATCACCAGAAACCATGTGGTGTTGTACATGCCGCCGGGCACCGTCATCGAATATTTGATATAGTCGGTCAGTTTGAACGCCGTCAGCGCCTCATAGGTAAAGGCCACGCCGTCGATAACCCCGCGCGAAAGTTTTTCATAAACCTCAGGCGAGGACATGAACAACGGCGTTGCACCCAGATCACCCATCAGATCGGCCACATAGCCACCGGGCACGCGGATTTTAAGGCCCTCGAAATCGGCGGGCGTTTCAATCTTGCGCTGGTTGTTGTGAAACAGACCCGGGCCATGCATGAACAGGCCCAGCAAATGTGTGCCTTCGTGTTCGGCGCGGGCGTTCAGATCTTCGGTGTAGACCGTCCAGAACGCCTTGGAGCTTTCCACGGCGTCATCGCCCAGAAACGAAAACTGGCCAAGCTCGCTCCCGGCGAAACGATCATCCTGGGTAAAGCTGTGCAGACCATAGGTGATGTCGGCGATGCCATCACGGGCCATGTCGAAATGCGCCGGCGGGCTGCCCAGAGGTTTGCCCAGCACCCGCACCGAAACGCGGCCCTCGGTGACCTTTTCAATCTCTTTCGCCCATGGCTTGATCGCGTTAACGACAATCGGATGGCGCGGCGGCAGCCAGCTTGACAGGGCCAGCTGCACATCGGCGGCCTGAGCGGCCAGTGGCGACAGGAATGTGCCAAGCGCCAGAACGGCGGCGGTGGTCAGGTGTTTCATTTGGTGTCCTCCCAGAGTGGTTAGTGGCCTTGCGGGGTTTCCCGGCTGGCCGGTCGGTGGTGTCAGGATATGGGGCGCACCGCATCCGGATGCGCCCCCTTGAAGGCGGGCAGTTGCGCACAGGCGGCGGCCACGCGGGTGATATTGGGCAGATCGTCGGTTGCGACCTGCCAGCGGTCGGCATTGTAAAGCTGCGGAATCAGCACGACATCGGCCTGGCTTGGCGTGTCGCCCATGGCAAAGGGGCCGGTCGCATCCAGCAGCGTTTCCACCGCCTCCAGACCCGGGCGCATGAAATGGCGAATCCAGTCGGCACGCGCCCCGTCCTGCCCGCTCAGCCGGGCAGCGTGGGATATGACGCGCAGGTTGCACACCGGATGTATGTCACAGGCCACGGCCTGCACCACGGCACGCATCCGCGCCACCTGTGCCGGATCATCCGGGCGCAGGGCCAGACGCCCGGTGTCTTCGAGGTAGTCAAGGATCGCCATGGATTGCGTCAGCCGCAGCCCGTCGATCTCCAGCACCGGAACAAGCCCCTGAGGGTTGCGCGCCAGATGCGCCGCGGCGCCCTGCTCGCCCTCGACCAGATCAACCGGCACCGCGCGATAGGCAATGCCAGCAAGGTTCAGGGCGATGCGCAACCGATAACTGGCGGTGGAGCGCCAGTAATCGTAAAGAACAACCTCTGCGGTCTGTCCTGCTGCGGGGTGCATATCCGTGACTGTCATTGATCAGCCACCGCTTCGGCCATGGCCGCACGGGCGGCGCTCAGCGCCGCGCGGATCGTGTCGGGATCACCGATCTGGTTCATCATGATCAGGATAAGCCGCGCGTTCAGCATATCACTTTGCGCTTTGCTCAGCCCGTGATGGGCGGCAATCAATGCGGCATAGGCATCATCCGGCGCGGCAATATTGGGGGTCAGGATCAGGCTCATGTCTGCCTCGCGGTGGCGCGGCGCAGGGCCGCGCGCAGTTGGGTTTCATCGGCAACAGGCCAGCGCCCCGCCACGTGTTGATCGGGGCGGATCAGATAAACCGCTGCCGGGGCATCGCCCAGATACCGTTCAATCAGGGCATCGCTCAGGGTTTCCTTGGGCAGGGTCAGGCCGGTCGCGGTAATGCCATCTTCGCTCAGGCTGTCAGACACGGTGCAGCCGATCCCGAGAAGCATGAACCCGTTCCCCAACCGGTCAAGCAAAAACCCATCCCCCAGCGGCGCGTCAGGGCAGGCCGCACCGGGGCGCGTGCGCGCGGGGCCGGTGGGCAGCGCATCAGGCGTGTTCAGCGCCATGCCGTCATAAACGCAGGGCGTGGACAGGCGCCCGGAGTTCACCAATGGCCGGGCAAAGGCATGTTCCCCCGCCAGACCCAGCACCGCGTTGCGGAATATCTGGCTGATCTCGGATTTCGGGGTAATGAAATCGGTTGCCCGGGTGGAATGCAGGATGTTTTCATCCGCCCCGTGCCGCCGTTCCTGACAATAGCTGTCCAAAAGGGCATCGGGGGCATGGCCCTGCACCACAAGGCCCAGCTTCCAACCCAGATTGTCCACATCCTGAATGCCGGAATTGGCCCCGCGTGCGCCAAAGGGCGACACCTGATGTGCCGAATCCCCGGCAAAAAGAACCCGCCCGTGACGGAATTTTTCCATCCGCCGACATTGGAACGTATAGATCGAGGACCAGACGATTTCATAGTCGACATCATCGCCCAACATCGCATCAAGGCGGGCGCGGATGTTTTCCTCTTTCATCTCTTTCTTGCGGTCAATGTCCCAGCCGATCTGAAAATCGACCCGCCAGATATCATCGGGCTGGCGGTGCAACAGGCAGGATGCGCCGGATGATTTGAACGGCGGTTCGAACCAGAACCAGCGTTCTGTCGGAAAGCTCTCGTTCTTCATCTTGATGTCAGCGATGAGAAAGCTGTCCTTGAAAACCCGGCCCTCAAAATCAAGGCCCATCATGGTGCGCAAGGGGGACGAGGCACCATCACAGCCCACCAGCCAATCCGCAACAATGCGATACGGCCCTTCGGGGGTCATCACATCCAGAAGAACGTGATCGCCCTGTACCTCAACCCTGTCAACGCGGTTCTTGCCACGGATTTCAATCGGCGCGCCTTCGGCCTGCGCCTTGCGGATACGTTCAACAAGGATGCGTTCGAAATGCGGCTGTTGCAGGTTGATGAAGGCCGGATTGGCGTGGCCGTCCTCGGGCAGAAGATTGAATTCGAATACCTTGCGGTCTTCGTGAAACACCTTGCCGACGTTCCACAAGATTCCCTGGTCGAGCATGGGGGCCGCGCACCCCCAGCGGTTGCAGATTTCAAGGGTGCGCATGGCAAAACAGATTGCCCGGCTGCCCTGCCCCACGCCTTCGTGATCGTCCAGAATTACAACCGGAATGCCCTGCAACCCCAGATCAAGGGCCGTTGCCATGCCAATCGGCCCGCCGCCCTGAATGACGACAGGATGGCGCACCGGGGCGTCGGAATCCTGATCGCTGCTGCGTTCATATGGATAAAGCCTGAACGCCAGCGTGTAACGGTCATCAAGCATCGTTCCCTCCCAAGATATGCGCGGGCCGGTCAAACGCCGGCCCGCCTGACCCGCTCAGCCCTGAAGGGCGGCCCACATGTCGCGGTCACGCTCAGCCGTCCAGACTCGGGGCGTGTCGATGCCGCGCGCTTCGTCAAAGGCGCGGGCGACGTTGAACGGCAGGCAATGTTCATAAATGGCGTAATCGGCGAACTTGGGGTCACAGGCGGCGCGCACCGCGTCCCATGCCTCTTTCAACGATCCGCCCCGGGCAACGACCCGTTCAACCGGCTTATAGGTTGACCGCACGAAATCGGCGGTGGCCTCCAACGCTCTTGCCACCATTTCTTCGCCGACAAGGGCATCGCCCCGGCCCGGCGCGATGCTTTTGGGTTCAAAAGCGGCGATATTGGCCAAAGTATCTTCCCAATCGCCAAAGTGGCCGTCACCGCAATAGCAGGCGGAATGATATTCAACGATGTCGCCGGTGAACATGACCTCTTGATCGGGCACCCAGATCACCGCGTCACCTGCGGTGTGGGCACGGCCCAGTTTCATGATATCGACCCGGCGTTTGCCAAGATAAACGGTCATTTGTTCGGAAAATGTGGTGGTGGGGCGGGTCAGGCCGGGAATTTCCTCGTGCCCCTGAAACAGCCGGGGAAAGCGGCCAAATTCGCTGTCCCAGTCCTCTTGCCCGCGTTCCTCGACCATGGCGGCGGCGGTGTCGGACATGATGATTTCGCGCGCGCCGTAAGCCGAGGCGCCAAGGACGCGCACGGCGTGATAATGGGTCATGACCACATGGCTGATCGGTTTGTCGGTGACTTCGCGCACCTTTTCGATCACCATCCGGGCCAGACGCGGGGTCGCCTGTGCCTCGACGATCATCACGCTTTCGTCGCCGATGATAACGCCGGTGTTGGGATCGCCCTCGGCGGTAAAGGCGTAGAGCCCGTCACCCACCTTGGTAAAGCTGATCTTCTTGTCTGCCATGTCGCCCTGGGATGCGAATGCCTTGGCCATGTTGTGCCTTTCTGTTCTGTTGGCGCAGATGCTGCGCCCTGTTTTGATGTTCAGCGCGCGAAGGGGTCATCAAGCGCGGCAATCACCGTGCCTGTACATTGACCAAACCCGATGCGGAATCCGTCGCCCTGGGCCGCGCCTGTCAGGGTCAGGGTATCGCCGTCTTCGATGAAACTGCGGGTTTGGCCCGAAACCTCGAACGGTTCCTTGCCGCCCCAACTGAGTTCGAGCAGCGAACCGCGACTGTCCTTTTCCACCCCCGAAATGGTGCCCGAGCCAAGCAGATCGCCGGTGCGCATGGCACAGCCGCTGGTCGTGTGATGGGCCAGTTGTTGGGCCGCGGAATAATACATTTCACGGTAATTGGTGCGGGCGATGGTTTCGGCCGCGGCGCCTTTGGGGGCCATCTGCACGCTCAGGTCGATATCGTACAGCATCGGTTTCGGTTCTGACAGATAGGGCAGCAGATCGCGCTCGCGCTCTGGCGTCGAGGTGCGGAAACCATCCAGCGCGGCGGCGGTCACGATCCACGGGCTGATCGAGGTGGCGGTTGCCTTGGCCTGAAACGGGCCAAGGGGTTGGTATTCCCATGCCTGAATATCGCGCGCCGACCAATCGTTGAGCAGCACATAGCCAAAGATCATCGCGTCGGCCTCTGCCACGGTGACCGGGCCATTTGAGGCCGTGCCAACCACTGCGCCCAGTTCCAGTTCGATATCGAACCGCTTGCAGGGCGCAAACACCGGCAGATCGGCATCAGGCGCCTTGAGCTGCCCCCAGGGGCGGCGCACATCAGTGCCGGAAACGACGACGGACGAGGCCCGCCCGTTATAGCCGATAGGAATGCTGAGCCAGTTCGGCGGCAGCGCGTTTTCCGCGCCGCGAAACATGGTGCCAACATTTGTGGCGTGGTGTTTGGAGGCATAGAAATCAGTGTATTCGGCAACCGCAAAAGGCATGTGCAACGTGGCACCCTGCATCGCCACCAGATGCGGTTCAACCGCCGGCCTGTGGGCGGAATCAGACAACAGATCAATCAGCCGGGCGCGAAGGCTGGCCCAGATTTGCGGCCCGGCGGCCATCACCGCATTCCATGCGGGTTGAGCAAACAGCGCGCTGTCCAGCCCGTGATCGACCTGCGCCACGTCAAGGATGAAATCGCCAATGGCCACGCCCATGCGCGGCCCCTGCCCTGCGTCGAACACGCCATAAGGCAGGTTGTTCAGCGGAAAATCGCTCTGCGGATCATTGGCGGATGTGACCCAACTTTTGATGAGACTCATGTCTCCTCCTTGTCTTGCGTTGCGGATGGACGGCGGCGGGCAGTGCCTGCCGCCTGTCCCGATGTCAGTCCCAATTGCCCTCGGGTGTGCCGTCGAAATGCTTTTTCAGACTGTCCCAGCAGTCGATATAATCGTCCTGCAACGGGGCCTCTTTCGCCGCAAAGGCGGTCAGGTGCTGGGGAAAGCGGGTTTCGAACATGAAGGACATGGTATTGTCCAGCTTCTCGGGCTTCAGGTCCGTATGGGTCGCCTTGTCAAAGGCATTCTGGTCTGGCCCGTGGGGCAGCATCATGTTGTGCAGGCTCATCCCGCCGGGAGCAAAGCCGTTGGGCTTGGCATCATATTGGCCATAGATATTGCCCATCAGTTCAGACATGACGTTTTTATGATACCACGGCGGGCGGAAGGTGTTTTCCATCGTCATCCACCGTTCGCGGAACAGCGCAAAATCAATGTTGGCGGTGCCATCGACACCCGACGGCGCGGTCAGCACGGTAAAGATCGACGGATCGGGATGGTCAAACAGGATCGCGCCAATGGGGCAATAATCGCGCAAGTCATATTTGACGGGGCAGTAATTGCCATGCCACGCCACCACATCCAACGGGCTGTGCCCGATGTGGGTCTTGTGGAACTGCCCTTGCCATTTGATCGTCACCGTTGATGGCGCGTCGCGGTCTTCGAACGCCGCCACGGGGGTTTTGAAATCGCGCCGGTTGGCCATGCAGTTCGCGCCGATCGGGCCACGGCCCGGCAGGTCAAATTTCTGACCATAGTTTTCACAAACAAACCCACGCGCCGGCCCGTCGATCAGTTCGACCCGATACACCAGACCGCGCGGCAGGATGGCGATTTCCTTTGGCTCCAGATCGATGATCCCCAGTTCAGTGCAAAACCGCAGACGGCCCTCTTGCGGAACAACCAGAAGTTCACTGTCGGCGGAATAGAAATATTCATCCACCATGGATTGCGTCACCAGATAGATATGGCTGGCCATGCCCACCTGGGTGCAAACGTCACCCGCAGAGGTCATCGTGCGCATCCCCGTGACCCAGTTCAGGGGTGCGTCGGAATGGGGCACCGGATCCCAGCGGTACTGGCCCAGACTGGTCACGTCGGGGTCAACATGGGGCGCCGAGATCCAATAGGGCATCTCGATCTTTTCATAGCGGTGCGAATGTTTCACCGAAGGGCGGATGCGATAGCACCAGGTGCGTTCATTCTGATGGCTGGGCGCAGTGAATGCAGTGCCCGACAGCTGTTCGCCATACAGCCCATAGGCGCATTTTTGCGGGCTGTTGCGCCCCACGGGCAGGGCACCGGGCAGGGCCTCGGTTTCAAAATCATTGCCGAACCCCGGCATGTACCCTTCTTTCAGGGCGCTGATCCCCGCTGCGCGGGTCAGGCCGGAAAGGTTTGTCATGTCATTCATCGAAGCTCTCCTCCTCGTTGATGATTGACATGTTGATAGTAGATTTTGTAACTATCAACAGTGAATTTGTGAACGGATCAGAAAAATGCGCCAGGACAGCTTCGAACTTGATGGGTTTACGCCCTATCTTCTCAATCAGGCCGCCGAGACACAAAGCCGTTCCTTTTCAGCGTTCTACCGCGATAATTATGGCATGTTGCAAACCGAATGGCGGGTTCTGTTCCATCTTGGCCGCTACGGGCCGATGACTGCCAAGGAAATTTCCGACCGGGCCACGATCCACAAAACCAAGATTTCACGCGCCGTCCGCGCATTGGAGGAAAAGCGATTCCTGTCGCGCGAAATCACCGAAAAAGACCGCCGCGCCGAATGGCTCGACCTGCGGCCTTTGGGAAAAAAGGCATTCGATCACCTTGTCCAGGCGGCCGCCGATTACGAAAGCGCGCTGATCGGCACGTTGGGGCAGGATGAGGTGCATCTGCTCAAGCGACTGCTCAGAGAACTGGGTGACAGCTAAATCACTTTCGCAAAAACCTGGCTCACCCAACACTGCCTGAAATCAGAGATTTCAATGCGTTGGGTGATCCTGACAGCTTCAGGTATTACGAGACGTGCTGTAGGCGAACACTGTGCGCCCGACATCACCGCGACGTATCGTGATGCAGAATCCGCCCCCCTGGACGGCAAAAACAGCCCCCTGTTCCAACGGTTCCCACGGCGCATCGCTTAGGGGGACGCTGGCGAACAGCACCACATCGGCTGGCAGATCCTTCAGATGCGCCCCCGCGCAGGCATGGCTTTGCCCCAATCCGCCGGGACCGGGCCGCAACATATGCAAGCCGGGGGCCTGTGGCGCGGTCAGCCCGTCGGGTGTTTCATGGCGGCGCCGGTCGCCATGGACATATAGCACGTCGCCATCCAGCCACAGAAAATTGGCCGGGCCATGCGCCGCCATGTCGTGGCAAAAGCTGCGGAACACTGCAAACCGCGCGGCAATATCGCCGCTGTCGCCGACGGCGCGGCGGACCCGTTCCAGCAACACAAGAAAGGCCAGCTCACTGTCGGTTTCTCCGATCCGGTCGCACAACAACCGGGCCGCACCGGCGTGATCCTCAAGCCCGCCCAGGGTTCCGTTGTGGGCGAAATGCTGGGCGTGGCCGTCGCACACCCGGCGAAACGGATGCGTATTGGCCAGCGACACCGGCCCCGCAGACGCGCGCCGCACATGGGCGATGACATGGGCATGGGGGGTGGCATGTTCCCGCACGAACCGATCAAGCGGACTGTCGCTTGCCGCTGCCGCCTCGCGGTAATAATGGGCATCGCGCCCTTCGCCGATGACAATCCCCCAACCGTCACGGTTCTGGTGCCGCTCGCCCCCTTCGGCGGCGAACCTGTCCAGATCATACCTGACCCGCACAGGACCGCTGGCCGACATTGCAAAAAGCTCACACATCCCGGGGTTCCTTGTTCGCTTTACCATTGTTGCCCGCATCCGCACCGAACGCAGGCCAATCCGCAAATCCCTGCGCCCCTCCTGCCAGAGCCGATGTGCCGGAAACGCATTACGGCATGTTAGGCGCAAATGCCTGAAAGATGCCAGAATAGCCTTACAAACCTTACCTCAAATGTTGATGAGGGGCGGTGGCGGGTGAGTTATTTGCCCCCGCGTCAATTTGACCATGTTCTTTCTTGCGGCATGGCCTGCATTCACGAGAATGTCACCATATTTCCAACGCCAGGTATTTTCGGGAAATGCCCGGGCACCGCGACGTGGGCAAAGCCCGACATTTGACGGCTTGACGAAATATAAAATTAAAACAGACCAATTTTCCACGCGCGCTCTTACCTAAAGCAAGAATGTTTTACGACGGAAACGCGACGCCGATCCATCTGGTTCCAAACTATTTTTTCAAAATGCGGTAATCAATTTTCAGTTACCATCAGATCGCAATATCAAACCCCGCGAATCGCCGGGCCCATCTGCACCGTTCAATTGTTATCGACCGGCCAGATACATCGCCGCCCAACATTTCAGCCTTGATTTGAAAATGCACCGTTCCATATTGTCGAATACGAAAGAGGCGTCTGCCTCCAGATTCCTCTTATATCATTCAGCTTGCATCAGGCTGAAGAATGATGGTTAAAAGGAGAAACCCATGAAACGCAGATTGTTTGTCGCGCTGGCCTTGCCGCTTGCCACCAGCCTTGCGTTCACATTTACCACGCCGACCAACGCGACCGCTCAAAGCGCGGATATGACCAATATCGTCGTTGGCGCCGACACCACCTTTCCACCGTTCGAAACGGAAAAGGATGGCAAGGTCACAGGCTTTGACATCGACATGATCGAGGCCATCGCCAAGGCCGAAAACATGACGATCACATTCAAGACGATGCCGTTCAACGGGATCATCCCAAGTCTTCAGGCCGGTTCGATCGACGCGGCGGTGGCCGGTATCACGATCAAGACCAGCCGGATGGAAAACGTCGATTTTTCTGACGCATACTATAAATCCGGGCTTTCAGTGCTGGTCAAGGAAGGATCGGACATCACCGGTTTTGATGATTTGACGGGTCACGTTGTCGCGACCAAGAAAGCCACATCATCGGTCGATTACCTGACCGATCACGGGTTCGCGTCAGACTATATCAAACAGTTTCAGAACATCGATTCAGCCTATCAGGCCCTGATGACAGGCGGCGCCGATGCCGTGATTTTCGACAATCCGGTCAACCTGAATTTCAAGACGGCGCAGGGCGGCGTCAAGGTTGTGGGTGATCTGCTGACCGGCGAATACTATGGCATCGCCATAAGCAAGGAAAAGCCCGACCTGACGGCCAAACTTAACGCGGGTCTGGCCAAGATCAAGGAAAGCGGCGAATACGACCAGCTTTTCAAAACCTACTTTGGCGGCGACATGAGCGGCGCAGTCGAAAGCGTCGAAAAACCCGACGCCGTTGCCGTTTCCGGCTAACCGGCATTTGGCAAAAAACGGGGCGCTGGCCATCGGGCCTGCGCCCCCTGCCCCGTTCGTTGTGACAGGGCGCACTGCAACATAAGGTAGGGATCACATGGAGACAATTTGGCAAAACCTGCCCGAAATCCTCGTGGGTCTGCGGTTGACGATACAATATGCGGCGATTGCCATCATCCTGATGGTTGCCATCGGTCTGGTCGCGGCCCTAATGCGCCTGTCGAAAATCGCGCCCCTGCGATGGATCGCCACCGCCTATGTCGAGATATTCCGCTCGACCCCTCTTCTGGTACAACTTTTCTTTATTGTTCTGGGGTTGCCCGCCATCCTGCCCGTCAACGAATGGTTTGGGCAGTTGTGGTATCCGATCCTTGCGGCGGCCCTCACCCTGAGCCTGAATGAAGGCGCATATGTGACCGAAATCATTCGCGCCGGCATTCTTGGGGTTGATCGCGGCCAAAAGGAAGCGGCGGCAAGTGTGGCGATGAACAACTATCAGTCCATGCGCTATATCGTGTTGCCGCAAGCGTTCAAAAGGATGATTCCGCCCCTGGTCAATCAGGCGGCACAGACGATCAAGGATACGTCTTTGCTGGCGCCGGTCGGCATTGCCGAGCTGGTTTACAAAGGCGAAATCGTGATCGCCACGACATTTGCATCCTTCACCATATGGGCCTTCATCGCGTTCCTGTATTTCGTTCTGATCTTTTCGGTTTCGAAATTCTCGAACTATCTCGAAAGGAGACTTCAGGTTGATAAACGTTAAAGATCTTCACAAGGCGTTCGGCGACCTTGAGGTTCTCAAGGGGATCGACGCCAATATCGAGGAAAGCGAAGTCGTGACCGTCATCGGCCCGTCGGGCAGCGGCAAAAGCACGTTCCTGCGCTGTCTCAACGGGTTGGAAAAAGCAACCAGCGGCGAAATCGAAGTCGCCGGCATGCGGCTCACCGATCCAAAGACCAACATCAACAAGCTGCGTGAACATATCGGCATGGTGTTTCAACAGTTCAATCTGTTCCACCATCTGACCATTCTGGAAAACATCACCATCGCCCCCTGCAAGGTGAAAAAGATCAAACAGGGCGAAGCGAACGAAATCGCCCGTGAATTGCTGGCCAAGGTCGGCCTTGATGGCAAGGAAGACAGCTATCCTGATGAACTTTCGGGGGGTCAGCAGCAACGTGTCGCCATTGCCCGGGCGCTGGCGATGAAACCCGATGTCATGCTGTTTGACGAACCGACATCCGCGCTTGACCCTGAAATGGTGGGCGAGGTGCTTGAGGTCATGCAGGCGCTGGCAAAAGACGGCATGACGATGGTTGTCGTCACCCATGAGATGGGGTTTGCGCGCGAGGTCGGCCACCGCCTGATCTTTATGGATGACGGCAAGATCGTCGAGGAAGGCAAGCCAACGGAATTGTTCGCCAATCCGCAAAGGGAACGCACCAAGGCGTTTCTGGCAAAGATACTTTAGCCAGAATCATGCATCCCGTTGTTGGGCGCGGGTGCGCCTGGAAATCCGTCAACGGTTTGCGCGGCCCGCGCCGCGTCACCGAAAGCCCCCTACCAGAGTGACGCAAACCCGCATATCTTTGTGGCTGGGAGAAAACAGATGACTCAGAGCCACGAAAACGCCGACAGCGAAACCAAAAAACGCCCGCTGGCCGCGGTTTCCCTGGCGGCGCTCGGGATTGTGTATGGCGACATCGGCACCAGCCCGCTGTATGCGTTCAAGCAATGTTTCAATGGCGTCAACGCGATCATCGCAAGCCCGGAAAACGTGCTTGGGGTATTGTCGCTGATTGTCTGGTCGCTGATCATCGTCGTTTCGGTGAAATACCTGTTGTTCGTGCTGATGGCCGACAACAAGGGCGAAGGCGGCATTATCGCGCTGGTCGCCCTGCTGAACCCCTGGAACGTGGCCCGGGGGCGCCCCGATATATTCTGATGATCATGGGTCTTTTTGGCGCGGCCCTGTTGTTTGGCGATGGCACGATCACACCGGCGATTTCGGTTCTCAGCGCGGTTGAGGGCCTGCAAGTGGAAAACTCCGCGTTCGGGCCATATGTCATTCCCATCACCATCGGCATTCTGCTGGTGCTTTTTTCGGTTCAGAAACACGGAACCGCAAAGATCGGGGCGCTGTTCGGGCCGGTCATGCTGGCGTGGTTCATCATCCTTGGCCTGCTCGGGATCGGCGGCATACTACAGGAACCGCGCGTCTTTGCCGCCGTGCTGCCCACCCATGGGCTTGCCTTTCTGCATGACAACGGGATTGTGGGGATTGTTGTTCTGGGCACGGTTTTTCTGGCGGTGACAGGGGCCGAGGCGCTTTATGCCGACATGGGGCATTTCGGCACAACGCCGATCCGGCTCGCGTGGTTTTTCGTCGCCCTTCCGGCCCTGCTTTTGAATTATTTCGGGCAAGGCGCCATGGTTTTGACCGATGCGACGGCGATCGAAAGCCCGTTTTACGGTCTCAGCCCGGGTTGGGGCCATTATCCGTTGGTGATCATGGCCACAATCGCCACGATCATCGCCTCGCAGGCGGTGATTTCCGGCGTTTTCTCACTGACCCGTCAGGCCGTGCAACTGGGCCAGTTGCCGCGCGTGGACATCATCCAGACGGATCGCCACCAGATCGGCCAGATCTATATTCCAAGCGTAAACTGGATATTGATGATTGCGACGATTGCACTGGTTCTTGGCTTTCGCACCTCTGACAATCTGGGGGCGGCCTATGGTCTGGCGGTGTCGGCCGACATGGTGATTACCACCTGTCTGGCGTTTTTCGTGGCGCGCCGGTTTCGCTGGCATCCGGTTTTTGCCGCCGCTCTGGCGGGCGCGTTTCTTGTGGTGGATCTGACATTCATGGTCGCCAATTCGTTCAAGTTCTTCGAAGGCGGCTGGTATCCTGTTCTGGTTGCCGGGGTGATTTTCACGATCATGGCAATCTGGAGAAACGGCACCGGAAAGCTGGGGGATCTGACACGCGACACCCACAAATCGGTCGATACCTTTCTGAAAGAGATCAAGGAAACGCCGCCTGCCACCATTCCCGGAACCGCCGTTTACCTGACGGCGCAACCCGAAACAACGCCAACCGCCTTGCTCCACATCATGGAACAAATGCCGATCCTGCATGAAAGAAGCATCTTTCTGACGGTGAAAATCAAGGATGTGCCACGGGTCGCGGGGGCCGACCGTGTTGAACTGTCGGACCTGGGAAACAACATTCACCGCGTCGTTCTTCATTACGGTTTCATGCAAAGCCCAAACGTGCCCGCCGCGCTGAAACTGTGCGGCGTGCTTGGGCTGGACATCGACCTTGATACCATAACCTATTTCGTCAGCCTGGACGGGCTCAAACCGACGGAACGCGGGGCGCTGCTGACCCGGTTGCAAAAGCGGGTCTTTGCATTCTTGTGGCACAACGCCGAACGTGTGGCGGATTCCTATAAACTTGCCCCCGATCAAACGATTATCGTTGGAAAACTGATCCGGGTATAGCCAAAGCCACATTTCGCGGCGCCGATCAGGGTTGTCGTTTATCCGCAGCAGTATCGCCTGCGGAACCAAAATGGCCCACCGAACGTTAAGAAACCGAAAAGGGACGCAGCTTGCAATCCCGACATCAACCACCCTACCGAGGCGACGCTGCAAAGAGGCTGATCCCGGGGTTCTGCGCAGCCTCAGCCGGGGCGGGCGTTGCGATGGCGGTGTCGGGGAATTTCACCCGATGCAGCACAGCGCCCGACCAAGCAGGAGCGCAACCACATGATAAACCTGTTCAAGCGATGCATCGTGCCGATCGGCGCGCTGGTGGTCGCTGTTTTTGCGCTGGGGGCGGCGACAATAAACCCCTGGTGGCTGGTGTTGTTTGCAATCTCGCTGGGCGTGGTGATCCTGGGCGCCTATGATTGGTTTCAGACCCGTTGGACCTTGACCCGCAACTATCCCGTTGCCGCCCGCATCCGGTGGCTGTTTTACGATCTGCGCCCCTATCTGCGGGCCTATATCGTCGAGGGGGATCTTGACGGCAAACCCTACAGTTTCGAGGCGCGCAATCTGGTGCATGCACGGGCGCGCGGCGAAAATGACACCCACCCGTTCGGCACCGAACGTGACACCCAATCCGAAGATTACATGTGGCTCAACCACTCGGTTGCGCCGGCATCAAACCCGGAAAAACACCCCCGTGTCCGGGTCGGGAACGATCAATGTTCCAAACCCTATGATGCCTCGGTTCTGAATATCTCCGCGATGAGCTTTGGCGCCCTGTCGGCCCGCGCTGTCGAGGCGCTGAACCTTGGGGCGAAACAGGGCGGATTCTATCATGATACCGGCGAAGGCGGGCTAAGCCCCTATCACCTGAAACATGGGGGCGATCTGGTTTGGGAACTTGGCTCTGGCTATTTCGGGGCGCGCGACGATCACGGCAATTTCGACCCGGCGCTGTTTGCTGATGGCGCCCAGCACGACGCCGTAAAGATGACAGAGATCAAGCTGAGCCAGGGCGCAAAACCCGGGCACGGCGGGTTGCTTCCGGCGGCGAAGGTGACACAGGAAATCGCCGATACCCGCAAGGTGCCCGCCCATGAGGATTGTTTGTCGCCGCGCGGCCATTCGGCCTTTTCCACCCCGGTCGGGATGCTGGAATTCGCGGCCAGAATGCGCGAACTGTCCGGCGGTAAACCCGTTGGCCTGAAGATGTGCGTCGGACAACCCCACGAGGTTTTCGCGATCATGAAAGCGATCATGAAAACCGGCATCCACCCCGATTTCATCGTGGTTGATGGCGCCGAAGGCGGCACTGGCGCTGCGCCGCTGGAACTGTCCGATTGGGTGGGCATGCCGCTTTTGGACGGGCTGACACTGATGCGCAACGCCTTGGTCGGAGCGGGCCTCAAGGGCAATATCCGGCTTGTCGCCAGTGGCAAGGTGTATTCCGGGGTCGGTTTGGCGCGCAACATGGCGATCGGCGCCGATTGGTGCAATGCCGCCCGCGCCTTCATGTTTTCGATCGGGTGCATTCAGGCCCAGCGGTGCCACACCGGCACCTGCCCCACGGGCATCACCACCCAGGACGAATGGCGCCAGCGCGGGCTGCAGGTGGATGTTCAGGCCGAACGCGCGGCGCGGTTTCACGAAAAAACGCTGGATTCCCTGTCCGACATTGCGGCAGCCGCCGGTGTGACCCACCCCAAAGACCTGCTGCCGCACCACCTGATGCACAGGGTCGGCGTGAACAAGGCCCTGCCCATCGACCGAATCTATCCATTCCTGCCGCCGGACATCCTGAACCATGACCCCGACGCAACGCCCTATGGCGATTGGTGGCACGCGGCCAGCGCCGACAGTTTTGCCCCGCAGATCGATCTTGCCCGGCACCGCGCCCGCCCCGACATCAACCCGAATCTGGAGAAACAAACATGAGCACAACCGTCGCAGAGGTGATTGCAGACGTTTTGGTAAAAGCCGGAGCAAAGCGGTGTTACGGGATTGTCGGGGATACGATCAACCATTTCACCGATGCCGTGCGCCGTTCCGACCTCGACTGGATACACGTCCGCCACGAAGAGGTCGGCGCATTGGCCGCCGGCGGTGAATCCTATATGACCGGCGAACTTGCGGTCTGTGCCGGAACCGCCGGGCCGGGGTCGCTGCACTTTGTGAATGGTATCATGGAAAGCCACCGCAACGGGGCGCCTGTGGTTCTCATCGCCTCGAATATCAGCCGGGTCGAGGCGGGGTTGGGGTTTCCGCAGGACGTGGATCAGCGCAAGATCTATGAACAATATTCCGTCTTTTGCGAATATGTCGCGCACCCCGATCAGGCCCGCCGCATTGCGACCGCTGCCGTTCAGGCGGCGCTGACCCGCAAGGGGGTGGCGGTGCTGATCGTCAACGGCGACACGTTTCAGGAAACCACCAAGGACGCGATGGATTGGACGGTGCATCGCCCCACCCCGGTTTTGCGCCCCAATGACGACGACCTTGATACACTGGCCGAGATGATCAATGGGGCGGCAAAAGTCACCCTTTACGCGGGCATTGGCGCGCGGGATGCCCACGATCAGGTTGTCGCCCTTGCCAAAAAACTGAACGCGCCCGTCGCCCATACCTCGCGCGCAAAGGAATTTATTGAACCGGACAACCCCTTTAACGTGGGCATGACCGGGATTCTGGGCAATCGCGCCGGGCTGCATGCGGTGGGCGATTGCGATCTGGTGATCTGCCTTGGCACCGATTTCGCCTATACCCAATTCTATCCGGCCAAGGCAAAGGTTGTTCAGATCGACACCGATCCAACCCACATCGGGCGGCGCAGCCCGGTGCATCTGGGCCTTGTGGGCGATGTCGGTGACACGATCGACGCCCTGCTGGGGCGCATCACCGACAGTGATGATGACGGCTGGCTGGAAAAGCTGCGCAAGCAATGGCAGAGCGACCTTGGCACCTACCGCGAACGGGCCGAAGAACCCGATCCAACGCTGATCCACCCGCAATATCTTACGCAGATGCTTGACCGGCTGGCCGCTGACGACGCGATGTTCACGGCTGACGGCGGCTCGCCCATGGTCTGGCTGCTGCGGCACCTGACGGCAAACGGCAAACGCCGGTTCCTGACCAGCCTGCTGCACGGCACCATGGCCAATGCCTATCCTCAGGCCCTTGGCATGGCGCTCGCCTATCCCGACCGGCAGGTCGTGGCCATGTGCGGGGACGGTGGCATGACGATGCTGATGGGCGATCTTTTGACGCTGGTGCAGGAAAATGTACCGGTCAAGCTGCTGATCTTCGATAACGGCGCCCTTGGGTTTGTAGAAATGGAACAGCGCGTCGAGGGGCTGCTTGACGCCTTCACCGAACTCAGAAACCCGGATTTTGCCGAAGTGGCCCGCGCCTGTGGCCTGTGGAGCGCAAACGTGACCGAAATCGGGCAACTGGAAACGGAAATGGCCCGCTGGCTGGCCGCCGATGGCCCGGCCCTGTTGACCGTCAGGGTGAGCCGACTGGAACTTGTCATGCCACCGGAAATCGAGGCCGGTCAGGTCGCCTCGACCGCGCTGTTCGGGGTCAAAGCCGTGCTGAGCGGCCGCATGAGCGAAGCATTCTCGCTGCTGCGCGACAACTTCCTGCGTTGATAGGCGGCCAAAACGCGGGATCAACCCCGGCTCTGGTCAGACTGCCAGGGCCGGCAGCCCTCCAGCTCGAACAACAGATGATCCACAAAACGGCGCAGTTTGGGGGGCATCGGCGTGACCGGCGGCCAAAGGGCAACGATTTGCAGGGGGCGGGTTTCCAGATCGGGCAGGATGCGTTCAAGCCTGCCGTCGGCGATCGCCGGGGCGGCGATAAAGCCGGGCAACATCGCCACGCCCAGCCCTTCAATGGTCATGTCGCGCATCGCCTCGCCGTTGTTCAGGGTGATCCGGTTGTGCAACGCGGGCGGAACGCCCTTGCCCAGATCCCAAAGCCGCGCATTGGACAGGTGATGATAGCCGATCACCTGGTGCTGTCCCAAATCCGCCAGCCCCGTCGGCCGCCCGTGCCGTTCCAGATAAACCGGGCTGGCGCAAGGGATCGCTTCGTCCTCGCACAGCTTGCGCTGCATCAGGGCCGTATCGCGCAGATGGCCGATGCGGATAGCAATATCAAACCCCTCGCGCAACAAATCGCGCGCCCGGTCGTCATAATCGATCCGCAGGTCCAGATCCGGGTGTTGCGCCGCAAAGCGGGCGATGATCGGCGACAGATAAAGCGTGCCGAAACTCATCGGTGCGGCAATCGACAGGGTGCCACGCAGGGTGTCATCGCCCCCTTTGCCCCAGGCAACGCTTTCGGTGGCCGCTGTCAGATCGGACAGAACAGGCCGCAGCCGTTCATCAAGCCGCAGCGCCGCTTCGGTCGGGGTGATCCGGCCCGCGTTGCGCCGAAAAAGGGCCGCGCCAAGCGTGCGCTCCAGATCGGAAATCCGTTTGCTTATCACGGACTTCGACAGGTTCAGACGCGCGGCGGCGGCCGTGACGGTGCCAAGCTCCATCACCGCAAGAAACGTTTCGATGTCATCCAGAGTGTAGCGCACCCCGCCAGTGTAGCAGCCGCCCCACCGTTCGCAATAACAGAACACGGCATTCGCGGATGTTTCACTGGCCCGAATCCTGCGGCACCCCGATATTGGATGCAACGAAAGGAGGCCATCATGGACCTGACCGGAATTCACCACCTGACGGCGATCACCGCCAACGCCCCCGCAAACAAACGGTTTTACACCGAAACGCTGGGCCTGCGGCTGGTCAAAAAGACCGTCAACCAAGACGACACATCCGCCTATCACCTGTTTTATGCCGACGGACAGGCGACGCCGGGCACAGACCTGACGTTTTTCGACTGGCCAACAGCGCCCGAACGGCGCGGCACCCATTCCATCAGCCGCACCGGGCTGCGCATTTCTGAGGACAGCTTTGATTTCTGGGCGGGCCGCCTGCACGATGCGGGCCTGACCACTGGGGCGATGGGCGTTCTGGACGGGCGCGCAACCCTTGATTTCGAAGACCCCGAAGGCCAGCGATTTCGCCTGACCGCCGACGACACCAAAGAGGCACATCCATGGGATCACAGCCCGGTGCCAAAACAGCATCAGATCCGCGGGCTTGGCCCCATAACCATTTCGGTGCCTGCCCTTGATCCGACCAGGGCAGTGCTGACAACCGCGTTGAACATGCGCGAAACGCGGGACTATGCCAGCCCCGACGGCACCGGTCGGGTGCATGTATTCGAAATGGGCAAAGGTGGCGCGTCAGGCGAATTGCACGTCGCGGTTCAACCCGATCTGCCGGTGGCGCGACAGGGGGCGGGGGCCGTGCATCACGTCGCCTTTCGCACCCCGGATACCGAGGCAATCCACGAATGGACCAAGCGGTTGAAAGCACAGCGCATTCCCAACTCGGGCGAGGTAGAGCGGTATTATTTCCGCAGCCTGTATTTTCGCGAACCGGGCGGCAACCTGTTTGAGATTGCCACAGACGGGCCGGGGTTTGCGGTGGACGAACCGATGGAAACCCTTGGTGAAACCCTTGCCTTGCCGCCATTCCTTGAGGATCGTCGCGGCCAGATCGAGGCCGGTCTGAAACCGCTCGGATAAACAAAAGGCCGCCGGGACATCCGGCGGCCTTTTCACTGGCGAAAACCGGGGCGCACCCCCGTCACTCAGGCAGAATCGCGCATGGCCTTGAGGCCAACAGCCCAACGGTGCAGTTCATTCAGAAGCGTGACGGCAGATTTGTCGATCAGGTCGTTGGACTGAAATGCGCCATTGTCATCAATCAGACCACCGGCCATGGGCACCATGACACCCTCGGTCATCGGCATCATTTTAAGGGTGGTGATCTGAAGCTTGGCCGCCTGCGCCGCGCGCAAACCGCCGGAAACGCCACCATAGCTGACAAAGCCGCAGGGTTTGTAATTCCATTCCCGATAGACATAGTTCAGTGCGTTCACCAGCGACGGCGGCGGGCAGAAATTGTATTCCGGCGTCACGAACACATAGGCATCCGCCGCATTCACGCTTTTGGCCCAGGCCTTGGTATGGGCGTTCTGATAATTCTGCTGTGCCGGATGATTGGGTTCATCATAGACCGGCAGGTTGAATTCGGCCAGATCGACAATATGCGTGTCGAATTCGGCATGGGCCCGGGCGAATTCATCGAACCAACCGGCGATGGAGGGTCCGATTCTTCCCGGCCGGGTCGAGCAGATAATGACGTGCAGTCTGGGAGCCATTTGGCATCTCCTGTTCAAAGGGGTGAAATTCAGGCCAATCCGGCACCCACCCTCAGGGGGCAGGGTTGGCAGGATCGGTTTCATTACATTCGGGCAGATACCCCGAATGCCATGTCAGGTACAGGCGAGCAGGGACGAATGCAGTGTCCGTCACCGCAGAACATCACCGCCCCGCACAGGCCCGAATTGACAGCGCGCAGGACACAATGCACCTTCGTTTCAGCCTGCCGGGCGGCGCCGCGGGCGCAAACGGCGGCTTTGGAGCAGGGACAACATGACAAGCGATGCCGATATTCAGGCCCGGATTGCGGCCCTGCCATGTTGGTCCGGCCCGATCACCGCCACGCCGCTGGACGGCGGAATCACCAACGTCAACTATCGCGTGGACGACGGGGCGGGCCGCTATGTGGTGCGCCTTGGCGATGATATTCCCGCGCATCAGATCATGCGCTTCAACGAACTGGCCTGCGCCCGCGCGGCCCATGGCGCCGGTGTGTCGCCTGCCGTGATCCACGCCGCCCCCGCCATGACCGTGATCGAATACATCGAAAGCCGCACCCTGACCCCGCAAGACGTGCGCGCGCCTGACATGATGCCACGCATCCTTGCCCTGTTGGGGCGGTTTCACCGCGACGCGGCCCGGCATCTGCGGGGGCCTGTGCTGATGTTCTGGGTGTTCCATGTGATCCGCGATTACGCCGCGACGCTGGCGGACCATGACCATGGCGACATGGCGCTGGTGCGCGATCTTGTGGCGATCGGTGACATGTTGGAAACCGCCGCAGGCCCGTTTGACATGGTGCTGGGCCATAACGATTTGTTGGCGGCCAATCTGCTGGATGACGGAACGCGGCTCTGGCTGATTGATTTCGATTATGCCGGGTTCAATTCGCCGCTGTTCGATCTGGGCGGGCTGGCCTCTAACAACGGGCTGAGTGGCGCGCAGGAACATCAGATGCTGGAAACCTATTTCGACGCGCCCGCCACGGATGCCCTGCTGCACCGTTACGGCGCCATGAAATGCGCCTCGCTGCTGCGCGAAACGATGTGGAGCATGGTATCACAGCACACCTCGACCCTCGATTTTGACTATGCCCGCTATGCCGACGAAAACCTTTCCCGGTTTCGCGCGACCCATGAAACATTCCTGAACACCTGAGGTAACGCCGATGAAAGATCTGCCAACCACTGCAAAAGCCGTCATCATCGGTGGTGGCATCATCGGCTGTTCCACCGCCTATCATCTGGCCAAACTTGGCTGGCGCGATACCGTGTTGCTGGAACGCAAAAAGCTGACATCCGGCACCACGTTCCATGCGGCGGGGTTGGTCGGGCAGTTGCGCTCTAACGCCAACATCACCCAATTGCTGGGCTATTCCGTCGACCTGTATAACAGCATCGAACAGGAAACCGGCCTTGGCACCGGCTGGAAAATGAACGGCGGTTTGCGGCTGGCCTGCAACCCGGAACGCTGGACCGAGGTAAAGCGACAGGCCACCACCGCCCGCAGTTTCGGGCTTGAGATGGCGCTTTTGACCCCGCAAGAGGCGCGTGATCTGTGGCCGTTGATGAACATCGACGATGTGATCGGCGCCGCATTCATGCCAACCGACGGACAGGCCAACCCATCGGACATCACCCAGGCCCTGGCCAAGGGCGCGCGCATGGCTGGCGCTGCGATCCTTGAGGATACCAAAGTCACCGACATCGAAATGAACAAGGGCAAGATCCGGGCCGTTATCACCGACCGGGGCCGCATCGAATGCGAGGTGGTCATATGTTGCGCCGGCCAATGGAGCCGCGATTTCGCCGCCCGTTTCGGGGTCAATGTGCCGCTGGTGTCGATGCAGCACCAATATATGGTCACGGAACCATTCAACGGCGTTTCCCCGAACCTGCCCACCCTGCGCGACCCTGACCGGCTGACCTATTACAAAGAGGAGGTGGGCGGTCTGGTCATGGGTGGCTATGAACCGAACCCCATTCCATGGGCCACGGATGGCATTCCGCCGGGGTTTCATTATTCATTGCTCGACAGTAACTTCGACCATTTCGAACCCCTGATGGAACAGGCCCTTGGCCGGGTGCCCGCGTTGGAACATGCCGGGATCAAGACACTGACCAACGGCCCCGAAAGCTTTACCCCCGATGGCAATTTCATCATCGGCGAGGCACCTGAATTGCGAAACTTCTTTGTCGGGGCGGGGTTCAACGCCTTTGGCATTGCGGCGGGCGGTGGCGCTGGCATGGCGCTGGCGGAATGGGTTCACAAGGGCGAACCGCCCTTTGATCTGTGGGCAGCAGACATTCGCCGGTTCGGGCGGCCCCATTTCGACACCGATTGGGTGCGCACCCGCACCGTTGAGGCCTATGGCAAACATTACACCATGGGCTGGCCCCATGAGGAAAACACATCCGCGCGGCCCTGCCGGAAATCCCCGCTTTATGAGGTGCTGAAAGATCAGGGTGCCTGTTTCGGCGAAAAATTGGGGTGGGAGCGGCCAAACTGGTTTGCCGATGCGACAAAAGGGGAAACCCCGCAGGATACATACAGCTTTGGGCGCCAGAACTGGTTCAATGCCGTCGGGCGCGAACATACGGCGGCGCGCGAAACGGCGGTGCTGTTTGATCAGACATCATTTGCCAAATTCGCCCTGAAAGGCCCCGATGCCCTTGCCGCGCTGAACTGGATCGCCGCCAACAACGTGGACAAACCCGTAGGCACCCTGACCTATACCCAAATGCTGAATGACAGGGGCGGCATCGAATGTGACCTGACCGTCGCGCGCATTGCCGAAGACGAATTCTACATCGTCACCGGCACCGGCTTTGCCACCCATGATTTCAACTGGATCAGCCGGAATATTCCCGACGGCATGAATTGCCAGGTGTTCGATATCACCTCATCGAACGCGGTGCTGTCGCTGATGGGGCCAAGGGCGCGCGATATTCTGCAAAAGGTCACGCGCGCCGATATATCCAACCACGGGTTCGGGTTTGGCACCATCCGCACCATCGGCATTGCCGGTTGCCCGGTGCGGGCGCTGCGCGTGACCTATGTTGGCGAACTGGGGTGGGAGCTGCACCTGCCGGTCGAATACGCCACCACGGTTTATGCCGCCCTGATGAAGGCGGGGCGTCCCCTTGGGTTGGCCAACGCCGGATACCGCGCCATTGACTCCCTGCGCCTTGAAAAGGGGTATCGCGCCTGGGGGTCAGACATCGGCCCGGATCACACCCCGCACGAGGCGGGGCTGGGCTGGGCGGTCAAACTGAAATCAGGCATCCCGTTCAAAGGGCGCGCGGCCGCACAGGCGCAAAAGAATAACGGCGTCAAAAAGATGCTGGCCTGTTTCACCACCACGCCGGACATTGTGCTGTTGGGTCGTGAAACGATCTATCGCAACGGCGAACGCGTTGGATGGCTGAGCGGGGGTGGGTATGGCTATACGGTCGGGAAATCGATCAGTCTGGGCTATGTGCGAAACCCCGATGGGGTTGACGCCGCCTTTGTGACTTCGGGCCAATATGAATTGGAGGTCGCGACAAAACGGGTGCCCTGCGAGGTGCAGCTTGGCCCGTTGTATGATCCCGACATGAGCCGCGTAAAACAATAGCGCGGGGTCACAACGCCAAGGCAACGGTAAAGCCAACATGTGGCCAAAGCGCGGATCCGCGCTTTGGCCGGTTTTACTGTCGAATCAATTCCAGGACGACACCAATTCGTCATAGCTGACGGTCTTGGGGTCTTCGTCCTCGTTGGCCAGCGCGGGCTTGGGTGCGCCGGGCTGTTCGAGCCAGTAGGAATCGTCCTTCTTCTCGTTCAGCTTCGGCCCCAGATCACCCTGGATGCCCGCACGCTCCAGACGCGCCATCACGTCTTCCATGTCGGAACAAAGCTGATCGAGCGCCTCTTGCGAGGTCTTGGCGCCGGACATCGCATCGCCGATGTTCTGCCACCACAGCTGTGCCAGCTTGGGATAATCCGGCACGTTCGTTCCGGTCGGCGACCACCGCACACGGTCAGGCGAGCGATAGAATTCAACCAGACCGCCCAGTTTGTCCGCACGATCAGAGAAGTGATCGGAGTTGATGGTCGATTCACGAATGAATGTCAGGCCAACATCCGCCTTTTTCACATCCACCGTCTTGGACGTCACGAACTGGGCATAAAGCCAGGCCGCCTTGGCACGATCCACCGGGGTGGATTTCATCAGCGTCCATGAACCCACGTCCTGATAGCCGACCTTCATGCCGTCTTCCCAGTACACGCCGTGGGGCGACGGGGCGAGGCGCCATTTCGGCGTTCCGTCCTCGTTCATCACGGCATCCGACGCGACCAATGGCGCGACAAACGTGGTGTACATGAACATCTGCTGGGCAATGTTCCCCTGTGCGGGCACGGGGCCAGCTTCGGAGAATGTCATCCCGGCAGCGGCGGGCGGTGCGTATTTCTGAAGCCAGTCAATGGCCTTGTTCACCGCATAGACAGCCGCAGGCGAGTTGGTTGCACCGCCCCGGTCAACACAGGCGCCAACCGGCTGTGACTTGTCGTTGACACGGATGCCCCATTCATCGACCGGCAGGCCGTTGGGTTCACCCTTGTCGCCCATGCCGGCCATGGACATCCACGCATCGGTGTAACGCCAGCCAAGCGAGGGGTCTTTCTTGCCATAGTCCATGTTGCCATAGACATCGACGCCATCGATGTTTCGCCCGGTAAAGAATTCGGCGATATCCTCATAGGCCGACCAGTTGACCGGAACGCCCAGATCATAGCCGTACTTTTCCTTGAAATCCGCCATGATTTGTGGATCCGTGAACCAATCGTACCGGAACCAGTAAAGGTTCGCGAACTGCTGATCGGGCAGCTGATACAGATCGCCGTCCGGTGCGGTCGTGAACTGCGTGCCGATGAAATCATCAAGGGCCAGGGTCGGTGAGGTGACATCTGCCCCTTCGCCTGCCATCCAGTCAGTCAGGTTGCGCACCTGCTGATAGCGCCAGTGGGTGCCGATCAGGTCACTGTCGTTGACATAGGCGTCAAAGATGTTTTCGCCGGTCTGCATCTGCGTTTGCAGCTTTTCAACCACGTCACCTTCGCCAATCAGACTGTGATTGATCTTGATACCGGTGATCGCGGTGAATGCGGGTGCCAACACCTGAGATTCATATTCATGCGTGGTGATGGTTTCGGAAACGACGTTGATTTCCATACCCTTGAACGGTTCGGCGGCATCGACAAACCACTGCATTTCCGATTCCTGATCCGCGCGTGACAGGGTTGTCACATCGCCTATTTCGGAATCCAGAAATTTCTTGGCTGCCTCCATATCGGCAAACGCCGGTGCTGCCACCATACTCAGGGCAAGGCCCAGAGCGGTGGAAGATTTTAACAGAACGTTCATTTGGTTTCCTCCCATGGTCAGAACGCTTCGAAAGAACTGCCCCTGCGGCGTGGCCCCAGGATCAGGTTTTGACCTGCCTCACACCCAGCGAAACACCGCCGCGGCAAACGCAAGACAGACAAGCAGCGCAAGGTACTGAGGCCCCAGCGCCAGACCCAGCCAGATCAGATTGATAAAGCCCGAGCCAAGTAACGTGATAAACAGACGATCCCCCCGCGTCGTTTCGATCTGCAACACCCCCTTGCGGGGCGTTTCGGGGAATTTCACCGCGAGGACCGTAAAGGTGACAAGCAACAGCGCGATCACCCCGAAAAAGGCCGCCGTGGGCCATGTCCATGCCATCCAGTCAAGCATCACAAAGCTCCTTTTGTTGTCAGTTGGCCCATCACACCCGCCCCAGGGCAAAGCCCTTGGCGATGTAGTTGCGCACGAAATAGATCACCAAAGCGCCGGGAACGATGGTCAGCACCCCGGCGGCGGCCAGAACGCCCCAATCAACCCCCGCCGCGCCCACCGTGCGGGTCATAGTGGCGGCGATGGGTTTGGCATCCACCGATGTCAGGGTGCGCGACAGCAGCAATTCAACCCACGAGAACATGAAACAGAAGAATGCTGCGACGCCGATTCCGCTGGCAATAAGCGGCGTGAAAATCTTGATGAAGAACCGCGGAAAGGAATACCCGTCAATATAGGCGGTTTCGTCGATTTCCCGGGGCACGCCGCGCATGAACCCTTCCAGAATCCAGACCGCCAGCGGCACGTTGAACAGGCAATGGGCCAGCGCCACGGCGATATGGGTGTCAAACAACCCGATGGATGAATAAAGCTGAAAGAACGGCAGGGCGAAAACCGCCGGTGGCGCCATCCGGTTGGTCAGCAGCCAGAAAAACAGGTGCTTGTCGCCCATGAACGAATAGCGGCTGAAGGCATAGGCGGCAGGCAGCGCCACGGCCAGGCTGATCGCCGTGTTCATCACCACATAGATCAGCGAATTCACATAGCCCATGTACCAGCTTGGATCGGTCAGGATCTTTTCATAATTCGCCAGCGTGAAATTCTGCGGCCAGAGCGAAAACGTGCCCAGAATTTCACTGTTGGTTTTCAGGCTCATGTTCAGCAACCAATAGATCGGCAGCATCAGAAACAGCAGGTACAGCGCCATCACGATGGTTGAACCAGAGGGCCGGAACCGGCGCGTGGCATTGCGCGGGCGCTCAATGGTCATGTCGTGGGTTTCGGTGACGACTTCGGGGATTGTCGTGTCGGTCATCATTTGCCCTCCCTTTTGTCGATTGTCGTCATGACGGTGTAGAACACCCATGAAATCAGCATGATAACCAGGAAATACATCAGGCTGAACGCTGCCGCAGGCCCCAGATCGAACTGTCCCAACGCCATTTTCACCAGGTCGATGGACAGGAACGTGGTGGCATTGCCCGGCCCGCCGCCGGTAACGACAAAGGGTTCGGTATAGATCATGAAACTGTCCATGAACCGCAGCAGGATCGCGATCATCAGCACCCCAGCCATCTTGGGCAGTTCGATATAACGGAACACGGCCCAGCGGCTGGCCTGATCAATCTTGGCCGCCTGATAATAGGCATCAGGGATCGAACGCAGCCCGGCATAGGCCAGAAGCGCCACCAGCGATGTCCAGTGCCACACATCCATCACGATCACCGTTACCCAGGCGTCAATGATATCCTGCGTATAGTTGTAGTCGATGCCGAGAGATTCCAGCGTATAGCCCAACAGCCCGATATCCACCCGGCCAAAGATTTGCCAGATCGTGCCGACGACGTTCCACGGGATCAGCAGGGGCAGCGACATGGTGACCAGACAAAAGGACGACCAGAACCCCTTTTTCGGCATATTCAGGGCCACGAAAATGCCCAGCGGCACCTCGATCGCCAGAATGATCGCCGAAAAGGTCAACTGACGCCACAGCGCGCTCCACATCCGGTCGGAATGCAGCATCTCCTTGAACCAATCCAGCCCGGCCCAGAAAAAGACGTTCTGCCCGAATGTATCCTGCACCGAATAATTCACCACGGTCATCAACGGAATGACGGCGGAAAAGGCAACAAGCACCAGAACCGGAAGGATCAGAAACCATGCTTTCTGGTTGACGGTCTTGTTCATCAGGCAACCTCCCCCTGGGGCGCGACGCGCCAGTCGTCGGCGTAAACATTCACCCCCTCGGGGGCGAAGGTGATGCAATTGGTGTCCGCCGCGATGGTTTCATCTTCGCCCGCGATGGCGGCAACCTCGGTGCCATTTACCTCAAGGCGCACGATCTTGTGGCGGCCCACGTCCTCGACCCGACGAATAGTGGCCGGAATACCCGCGCCACCGGTGCCAAGGCGAATGAATTCAGGGCGCACGCCGATCTGGGTGTTGCCCGTGGCGGCATAGGGACGGGTCAGATCAACCGTGGCATCGCCGATCCGGGCCTGCGCGCCGTCGATCCGGGCATCAAACAGGTTCATCCCCGGCGAGCCGATGAAATAGCCGACAAACGTATGGGCGGGGCGTTCAAACAATTCCTGTGGCGTGCCGATCTGAACGACGCGCCCGTCATACATCACCACCACTTTATCAGCAAAGGTCAGCGCCTCGGTCTGGTCATGGGTGACGTAAATCATCGTATGGCCGAAATCCTGATGCAGCTTTTTCAACTGCGTGCGCAATTCCCATTTCATATGCGGGTCGATCACGGTCAGGGGTTCGTCAAACAACAACGCGTTCACATCCTCGCGCACCATGCCCCGGCCAAGCGAGATTTTCTGCTTGGCATCCGCCGTCAGGCCGCGTGCCTTGCGATCAAGGCCGGATTCCATGTCGATCATCGCGCTGACCTTTTGCACCCGGCGTTTGATTTCCGCCGCATCCAGCCCGCGGTTTTTCAACGGAAAAGCCAGATTCTCGCGCACCGTCATCGTGTCGTAAACCACCGGAAACTGAAACACCTGCGCGATGTTGCGGTCTGCCGTGGGGGCCGTCGTCACGTCGCGCCCATCGAACAATACCCGCCCCTGTGACGGGATCAGCAGCCCGGAAATGATGTTGAGCAAGGTGGATTTGCCACAGCCCGATGCGCCAAGCAGGGCGTAAGCCTCGCCATCGGCCCAGTCGTGTTTCAGCTCTTTCAGGGCGAAGTCATCTTCCTGGGTCGGGTTGGGCAGGTATGAATGCGCCAGATTATCAAGCGTGATCTTGGCCATTATGCAGCCTCCGCATAGGGGGCACCGGCGACAAGCGCGCCATCCTCGGCAAACAGATAAACACGGCTGGGGTCCAGATAGACCGGCAACGCCTGACCCAGGGCGAGATCGCGCACCCCATGAATCAGCCCGACCCAGCGATCCGTGCCGTGATGCAGGTGAATAAACGTTTCCGACCCGGTAATTTCCTTGACGTTCAGCGTGGTGTCGAACCGGATCGCACCTTCGTCCGGCTCCAGCGTCAGATGGCTGGGCCGGAACCCGGCCAGATAACGCCCATCGGCCAGCCCCTGCCCCATGGTGCGCGCCGGAAAACTGCCGCCGCCGTGCTGCATGGTATCGCCGCGTTTGTCCAACGTGATGAAATTCATCGGCGGGTCGGAAAACACCCGCGCCGTCGTGGCATCTGCGGGCTGGCGATACACCTGCGCCGTGGGGCCGAATTGCGTGACCCGCCCTTCCCACAAGGCGGCGCAATTCCCACCCAACAACAGCGCCTCTTCGGGTTCTGTCGTGGCATAGACAAAGATCGACCCGGATTTTTCAAAGATCCGTGGAATTTCGGCGCGCAATTCTTCGCGCAGCTTGTAATCGAGGTTGGCCAGCGGTTCGTCCAGCAGCACCAATCCGGCGTTCTTGACCAAGGCACGGGCCAGCGCACAGCGTTGTTGCTGCCCCCCGACAATTCCAGCGGCTTGCGCTTCAGCATCGGCGTCAGCTTCATCAGATCGGCGGTTTCGCGAACGCGGGTGTCGATTTCCGCGCGCGCGATCCCCATCAGCCGCATGGGCGAGGCGATATTGTCATAGACGCTCATCGACGGGTAATTGATGAACTGTTGGTAGACCATCGCGATCTGGCGGTCCTGCACGCGCTGGCCGGTCACGTCCTGATCGTTCCACAGGATGCGGCCAGTTGTCGGCTGATCCAGCCCCGCCATCAGCCGCATCAGCGATGTCTTGCCCGCCTGCGTCGGCCCCAAAAGCACGTTCATCGTGCCATTTTCCAGCGTCAGGGTTGTTTCGTGAATATGGGTGCGTCCGCCAACGATATGGGTCACGCCGTCAAGTGTCAGTGTCACGTTGTCCTCTCCTTTTGCGGCGTCATTCTGCGGCCGATGTTACGGTATCGGCACGGTGTTCGGTCATATATTCATCCAGCGCGGCAACCTCGTCGGGCAACAGGCGCAGCCCAAGTTTGGAACGCCGCCACAGCACATCTTCGGCGGTGCGCGCGAATTCGCGCGCCATCAGCCAATCCACCTCGGTCGCGCTTAGCGTCGCGCCGAAATCACGGCCCAGGTCCGACGCCTGCGCGGCATCGCCCAAAATCCGGCGGGCGTCGGTGCCATAGGCCCGGATCAACCGGCGCGCCCAAACAGCACCAAGAAACGGATAATCCCGCCCCAGCGCGGCAATCTGCGCCGCAACATCGCCAACCGGAAAATCACCCCCGGGCAGGGACGCGCCCGCTGTCCAGGGGCCTTTCACATCGCCCAGTTCGGCGCCGATCTTTTCCAATGCATGTTCGGCAAGGCGGCGATAGGTGGTGATCTTGCCGCCAAAGACATTCAACATCGCCGCCCCGGCACTGTGATCGACCTTCAGCGTATAATCCCGCGTCGCCGCCGTGGCCGAGGACGCGCCTTCGTCATACAGGGGCCGCACGCCGGAATAGCTCCAGACAATATCATCCACATCGATCGGATCTTTGAGATACCCGTTGATGAACGCCAGCATATAATCGCGTTCCGCATCGGTGCAGGTGGGTTTGGTGTCGGGGTCGGCATGTTCGCGGTCGGTTGTGCCGATCAGGGTGAAATCCGTTTCATAGGGAATCGCGAACATGATCCGCCCGTCGGTGCCCTGAAAGAAATAGCATTTGTCGTGATCGAACAGGCGGCGCGTCACAATATGACTGCCGCGCACCAGACGCACGCCATCACTGCTGTCAACGCCCACCCGATTGTGCAGCACATCTTCAACCCACGGACCACCCGCGTTGACGATCATCCGCGCCCGCACCGTGGATTCCTGCCCGGTGATCGTATCTTGCAGCGTCGCCTGCCAAGTGCCACCGGCCTGTTCCGCACGGATCAGCTTGGTCCGGGTCAATACCCTGGCGCCAAGATTGCGCGCATCCCGGGCGTTCAGCGCCACAAGGCGCGAGATCCTCGACCCAGCAATCGGAATATTCATAGGCCTTGGCGAATTTATCGTTCAGGGGCGCACCTTCGGGGCCTTTGGTCAGGTCGATGGTTGACGTTGCCGGCAAAATCTTTCGCCCACCCATGGTATCATACATGAAAAGCCCCAGCCGGATCAGCCAGGCCGGGCGCCGCCCGCGCATCCAGGGCATTACGACATTCAACAGCTTGGACGTGGGCGTGTCACTTTCGAACCGCATGTCGGCGCTGTAGGGCAGAACGAACCGCATGGGCCATGAAATATGGGGCATCGCACGCAGCAAGGTTTCACGTTCAATCAGGCTTTCGCGCACCAGTCGGAATTCGAAATACTCAAGATAGCGCAATCCACCGTGAAACAGCTTGGTCGACGCCGAAGAGGTTGCCGACGCAAGATCGGCCATTTCGGCCAGCGTAACAGAAAGCCCTCGTCCTGCCGCATCCCTGGCAATGCCGCAGCCGTTTATGCCGCCGCCAATCACCAAAAGATCACATATGCCGTTATCTGATGACACGCAGACCCCCCAATCCTCGTCTGGGGTAACTGTAACCAAAGCGTGACCAAAAGAACAACAATAATGTTCGTTTTTTTTCACTTTTCGTTATCAGATTGTTTTCAATATATTTTCTGAATCACGCTCAACAAATTCGCGCATTTCCTTGTGCCAGGCAGGGGATTCGGGTCGCGCTGCTCTCTTTGGAAAAGTGGTTTCCTCTGAACCGAAAATATGCGAAACATTCCGCCAACCCGTGGAAAGGCGTCAATGTCGCAAACGATCCGACATCCGGAAATTCTCGAAATCGCCCGGCGCGAGGGTAAAGTGACGGTTGAGGGTCTGGCCGATCATTTTGATGTCACCCTGCAAACGATCCGCCGCGATCTGACCGACCTGGCCGAGGCGGGGCGCCTGGAACGGGTGCATGGGGGCGCGGTTCTGCCCTCGGGAACCACCAACATTGATTATGAAGAACGCCGACGGCTGAATGCCGAGGGTAAAATCACCATGGCACGGGCCTGTGCCGCAGAGATCCCCGAGAATTGCACCGTTTTCCTTAACATCGGCACCAGCACCGAGGCGGTGGCAGGTGAACTCCGGCATCATCGCAATCTGCTGGTTGTCACCAACAACATGAACGTGGCCAACATCCTGTCGCAAAATCCCGACTGTCAGGTGATCGTGACCGGTGGCAGTCTGCGCCAGTCCGACGGCGGGCTGGTCGGTGACATCACCACCGCCGCGATCCGGCAGTTCAAGTTCGACATCGGCATCATCGGGTGTTCCGCCATCGATCAGGACGGCGACATCCTTGATTTCGACGTTCAGGAGGTCGGCGTAAGCCGCACGATCCTGCATCAATCCCGGCGCACGATCCTGATTGCCGATCACAGCAAATTCAAACGCACCGCCCCGGCCCGGATTGCCTCGCTCGGGGAATTGGACGCCTTGGTCACCGATCAGCGGCTTAGCCCGAGCCTGCAACGCCGCTGCGAAGAGTGGCAAACCCAACTCATCGTCAGCAAACCGGTGCGCACCAGACGCTAACCGAACACCGTGCACGTCCGATAATTGAACTGCCGGGCGATATCCCCTAGAATGGGAAACATGACAGATACCCGCACGCCAGACCGGCCCGCCCCTGACCTTTTGGTCCGTTCCGGCAACCTTGAACGGCTGATTGACACCGCAAGGGATTATGCCCGTCAGGCGACGGCGGAAAACACCAACAAGGCTTATAAAAAGGACTGGGCGCATTTTCAGCATTGGTGCCGCAGACGGGGCGCCGACCCTTTGCCGCCGCACCCGGAACTGATCGGTCTTTACATCGCAAATTGCGCCGCACCCGATGACCACACCCCCGCTCTTTCGGTCAGTACGATCGAGCGGCGATTGTCCGGGCTTGCCTGGCACTATCAACAGCGCGGCTATACCCTTGATCGCAAGGATCGCCATATTTCCACTGTTCTTGCCGGGGTTCGGCGCAAACATGCCCGGCCCCCCGTTCAAAAAGAGGCGGTGCTGGCAGAGGATATCATCGCCATGATCGCGACGCTGCCGTTTGATCTGCGCGGTCTGCGGGATCGGGCGATGCTGCTCGTGGGGTATGGGGGCGGGTTGCGCCGGTCGGAAATTGTCAGCCTTGACCACGGGCGTGACGATACGCCCGACAGCGGCGGCTGGGCCGAGATCGAAGACCAGGGCGCGCTGCTTTGTCTGCGGGGCAAGACCGGCTGGCGCGAGGTTGAAATCGGCCGCGGTTCATCCGAACAAACCTGCCCGGTTCATGCGCTGGAACAATGGCTGCACTTTTCCAGGATCGACTTTGGCCCGCTGTTCCGCCGCACCAGCCGCGACAACAGGCGCGTTCTGGATGCGCGGCTGTCCGACAAACACGTCGCGCGGTTGATCAAGCAAACGGTGCTGGAGGCCGGCATTCGCGGTGATCTGCCTGAAAAAGAGCGATTGGCGCTGTTCTCGGGCCATTCCCTGCGCGCCGGACTGGCCAGCAGCGCCGAAGTGGATGAACGTTACATCCAGAAACAGCTTGGCCATGCCTCGGCTGAAATGACCCGGCGCTATCAACGGCGGCGCGACAGGTTTCGGGTGAACCTGACCAAGGCGGCAGGGCTTTAACGGGCTAACCCCGTGCCACGGCGGCGTGCCACCGGGCGGCGTATTGGGCGAGGGACGCGGAGTCTTTGGGCGTGCTGGCCGCTTCGGGCAGGGCAATCCCGCCCGCCCCGAACAACAGCGCCGCACCGGTGCTTGTGCCCGTCGCTGATTGGCTGAACAACACCGGACGGCCCGTGGCAACCCCCAGCATGGCCAGATATTGCGCGTTGCGTGCAAACGGCCCTTCAACAATCGTCGGGCCGCGTGCCCCACACAGGCGCAGGCAGGTGTCCGTCATCATCGCCAGATAAAACGCCAACGCCGCCGCCCTTTTGCCCGACCCCACCGTCGGCACAGGCCCGGACCAGCCCATGGCGCGGCCCTGAAATGGCCCGCTTGACGGATCAACCGCAGGCAACAGCATCAGCGGGGCATCAAGAACGGCATGCAAATCATCGGGGGTGGGCGTGCCCCCTGCCCTTCGCTGATCACCTCATATTCGCGCCCACCCATGAACCGGGCCGACGGCACCGCATCACCCAGGGCGTTGACGTTGATCAGCGTATCGCGCGCAGGATCAAGGGGCTGATCCGCGCCGCCCATCGCCATGACCACAACCCAGGTGCCGGTGGAAACCGTTGAAAACGCGCCGGGTTGCGTCAGGATGTGAGGATAAAGCGAGGCGTTGGAATCGTGAATGCCCACGGCCACCGGGGTGTTGGCGGGCAGGCCCGTCGCCTGTGCAATTTCGGGGCGGATCACCCCAAGGACATCGCTGGATTTACGCACCGGGGCCATTTTTCCGGCAATCCCCAGGCGGTTGATCAGATCGGAATATCGGCCCTCACGCGGTAGCCACAGATCGGTATGACACCCCAGCGACGTCACATCGCTGGCCACAACCCCCGTCAACCGATGGCCCCAATATTGTGGATACCCCATCACATGGGCGGTGCGCGCCCGCAGGGCCGGATCGGCCTGAAACTGCCAGTGCAGTTGCGCGCCCACGTTCAACCCGCCGCCAAGGCGCGGCGATCCGGTTTGGGTAAAGGGCGGGCGGATGGCATCGTATTCTGCCGCGACCGAGGCCGGGCCATCATGTTCATAATCAAGGATCGGCGCGGCCAGGGTTCCGTCAGATTGCAACAGAACAACACTGGCGCCATGGGTCGTGATCGAAATGGCATCAACCCGGTGTTCCCGGTGAAACCGCCCAAGCGCATCAAGAAAGAACGCCCAATGCCCGTCAACATCGAAATGCAGCCAGGGCGGGCCGGGGCGCACCCGGTTGGGACGGGTCAGAACGGCGATTTCCGACAGACTGGCCAGATCGACCAGCGCCAGTTTCGCGTTGGTCTTGCCCACGTCGATCACGGCGATATGGCGCGGCCCGGTCATGGCATATGAAACAGGCGGGGCAAGGTGACGCTGACGGGTTCATTGTCGGCCTTCGTTTCCATGATATCGGCCATATGCGCCCACCATTTCTGCATCACCGGATGATCCGGCAGCGTATCCATGCCATGGCCATCGGCCCGGATCAGCACCCCGATCAACAAGCCGGTTTCCGCATCCAGGTGGATCGAATAATCGCTGACACCCGCATTCTGCAACAGCGCGGCCAGCTCGGGCCAGATGGCATCATGGCGGCGGCGGTATTCATCGGCCTGCCCCGGGTTCAGGCGCATCCGAAACACATGTCGTTCGCTCATCGTGCCCTCCTGTTGGCGGCCATAGTCCAAAGGCGCGGCAGGGCGATAACCCCGATCAGCAGCAGGCCGATAAAGATCGACATGACGATCCCCGGCACGTTCAACAGGCCCAGCCCGAATGTCACCAGCCCCATGACAAATGCCGCAATCACCACGCCGGGGATCGACCCCGATCCGCCCAGAATGTTCACGCCGCCAAGAACCACCATCGTCACCACCTCAAGCTCCATCCCCTGTGCGATGCTGGGGCGGGTCGACCCAAGGCGCGAGGTCAGACAGATCGCCGCAACCCCCGACATCAGACCCGTCAGCAGGAACAGGATGAACTTGACCCGCTGCACCCGGATGCCGCTGAACAGCGCGCCGGTGGGGTTGTTGCCGATGGCATAGACGGCGCGGCCAAAGTTGGTTTTATGCAGCAACACGCCATAGATTACGGCGATGATGACAAAGAACAGCATTTCAACCGTGAAGATCCAGTAAACATACCCCTGCCCGAACCAGGCAAAGCTGTTTGGATAGCCACGAAAGGCATCATCGCCCAGGATGATGTAACTGATGCCGCGAAACAGGCTCATCGTGCCGATGGTCACAACGATCGAGGGCAGGCCAAGGATGGTCACGAAAAACCCGTTGAACGCCCCGCACAGCAGGCCCACCACCAACCCGATCACCACCAGTTCCGGCGTACCGGCCCCCGATTGCACCGCCAGCCCCATGGCCGTGCTGGCCAGCGCGATGATCGAGGCGACGGACAGGTCGATTTCACCCGCGATGATCAACAGCGCCATGGCGAATGCGATCATCGCCTTTTCGGTAAAGTTGAACGTCGCGTCGCTCAGGTTCCAAGCGTTCAGGAAATACGGCGAGGCAAAGCTGTTGACCACGAAAATCGCAACCGCAACGGCCAGCAGCAGGGTTTCCCAACTGCGCAGCATGCGATAGGCGCGACTGTGCAACCGGTCGGGAATGTGGCGTGGTGTGGCGGCTTCGCTCATGCCTTGGCCTCCGCTGATTTCAGGATGATCCGCCCCTTGGCGCGCCCTGCCCGGGCGTTGAACGCGACGGCGATCAGGATCGCACTGCCGGAAATGGCCAACTGCCAGAACGGTGAAATATTGACCACCGGCAGCGCGTTTTTGACAACCCCAAGGAAAATCGCGCCCAGAACCGCACCGCCAACCGACCCGATTCCACCGGCAATCGAAATGCCGCCGATCACACAGGCCGCCACAACATCGAGTTCAAACCCTCCGGCAATATCGACATAGGCCACGGCATAGCGCGACACCCAGAGATATCCGGTCAGCCCGGCCAGCGCCCCGGAAATGACAAAGGCCAGAAACTGGGTCTTGCCCACGTCGATGCCGGTATAGACCGCCGCATGTGGGTTGCCCCCCACCGCAAAGATCGACCGGCCCAGGGGCGTGCGCGCCATCATCACCGCGAAAACGATCACCGTGAGAATGGCAATCCACGACAGCACCGGCAACCCGAGAAAGGCGGCACGGGGGAACCCGGTGAAGGCGGCGCTCATCTCGTGGCTGTTCACCCATTTACCGTCTGAGATCAAAAAGATGATGCCGCGAAAGATGGTCATGGTGCCCAGCGTCACCACGATGGGCGGGATCGACAGTTTCCACACCAGAATGCCGTTAAACGCCCCCATGAGCGCGCCCAGAAACACCGCAAAGGCGATAATCAGCGGAATCGGCAACCCCGGCATCGCAACATTGACCATCGCGGCGGCCATACCGGCAAGGGCAAGGTTGGCCGCGACAGACAGGTCAATACAGCGGGTCAGGATCACCACCATCTGCCCCAGCGCCAGAATGATCAGGGGTGCAGTATCGTTGAACACATTGGCCAGATTGCCCGGCGCCACAAAGCCGGAAAACCGCGAGGCGATCAGCACCAACAGCACAAGGATGGCGCCGGCAAGGATCGTTTCGCGAACGGGGATCAATCGCGTCATGGCTTATGCCTCCTGTGCATGGGGTGCGCTGTTGATACCTGCCGCATGGCGCACAAGGGTTTCAGGGCGCAGACCCCCGCCCTCCAGTTCGGCGGCGATCCGGCCATCGCGCATCACGATCACCCGGTCGGACATGCCGATCACCTCGGGGATTTCGGAACTGACCATGATCACCGACAATCCCTGCCCCGCCAGTTCGACCATGAATTCATGCACCGCGGCCTTTGATCCAATATCAATGCCCTTGGTCGGTTCATCCAGAATGATGACCTGTGGCTGCGTGGCCAGCCATTTGGCAATGACCACCTTTTGCTGGTTCCCCCCGAAAGGTTGCCCACATCCTGATCAAGGGACGCGGCGCGCAGATCCAGCCGCTCGGAATATTCGCGGGCCAGTTTGAATTCCTCGGCCAGTTGCAGAAAACCGCGCCGTGACGTGCGGGTCAGCGATGGCAGGGTGATATTCTGAAAGATCGGCAGGCCGATGATCGCCCCCTGTTTGCCCCGGTCCTCGGGGACGTAAACGATGCCGCTGGCAACCGCATCGGCGGGCGAGCGGATGACGGTGATCTTGCCGTTTATCCTGCACACGCCCTTGCTGGGCCGGGTGATACCCATCAGCGCCTGCATGAATTCCGAACGCCCCGCCCCGACAAGGCCATAAAACCCAAGGATTTCACCCCGTTTCAGGGTAAACCCGATATCGGCAAATTCACTGGGGTGGTCATAGCCGACGACCTGAAGCACGTCTTCGCCCACGTCATGGGCGCGGGTCGGGAAAATCTGATCGACGGAACGGCCAACCATCATTTTCACCAGCGCGGATTCATCAATATCGGCAATCAGCCCGTCACCCACAAAGGCACCATCGCGAAACACCGTGTAACGGTCGGCGATGCGGAAAATCTCATCAAACTTGTGGCTGATGAACAGAATGGCCTTGCCCTGCGCCTTGAGGGTTTCAACCAGATCGTAGAGTTCTTCGATTTCCTTGTGCGACAGGGCGGCGGTGGGTTCGTCCATGATCACCACCCGGGCATCCACCGAAAGGGCGCGGGCGATGGCGACAAGGTGTTTGTTGGCGATGCCCAGATCGCGCAGGGGCGTATGACCGTCGAACGGCGCACCAATGTCATCCAGCAGCTTGCGCGCGGCGCGGTGCATTTCCCCCTTGTCGATCAGGCCCAATCTGGTGCGGGGCGCGTGGCCGATAAAGATGTTTTCGGCCACCGACAATTCATCAAACAACACGGTTTCCTGATGAATCGCGGTGATCCCCGCCCGTGCCGCATCATTGGGCGTGGCAAATGTGACAGGTTCGGAATTGACGCGGATCGTGCCGCCATCGGGGCGGTAAATCCCGGTCAGAATCTTGACGGTGGTTGATTTTCCCGCCCCGTTTTCACCAACCAGGGCGGTCACCTGACCGGGGTAAAGCTCCAGCTTCACGCGGTCCAGTGCCTTCACCCCCGGAAAGGTTTTGGTGATTGTGTCCATCGCCACGACGGGCGAACTGGAAAGCGGGGCACGCTCTTTCATGGTCACACTCTTGGGGTTGGGAAAGGGGCGGTGGGTGTGGCCCGACGCGGGGCATCGGGCCACTGGGGCAAGTCTCAGAAGATCGACTTGAACTGTTCGATATTGCTGGCGTCATACACGAAAGGATCGGCCATGGCGCCTTCGTTGTTGTCATCAAGGGTCAGCGTGCCCATGCGGCCCATGGGGATTTCCGCACCCGGCGCTGCCTCGACGCCATTCTGGCTCAGCTCATAAGCCAGCATCGTGGCGGAATACCCCAGATCGATCGGGTTCCAGATCGCAAAGGATTTTGACGCGCCGCTTTCGATGGCACCGGCCATTTCCGACGGCAGGCCAAGGCCCGTCACGTTCACCTGACCGACCTTGCCCGCATCAACCACGGCCTGCGCGGCGGCCACGATGCCCACGGATGTGGGCGCGATGATCGCATCCAGATCAGGATAGGATTGCATCAGGCCCGTCGCCTCGCGATAGGATTTGTCAGCCAGATCATCGCCGTAAACCGTCGCCACGACCTCGATTCCGGGGTAATTGCCCATCACCTTGTTCATTTCATCCATCCAGACGTTCTGGTTGGTTGAGGTGGTGGTGGCCGACAACAGCGCCACTTCGCCCCCGTCAGGCAAATGATCGGCGGCCAGTTTGATGATCATGTTGCCGATCAGCGGATTGGACGACGGGTTCAGGTGCAACTGACGGCCCTCGGGGGCAACGCCGCTGTCCCAGCTTATAACGGTGATCCCGCGCTGCATGGCGCGTTTCAGGGCCGGGACCAGGGCGTCGGTGTCATTGGCGGAAATCGCGATCGCATCGACCTTTTGGGCGATCAGCGCGTTGATGACTTCGATCTGGCCTTCTGCCGTGGTGTCGGTGGGACCGGTATAGATGATCTCGACGTTGCCCAACTCGTCGGCGGCCTCTTCGGCGCCTTTTGCTGCGGCCTCGAAAAACCCGATGCCAAGCGCCTTGACGACAAGCGCGATGCGCACGTTGTCTTGCGCCAGAACCGGCGTGGTGAACATGGCCGTGGCCAGCGCGGCGCTGGTCAGGACTTTCTTGAATACACTCATGGTTTCCTCCCTGGAGTGGTTGCAAACGGGGCGGTCACGATGCCACCCCTTCTTTCTGTGCGGCGCCCGCGGGCACCACGATCAAAGTCACGTCAGCCGCCTCAAGCATCGCGGCACTGCGATCATCAATGCCCTCGTCGGTGATGATCGTGTCGATCCGTTCCAACGGACAAAGGATCAGGCTCGATCGGTTGGCGAACTTGGAACTGTCCACCAGCACGATCAATTCCTCGGCTTGCCCGATCAGTTTCTGTTCCGCCTGAATCAGCAGCGGATCCTGTTCCATCAGGCCCAGCGGGCCGATCCCCTGCGCGCCCATGAACATCCGTTTGGCATAGAAATTGCGCGTCACGTCGTTGTCGAACGGCGACAGCACGATGTTCTGTTCGCGGTAAATGATGCCACCGGACAACAGCACCGTGTTGCGGCTGTTGTTCAAAAGATGTTCGGCAATGGGAAAGGAATTGGTAAACACCTGCATGCGCAGGGATGCCAGCGGATGCACCATCTGAAACGTGGTTGTTCCACCATTGATGATGATCGGTTCACCGTCATTGCACAGCTCGACCGCGGCGGCGGCAATCGCCTGTTTTTCGGCGATATTCATGGTTTCGTTCACCGAAAACGGCCGCCCGGCAAGACCGCCAAAGGGCGCGGCGGCAAGGGCCTCGGCGCCGCCACGCACCCGGCGCAACCGTTTCTGGCCGTCCAGCGTGTTGATGTCGCGGCGCACGGTCGCCTCGGATGCGCCGGTCAGCGCGCAAAGATCGGCCACAGTGACCAGAGACCGGTCCTGAACAGCCGACAGAATAACGCGGTGCCTGTCCTTTTCGTGCAACGTCCATCCTCCACTTGTTCCCGTCAACGTGAGGCGAGATTCGCAGTCTGTCAATCATTAATTGTCATTTCCAATCATTCTGCGACGCAGCATGACAATAATTGATTGAAAATGATTGACACGCCATCAACCCGCCGTCACGTTGCCGGTCAACGACCTACACATCCCTGCCGCCCATGGAGACACCGATGAGCACCACAGCAAACACCCAACCCCTTGAAAACAAATGGGACACCGCGCACGCCAAAGACATGAGCGAGCCGGAGAAGCTGCTTTATCGCTCCAACCTTCTGGGGTCTGACAAGAGAATCACCAATTATGGCGGCGGCAATACATCGGCCAAGGTGATGCAAAAGGATCTGCTGAGCGGCGCCATGGCAGAGGTGCTGTGGGTGAAAGGATCGGGCGGGGATGTCGGGTCGATCAAGATGGACGGGTTTGCGACCCTTTACATGGACAAGCTGAACGCGCTGAAAGGCCTTTATCGCGGGGTGGAATATGAGGACGAGATGGTCGCCTATCTGCCCCATTGCACCTTTAATCTGAACCCCCGCGCGGCCAGCATCGACACCCCCCTGCACGCCTATGTGCCGAAAAAGCACGTCGATCACATGCACCCCGACGCCATTATCGCCATCGCCGCCGCGAAAGACAGCAAGGCGTTGACGCAAAAGATTTTTGGCGATGTTATCGGCTGGCTGCCGTGGAAAAAGCCGGGGTTTGAACTGGGTCTGTGGCTGTCGGATTTCTGTGCAAAAAACCCGGATGCCAAGGGCGTTGTGCTGGAAAGCCACGGGTTGTTCACCTGGGCCGATGATGCACAGGAATGCTATGATCTGACCCTGAACGTGATTCAGACGGCGATGGATTGGTTTGCCAAACAGACTGCCGGTGGCGATTCCTTTGGCGGTGTCCGGCATCAAAGCCTGCCCGCCGATCAACGCCGCGCCACCGCTGCGCGGCTGATGCCGGCGATCCGTGGCATGGTATCGGGCCAACAGCACATGGTCGGCCATTTCACCGATGCCGACGCGGTTCTGACCTTTGTGAATGCCAGGGAGATGGAGCGGCTGGCCGCCCTTGGCACATCCTGCCCGGACCATTTCCTGCGCACCAAAATCCGCCCCCTCGTGGTGAATTTCGACCCGGCAAACCCGGATGTTGACGCCACGCTGGCCGGTCTGGCCGATGCGGTGGCGCAGTACCGCGACGGCTACAAAGCCTATTACGACCGCTGCAAACGCGCCGACAGCCCTGCCATGCGCGACCCGAACGCCGTGGTCTATCTGGTGCCCGGTGTCGGCATGATCACCTTTGCCAGGGACAAGGCAACAGCGCGGATTTCAGGCGAGTTTTATATCAACGCGATCAACGTGATGCGCGGTGCCGATGCGGTTTCACAATATCAGGGCCTGCCCGAACAAGAGGCGTTCGATATAGAATACTGGCTGTTGGAAGAGGCGAAACTGCAGCGCATGCCAGCGCCCAAATCCATGGCCGGGCGTGTGGCCCTTGTCACAGGTGGTGCCGGTGGCATCGGATCGGCCACGGCGGAACGATACCTGCGCGAAGGCGCCTGTGTGATGCTGGCCGATATTGACGATGCCGCGCTGGCCGACACCGCCAAGAACCTGAGCGCGCAATACTCTGCCGATGTTGTGCGCACGGTGAACATGAACGTCACCGATGAGGGGGCCGTCACCGCCGCTTATGCCGACATCGCCGCCGAATTCGGGGGGGTCGATATTCTGGTGTCAAACGCCGGCATCGCCAGTTCCGCCCCGATCGAAAACACGACGCTGGCGCTGTGGGACAAGAACATGGCGATCCTGTCCACCGGGTATTTCCTTGTCAGCCGCGAGGCGTTCAAACTGTTCAGGGCGCAGGATATGGGCGGCGCCGTGGTCTTTGTCGCGTCAAAGAACGGTCTTGCCGCCTCGCCCAACGCTGCCGCCTATTGCACCGCCAAGGCGAGCGAGATTCATCTGGCGCGCTGTCTTGCACTGGAAGGTGCGCCCATGGGGGTCCGGGTGAATGTGGTAAACCCGGATGCGGTGCTGAAGGGATCGAAAATCTGGCAGGGCGAATGGCTCGATCAGCGGGCCGGCACCTATGGCACCGACAAGGAAGGGCTGGAACAGATGTACCGCGACCGTTCCATGCTCAAACGTTCTGTCCTGCCCGAGGATATTGCCGAAGCGGCCTATTTCCTTGCCTCTGACCTTTCGTCAAAATCGACAGGCAACATCATCAACGTGGACGCAGGCAACGTTCAGGCATTCACACGGTAGGGGGGCCAAGCCATGATCAAACAAAGCATCATCGACCAAAGCAACGATGCCACCAGGGCGCGCCTGCAATCAGATTACGACGCCCTTGGCGAACACCTTGACCGGCGCGGCATTGATATTGCCACGATCAAGGCCAAGGTCGCGGATTATGGCGTTGCGGTGCCCAGTTGGGGCGTCGGCACCGGCGGCACGCGCTTTGCCCGCTTTCCCGGCGCGGGCGAACCCCGCGATATTTTTGACAAATTGTCCGATTGCGGCGTTATCCAACACCTGACCCGGGCAACGCCCACAGTATCGTTGCATATCCCGTGGGATGCACAGCCCGCCGCCGATCTGAACGCCAAGGCCGAAGAAGTCGGGCTGCGCTTTGATGCGATGAATTCGAACACCTTTCAGGATCAGCCCGATCAGCCCCACAGTTACAAGTTCGGGTCGCTTTCCCACACCGATGCGGCAACCCGCCAGCAGGCGGTTGAACATAACATCGCCTGCATCGAGCTGGGCCAGAAGATCGGGTCAAAGGCGCTGACAATCTGGGTTGGCGACGGGTCCAACTTTCCCGGGCAAACCAACTTTACCCGGCAGTTTGAACGCTATCTGGACGCCGCGCGGCAAATCTATGGCGCGCTGCCCGATGGTTGGACCATGCTGACCGAACATAAAATGTATGAACCGGCGTTTTATTCGACCGTGGTGCAGGATTGGGGCACCAACCTGTTGATTGCACAGCAGATGGGCGACAAGGCGAAATGCCTTGTCGATCTGGGCCACCACGCGCCGAACGTGAACATCGAAATGATCGTCGCGCGGCTGACGCAATTCGGCAAACTGGGCGGATTCCACTTTAACGACAGCAAATATGGCGACGATGATCTGGATACCGGCAGCATCGACCCCTATCGCCTGTTTCTTGTGTTCAACGAATTGGTCGCGGCTGAATCCAACCCCGATTTCAACCCGATGCACATGCTGGATCAAAGCCACAACGTGACCGACCCGATCGAAAGCCTGATGGTGTCGGCCACCGAGGTGCAGCGCGCCTATACCCAGGCCTTGCTGGTGGATCGCGCCGCACTGGGCGGGTTTCAGGATGAAAACGATGCCCTGATGGCAACGACAACCCTGAAACACGCCTTCCGCACGGATGTTGAACCGATCCTTGCCATGGCCCGTCTGGACAGGGGCGGCGCGATTGATCCGGTGGCCACCTATCGCGCGTCTGGTTACCGCGCGCAGGTGTCGGGGGAACGGCCCGCGGTCAGCGGCGCGGGTGGCGGGATCGTGTAACGCACCGAAGGCGCCAATCCGTTCTTTCGGCCACGTTAATCGCCTCATCCTGCGGTTAATTCCGCGCTGGCGTCTTGAGGAGTCGCGGAAAATCCCGCACACATGGGAGCACTGCGTTTCTGACGGAACTGGAGGCCCTTTTGTCGCTCTTCCTTGTTGTTGCACTGCCATTTCTGGGCGCACTTCTGCCCGGCTTGCTGATTGGGGCGGGGCGCAAGGTCTGTGCCGGCACCACCTTTGCGGTGTCCCTGACGGCGCTGATCGGGTTGCTGTCGAACCTGCCCGCGCTGCTGCGCGGTGAGATCGTCGAGGCGCGGCTTGACTGGCTTCCGGCGCTTGGCATGAACATGAACCTGATGATGGACGGACTGGGTGCGTTTTTCGCCTGCCTGATCCTTGGCATCGGGTTGCTGATCATCGCCTATGCCCGCAGCTATCTGTCGCGCGACGACAATATGGGCGAATTTTTCTCCTATCTGTTGCTGTTTCAGGGCGCGATGGTCGGGATTGTTCTCAGCGACAACATCCTTGTGCTGCTGGTGTTCTGGGAACTGACATCGCTGTCGTCGTTCCTGTTGATCGGCTATTGGAAACACCTGCCCGAGGGGCGACAAGGCGCGCGCATGGCCCTGACCGTGACCGGCATGGGCGGGCTGGCGATGATCGGTGGGATGCTGATTTTGGGGCAGATCGCCGGGTCGTATGACCTGAGCACGATTTTGCAGCATCGCGAGATGATCCAGAACTCGCCGCTTTATGTGCCGGCGCTGATCCTGATCCTGCTGGGATGTTTCACCAAATCGGCGCAATTCCCGTTTCATTTCTGGCTGCCTCACGCCATGGCCGCGCCGACGCCGGTGTCGGCCTATCTGCATTCCGCCACCATGGTAAAGGCCGGGATTTTCCTGATGGCCCGCATGTGGCCGGTGCTGTCGGGCACGCCAGAGTGGTTTTATATCGTCACCACCGCAGGCCTGATCACCATGGTTCTGGGTGCTGTGATCGGGGTGTTCAAACATGATCTCAAGGCGCTGCTGGCATTTTCCACGGTCAGCCACCTTGGGTTGATCACCATGTTGCTTGGCACCGGAACGGCGTTCGGGGCGATGGCGGCGGTGTTTCACATTTTCAACCACGCCACGTTCAAATGCGCCCTGTTCATGAGCGCCGGAATCATCGACCACGAAACCCACACCCGCGATATCCGCAGGTTGGGCGGGCTGCGCCACCTGATGCCGATCACCTTTGTGATTGCCACCATCGCGGCCCTGTCCATGGCGGGCATTCCGTTGTTCAACGGCTTTCTGTCAAAAGAAATGTGGTTGGAGGAAACCACCCATACGGCGCTGTTCGGCCCCGGCTGGCTGGTCCCCGCGATTGCCACCTTTGGCGCGGTGTTCTCGGCGGCCTATTCGTTTCGCTATATCGGGCATGTGTTTCTGGGCCGTGAACGCGATGATTACCCGGCCCACCCCCATGATCCGCCTGCGGGAATGTGGATGCCGCCCGCCTTTCTGACGGTGCTGGTGCTGCTGATCGGGGTGCTGCCGTTTCTGGCCGAACCGGCGGTGCGGTTTGTCACGGCGGCGGTACTGGGCGGCGCAGCGACCCTGCCCCACGAACATATCGCCCTGTGGCACGGCGTAACGCCCGCCCTGTTCATGTCGGTCATTGCGGTGGTCGGTGGTTTGATCCTGCTGGCGCTGTTCACGCCGCTGCTGAACCTGTGGGATGCCACCCCCCGCCCCGAAGCAAAGGTGATATTCGAAGGGCTGATCAACGCCTGCGCGGCCCTGGCCCGTGGCGTGACGGAAAAGCTGCACAATGGCGCCTTTACCCAATACGCCGGCATTCTGACACTGGCGATCATCGCTGCCGGGGGCCATGCTTGGATGACCGGGCAAAGTGCGGCATCGACGCGAACGTCAATTCCGATCCACGCGATTGCCGCCATTGGGTGGCTGATGCTGATCGCGGCCACCGGGTTTCTTGTCATCAAACATCGCAACCGCCTGTTGGCGCTGATCCTGATGGCGATCATCGGGTTGATGGTATCAATCGGCTTTGCCTATTTCAGCGCGCCGGATCTGGCGATGACGCAAATCTCGGTCGAGGTGGTGTCGATCGTGCTGCTGTTGCTGGCCCTGAATTTTCTGCCCGACACCACCCCAAGCGAAAGCAGCACCGGCAAAAAGCTGCGCGACGGGATCGTGGCGCTGGCCGGGGGCGGCGGCCATGGGGTTTACCTGGTTCCTGCTGATGCGCGATTTCGTCGAGCCGTCGATTTCGCAATATCATCTGGCGAATTCCTATAAGGGCGGCGGCGGCACCAATGTTGTCAACGTGATCCTGGTTGATTTCCGGGGTTTTGATACCTTTGGTGAAATCATCGTGCTGGGCATCGCCGCGCTGGTGATCTTTGCCCTGACCGAGGCGCTGCTGGGCGGGCCGATCCGCGCGCGCCTGTTGAACCGGGTGCCGGACAAACCGCTGGCGGGGGATCGCCACCCGCTGATGATGGTGGTGCTGACGCGGGTGATCATGCCTGTGGTGCTGATGGTGGGCATCTATATTTTCCTGCGCGGGCACAACATGCCCGGTGGCGGATTTATCGCCGGTCTGATCGTCGCCATCGCCGTGGTGATGCAATATATGGCCAGCGGTTTTGCCTGGGCCACGGAACGGCAGCGCTATCCCTATCACGGGATCATCGGCGCCGGGGTTCTGGCGGCGGGGCTGACCGGGATCGGCGCCTGGTTCACCGGCAACGAATTTCTGACCTCGGCCTTTGGATATTTCCGTATCCCGCCAATGGAGAAATTCGAGCTGGCCTCGGCGGCCGCCTTTGACCTTGGGGTGTTCCTTGCGGTGCTGGGGGCGGTGATGCTGTCGCTTGAATCCTTCTCGCGGCTGGCGCGCCGCGCCCATGTGAAAGAATCGGAATACGCGATGGACATCGACCCCAGCCGCGACGAAACACCGCCGCCCGCCACAGAGGGGACCTGAGCATGGAAATCCTTGTTGCCTCTGCCGTCGGAATACTGACTGCCGCCGGTCTTTACCTCGTGTTTCGCCTGCGCACCTTTCCGGTGATCATTGGCACGTCATTGCTGACCTATGCGGTCAACGTGTTTCTGTTTGCCTCGGGGGGGCTGACCATTGGCGCGCCGCCGATCCTGATGGATGGCGTTGAACGATACACCGATCCCCTGCCACAGGCATTGGTTCTGACCGCCATCGTCATTTCCTTTGGGATGACAGCTGTTGTGGTGATGATCGCACTGGGGGCGTACCTTGGGGGCGACGATGACCTTGTGAACGATGCCACCGACAAAGAGGCCGACACATGAGCCATTGGATCATCGCCCCGGTCGTTTTGCCTGCGATGCTGGCGGCCTTCATCGTGCTGGTGGTGCGGTTTCACCAGAACCTTCAGCGGGTGTTTTCCGTCGCGGGCGTGCTGGCGCTGGTGACCATCACCGCCGGGCTGGCCTGGCGCGCGTCGGACGGCACCATCGCCATGTACCAGCTTGGGAATTGGGCCGCGCCCTTTGGGATCGTTCTGGTCGCGGACCGGCTTTCGACGATGATGGTGCTGCTGACGGCGGTTCTGGCGCTGTTCGTGCTGCTTTATGCCATCGGATCGGGGTGGGACCGGCGCGGACAGCATTTTCACGCCCTCTATCAGTTTCAGCTGATGGGGATCATGGGCGCGTTTCTGACCGGCGATGTGTTCAACCTGTTCGTATTCTTCGAGGTGCTGCTGATTGCCTCTTACGGCCTGATGATCCATTCCGGCGGCACCGTGCGCCTGCGGGCGGGCACGCAATATGTGCTGTACAACCTGCTTGGCTCTACCCTGTTTCTGTTTGCCCTTGGGGCGATCTATGCCGAAACCGGCACCCTGAACATGGCCGATCTGGCCAACCGCGTGGCGATGATTGCGCCGGACAACAGCACCGGAATCAGGATCGCGGCGGTGCTGCTGCTGATGGTCTTTGCCATCAAGGCGGCGATTGCGCCGCTGCATTTCTGGCTGCCTTCCAGCTATGCCGAGGCGCCCGCACCGGTGGCGGCCCTGTTCGGGATCATGACCAAGGTGGGTGCCTATGCGATCATCCGCATTTATACGCTGGTGTTTCCCCCCGATCTGGGAACGACGGCGGGGCTTTATGGCATGTGGCTGTTGCCCGTGGCGCTGATCGGGCTGGTGATTGGCATGGTCGGGGTGCTGGGCACCCGCGATCTGGGGCGTCTGGTGGCGTTTTCGGTCATCGGTTCCATGGGGATGCTGGCCACGGCGGTGGCCCTGTTCACCCCTGCGGGCATTTCGGCGGCGCTCTATTATGTGATCCATTCAACGCTGGCCACCGCCGCGCTGTTCCTGATTGCCGATCTGGTGCGCGCCGGGCGTGGCCAGGCCGGATTGGGCCTGCGGGCATCGCAGCCGGTGATCGGGGGCGCAATGATCGCGTCGTTCTTTTTTGTCGCTGCCATCGCCATGGTCGGCATGCCCCCCTGTCGGGATTCGTCGGCAAGCTGCTGATCCTTGACGCGGCATGGGGCACGCCGCAGGTCTGGGCCGTTTGGGCCGTGGTCCTCGGGGCCAGCCTGATCGCGCTGGTCGGGTTTTCGCGCGCCGGCAGCGTGGTGTTCTGGAAGGCCCACCAGATCAGCGGCGAAGCGGAAACCGCCACCGCCCCCGAAGATATTCAGGGCGCCGCCGAACCCCACGACCCACGCCACCACTTTCCCGTGCTGGAACTGGTGTCGGTCGGCGCGCTGCTGGCCCTGCTGGTGGCGCATACGGTGCTGGCCGGGCCGGTGACGCGGTATATGCAGGCAACCACAGCACAGCTTTTCGCGCCGCAGCCCTATATCAACGCGGTGCTGGATGTGCCGGGCAAGGATCTGTCGCACGATCCCCACGCCACAGACACCGGCGATGCCCCCACAAGCGAGGGAGGACATTGACATGACCAAAGCCGCCCGATCCCTTTTTCCGCATCCGTTTCTCACGGCGCTGCTGATCGTCGTCTGGTGCCTGCTTAACAACAGTGCCAGCCTTGGCACCGTTGTTTTTGGCGCGATCCTCGGGGTGGTAATTCCCCAGGGGACGGCAGCCTATTGGCCTCATTCCCCCCGTAACATCCGGGCGGGCAAACTGTTGATTTATGGCGTGATCGTGATCTGGGATATCCTTGTCGCCAATGTTGAGGTGGCCTGGATCGTCATCACCCGCCCGAATGCCAGAATGCGCACCCATTGGGTGACCATCCCCCTTGACCTGCGCACCCCCGAGGCAATCACCATATTGGCCGGCACCATCACCCTGACCCCCGGCACGGTATCGGCAGATATGTCAGACGAGGGGCATTGCCTGTTGGTGCATGCCCTTGACGCGGCCAGCCCCGAAGAGGTGCGCGACGACATCAAACAGCGCTATGAACGCCGCCTAAAGGAGATTTTCGAATGATCGCGCCGGACAGGTTCTATGATATCGCGCTGGTCATCGCCTTTTTGGCGGTGGCGCTGGCAATGATCCTTGCGATGATCCGGCTGGTGATCGGCCCGGGCACCAGCGACCGGATACTTGCGCTGGATACGATGGCGGTGGATGCGATCGCGCTGATCGTGCTGTTGGGCATCGCACAGGGCACGCAGATCTATTTCGAGGCGGCGCTGATCTTTGCCATGCTCGGCTTTGTGTCCACCGTTGCCTATGCGCGGTTCATCCTGCGGGGGGACATCATCGAATGAGCACAACATTCATCGCTGAAATCGCCATTGCCCTGTGCCTGATTGTCGGGGCCGTCTTTACATTGGTCGGCTCGGTCGGGCTGCTCAAGCTGGACAGCCCGCTCAAGCGGCTGCACGCGCCCACCAAGGCCTGTACGCTGGGGGTTGGCGCGCTTTTGGCTGCGTCAATGATCCATGCCTTTACCTTCATGGACGGGTCATTGCAGGAACTGTTGATCATGGCGTTCCTGTTTGTCACCGCGCCCATTTCCGCCAATTTCATCGCCAAGGTGGCGATCCATCAGGGGCAGGACGTGCCACCGCCCGAACCACCCCACGACGAAACATGGTCAACCCTGGACACGCCTGAAAACACCACGGCCTATGCGCCGCCCGACACCCCGGGACGCCCCGGCCGTAACGCGCTGAAACACAACGTGGCGGCCTGCCGTCGTTCCAACGGAGAAAATCATGCAACACTTTACCAAATCTTTGCTTTTGGCCTGCGCTTTCGGGGTCATGTCGGGCGCCGCCTTTGCGCAAAACGATTGTGCGGCGGGAAAAACTCTTGACGCCGGCGTTCTGACCATCGCAACCGGCAATCCGGCGTTCTTTCCCTGGGTCATCAACAACGACCCGGCCAGCGGCGAAGGGTTCGAGGCCGCCGTCGCCTATGAAATCGCCGCGCGCATGGGGTTTGACAGGGACCATGTCACCTGGACCAGAACCACGTTCGATCAGGCGATCCAACCGGGCGCCAAGAATTACGATCTGAACATGCAGCAATATTCGATCACCGAAGAACGCCGCCAGACGGTTGATTTTTCGCGCCCCTATTACACCTCTGCCGCCGCCGTTCTGGTGCGCCAACCCACCGTCGATGCCGGGGCCACCCCCACCGGCGCATCGATCAGGGAATTGAAATGGGGCGCGGTTGCCGGCACCACCGCGCTGCAAACGCTGGATAATCTGGTAAAGCCCACATCCGACATCCTGCTTTATGACGACACCACCGATGTGTCCGAGGCCCTGAAGGCCAATCAGATCGACGCCACGCTGCTTGATCTGCCTGCCGCCCTGTTCATGGCCGCGGTGATGGTGGATGATGGGGTGGTGCTGGGGCAATATCCCCCCGACGCGACCGGTGGGCTGGATCAGTTTGGCGCGGTTCTGGAAAAGGGCAATCCTCTGTTGAAATGCGTTGATGCGGCCCTTGGCGCGATGACCGATGATGGCACGCTGGCCGGGATCGAGGCGCGCTGGCTGCAAAGTGAAACCGGCGTTCCGGTGATCAAGTAACCTGTTCGATGAGCGCCGCCAAGACAACGCCCCCGTCTCTGGCCCCGGCGGGGGCCAGCATGGCGACCGCCGCCGCGCGACAGGCGCTTGAGCGTCGACAGCGCCGCCGCAGCGCCATCATTGCCACCTCAAGCACGGCGATTGTCGTGCTGGCGATTTATTTTCTTGTCCCGCTCGCACCCGGGTGGGGGAAGGTGCAAAAGGCGTTCTTCAACTGGCCGATCTTCCGCGATACCTTTCCGACGCTGCTGGATGCCTTTCTTCTTGATCTGGCAATCTTTGCGTGGTGCGCGCCGATGATCGCCATCTGGGGGCTTGTCATTGCGCTGTGTCGCGATGCGCGCTCGCCTGCGCTGTTCCCCCTGCGGCTGTTCGGGATTGCCTATAACGACATTTTTCGCGGGGTGCCGGTTATTCTGATCATCTATCTGATCGGCTTTGGCGTGCCCGGTCTGGGCCTGCCCCGGCCCTGGAACAGCCCCTATCTCTGGGGCACTGTCGCGCTGGTTCTCAGCTATTCCGCCTATGTGGCCGAGGTGTATCGCGCGGGCATTGAATCGATTCATGAATCCCAAAGATCGGCGGCCAAATCCCTTGGCCTGTCCCATTGGGATATCATGCGCTTTGTGGTGCTGCCCCAGGCGATCCGGCGGGTTATTCCGGCAAATATGAACAACCTGATATCGCTTCAGAAAGACGTGGCGTTGCTGTCGTTCATCGGGCCGGTTGAATTGCTGCGCCAGGCGGGGGTGTTCAAATCGCTTTATGCCAATTTCACGCCCTACCTTGGCGCTTCGCTTATCTTTCTGGCCGTGACCATTCCGGCAACCCGGCTTGCCGATCGGATGATTGCGCGGCAAAACCGGCAGCGAAGCTGAGGGCGCGTCATGGCAAAGAAACTCGAACTGATCGGTGTTGAAAAAAGCTTTGGCGATCTGGCGGTCTGCAAGGGCATTTCCATGGCCGTTGAACCGGGGCAGATGGTGTGCCTGATCGGCGCGTCCGGGTCGGGAAAATCAACGCTGCTGCGCTGTATCAACCTGCTGGAACCGATCGACGCCGGGCTGATCCTGTTGGACGGTGCCGATATTTCCCACCCCGAAATGGACCCACAACCCATAAGGCGGCGCATCGGGCTGGTGTTTCAAAGCTTTAACCTGTTTCCGCATATGAACGTGCTGGAAAACGTCATGCTGGCCCCGCGCCGGATTTACAAAACCCCCAAGGCGCAACTGGTGGCCGAGGCAACCGCCCTGTTCGAACGGTTCGGGCTGGCCGACCGGATGACCCATTATCCCGACCAATTGTCGGGCGGGCAACAACAGCGGGTGGCGATCATCCGCGCGCTGGCGATGAAGCCCGAAATCATGCTGTTCGATGAGGTCACATCGGCCCTCGACCCCGAACTGGTGGGAGAGGTGCTGGACGTGGTGCGCCAGTTGAAACAGGAAAACATGACGATGATCCTTGCCACCCACGAAATGGGTTTTGCCCGCGAGGCGGCGGATCAGGTGTGTTTTCTCGATCAGGGGGTGATCGTCGAACACGGCCCTCCCGACCAGATTTTCAGCGCCCCGCAACAGGACCGCACCAGGGCGTTTCTCAGCCGCGTTCTTTGACGGATTTCACCACGGGGCCGTCACGTGTTGACGTTTGGCAATTGTTTCCCAATGGTTCAGGCCATCAAAGCCGCACAGAACCCAAGGGGCCAGAACATGAGCTTTCGCGCTATTGAATGGATCGACGAACGGAACGTGCTGCGGTTGATTGACCAAAAGGCGCTGCCCACGACAACCGCCTATGTGGAATGTCACGATGTGCACAAAATCACCGATGCCATCGTCGATATGACGGTGCGCGGCGCCCCGGCCATAGGTGTTGCCGCCGCCTTTGGCATTTTGCAACATGCGCGCCAGACGGCGGATTCCGACATGGCAGCCCGCATCGCCAGGTTGCACGAGGCGGATGCCCTTTTGCGCAAATCCCGGCCCACGGCAGTTAACCTGTTCTGGGCGCTGGACCGGATGCAGCGGGTCTGGGCGGACGAACCCGATGATCTGCTTGCCGCCCTGCTGCACGAGGCGCAGGCGATCGAACAGGAAGACATCGCCGTCAATCAGGCGATTTCAAAACACGCGATGGACGTGGTGCCGCAAAAGGCGACGTTCTTTCATCACTGCAACACCGGATCGCTTGCCACTGTCGATCTGGGCACCGCATTGGGCATCATCCGCACCGCCTATGAATCGGGGCGCGAGGTGATGGCATATCTTGACGAAACCCGCCCCCGGTTGCAGGGGGCGAAACTGTCATCCTTTGAATTGCTGCAATGCGGCGTGCCCCATGCCATCGTGGTGGATGGCGCCTCGGGGCATATCATGCGCACGCAACAGGTTGATCTGGCGGTTGTCGGCTGTGACCGGGTGACGGCCAACGGCGATGTGGCCAACAAGATCGGCACCTATAACCTTGCGCTGGCCGCGATGGACAATAACGTGCCGTTCTATGTGGCCGCGCCCACATCGACCATCGACCTTGCAACCCCGACGGGGGATGACATCGAAATCGAAGAACGCGACGGGGCGGAAATCGGCTCTATCAACGGCGTGGCAATCGCGCCCGATGGCGCGCCCACCTTCAACCCGGCGTTTGATATCACGCCAAACCGGCTGATCACCGGGATCATCACGGAACATGGAATAGCGCGCCCGCCCTATTCTGAATCGCTTCGGGCCATGTGCGCCAAAAACCGGCCGCTGTGATATTTCCGCCCCCGCGCCGGTGAATTATCCGGCGGCAGTGGGCGGCGTCAGATTTGGCGGAACGTTCATTGCCGCCAGATCGATCGTGCGCTCAAACGCCTGGCCTTCGCCGTCGAAGATATGACAATCATCGGCCGAAAATGACACATCCACGGGTCGGTCAGCCTCGATCATCCGGGTGCCGTTCAGCACGAAACAAAAGTTGTCTTCGCGCCCGTCCAAGGCGGCATAGCCCAGGGTCTGTTGCCCCAGATGTTCGACCACCACGGGCGTGACCTGCATCGTCGCGCCCTGGGTGCCAAGGCCGATGTGTTCGGGCCTGATCCCGAGCGAAAGCTCGGACCCCACCACATTGCCACGCCGCGCTGGGGAACCTTGACAGAAACGCTCAGGGTTTGGCCGTTGAAATCGACATCGACCGAGGTGTCGGTCGCGGCAAGGCATTTCACCGGCATCAGGTTCATCCGGGGATTGCCGATAAACCCGGCAACAAAGGTGTTCTGCGGCTTGTGATACAATTCCAGCGGCGCGCCGACCTGCGCGATATAGCCGCCGTTCAGCACCACGATGCGATCCGCCATTGTCATCGCCTCGATCTGATCATGGGTTACATAGATCATCGTCGCGCCCAGTTGTTTGTGCAGGCGCGTCAGTTCGATCCGCATGTCCGAACGCAGGGCCGCATCAAGGTTGGACAAGGGTTCATCGAACAGGAAAATTTCGGGGGCGCGCACGATGGCCCGCCCGATGGCAACCCTCTGGCGCTGACCACCCGAAAGATTGCCCGGCTTTTGCTGAAGCTGGGTTTCAAGATGCAGGATCGCGGCGGTGGATTCCACCTTTTGGCGAATATCCGCCTCTGAGGCGCCCTCAACACGCAGGGGAAAGGCGATGTTTTCATAAACCGACATATGCGGATACAGGGCATAGGATTGAAACACCATGGCAATGCCGCGTTTGACCGGCGCCAGATCGTTCACCCGCTTGCCGTCAATCACGATGTCGCCGCCGGTGGTATGCTCCAGCCCCGCGATCATCCGCAAAAGCGTGGATTTGCCACAGCCCGACGGGCCGACAAAGACGACAAATTCGCCTTCGTGAACATCAAGCGACACGCCCTTTACAACCTGGAATTCACCAAAGGATTTGGTCACGGTCTTCAGGGAAAGTTGGCCCAAGGCGGTTCTCCTCGTCGGTTTTCTGGTGGTGGGCCGCTTGTGGCCTTGGTCAGGGTGGTCCGGCCACCAACGGGCGGCCGGACCGGTTGGATTTACTTGTATTCTTCCAGCTCTTCAGAGGCTTCGCTCAGCGCTTCGGCTGGCTCGGTCTTGCCGGTGACGACGGCCTGGATCATGTCGATCATCACATTCTGGAACCCTTTGTAATCGGTGAACAGCGGCTCGGGACCACCGTAAGCGATACCGTCGATGAACGGTTTCCAGTACGGGGATTTCGCCACCATCGCGTCAACTTCGGCAGATGGGCGCAGGGGCGTCAGGCCAGCGGTGGGCGAGGATTCATATTCGCTCTGAACCTTGGGCGAGGTGATAAATTTGGCAAACTCGATCGCCTTGTCCTCAACGCCCGAGCCTTTGAAGATGGCCAGTGAATCGGTGATCAGCAACGTGCCGGGGCCTTCGGCCGATGGGCCAAGGGGCAGTGTCGTCACGCCCCAGTTGATGTCAGTATCCATCAGACGGAACGCCGCCCCAACCGACGCCTGAAGCATCCCGACCTTGCCATCCAGAAAGATCGCGCGCATCTCGTTCTGCTCGTATGCGGTGGCGCCCTCGACGGAATAAGGCGTGATGTCCTTATAGGCTTGCAGCGCGGCCAACACTTCGGGGCTGTCCATCACGATGTTGTCGTCGTCGTCGATAACCTTGCCGTTGTTGGTATACACCCAATGCATGAACTGGTGCATGGTATTGTCAAAGGTTTTCGCCGACAGGCCATAGCCCGCAACGTCGGTGTTTTCCGTGATCTGCTTGGCGGCTGCGATTTCCTCGGCCCAGGTTTTGGGCGGGGTTTCAGGGTCAAGGCCGGCTGCCTTGAAGATGTCCTTGTTCCAATAGAACGCCTTGGTGGAAAAGGCGATCGGCACGCCCCATTGGGTGCCCTGGAACGACACCGTGCCAACGATATGGGGGTAATATTCGGATTTTTCCTCATCGCTCATGGGCACTGGCACGATCAGATCGTTCAGCGCAAATTCCTTGAGCGTGCGTGACCCGACATAGGCCATGGCAACCGGGCTGCCTGCTGCGGCAAGGGTGGTGGCCTTGTCCTGGCATTGCGCCCAGCCGACAACCTCGACGTCGATTTTCCAGCCGTCATTGGCCTTTTCCCACTCCGAGATATATTTCTCGTGGACCGGATCGATCGAGTCGCCGCAATAGATCCAGCTGATGTTTTCGGCCATCGCGGGCAATGCCGTTGTTCCGGCAAGCATGAGGCCCAGAAGGCCCTTTTTAACTGTGGTCGTCACGTTGTTTTCTCCCTGTTGGATATTGGATTGTTATTGTTTGATCGCCCCGGCGGTCAGCCCACCGACGAGATAGCGTTGCAGGTAAAAGATGATGATCAGCGCCGGGGCGATGCCCACGAAACTGGCCGCCATCAACTCGTTCCAGATCACCTCTTGCTTGCCGAAATAGGCGAACAGGCCCACCGGCAGCGGCATATATTCGGTCTTGGAATTAAAGGTCAGCGCAAAGATGAACTGCTGGGCATAGGCGCCGATGAACGTCATGATCGCCACAACAATGATGCCCGGTCGCGCAATCGGCAGGATCACGCGGCGGAAGGTATAGAACTGCGATGCCCCATCCATATAGGCCGCTTCATTCAATTCGGTCGGGATGCGCATCATATAGGTGCGCAACAGCCAGATCGCCGAAGGAATAAGAAAGGCAGCGCCGGGAATGATCATGGCGAAATAGGTGTTCAACAGACCCAGCGTGCGCATCAGCCGGAACAGCGGGATCAACAGAACCGCACCCGAAAACATCGACACCGCCAGAAACGCCCCCAGAACCAAGGCCATGCCGCGAAACCGGAACCGCGCAAAGGCATAGGCGGCAGGCACCACAAGCACCAGCACGATCATGGTCGACACGATCGAGATCAGCAGCGAATTGAAGATATAGCGCGCAAACCCCGGCACGCTTTCCCACATCGTCCAATAGGCATCAAGCGAGCCATTCTCGGGCAGAAACGTGTAGGGCGATGAAAACAGCTGTGACAGGGGTTTCAGACTGACAAGGAACCCTTCAAGAAAGGGCGCCAGCATGAACGCCAGGAACGCCGCGATGCCCAGATAAATCCCCACCAGCTCGGCCCAGCTATAGCGGTCGATCATCGCACGGTCGTTGTCGCGTTTGAACAATGCCATGGGGGCGCTCCTATGCTTTTACCGTGCCGGCCAGTTTGCGGGTCATGCGGAAATAGGCGATGCAGAACAGCGACAGGAAGATACAGATCACCACCGCCCGTGCGGCGCCTTCGCCGTATTTCTTTGATCCGATTGCCGTCTTGTAGGTGTCGATGATCATCGTCGTGGTTTCGCCCGACGGCCCGCCCTGGGTCAGGATCCAGATGATGTCAAAACTGTTGAACGTGGCAATCAGCGACAGCATCGACATGGTGATCACCGCTGGTGACATCAGCGGCAGGGTGATCCGGCGGAACCGGGTCCAGCGGCTCGCACCGTCTGTCCAGGCCGCCTCGTACAGATCGCTTGGGATCGACTGGATCGCGGCCAGAAAATAGATCGTGACCATGGGAACGCCGATCCACACATCGGTGACGATGGTCGACCAATAGGCCGAATTCCCATAGGCCAGAAAGGCAACCGGCCCATCCACAAGCCCAAAGCGTTGCAGCAACCCCGAGATCATCCCGAATTGCCCGTTATACATCCACCCCCACATGAAAATGCCAATGGCCATGGGCACGATCCAGGGCGGCATGGTCAGGATACGGAATATGTGGCGGCCCGGCACGGCACAGTTCAGCAAAACCGCGCCACCAGTACCGATCACCATTTTCAGCAGCACGGAAAAGAACGTCCAGGTAAAGGTGCGGATGATGATCTCAAGGAAATCCGCGTCGAAAATCTTGGAGTAATTCCGCCAGCCGACATAATTGGTGATCTTGCGCAGCGACGCATCGGTGAAGGAAAGCCGGAAGGTTTCAACCAGTGGCCAGGCCACAATCACCAGAACGTAAAGGATCGCGGGGGCAAGAAGCGCCCAGGCAAAGATCCATGCTGCGCGGTTTCGCACCATATGTCAGGTTTCCTTTCGAACAAAGGCGTTGTCATACCGGTCCCAGATGGGGCGCAGGTCAACCACCTGCCGGCTGCGCCGCGCATCATCCATGGCCAGCGCCAGAATACCGGCCTCAAGCGCATCAAGGGGCGAAACCGGCAGGGGCGCGCCCTTCATCACATGGGCGACCAGTTCTTCGCACATTTGTTCATCGGCGCCGTAATGCTGTGACAGGCTGGTGGCCTTGTATTCCTTTTCGATCCGGGTCTGTTCTGACAACACATCGGTCACCTTGAATTGCCCACGGATGAAATCGCCTTCGGCCTGCCCTCGGGTGCCAAATACCGCAAAGCGCCGGAATTGATCGGGCGCATTCAGATTGGTGTGAAAATTCATGCCCACGCCATTGGCATATTCCACGATCGCCACCTGATAATCGATGATGTCACCATCACTGTCGAAAACCTTGTCCGTGCCGTTCCAGCCTGACGGTTTGCGATGAAAGATGTCAAGATCGTTGATTCCCTCATTGCGCGGGTCGTTTTCGGGGATGAACGTCTTGCGCCCGCCAAAACTGGCCACGCGTTCGGGGCGCGCGCCGATCAGACCGTTATACAGGTCGAGATCATGACAGCATTTTTCCAGCATGAAACTGCCCGACCATTTTTCATAGCGGCGCCAGTCACGCATGAAGAACGCACCGTGGTAGGGAAAGATATGTTCCGCCGCCTCAACCGACACGAGATTGCCCAGCATCCCCCCATCGCGTGCCGCGATCAGATCACGGTAAAGCGGCGCATACCGCAGAACCAGCCCGACCATCAGGTTTTCCGGCCCATAGCGCCCCATCATCGCGACCAGTTCATAGGTTTGTTCGATGGTTGAAACGATGGGTTTTTCCGAAAACACCTTTACCCCGGCCTCAAGCCCAAGGCGGATATGATCCAGGTGCAGATGGTTGGGCGACCCGATCATCAACAGATCGAAACCGCCCGCCTTTATCAGGGCCTCGGGGGTGTCAAAGGATGTTCCGGCAGACACGCCATGTTCCTCCAGAACCGCCATGCCCGCAGGGGCGGGATCATGGTAACCGACGATCTCGAACGCGGGATCGATCTCGTTGAACACATGACCCAGATACCCAAGCCGATACCCAAGCCCGATGATGGCGACCTTCATGTCGCACCTCCCCATGCGAAATTCATTTTCGTAATTTGGCTGGACACACCGCGCCAGTCAACGATTTTTCTCATTTTTAGCAGAATACCCTGCCAAACATGTAATTCGTTTTCATATTACGCATGCATTGCCGCGGCCAAGGCGGAATTTCGGCGCTTTACGCGGCCATCGTCGCCCGGTGATGCAACCCCAGAATCGCCGCCCCGACCAGCCCCGGTTCGACCTTGCATTGGGCCGGAACGACAAGAGGGCGGTCGAATCGGCGCAGACACAGGCGGCGCACCTCGATATCCAGCGCGCCGATCAGGGCGTGGGAATTGGCCAGCCCGCCGCCCGCCGCGATCACCCCGGCCCCCAGCATGTTTTCCATCACCGCCAAGGGGGGCGCCAAGAGGCCGCGCCAGATGGCCACGGTGCGCGCGGCCTGTGCCCCGCCCGCCTCCCATGCCGCGACGATGGCGCGGCTGTCGGCCATGTCGGCGCCGGGGTGCAGATGCAGGTGCAGCTTTTCCAGCCCCCGCGCCGAACAGATGGCATCCAGACACCCGTTCAACCCGCACCCGCAGGGAAAGGCGGGCAGCACGGTTTCCGGCTCTCCCAGAATTCGCTGGGCAATCGGGCCGTGGCCCAACTCGCCCGCAAACCCGCCGCGCCCATTGATCAGCGCCCCATGCACCACAACACCGCCCCCAACCCCGGTGCCAAGGATCAGGCCAAACACCACGTCATGCCCCCGCCCCGCGCCCACCGTCGCCTCGGCCAGGGCAAAACAATCTGCGTCATTGGCCAGCACCACAGGCAGGCCAAGGGCCGCTTCAAGATCAGATTGCAGATACCGCCCGGTCAGGCAGGGGATATTCGCCATGGTCGCCCGCCCGGTATCCGGGTCCAGCACACCGGCAAGGGAAAATGCCAGAACATCAGGCGGGGTTTTCGCCGCCGTGATCGCGCCGCGCAAGGCGCCCAGAAATGCAGTGAAATCATCGGTTGGCGTGGGGTGGCGGCCCGTGGGCTGCACATCTTCTGGCCCATACGCCTCGGCCACCTTGATGGCGGTGCCGCCAATATCAAAGCACAGGATCATCGCGAAAATCCACTTGGCGGCCAGAAATCCACGTTCCGGCGGCGGTGATGTCAGGGGTCAGGGCAAAGAAATCGGCATGGGCGCCGGGGGCCAGATGGCCACGATCCGCAATCCCAAGGGCAGCGGCGGGGCGCGCGGTTGCCATGATCAACGCCTGCTCCAGCGGCAGGCCCAGAACCCGGTGCATATGACGAACCCCATCAATCAACGCGATATCGGCCCCGGCCAGGGTGCCATCCGCCAGGGTCAGCCGCCCGCCCGCGCGATATATCTGCCGACCGTTCAGGGTGAACCCGGCCAGATCGGTGCCGATGGTGGACATGGCATCGGACACCAGAAAAATCCCCCCGGCCCGGCCTTGGCGCGCAGGGCGATGCGTATGGCCGCATCATCCACATGAAACCCATCGGCAATCAGCCCGGCCCAGAACCGCCCATCATCCAGCGCCGCCCCCACAAGGTTGGGCGCGCGGTGGCCAAGCTGGCTCATCGCGTTGAACAGATGTGTCACCATGCTTGCCCCGGCATCGCCATGGGCGCGGGCCGCTTCAAAGGTGCAATCCGTGTGGCCAAGGCTGACCACCGCCCCCGCCGCGCACAGCGCCGCAACCTGCGCCACCGTCACCGATTCCGGCGCCACAGTGCAAATCAGATGGTCCAGATCCCCCGCAGCGTCGGCAAGGCGCGACAGATCACCCCCGTCCATAGGCCGGATCAGCGCCGGATCGTGGGTGCCTTTGCGCGACAGGGCCAGATGCGGCCCTTCCATATGCAGCCCCAAAAACCCGTCCTGCCCCCGCGCGGCGCGGCCTGCGGCGATGGCACGCGCCCCCACATCGGGCGCATCGGTGATCAGCGTGACCATCACGGATGTGGTGCCAAACCGCGCGTGGCTGTTGCAGATCGTGGCGATTCCCCCAGGCGTCGGGTCGTTGTTGAACAACACGCCGCCGCCACCGTTGACCTGTAAATCAATCAGCCCCGGCACCAATGCGCCGGTCACCCGCGTGCCCTCGGGCGCCTGTGCGACAGGGACAATCCCGGCAACACGCCCCTGTTCCACCAACAGCGCCGCGTTGTCGTGCCAGCGGGTGCCGTCGAATATCCGCTCGGCGTAAAACGCACTTGACCCTGTCATTGCCTGCCCTTTGTCCGGTTCTCTCAATCCTGCCCCTCGCCATGGGGGTTTGCAACCCGGGGCCATATATCCCGGCGCACATGGCGATAGGGATTGGTCGTTGCGTCATTCGGATAGGGTTTGCCCGCCGAGCAATACAGAATGTCGGCGGCAATGGGCCGGAAGGACGCATAGAAATGATTGGTCGATTTGATGACCAGAATCTTTCGCGCCGTCGGGTCGATTCCCATCGCCGAAAACAGGGTGGGGTCATAGTTCTGCGCGCGGATGGAATTCAGGATCACCTCGATCCCGGTGTCCCGGCCCGCCCCGTCCAATAGCGCGATGCGCGCGGCAGGGCCAAAGGGAACGATGCTTTCGCCGAACACCATTTGCGCATCGGGTGACAGGGTTATCACCCTGATCAGTGCATCCACCGGTTCACCAGTCAGAGGCGCGGATTTGCCACCAAACCGCAGGTGCATTTCGGCCCCTTCGCCCGCCGCCGTGCAAAGCCTGACGGCGACCGGATCCCAGATGGTGCCAATGGCCACGCCCGTCGCGCCCCGCGCCAGCAGCTCTTTCAAGATCACCGTCGCATCGCCCGCCGTGCCGCCACCGGGGTTGTCCCACATATCGGCAATCACCACCGGCCCGGTTGGCGATTGCATCGCGCGGGCAGCCGCCTCTGTTTCATCAAGGGACGGCATCAGGTGTTTGCCCCGATTGGCGAACAATTCCTGCCCCAATCGCCGGGCCAGGGCGGCGCCATGGGCAGGGTCGCCATCGGTCACTGCAATCATCTTGGTGCCCATTTCCGGCACATCCCCCGCCATGAACCCGTGAATCGCCGACAGCGACAGCACCTTTTCATCGGCTTGCTCAATCGCCATCATCCGATCCACAAAACCGCGCATGGGCTGGCGCGAGGTTGGGAAAATATCAATCATCCGGCAATCGTAAACCGACATCACCGGGCGCACCCGCCCCTCCAGCGTGTCGACGACAATCGCCCAGAGATCTTCGGCCCGCTCGACAAAATCGGTGTGGGGAAATTCCTTGAACGCCACCAGAAAATCGACCGCCCCGCAGCGTTTTTCGGTCAAATGGCTGTGCGGGTCGGTTTCGGCGCAGATCAGAACATTTGGCCCAACAATATCACGGATACGGGCCAACAGATCGCCCTCGGGGTCAAGGCACCCCTGGGCCACCATCGCCCCGTGCAGGCCCAGAACAACCGCATCCACCGGCAGCGCCGCGCGCAACTGATCAAGAATTTCATCGCGCAGCCCCCGGTGCGCCGCCCCCGAGACCAACCCGGCCGGATCGGCCCACGCGGCGGTGCCTTCGATCAGATCCCAACCCTTTTCGGCGCACACCCGGCGCCCCACGGGAATGGGCGCGGTACACAGGGTGGCCGTGTCGGGGTGCATGCCGGGGGCGGCATAAAAGGATTCCTCGAACGCCCCCCGATCAACGACGATGGGCGAAAACGTGTTCGTTTCGGTTGCCATGGCTGCCACGAAAATGCGCTTGGGGGGGCGGGTGCCATGGTCATTCCTGAATATGGGGCAGATAGCCGACAAACCCGGCGATTTTCCACCGCCCACCATCGCGGCGGCACCAATACAGCGTTTGCCAGTTCATCCGTTCATCCGGCCCATCGGTTCGCGCAAGATGGCCATCGAATTTCTTGCGCACAAGGGCGGTGTCGCCGGTGATTTCGATTTCTTCCAGCCGGGTCGCGTGAAAAATTCCATCGCGCGGATTGCCCGCATAGGCGCCCGCATCGCGCAGCACACCAAACGCCTGTGCCTGTGCCAACCAATCATCGCGGTAGGCGTCAAGCGTCGGATAGGCCAGATCATATTTGTCGGGATCGGGCTGGAAATGCCCGCTGAGGCCGGTAAAGTTTGCGGTGATGAAATCATCCGCGACCGCCGACCAATCCGCCGCTATAAAGGCGTCGATGTCACGGGGCACCAGCATGTCCCAGATTGCGGTCCGGTCGGCATCTTTGGTGGGAAACGGGTTGCGAAAGGGGTCGCGCGCGGCCATGGTTTCTCTCGTCATATGAAATTCATTTCTATGATGGCACATATTTTCTGGAAAAATCCAGACGAATATGTCTGAATGCACCTGAAACACGAAAATGAATTTCTTTGGCGCCTAATTTTTCGTCAGAAACCCCGCCGATCAACAGCGCCGCAGTGCGGCAAGGAGCATCATGACACAATCCTCTGATTCTTCGCTTGCGGCCGGTGTGACCTCGGCCAGCAATCTGATCGACGCCCTGAGCGATGTGGACGGAAATCTGTCGGCGCAGGAACAGAAACTGGCGCAATCCATCCTGTCGGATGTGGAGTTCGCGACCAATGCCACGATTTCCGATATTGCCGCCCGGGCCGGCGTTTCACCACCCACGGTCACGCGGTTTTGCCGGCGGCTGGGGTGCGGTTCGTTTTCCGATTTCAAGGTGCAACTGGCCAAAAGCGCCTATGTCGGCCTACGGTATCTGAAACCCGAGGCCATCACCAACACCCCCGCCGAAGTGGCCGAAGACATCGTGACCAAGGCCCAGAACGCCCTGTTCGAGATGCACCGCACCCTTGATCTTGATGCCGTGACACAGGCGGCAAACCTGCTGGCCGGGGCCGGGATGATCTATGGGTTCGGGTCGGGGGGCAATTCCTCGATGATCGTGAATGAGTTGCAGAACCGGCTGTTCCGGCTCGGCGCGCGCATGTCCGCCTCGAATGATCACGCGATGAACCTCATGCTTTCGGCCTCGGCTGAACCCGGCTCAATCGTGTTCGGGTCGTCCCTGACCGGGCGCAATCACGAATTGATCCGCTGTTTCACCTTGCTGCGCCAGCGCCGGATTCCGACAATCGCGCTGACGCAGGCCGGCTCACCGCTCGCTGACGTGGCGGACATTGTCATTTCGGTAAACCTGCCCGAGGGGCAGAACATCTTTCGCGCATCATCGACGCGGTTCGCCTCGCTTGCGGTGGTCGATATCATCGCCAATCTGGTGGCCTATGCCGACAAGCCCCGCTCGGTCCGCATCCTGCGGGGCATCAAGGAACAACTGATCAAACACCGCGACGGTAACGACGACACCCAGCTTTTGGGCGATTAACCCTATGGCCCGGTGTGCAGGCGGCCACACCGGACCCATCCCAAGCCGCAAAAGAGGATCAGCATGGCGCCCAAACTTGCCATCGTAACAGGAAGCGCCGGTGACATCGGGCGGGCCATCGCGGCGCGGCTGAAACAGGATCACGATTTCGTCATTCTGGCCGACCGCGATTTCGACGCAGCCCAAAGGGCGGCGACAGCGTTGGGCGCCGGTTTCACCCCGCTCAGGGTGGATGTTACCGACGCGCAAAGCTGTGCCGAGATGGCCGCCACCACCGCCGGGCTGGGCGATCTGGCCACCCTTGTGAACAACGCCGGCGCGTCGCGTTCGGTCAGTTTGCAGGCCACATCGGTGCAGGATTGGCAGGCGGATCGCGCGCTGAATCTTGACGGGGCGTTTTTGGTGTTTCAGGCGGTTGCCGATCACCTGATCGCGGCACGGGGGGCGGTGGTGAATATCGCCTCGGTCAATGGCATCGGCGTGTTTGGCCATCCGGCCTATTCCGCCGCCAAGGCCGGGATGATCCACCTGACCCGGCTGATTGCGGTGGAATACGGGCAATACGGCGTGCGCGCCAACACCGTGGCACCGGGCACCGTGCGCACCCAAGCCTGGGAGGATCGCGCCACCGCCAACCCCCGGGTGTTTGACGAAGCCGCCGAACATTACGCCCTTGGCCGGATCGTGAACCCGGTCGATGTGGCCGAGGCTGTGGGATTTCTGGCATCGCCCCTTGCCCGCGCGATCACCGGCATTTGCCTGCCGGTCGATTGCGGGCTGACCGCCGGAATACCCGCCCTTGCCCGCACCTTCAGCCAGTCTGACGATTACTGACACCCCACAGGATGAACCGATGACCTATTTTCTGGAAAACGCTTGGCTGCCCACCGACGCCCCCGAGGGCAAATGGCAGCTCACCCTCAGCAATCTGGCCGATACCCCGCTGGAAAACTTTACCCTGTCCCTGACCAGCATCACCCGGATCATGCCCGACCATGAATTGACCGGTGCCACGTTCCTGCGCCGGGATGCGAATTTTCACGAATTCGCCCCGCTTGACGGTAAACCGCTGGCCCCTGGTGCGTCCTGGTCCTTTGCGGTCGAGGGGATCAACCGCTCGCCCTTTCATCGCAACGATGCGGCGAAAACCGCATGGGTGACGCTGGCCGATGGCACCCATCACCCGGTGCAGGTGGGCGATCTGATGCACGGCGGCGAAACGCCCGTGCTGCCGCCCCAGCGGATGCCCGAAGGGCGGCTGACCCTGCCCTTTGCCCTGTTGCCATGGCCAAACGCGATTTCAGGCGAGGCGGGAACCCTGCCCACGATCCTGCACGCCGCCAAAGGCACCGCCTTGGGCGATCTGCGCCTGATGCTGTCGGTCGATGCGCTGCATTCGCGGCTGTTTCCCACCGCGCGCCGGGTGTTTCAACTGTCGCAAACGCCGGGCAGCCGCGCCTTGGGTTTTGCCAAAGACGCCAGCCTTGCCAAAGAGGGGTATCGACTTGAGTTTGGTGACACGATCACCCTCAGCGCCAGCACCGAACAGGGGCGCCGTTACGGGCTTATCGCGCTGGCGCAGATGTTTCACGGGGCCGCCAGTGACCCGGAATTCCGCTTTCCCGCCATGGGAACCATCACCGATGCCCCCCGTTACGATTGGCGGGGCAGTCATCTGGATGTGTCGCGCCATTTCTGGAGCTTTGACGAGGTGCTGCGCGTCATCGACATTCTGGCCTGGCACAAGATGAACATCTTTCACTGGCACCTGACCGATGACGAAGGCTGGCGCGCCGAAATCCTTGCCTATCCCGAACTGACGCAGGCGGGCGCGCGGCGCGGTGCCGATCTGCCCGCCATGTTGCCGCAACTGGGCGATGGCCACGGCGAACGGTACGGTTTTTATACGCAGGATCAGATGCGCGCGGTGGTCGCCCGCGCCACTGTTCTGGGAATCGACGTGATGCCCGAAATCGAAACCCCCGGCCATGCCACCGCCATTCTGGCCGCCCTGCCCTTTCTGGTGGACCCGGACGAGCCGGAAAACAGCTATTACCCCGTTCAGGGGTATTTCAACAATGCCCTGAACCCGGCGGTGCCGGAAACCTATACCGTGCTGGAAACGGTGTTTGACGAACTTGGCACCATTTTCCCCTCGCAATACATCCACATTGGCGGCGATGAGGTGGCCGGAAATGCATGGCTGACCTCGCCCATGGCACAAAAGGTGATGGAACAGGAAGGGTTGAGCGGTACGTTTGAATTGCAAAGCTGGTTCATGCGCCGGATCAAGGACATGCTGAGCGCGCGTGGCAAGATCATGGTCGGCTGGAATGAAATCGCCCATGGGGGCGGCGTGCCCCCCGAAGGCACCCTGCTGATGGCATGGGAAAACCCCGAAGTGGGGATCGAACTGGCGCAGCGCGGCTATGATGTGGTGATGACCCCCGGTCAGGCCTATTATCTGGATATGGTGCAGGGGGCTGATTGGCTGGAAAATGGCGCAGGCTGGGCCGGACCGGTGCCGCCCGAACAAACCTATACCTATGAGGCCGAGGGCGATTTCCCCGCTCAAACCCGCCACCGGATGCGCGGCGTACAATCCTGTATCTGGTGTGAACATTTCACCACCCGGCAGTGGTTCAACGACATGGTGTTTCCGCGCCTTGGCGCCGTGGCCGAGGCCGGTTGGACCCAAAAGGAAAACAAGGACTGGCTGCGCTTTGCACGACAGGTGCGCCTGCACCCCGAACTTTGATTTTGAAAGGACACCCCATGCGCATTGCCGTTGGCGGGATTCACACCGAATGTTCCACCTATTCGCCCGTTCTGATGCGGACCGAGGATTTCACGGTCATGCGCGGGGATGATCTGACTGAAAACCCCTATTTCGCCTTTCTGCACGACCACCCGGCACAGGTGGTGCCCCTGCTGCATGCCCGCGCCGTGCCCGGTGGCCCTGTTGAACGCGCCACCTATGACGCCTTCAAGGCCGAATTCCTGACCCGGCTTGAGGCGGCCAAACCCTTTGATGCCGTCTATCTGGCCATGCACGGGGCAATGACCGTGGATGGCATGTTTGACGCCGAGGGCGATTGGATCGCCGCCGTGCGCGCCGCCGTTGGCCCCGACATGCTGATCGCGGTCAGTTATGATCTGCATGGCAATGTGTCGGAAAAAATTACCGATCAGATCGACATTTTCGCAGGTTATCGCACGGCCCCCCATATCGACGTGCCCGAAACCATGCAGGCGGCTTATGCCATGCTGTTGCGCGCGGTTGAAACCGGGGCAAGGCCCGGGGTCGTGCGGGTGCCGGTGCCGCTGTTGCTGCCCGGTGAACGGTCTTCGACCGAGGATGAACCGGCAAAATCCCTTTATGCCGCCCTGCCCGGGTATGAGGGGTCGGGCGTCTGGCGCAGCGATCTGATGATCGGCTATGTCTGGGCCGATGAACCCCGCGCCACCGCCTGTGCCATCGTCACCGGCACCGACCGCGCCGCGTCGGAAACGGCGGGCGTTGCCATTGCCGGTGCGTTCTGGGAGGCCCGCGATGAATTTCAGTTCGGCCCCACCACCGGCCCGCTGGACGAGATGCTGAAAATCGCCCGCACCGTCCCCACCCGGCCCGTCATTCTGGCCGATAGCGGCGATAACCCCACAGCGGGCGCCGTGGGCGACCGGGCCGATGTTCTGGCGGCACTAATTGCCCATGATTGGCAGGATGCGCTGATCGCCGGGATCACCGACCGCCCGGCGGTTGAGGCCTGCTTTGCGGCGGGCGTCGGTGCCACGCTGAATCTGAGCATCGGCGCGTCCCTTGATCCGGCGGGGGTTTCGGTGCGCGTCAGCGCCGAGGTTGTCACGCTGCGCGCCGGGGAAACCCCCGCCCATCATCAGGCCGTTGTGCGGATCGGCGGCATCACACTGGTTCTGGCCGCCCGCCGCCGCCCCTATCACAACATCGCCGATTTCACCGCCCTGGGGCTGAACCCGACAAAAGTGGGGCTGCTGGTGGTCAAGTCCGGCTATCTTTCGCCCGAACTGGCCCCCATCGCCGCGCCCAACCTCATGGCGCTAAGCAACGGCGTGGTGAATCAGGATATCGCCAAACTGGCCAATAAACACCGCCCAGCCGGCACCGTTCCGTTTGAGGAAAACAGCACCTTCACCCCCGCGCCAATGCCATCGGCGCGGTTCAAGGGCTGATCATGCACGCCTGGCTTTCCATCCTGCGCGATCATCGGATCGTGCGCGCCTCGGCGATGGCGATTTTCTTTTACGGTTTTGCCGGGGCGGCCACGTCACCCTATCAATCGGTCATCGGCATCCGCGAATTGGGCCTGTCGAACCATGCCTATGCCGCGCTTGCCCTTGCCGCCTCGGTCGCGCAGGTGTTGATCGCCATCCTGAGCGGGTATCTGTCCGACCGTTTCCAAAGCTATCGCAGGCCGCTGATCTTTGTGTCGGGGTTTGGTTTGATCGGGTATGGCATGATCTGGCTTTACCCGACGCCACTGACCTTTGCCTTTGCCACCATCGCGCCACTGGCGCTGTTTCATGCAACGAATTCGATGTTGTTTGGCAATGTTCGCGCCCACACAGCCGGGTTCACCCCGCACGAGGCGAATATCGCCAATTCTCTGATGCGGATGATGATTTCGCTGGCCTGGGTTCTGGTGCCGGGGATTGTCGGGCTGATCCTTGCGCGGCAGGACAGCATGATCACCGCCTATCTGATCGCCGCGATATTTTCGACCGGCTGCCTTTTGACCGTGCTGTTCGGGATGGACGCCGACCGCCCCGCGCGCCCAAGGCCCGCCCCCGATTCCATTCCCATCGGCGGTGCGGGAACATCCCCCGTGGCCCCGACCAGTGGGCGGCCCGACCGCCCGGCGCAGGTGCGGTTGCGCCGCCCTGCCGTGTTTGACCTGCTCAACGTCCTTGGGCGCGGCACCCTGCTGCGCATTCTGGGGGTTGCGTTGATCACGCAGGTTTTAACCGTGAATGCCACGGTTCTGCCGCTGATCGTGACGGGCCGCGCCAATGGGGTGGCCGAAGATATCGGGTTTCTGGTGGGGATGGTCGCGATCCTTGAAGTCGGGTTCATGTTGTTCTGGGCCATGGTGGTGAACCGGATACACCTGACAACGGCCCTTGCGATTTCAGCCGCGCTTTACTTTGTCTATCTTGCCATCATAGCCGGGGCATCGGCGCCATGGCATGTGTACGCCGCCAGCGTGATTGCGGGGATTGCCGCCGCCGGAATCATCTCGCTTCCGATCAGTTATCTGCTTGATCTGATCCGGGATCGCCCCGGCCTGTCGGCCTCGCTGATCGCGGTGAACATGTTTCTTGGCGCAGCCTTCGGGGCCGGATTGTTTGCCCTTGGCACCAGCATCGGTGGCTATGGCACGGCATCGGTGCTGGGGGGCATCGGCGGTGTTATCGGTGCCGCGCTGTTGGTTTTTCTGGAAAGGGGCGCACATGACACGCATCACGCTTGAGGTTTGCGTGGACGACGCGGCAGGCATCACCGCCGCCGCCCAAGGCGGGGCAGACCGGATCGAACTCTGCGCGGCGCTGGCCGTTGGGGGGCTGACCCCCTCGGCCGGCCTGATGCAGATCGCGGCGCAAGGGCCATTGCCCGCCGTCGCCATGATCCGCCCCCGCGCCGGTGATTTCGTCTGGTCCCCGACCGAGGTGCGCGCGCAGATCACTGAAATCCACGCCGCGCGCAACGCCGGGTTGGCCGGGGTGGTGATTGGCGCGTCCCTGCCCGATGGCCGCCTTGATCGCGACACCCTGCGCGCCCTGGTGCAAGAGGCCGAAGGGTTGGACATTGCCCTGCACCGCGCCGTTGACCTGACCCCAGACCCCGAAGCGGCAATGGAGCTGTGCGCCGCATTGGGGATCGGGCGCGTTCTGTCGTCAGGGGGGCGCAAACGGCGGAGAAGGGCATGGCGCGGCTGGTGCAAATGGCCGCCGCCCGCCCTGATATTACCGTGATGCCCGGCGGTGGCGTCACCGTCGAAAACGCGGCCCGGTTTGCCGCCGCTTTGCCATTGACGCAAATCCACGCCTCTTGCGCGGCCCCCCTGCCCCCTTGTGCCAACCCGAATGTCACCGCATTCGGGTTTCAACCCCCGGGGCAAAGGGCACCGATGCGCGCAGGGTTGCCGCCCTGCGCGCCGCGCTGGATCAGATCGCGCTGTCGCGCGGTTCGGGGTGCACCGCCTCGTAGTAATCGCGCAGGGCAAGGGCGCTGGCGGCGTCTTCATCCAGCACGATCGTTGCCTTGCGGTGCATTTGCAGCACCGACGCCGGACAGGCCGCAGAAACCGGGCCTTCGATCATCCGCGCCGCAACCTCGGCCTTGGCCGCACCAAAGGCCAAAAGCACCACTTCGTCAGCGCGCATGATGGTGCCGATGCCCATGGTGATTGCCAGACGCGGCACATCATCGAACCGCGCGAAATATCGCGCGTTTGCTTCGCGGGTGGAATGGGTCAGGGTTTTGATCCGGGTCAGCGAGGCAAGGCTTGAGGTGGGTTCGTTGAACCCGATATGCCCGTTGGCGCCCAGCCCCAACAGTTGCAGCCCGATATCACCGGCCTGAACGATGGCCGCCTCGTATCGCACCGCCTCTTGTTCCGCATCTAGGGTGTCGCCCTGGGGCAGAAACGCCCGTTCAGGGGCGATATCCACATGGTTGAACAGCTTTTCGCGCATGTAACGCCAATAGGAACAGGGATGATCCGGCGACAGGCCGACATATTCGTCAAGGTTAAAGGATTGCGCCTTGGCAAAGCTCATCTCGCCCGCTTTGTGGCGCGCGATCAGACGGTCATAGACCGCCTCCATGGTGCCGCCAGTGGCCAGCCCAAGCACCGTGTCAGGGCAGGTGGCCAGACGTGCGGCAAGCAGCGAGGCCACGCAATCGGCGGCTTTTGCCTTGTTGTGATAAATCAGAACCTTCATGGCGTTGCTTTACCCCGCATCGTCACAACGGTTTCCAGGCAAGGGCGTCAATTTCGACCTTCGCATCGACCATCAGGCGCGATTCCACCGTGGAACGCGCAGGTGGGTTGGCGGCAAAGTGTTTTTCAAACACCGCATTGAACGAGGAAAAATCGCGCGGATCATCCAGCCAGCAATTCAGTTTCACCACATCCTCAAGCCCGCAACCAGCCATGGCCAGCACCTCTTTGATATTGGCGATCACCTGTTCGGTCTGGGCCACGATGCCGCCGCTGATGACCTCGCCATCGCGCGTGGGCACCTGCCCCGAGACATGCACATAATCGCCAGCGCGCACGGCCTTGGCGAAGGGGCGCTTTTGCCCGCCTGCCTGCGCATCGGCAGAATCATAGCGGATAAGACGTTGCTCTGACATGGAATTCTCCGGCTTTTTTAAGTTGACCTAAATAGCAATGATTGCCCCGGAGTTTCAAGCGATCAACAGCAATTTACCCTTGTCCGAAAAGGATCTGTCCGGATTTCGGATCACTGGGATTCAGGAAAGAAACAGGCCGCCGTGTGCGGCGCGGTTCCCAGTTCCGGCCTGTTGGCGCGGCATTTGTCCTGCGCCTTCCAGCATCGGGGCGCAAAGGGGCACCCATCGGGAATGGACAGCGGCGATGGCAGTTCGCCTTCCAGTTTGATCCGCTTTTTTGCTGATCGCGGATCGGCCTGCGGCGTCGCGGACAACAGCGCCTTGGAATAGGGGTGAAACGGCGCGCTGAACACATCGGTGCGGCTGCCCTTTTCAACGGCGCGGCCCAGATACATCACGATCACCTCATCCGCGACATGGCGCACCACGCTCAGATCGTGACTGATGAACAGATAGGCCAGTTGCATCCGTTCCTGCAAATCCAGCAGCAGGTTCAGCACCGCGCTTTGAATCGACAGATCAAGGGCCGACACCGGCTCATCCAGAACCAAGACCCGAGGGTCAAGCATGAGCGCGCGGGCAATCGCGATGCGTTGCCGCTGACCGCCCGAAAACATATGCGGATAGCGGTCAAAATGTTCGGGGCGCAACCCCACCAGCCGCAGCATTTCGCGCGCCTTGTCCGAGCGTTCGGCGCTGCTCATGCCGGGGCGGTTGATCTTGAGAGGTTCTTCCAGAATGGCGCCGATGCGCTGGCGCGGGTTCAGCGAACTATAGGGATCCTGAAACACGATCTGCACCGATTTGCGCAACGACGCCCAATCTTCCGGCACGACGGGTTTGCCATCAAGGGTCAGGGAACCCGCGGTCGGTTCTTCGATCATCGTGACCAGACGCGCCAATGTGGATTTTCCACAGCCGCTTTCTCCGACCACGGCAAGGGTTTTGCCGGGGAAAAGATCGAACGACACGCCTGCCACCGCCTTGAGCGTTTTTGCGGCGCGGAAAATCCCGCCGCCCACGTCATAATGCCGCTCAAGCAGGTCTGCCGTCATTACCGGGTCAGTCATGATGCTGCCCTTTCATCTGTGTTCAGCGGATAAAAACACCGCGCAAAGCCCAGTGCGGCCCCCTGTTGCACCGGCGCTTCGGCCTTGCACCGGGCATCGGCAAATTTGCAGCGCGGCGAAAACAGGCACCCTGCCGGGCGGTCAAACTGCCCCGGGACAACACCGGGAATGGTGGGCAGGCGCCGTTCCGTGGCCCGTTCGGGCAGGGCATCCAGCAGCGCCGAGGTATAGGGGTGATGGGGGCTGTCGAAAATATCAATGACGGGCTGTTCCTCGATCTTCTGGCCCGCGTATTGCACGCTGACCCGCTCGGCGGTTTCGGCCACAACGCCCATGTCGTGGGTGATCAGCACCAGACCCATGCCCGTTTCATGGCGCAGCGACGCCAGCAGATCAAGGATCTGCGCCTGAATCGTCACATCCAGCGCCGTTGTCGGTTCATCCGCGATCAACAGTTTCGGTTTACAGGCAATCGCCATGGCGATCATTACCCGTTGGTTCATCCCCCCGACATCTGGTGAGGAAAGGCCGAAAGCCGCTTTTCCGGGTCCGGGATGCCCACCTGTTCGAACAATTCAACCGCCCGCGCGTGCCGGGCGCGCCGGTTCAGGCCAAGGTGAATGCGCAGGGATTCCTTGATCTGCCAGCCCACGGTGAAACAGGGGTTCAGCGACGACATCGGTTCCTGAAAGATCATGGCAAGGTCATTGCCAACGATCGTGCGCCGTTCGCGACTGCCCATATTCAATAGATCGTGGCCGTCAAAGGTGATCTCATCCGCGGTGATGGTGGCGGTCCAGGGCAACAGCCCCATCATCGCCAGCATCGACACCGATTTGCCAGAGCCGCTTTCCCCGACGATGGCCAGAATTTCGCCGGTGTTCACGTCTTGATCCACCCCGTCGACCGCCCGGAACGGCCCCGAAGCCGTGGCAAAATCAACGCTGAGGTTGCGAATGCGTAACAATGACATTGGCTCAGCTCCGTTTCAGCTTGGGGTCCAGCGCATCGCGCAGCCCGTCGCCCATCAGGTTGATCGCCAACACCGTGACAAGGATCGCAAGACCGGGGAATGTCACCACCCACCACGCCCGCAGGATGAATTCGCGCGCCTCGGCCAGCATGGTGCCCCATTCCGGCGTTGGCGGTTGTGCCCCCATGCCCAAAAACCCAAGGGCCGCCGCATCAAGGATTGCCGTTGAAAACGACAGCGCCGCCTGAACAATGATCGGCGCAAGGCAGTTGGGCAGCACCGTGATGAACATAAGCCGCAGATACCCGGCCCCGGCCACGCGGGCCGAGGTGACATAATCCTTTGGCCGTTCCGACAAAACACTGGCCCGGGTCAGGCGCACATAGTGGGGCTGTAAAACAATGGCGATGGCAATCATCGCATTGGTGAGCGACGGCCCCAGAATGGCCACCAGCACCAGCGCCAGCAACAGCGACGGAAACGCCAGAATAACATCCATGATCCGCATGATCACACTGTCCAGCCACTTTGGCGCAAACCCGGCAATAAGCCCGATCAGAATACCACCCGTGGCCGCGATGCTGACCACCACGATGCCGACGAAAAAGGAAAACCGCGCACCGACAATCAGCCGTGACAACATATCCCGGCCCAAAGGATCGGTGCCAAGGATATATTTCCAACTGCCGCCCTCCTCCCAGACCGGTGGCAGCAGGGTGTCACTGCGAAACTGCGCCGTGGCGTCATGGGGCGCCACCCATGGACCAAAAAGCGCCAGAAAGGCAAAGACCGCGAAAATCCACAGGCCGATGACCGCCCCACGGTTTTCGCGGAAATAGAACCAGAATTCGGACAGACGGCCCGGTCGTTCGGGGGTGATTTCACCCTCGGTTTGAACTGCATCGGACATCAGCGTTTCCTGATCTTGGGGTTGATGACGCCATAGAGCATGTCGACGGTCAGATTAACGACCATCACCATCACGGCAATCAGCAACAGCCCCCCTGCACCACCGGATAATCACGGCGGAAAATACTGTCGACCATCCATTTTCCAATGCCTGGCCAACTGAAAATCGTTTCGGTCAGAATGGCACCGGCCAGCAAGGTGCCAACCGAAAGGCCGATCACGGTAATCACCGGGATAAGCGCATTGCGCAGGGCATGAACCCCGTTGATCCGGCGCGGCGCAAGGCCCTTGGCGCGGGCGGTGCGGATATAATCCTCGCCCAGAACCTCAAGCATGGCTGAACGGGTCTGGCGCGCAATCACCGCAAGCGGGATCGTTCCAAGGACAATCGTAGGCAGGATCAGATGGCGCACCGCCGACAAAAACGCGCCCTTCTGCCCCGAGGCGATACTGTCATACAGCATGAAACCGGTCGCGTTGGGGAAATAGTAAATCAGATCAATGCGCCCCGAAACCGGGGTCCATTGCAGGTTGCCGGAAAAGACGATGATCAGCAGCAACGCCCACCAGAAGATCGGCATCGAATACCCCACAAGGGCGGTGGACATCAGCGCGCGGTCAAAGAATTTGCCACGGTTCACCGCCGCAATCACCCCCGCCGGCAGGCCCAGCAGCAAGGCAAAGATCATCGCACAGATCGACAGTTCCAGCGTGGCGGGGAACAGCGCAAAGAATTCATCCCAAACCGGGCGTTTCGTCACAAAGGAATTGCCCAGATCGCCGTGCATCACCCCGGTCAGGTAATCCCAGAACTGCACCCAGATCGGACGGTTGAACCCGAATTGTTCGGCAAGTTGCTGATAGCGTTCATCCGAAATGCCCCGTTCACCCGCCATCACCTGAATCGGATCACCGGGAAGCGCGCGGATGAAACTGAACGAAATCAGCGTGACCCCGATAAATGTGGGAATGAACGTCAGCAACCGGCTGAGAACATATTTCAGCATGAGATCACCGTCAGATCCTTGGGGAAACTGGTCAGGCAACGATAACCGTCTTGCGTCACCAGAACATCGTCTTCGATGCGAACGCCAAAATTGCCGATTTCATACAACCCGGGTTCGTTCGTATAGACGGTTCCGGCGGGCAGAACCATGTGATTGCCGCGCATGATATAGGGCGCCTCATGCACCTCGCGGCCAAGACCGTGACCGGTTTTCGTGCGTATGCGGTTGGCATAGGGCGATGCCTCAAGCACCGAAATGACCGCATCGTCGATGTCATGGGCGGTTACGCCGGCGCGGGTCACGGCCAGCCCGGCCAGATTGGCCCGCAGCACCGTTTCATACACATCGCGCCCCTCATCCGTCACATGATCCAGAAACACGGTGCGGGTGATGTCGGCGGCAAACCCATGCTTGCGCGCGCCAAAGTCGATCAACAGCGCATCGCCCGCCTTGACCTTGTAATCGGCACGGGCATGGGCATGGGGGCGCGCCGATCCGTCGCCCGCCGCAACGATGGGGCTGAATGACTGATCGTCCGCCCCTTCGGCGAACAACATCTGAACAAGGGTCTGTTCAATCTGCTTTTCGGTCTGGCCAAGACGGACCGAGTCCAGCGTGCGCCGCAAGGCCCGCTCGGATATGTCGATGGCATCCTGCATTGCCGCAATATCGGCGTCGGTTTTGATCATCCGCAGGGCCGATATTTCACGCTCGGCATCGGTGATGGCCAGGTCCGGCTGGGCGTTTTTCAATGCGTGGTGAACGAACACGCGCATCACCTGCCCCTCAACCGCAAGGGACGAGATATTCAGATGCCGGGTCAGACCGGCAAAGGCCTCATCGTAACCGGATTGATCGCGCCAATCAAAAACCGCGCCTTCGAATCCGACCAGTTCCCAGCTTCCCAGTTCAAGGTTGGGCACCAGTGCGGCCGCCAGACCAGAGGCGGGAATAACCACCAGAAACGGCCGTTCGTGGCTCATGAAACTGTGGCCCAGGGCGCGGGTAAAATTCGGCCCCGGAACAAGTGCCACCGCATCGACCCCCAGATCGGCGGCGACAGCGCCATAACTTGCGAGGCGGGTCTTCAGGTTGTCTGGCACTTGGGAAATATCCTGTACTTGAGGGAAAAGGGCGGCGCAGTATCCGCCGCCCTTTGGTGTTGGTCCGCCTTATTGCGCCAGACCGACCTGATTGAAGATATGGCCACCCAGCGGATCGACGATATAGCCCTCAACCTCGGGGCGCATGGTCATGAAGACGACCGAATGGGCGATGGTTGCCCAGGGCGCCTGATCCTTGAAGACAACCTGTGCCTGTTCGTACAGTTTGGCACGCTCTGCCTGGGTCGGAAGAACCTTGGCTTTCTGGATCAGGGAATCGAATTCCTCATTGCACCATTGGGCACGGTTCGATTTGCCAACGCCGTCACAGCCCAGCAGCACGGCAAGAAAGTTGTCGGGATCGCCGTTGTCACCCGTCCAACCCAGCAGAACCGCACCGTCGCGGTCTTCGGCCTTTGACCGCTCCAGGTATTCACCCCATTCATAGGAAACGATTTCCACGTTCACGCCAACCTTGGCGAAGTCTTCCTGCATGAGTTCGGCCATGCGGCGCGCGTTGGGGTTATAGGGGCGCTGAACCGGCATCGCCCAGATTTTCATGGACAGGTCGGTGACGCCTTCGGCTTCCAGGGCTGCCTTGGCGGCCTCGGGGTCATATTTATCGTCTTCGATGGCATTGTTATAGGACCACATGGTTGGCGGAATCGGGTTCTTGGCAATCTGGCCAGACCCCTGGAACACCACATCAATGATTGCCTGCTTGTCGATCGCCATGTTCAGCGCCTTGCGCACCTTGGGATTGTCAAACGGCGCAACCATGGTGTTATAGGCAAGATAGCCGACGTTCAGGCCCTCTTGCTCCATGACGACCACATCATCGGAATCCTTCATCGCCTGCACATCGGCGGGGTTCGGATAGGCCATCACGTGGCATTCACCCGCCTGCACCTTTTGATACCGCACCGAGGCATCGGGCGTGATCGCAAAGATCAGGCTTTCGACCTTGGCCTTGTCACCCCAGTAATCATCATTGCGAAGATACCGGATAACCGCATCTTTCTGATAGGCCTGGAATGTGAACGGACCGGTGCCGATGGGGGCCTGATTCAGCATTTCAGGGGTGCCGGCGTCCATCATCGCGTCGGCATATTCCTTTGACACGATCGAGGCGAAATCCATGGCCATGTTGGCAATGAACGGCGCTTCGGGCCGGGTCAGGTTGAACACGACGGTATAGTCGTCAACCTTTTCGATGCTGTCCACCAGTTCGGGCATCGACATGCTGCCGTAATATTCCCAGGTGCCGCCAGACACCAGATGATAGGGGTTATCATCGTTGCCCTGACGATCAAAAGTGAAAATCACATCGTCAGCGTTGAAATCCCGTGTTGGGGTAAACATGCTGTTGCTGTGAAACTTGACGCCATGGCGCAGGTGGAAGGTTACCTTCTTGCCGTCCTCCGACACCTCCCAGCTTTCTGCGAGGCCGGGAATGGTTTCGGTGGTGCCGACCTTGAATTCAACCAGACCATCATAGAGCGGATGGCTGGACGCATCAAACGTTGTCCCCGCCGTGTAAAGCGCCGGATCGAACCCTTCTGGCGACCCTTCGGAACAATAGACAAGAGACTGCGCAGACGCCGCCCCCCCATTGCCGCCAAAAGCAGGCCAGTTGCGATTGCGTGTTTAAAGATCATTCTCATTATCTCCCTTGGTTCTGGTTGTTATCCACCGGCATGCCGGTTGGGTTTACTGCTGTAGCCGCGCACGCCGATCCGGCGTGTTGGGGCAACAATGGGGGTTTTCGCCACGATAGTGAAGCGACATCACCGAATGCTGCCGCTGCCCTCGCATACGCGCCCCGAGACTGTCGCTCTGCGGATTTGATTTCAAAATCGGATGCCCCCCGGGCAACACACGAGATTATCTCAGGCGTCATGGTCTGAGTAAAAAATCCGGACGTCAAGAATTTTACGGCAATATAATGGTCAGCTCCGGGACATGTTTGCGTTTCCGTCGCGTCAATACCGTGCAACCATCTGATATCCGCTGGCGAAATACAGGCGCGTGTTGGTGACCGGCACGCCTGACATCCATGTGGTCCGGTCCGCAGTGAACACCGGGCTGCCCGGGGCCATCAACAGAAAATTGCTTAGCTTTTCATCCGACAGGGTGGCGGAAAGTTGAATTTGCGCGCTGGTAAACGGCACCGTGCGCACCAGCCATTCATTGGGGTTGTCGGTTGAAAAATCCGCCTCTTCCGCGGCGGGAACCGCCGACAGGTTGATCCAGCGGTCTTCGAACTGAAACGGCGCGCCGTCGGCGTAATGCATACATTCCAGATGGATCACCCGCGACCCTGGCAAAAGCGCAATCCGCGCCCGCAACCAATCGGGCGCGATTATGATCTCGCGCGATACCAGGGCATAGCGATACACCGCGCCGGTGCCTTCGATTTCGGTGCGCACAAGGGGAATTTCGAATTTCACCTGGCGCACCGGCGACATCTTGACCCGCGTTCCCGCCTTGCGCCGCCGATCTATGATACCCTCTTCCGACAGTTCCCGCAGGGCACGGTTTACCGTTGCCCGGGCGCAGCCGAATTCGGCCGCAAGATCCACCTCACCGGGCAGCAACCCCCCGGCGGCCAGGTGTTGTCACGAATCCGCGCGAGAACCTCGGATTTGACCTGTCGAAAGGTTACTTTTTGCGGCATGCCAAATACTCTATGCTTATTATATTTATGCTTATACATATAATTGCGAATACCCACCGTGTCGATCAGGGAATAAGGAACCTCTCATGCGCATGATCCGGCTGGCCGATCTGGTGGAAATGCCGTGGAAGAACGGCGGCGGCGTGACCCGTGACATCGCTCAAAGGCGCGAGGACGGCGATCTGTTGTGGCGCCTCAGCATGGCCGATGTGGCCAGCGACGGGCCGTTTTCCGATTTCACCGGGCTGATGCGCGTTCTGACGGTGATCGACGGGGGCGGTATGGAACTGACAACGCCGAACGGCATTCTTCAGGCCGATCCGGGGGTGCCTATCATGTTCGACGGCGGAACGCCTGTGGTTTCGAAACTGAAAAGCGGGGGTTGCGTGATCTCAACCTGATGTTCAATCCCCTGCGCATGACGGGCAGTGTCACGGCAATCACCGGCCCGGCGAACCGGGTTCTGCGTGCCGATGCTGTGCATACCCATGCGGTGCATTGCCTGTCCGGCACCGCCGGTCTGGGGGATGCGGGTGAATTGCAGCGTGGCGATACCGCGTTGTTTGAGGCGGGTCAGGCGCATCTGACCCTGCCCACAGGCGCCTCGGCCTTGCTGATCGCCCTGACCAACCATCCCTAGACCGAGGCCATAAGCGCCGCAATCGCGCGGCGATACTCGCCCACGATACGGTCGCGGTCGATATGGCGACCATCGCGCACCGCATGGCGCCCCGCGCTCCACAGATCGGTGACGACATCATCTTTGGCGGCAAAGACCAGCCCATCCAACAATTGTTCACGGGGCAGCGCGCACAACGCCGGGGCGCTGCTGTCGATCGCAACCAGATCGGCAAGCGCGCCAACGCGGATTTCCCCCGCATCCCGGCCAAGCGCCCGCGCGCCCCCCTGCGCCGCGCCGCGATACAGCGTTTTGCCAACTGACCCTTCGCCAACCACCATAACATTGCGCGCCAGATCGCGCAGGCGTTGGGAATATTCCAGCGTGCGCAATTCTTCGGTCAGCGAAATCAACACGTTGGAATCCGACCCGACCCCAAACCGCCCCCCGGCCTTCAGAAAGGCAGGCCCATTGAACGGCCCATCGCCCAGGTTCGCCTCGGTGATCGGGCAAAGCCCGGCAACAGCGCCGGATGCGGCCATGCGCCGGGTTTCATCCTCGTTCATGTGGGTGGCGTGAATCAGGCACCAATCCCCGTTGACCGGGGCATTGTCCAACAGCCAGTCCACCGGACGCGCCCCCAGCCGGGCCTGAATATCCTGCACCTCTTTCGGCTGTTCGGCGATGTGGATATGCACCGGGCCACCGGGCGCCGCCGCCAGAACATCGGCAAGATCGCGGGGCGAAGTTGCCCGCAGGGAATGGGGCGCGATACCGACCCGGGTATCGCCTGCCATCCCCGCCAAACCTGTGCGGGTGGCTGCAACAAGGCGCAAGAACCGGTCAACATCATTGCCAAACCGCGCCTGCCCCTCGGACAGCGCGGCCTGCCCCGCGCCGCCATAGGTATAAAGCACGGGAAGATGTGTCAGACCGATCCCGGTTGCCGACGCCGCCGCGAAAATCCGGTTCGACAGTTCGGCCAGATCACCGTAAGGCGCGCCGCCGGGTTGGTGATGCACATAGTGAAACTCGGCCACCGCACCAAAGCCCGCTTCCTGCATTTCCATGAACACCAGCGCGGCGATGGCCTCCATCTGTTCGGGGGTCAGGCGGTTGACGAAGCGGTACATCAGATCGCGCCACGTCCAGAAACTATCACGCCCTGCGGCACGGTATTCGGTCATTCCGGCCATGGCGCGCTGAAAGGTATGACTGTGCAAATTGCTCAGGGCGGGCAACAAGGTGTCAACCAGAACATCGCCCGGCTGCGCCACCGCTGCGCTTTGAATGTCGCGCAGCACCCCGTCGGAAATTTCCAGACGCACATTTTCTGCCCAACCATCCACGAGCAAGGCGTTCTTTGCGAATATCACGGCGTTTTCCTATTTTAATGGCTATTATGTGTAGACATAAGATCTATACGCTCATACAAGCAAAGTCGAACAGATTCTCAACGAGGGTGCCATGACCGACCACCTCCTCACTGACCTGCGCGTCGCGACAATGGCCAAAGACGGCCCCGCCTATGGGTTGATCGACGACGGCGTCATCGCCATGGTGGCTGGCAAAATCGCATGGGCCGGGCCAAAGGCGGATCTGCCACAGGCATTTTCGGGCCTTTCTCAGCACCCGCTGGATGGTCGTTTGGTGACGCCCGGGTTGATTGATTGTCACACCCATGTGGTGTTTGGCGGCAACCGGGCGCGGGAATTCGAAATGCGCCTGAACGGTGCCAGCTATGAGGAGGTGGCGCGCGCCGGGGGCGGAATCGTCTCGACTGTCACGGCAACCAGAACCGCGTCAGAGGCGGAATTGCTGGCCGATGCCCTGCCACGGGTTGATGCGATGATCGCCGAAGGCGTCACGCTGATTGAAATCAAATCCGGCTATGGCCTGAACCGCGACACCGAACTGGCCATGCTGCGCGTGGCCCGGGCCATTGGGCAAAACCGCGCGGTGCGTGTCGTGACGTCCTTTCTTGGTGCCCACGCAACACCGGCAGAATACAGCGGCAACGCCGACGCCTATATTGACGACATCTGCATCCCGACCCTGCGCGCCGCCCATGGCCAGGGGTTGGTGGATGCCGTCGACGGGTTTTGCGAAGGCATCGCCTTTTCACCGTCACAGATCGCGCGGGTGTTCGATGTCGCGCGGGAACTGGGCCTGCCGGTCAAACTCCATGCCGAGCAGCTTTCCAATCTGGGCGGCGCGAAACTGGCCGCCCGCTATGGCGCGCTGTCGGCGGATCATATCGAATATCTTGACGATGACGGGGTGGCGGCCATGGCGGCGGCGGGCACTGTTGGTGTGGTGTTGCCGGGTGCCTTTTACACCCTGCGCGAAACCCGGATGCCGCCGATCGACGCCCTGCGCCAGCACGGCGTGCCCATGGCGCTGGCCACCGATTGCAACCCCGGCTCGTCGCCACTGACGTCACTTTTGCTGACGATGAACATGGGCTGCACCCTGTTCCGCATGACCCCGGAAGAGGCCCTTGCCGGTGTGACGCGCAACGCGGCCCGCGCCCTTGGGCTGCGCGATTGTGGCACCATCGCCGCCGGACACCGCGCCGATCTGGCCGTCTGGTCGGTCGATCACCCGGCCGAGCTTGCCTATCGCATCGGATATAACCCGCTTTACGCCCGCATTTTTGGAGGCCAGCTTTGACCACCCTCACCCTCATCCCCGGTTCTGCAACCCTGGCCGATCTGGCCCGTATTTATTGGGACGAGGCGGGCGTGCGCCTTGATCCGTCCTGCCGCCCCGCGATGCAGAACGCGGCAGACCGGATCGCGGCAGCAGCAGCAGGCAACGCCGCGATCTATGGGGTGAACACCGGGTTTGGCAAACTCGCCAGCGTCAAGATTGAAACGAAAGACACCGCCACCCTTCAGCGCAACCTGATCCTCAGCCATTGCTGCGGTGTCGGCGCGCCGATTTCGCGCCGTCATGCGCGGTTCGTGATGGCTCTGAAACTCCTCAGCCTCGGGCGCGGGGCGTCGGGGGTGCGGCTGGAACTGATCGATCTGATCGAAGATATGCTGGAACGTGGCGTGACACCGGTGATCCCGGCGCAGGGGTCTGTCGGGGCGTCGGGCGATCTGGCGCCGCTGGCCCATATGGCCGCCGTGCTGATGGGCGCAGGCGAGGCCGAATTTGAAGGCAAAACCATGCCCGGCGCCGAAGCATTGGCCAAGGCCGGACTGACCCCGATCCCCTTGGGCGCGAAAGAGGGGCTGGCGCTGATCAACGGCACGCAATTCAGCACTGCGTTTGCCCTGGGCGGTCTTTTCGGGGCATGGCGCGCGGCGCAATCGGCGCTGGTGACATCGGCCATGTCCACCGATGCGATCATGGGGTCAACGGCACCGTTACAGCCGGAAATCCACGCATTGCGCGGCCACCGGGGCCAGATCGAGGCCGCCGCCGCCATGCGCGATCTGCTGGCCGGGTCGGTGATCCGCGAAAGCCACCGCGACGATGATGCCCGGGTGCAAGACCCCTATTGCATCCGCTGTCAGCCGCAGGTGACAGGTGCCGCGATGGACCTGCTGCGCATGGCCGCCACGACGCTGGAAACCGAGGCGAATGCCGCCACCGACAACCCTCTGGTTCTGGTCGGGGCCGATCTGATCGTGTCGGGGGGCAATTTTCATGCTGAACCCGTGGGGTTTGCCGCCGATATGATCGCGCTGGCCGTTGCCGAAATCGGGGCCATCGCCCAACGGCGTGTTGCCCTGATCGTCGATCCGGTGCTGAGCTTTAACCTCCCGCCGTTCCTGACCCCCGATCCGGGGCTGAGTTCGGGGTTCATGATCGCCGAAGTGACAACCGCCGCCCTGATGAGCGAGAACAAACACCTTGCCAATCCCTGCGTGACCGACAGCACCCCCACCAGCGCCAATCAGGAAGATCACGTCAGCATGGCCGCGCATGGTGCGCGGCGCCTTGGTCAGATGGTGGGAAATCTGGAACGCATTCTTGGGGTCGAACTTCTCTGTGCGGCGCAGGGGCTTGAGTATCGCGCGCCCCTGACCACCAGCGCGCCCTTGTCCCGGGTGCTTGCGCGGGTGCGCGCCGATGTGGCGACCCTGGGCGAAGACCGCTATCTTGCGCCCGATCTGGAATGCGCGGCCACGCTTGTCGCGGATGGTGCTATTGCCGATGCGGCGGGCATTGCATTGCCGGGGTTGGCCCCATGATGCCGGTTGAGATCACCCGGGGCGACAGCCCGGTGGTTCTGGGCCTGCCCCATACCGGCACCTTTGTTCCGCCCGAAATTGCCGCACATCTGAACGCGCGCGGGCGTGGGCTGGATGACACCGACTGGCATATCCACAGGCTCTATGATGGCATTTTGCCCGGGGCAACGACAGTGCGCGCCACTTTTCACCGCTATGTGATCGACGCCAACCGCGCCCCGGAGGGCGGCAGCCTCTATCCTGGGCAAAACACCACGGGTCTGGTGCCACTGACCGATTTTGACGGCAAAGATATATGGTCGCACCCCCGCATGAAACCGACATCGCCACCCGCCTGCGAGATTTTCACGCGCCCTATCACGCCGCATTGCAGGCCGAGTTGGAGCGTGTTCGCGCCCGTCACGGCGTGGCGATCCTGTATGATTGCCACTCGATCCGCTCGCACATTCCGTTTCTGTTTGACGGAACGCTGCCGGATTTCAACATCGGCACCAATTTAGGCGCCACCTGTGACCCACGGGTCGAGGCGGCAGTCGTGCGACGTTGTTCCGAGGCGGCGGATTATTCCAGCACCCTGAACGGACGGTTCAAAGGCGGCTGGACAACCCGCCATTACGGCCGCCCGGCCGAGGGATTTCACGCGATTCAGATGGAATTGGCACAATCCACCTATCTGAAAACCGAAACGCCGCCGTGGGACTATGACCCGGACCGGGCAACGCGCCTGCGTCGGCACCTCACCGCAATTCTGACCGACCTGGCCGATCTGGCCCCGAGCCTAGGAGGCATTTCATGACCGATCCGCGCAAGAACACCCGCGATATTTACCCCCCACCGGCCCCGAGATCACCGCGAAAAGCTGGCTGACCGAGGCGCCGATGCGGATGCTGATGAACAACCTGCACCCGGACGTGGCCGAAAACCCGCACGAATTGGTTGTTTATGGTGGCATTGGCCGGGCGGCGCGCACCTGGAAGGATTTTGACCTGATCGTCGACAGCCTGAAAAGCCTTGAGGCCGACGAAACGTTGGTGGTGCAGTCGGGCAAACCGGTTGCCATCGTCAAGACCCACACCGACGCGCCCCGGGTTTTGATCGCCAATTCCAATCTGGTGCCCCACTGGGCCACATGGGACCATTTCAACGAGTTGGATAAAAAGGGGCTGGCCATGTATGGCCAGATGACCGCCGGATCCTGGATCTATATCGGCTCGCAGGGAATCGTGCAGGGGACGTATGAAACCTTTGCCGAAGCCGGGCGTCAGCATTACGATGGCAGCCTTGCGGGCAAATGGATTCTGACCGGCGGCCTTGGGGGCATGGGCGGCGCGCAACCTCTGGCGGCGGTGATGGCGGGGGCGTCCTGCCTTGCCGTCGAATGCAACCCCGACAGCATCGATTTCCGCCTGCGCACCCGTTACGTTGATGAAAAAACCGACAGCCTTGATGACGCGCTGGCGATGATCGATCGCTGGACCAAGGCGGGCGAGGCGAAATCCGTCGCCCTTTTGGGCAATGCCGCCGATGTGTACCCCGAATTGTTCCGCCGTGGCATCCGGCCCGATATCGTGACTGATCAGACCTCGGCCCATGACCCGATCAACGGCTATCTGCCCCAGGGGTGGAGCATGGGGGAATGGCGCGCCAAGCGCGAAAGTGACCCGAAAGCGGTGGAAAAGGCCGCCCGCGCGTCGATGCGGGTACAGGTGGCGGCGATGGTCGATTTCCACAAGGCCGGGGTGCCCACAGTCGATTATGGCAACAACATCCGTCAAATGGCGCTGGAAGAGGGGCTGGAAGACGCTTTTGCCTTCCCCGGTTTCGTTCCCGCCTATATCCGCCCGCTGTTCTGCCAAGGTATCGGGCCGTTTCGCTGGGTCGCCCTTTCGGGAGACCCGGAAGATATCTATAAGACCGACCAGAAGATGAAAGAGCTGTTCCCCGAGAACACCCATCTGCACAACTGGCTGGACATGGCGCGGGATCGGATCGCCTTTCAGGGCTTGCCGGCGCGGATCTGCTGGATCGGGCTGGGCGACCGGCACCGCGCGGGCCTGGCGTTTAACGAAATGGTTGCCTCGGGCGAACTGAAGGCGCCCATCGTCATTGGCCGCGATCACCTTGACAGCGGCTTCTGTCGCCTCGCCCAACCGTGAAACGGAGGCGATGAAAGACGGCTCTGACGCCGTGTCGGATTGGCCGCTGCTGAATGCGCTGGTCAACACGGCCTCGGGGGCGACATGGGTGTCGCTGCACCACGGGGGCGGTGTCGGGATGGGATTTTCACAGCATGCCGGCGTGGTGATCTGCGCCGATGGCACCCCCGAAGCGGCCAGGCGGCTTGAGCGGGTTCTGTGGAACGATCCAGCCTCGGGCGTCTGGCGCCATGCGGATGCGGGCTATGACATCGCGCTTGACAGCGCCCGCGAACACGGGCTGCGCTTGCCCGGCATTCTTGGTAATTGACCACAAACAACATCGTTCACCAGAGGGAGAAGAAACCATGAACACACCGATACTGAAAGGCGCCGCTGCGGCGATCGCCTTTGGCCTTGCCTTGGCGGCACCCGCCAACGCCGATCTGTTGGCCGATATTCAGGCCAAAGGCACCATTGTTGCCGCAACCGAGATGCACTTTGCGCCGTTCGACATATTGGTTGATGGCGAATATCAGGGCATCGGGCGCGATTTGTTCGATGAGGTCGCCAAGGAACTGGGCGTAAAGGCCGAATATCTTGACCTGCCCTGGTCAAGCATCCTGCCCGGTCTGGAAGCGAACAAATTCGACATCGTCAACGCGCCGGTCACCATCACCGCCGAGCGGGTAAAACGGTACAGTTTCACCCTGCCCGTCGGCAATGCAACTGTCGCGTTGGTCAAAAAGGCCGGTGACGACAGCGTATCCGCCCCCGCCGATATTGCGGGCAAGGCGGTTGGGTCGCAAAAAGGCTCGGCGCAGTTGGAACAGCTCAAGGCGTTTTCGGCCACCTTGCCGGAACCCGCCGATATCCGCGAATATGTGAACATCGACGAAGCCCTGGCCGATCTGGCAGCGGGCCGGATTCAGGGCGTGGCAAACTCCATGCCCCTGATGGGTTATGCGGCGGTTGAGCGCCCCGAACTGTTCAAACTGGTGATGCCGCCCTTTGGCGATCCGAAATTCTTTGGCTGGGTTGCCCGCCCCGGTGACGAAAGCGCCAGCCTGATCGAAGCGATCAACGCCGCTCTGGTGAAGATGCACAAAGATGGCCGCCTTGACGCCATCAACGAAAAATGGCTGGGCGCGGCGCCTGAATTGCCAATGACCATGCCCGAGGTTCAGTAACCTCTGTCGTTCACCGGTCCGGCGTTTTGCCGGGCCGGACCCATCTGTCTTGCTTTGCGAGGGGCACGCGCCGTGAACTTTTCTTTCGACGTCATCATTCACAATTTGCCCTATCTGATCGGTGCTGCAAAATGGACGGTGCTGATTTCGCTGGCCGGAATGGCAATCAGTATCCTGCTGGGCATTGTCATCTGTGCCGCCCGCATTTCCGGCACCGCAGGACTGCGCCGTGTGGCTGCTGTTTACATCAGTTTCTTTCGCGGCGTGCCTTTGCTGGTGCAACTGTTGTTGTTTTTCTATGTATTGCCCCATATCGGGCTGGATTTACCGGCGGTCGTGGCGGCAATTCTGGCGGTGGGCATGTGTTCGGCGGCCTATACCGCCGAAATCCTGCGCGGTGCGCTGCAAACCATTCCCGCCGGGCAAACCGAGGCGGCCAACGCCCTTGGCATTCCGCCCCTGTCCCTGTGGCGGCGCATTCTGATACCACAGGCGCTTCGCCTTGGCATGCCATCGCTGATCAATGAACTGATCCTGCTGGTCAAGGTATCGTCCCTTGCCTCGGTGGTCGGGATTGGCGAACTGACCCGGGTTGCCCAGAACATCACCGGCCAAACCTATCGCCCGCTGGAAATCTATATTGCCGCCGCCGCGATTTATTTCGTGATCAACTTTGCCATTGCGCAGTTGGGCCGGATGGCCGAACGGCGGCTGGAACTGGGTTAGGGGCGCGCACATGGAATTTGATCTTTTCCTTCGCTATGGCCCCGCGCTGCTGCATGGTTTTGGCGTGACGATCCTGTGCTGGATCGTCGGGTCGTTCGGCGGCGTTGTTCTTGGCTTTGCCATTGCCTGTCTTTACCGCTGGTCCTCTCGGCCCGTGCGCTGGGTGTTGCAAACCTATATCGAGATCATTCGCGGCACGCCGTTCATGATTCAACTTTTCATCCTGTATTATGGCGGGCCGAATGTGGGGCTGGTTTTGTCACCGATTCAGGCTGGCATTCTCAGCTTTGTGATCTATGGCAGCCCCTATTTCTCAGAGATTTTCCGCTCTGGCTTTAACGCGATCCCCACCGGACAGCTTGAGGCGGCGCGTTGTGTGGGCCTGGGCGAGGGAACGATCCTGCGCCGCATCGTGTTGCCGCAAATGTTGGTGCTGATCACGGCCCCCCTGACCAATTTCGTCATCATCCTGACCAAGGAAACCGCGATCCTGTCGGTGGTGACAGTGCCCGAGCTGCTGTACGAAACCCAAACCATGGCCGCCGAAACCTTTACCTATATCGAACCTTTTCTGGTTCTTTCGGTGTTTTACTGGATTCTTGTCGTGGCCACCTCATGGTTGGGCAAGAAAGTAGAGGCGCGTGCCATGCGCCACCTGAAACGCGCCTGACGCTCAATTCCTGAAAGGACGATGTGGCCAATGCCCAAACCTGCCGCCGCCGCCAACGACGATCCCATCATCACCCTGCGCAATATGTCCAAGAAATTCGGCGACTTTCAGGCGCTCAAGGATATCACGATCGACGTCCGCCGGTCCGAGGTGCTGTGCCTGATCGGGCCTTCGGGGTCGGGCAAAAGCACCCTGTTGCGCTGTCTGAATTTCCTCGAACACTACAACGACGGCGAGGTGCGCATGGACGGTGTGCTGATCGGATGGCAGGACGGCGCCGCACAACCGCGCAAACCCCTTGCCTCAACCGCCCTGCGCCAACAGCGGCGCCGGATCGGCATGGTGTTTCAACAATTCAACCTGTGGCCCCATTTCACCGCATTGGAAAACGTGGCCGAGGCCTTGCTGCGGGTGCGCAACCTGCCCCGTGACGAGGCCCGCCGCCGCGCCGAAGCGGCCCTTGAAAAGGTAAACCTGAAAGACAAGGCCGGGAATTACCCCTCGGGCCTGTCGGGCGGTCAGCAACAACGCGTCGCCATCGCCCGGGCCATCGCCATGGAACCTGACGTGATGCTGTTTGACGAACCGACATCGGCCCTTGACCCCGAATTGGTGGGCGAGGTTCTGAACGTGATGAAGGAACTGGCCGCCGAGGGCATGACCATGGTTGTTGTCACCCATGAAATGGGCTTTGCCGCCCATGTGGCCGACAGGGTGGCGTTTCTGGACAAGGGCCGTCTGGTGGATTGCGTCCCCCCCGCCGAAATATTCAGCCGCGAACCGGACGATCCGCGCATCGCGTCATTCCTTCAAACCTATCGCGAACGCAATGTGGTGTGATCGGCTGTTATCGTTTGAACACCCGGACGATTGGCGCGACAAGGGGCGCATGCTCCATACCGCCACAATCGGACCCATCTTCCCATGACCAGCAACAACCGCATCGTTCTTTCCAGTGACCACGCCGCCATTCCACTGCGGCAGGCCATCGCCGCCCATATCGCCACCCTCGGCTGGGAACCGGTGGATATCGGCCCGACAACACCAGAAAGCACCCATTACCCCAAGCACGGCCAGGCGGCAGCACAGCGCATCACCTCTGGCGATTGCCGGTTGGGCATCATCCTGTGTGGCACCGGCCAGGGCATCATGATGGCGGCGAACAAGGTAAGCGGCATCCGCTGCGGTGTCTGCGCCGATCCGTTTTCGGCCCGCATGATCCGCCAGCACAATAATGCCAACATGCTGTCACTCGGGGCGCGTGTGGTGGGCGATGCCCTGGCGCTGGAAATCGTCGAAGCGTTTCTGAGCGCCGATTTTGAGGGCGGCCGTCACGCCACGCGGGTGGATATGATCGAGGCGCCGTAACCCTTACCCCAGATGCGCGGTCGCCTCGATTTCAAGCAGCGCCTCATCCTCGATCAGGCCCGCCACCACCACCATGGACATGGCGGGAAAATGCTTGCCGAACACATCGCGATAGGCGGCGCCAACTTCGCGCTGGCGGGCAAGATATTCGCGTTTGTCGATCACGAACCACGTCAGGCGGGTCACATCGCTGGCCCTGCCGCCTGCCGCCTCGACGATGGTAACGATATTGGCCAGGGCCTGACGCATCTGACCAATGAAATCATCCGTGACAAAGCGTTGTTCGCCGTTCCAGCCGATCTGACCACCAATATGCAGGGTGCCATCCTTGGCCAGCATTCCATTGGCATAGCCCCGGGCGGGCACCCAGCCTTCGGGTTGAATGATCTTATGGGTCAATGTCTTTTTCCTTCATGTTCAATAGCTTTTGTCTGATCCCGGCAGGCCACGGGGCGGGCCGACCATCGGCATCTGTATGCACCAGCGTCGCCTTGGCGATGAAACGCTGTTCGGCGCCCGCGCGCGCAATCATCCGATACCCCAGCGACGTGCGCCCGACCCTTTCAACGATCATTTCCAGCGTCAGGTCATCACCATGGCGGCTGGGGCTGCCAAAGGTGGCCTGAATATCAACGGTCGGCACGCCCCCATCGCCCATGAGCGTTTCAAACGGCCAATCCAGCGCCTTGTCGAAAAAATCTTCGACGCAATCGTTGATCATTTCAAAATAGCGCGGGAAAAAAACAATACCCGCCGGATCACAATGGCGGAACAGAACCTTTTGGTGCATCTCAAACGCCATCGGCCTATGCTCCGGGCCGCAGGCGGAACCGCTGAATCTTGCCGGTCGATGTCTTGGGCAGGGTTTGCGCAAACCGGATGCTGCGGGGATATTTATAGGGCGCGATCGCTGCTTTTACGTGATCTTGCAACAGTTTTACCGTTGCATCGGTGGCCGCCGCCGGATCGTTCAACACCACATGGGCCTCGACGATCTGGCCCCGTGTGTCATCGGGCGCGCCGATCACCGCACATTCGGCCACGGCGGGATGGGCCAGCAATGCCGCCTCAACCTCGGGGCCGGCGATGTTATAGCCGGATGACAGGATGATATCGTCATTGCGCGCGGCAAAGTGGAAATAGCCGTCTTCGTCCTGCACGAAACTGTCGCCGGTGATGTTCCAGCCGTCCAGAACATAACCCTTCTGCCGCTCGCCGCGCAGATACCGGCACCCGGTCGGCCCGCGCACGGCAAGCCGCCCCATGGTGCCGCGCGGGGCTTCGGTGCCGTCCCGGGCAACCACCTTGGCCTCGTATCCGGTGACGGGTTTTCCGGTGCAGGCCGGGCGGTGATCGTCAAACCGGTTGGTGATAAAGATGTGCAACATTTCCGTCGCGCCGATCCCGTCAAGCATCGGTTTGCCGGTCTGGGCCTTCCAGGCGTCATAGACTGGCGCCGCCAGGGTTTCGCCCGCCGAAACCGCAGCGCGCAGGCTGCTCAAATCGGCGCCGTCCTCCATCGCCTGCAACATCGCACGATAGGCGGTGGGCGCGGTGAAACAGACCGTGGCGCGGTATTTCTGGATGATCTCGATCATGTTGGGCGGCGATGCGGTTTCCAGCAGGGTTGCCGCCGCCCCAAACCGCAGGGGAAACACCGCCAGCCCGCCCAACCCAAAGGTGAACGCCAAAGGCGGCGAACCGACAAAGACATCCTCGGGGGTCACGGCCAGAACCTCGCGCGCATAGCCATCGGCGATGATCAACAGATCCCGGTGAAAATGCATCGTCGCCTTGGGATCGCCGGTTGAGCCTGAGGTAAAGCCCAAAAGCGCCACGTCATCCTGCGCGGTATCCACCGCCTGAAACGCCACAGGTTTTTCCAGCGCCAGCCGGTCAAGTTCGGCGTCGTGGTTGGATGTGCCGTCGAAACACACAACCCGTTGCAAAAACCGGCTGTCCTGCGCGCAACTGTCCATTTCGTCGAAAAGCCGGGTATCGCACAGGGCCAGGGTGATTTCGGCCTTGTCGATATATTTGGCCAACTCGCCCGCGCGCAGCATCGGCATGGTGTTCACCACCACCGCGCCCGCCTTTGTCGCGGCCAGCCAACAGGCCACCATGGCGGGGTTGTTGGCTGACCGGATCAAAACCCGGTTGCCAGGTTTCACCCCCAGATCATCAACCAGGGCATGGGCCAGACGGTTGGTCCAGTCGGTCAGCTCCTTATAAGTACGCCGCCGCCCGTTGCCGATCAGGGCCGTGTGATCACCAAACCCCCGGGCCACCATGGCATCGGTCAGTTCAACCGCCGCATTCAACCGGTCGGGATAATCGAACCCGTCCAGCAGGATATCGGGCCATTGATCCGCCGGAGGCAGGTTGTCACGCGCGAATGTGTCGGTATGTGCGGACGGTCGGAGGGTCATGTTACATCTTCCTCATATGCGCTGCGGGTTGACCGGGCGATGATGATCTTTTGCACATCCGTTGCGCCCTCATAGATGCGCAGGGCACGGATATCGCGATAGAGCCGTTCAACCGTCGCCCCCGATTTCACGCCATCCCCGCCGAAAAGCTGCACCGCCTTGTCGATGACGATCTGCGCCTGTTCCGTGGCAAACAGTTTTGCCATCGCCGCCTCGCGGGTGATGCGGGGCGCGCCGGAATCCTTGGCCCAGGCGGCGCGATAGATCAGAAGCGCCGCCGCATCGATATCCAGCGCCATATCCGCGATATGCCCCTGCACCATTTGCAGATCAAACAACGGCGCACCCTGTACACGGCGGGCAAGGGTGCGGCCCAAAGCCTCATCCAGGGCGCGGCGGGCAAACCCAAGGGCCGCTGCCGCCACGGTGGAACGAAACACATCCAGCACCGACATGGCGATCTTGAACCCCTGCCCCGGCCCGCCCAACATGGCACTGACCGGCACCCGGCAATCGGTGAACCCAAGGGTCGCCAACGGATGCGGCGCGATGGTTTCAAGGCGTTCCGCAATCGTTAACCCCGGTGTGTCGGCAGGCACCACAAAGGCCGTCAGGCCCCGCGCGCCGGGCGCCTCGCCGGTGCGGGCGAATACCGTGTAAACGTCGGCAATGCCGCCGTTGGAAATCCACGTCTTTTCGCCGTTCAGCACATAATCGTCACCATCGCGGGTGGCCGTCATGGTGGAATTGGCCACGTCCGAACCAGAGCCGGGTTCTGTCAATGCAAAGGCGGAAATCGCGCGCCCTGTCCGGGTCAGGGGCAACCATTCGCCCTTTTGCGCGTCGGTGCCAAACAGGGAAATCGCCCCGGTGCCCAGCCCCTGCATGGCAAAGGCGAAATCCGCCAATCCATCGTGGCACGCCAGGGTTTCGCGCGCCAGACAAAGGGTGCGCACATCCAGCGTGCCGGTTTCGCTGGCGGTCGGTTCCAGAATGCCCGCCGCGCCCAGGGTGGCGACCAGATCGCGGCAGGCATTGTCGGTGTCGCCGTGATCAACATGCAGACCGGCGGCCACGTCATTCACCCGCGCCGCCCATGCCCGGTGGGCCGGGTCGAAAAACGGCCAGTCGAGAAAGGTCTTATCAGCCATCAATCCCCCTCAAACACCGGTTTTTCCTTGGCAACGAACGCATGAAAAGCGCGGTGGAAATCCTGCCCCTGCATACAGATCGCCTGTGCCTGCGCCTCGGCCTCGATGGCCTGTTCAAGGCCCATGGACCATTCCTGTGCCAGCATGGTTTTGGTCATGGAATTGGCAAATGTCGGCCCTGCCGCGATCCGGCGTGCCATATCCATGGCCGCGCCCTCCAAGGCGTCGGCCCCCGCCAGACGGTTGAAAAACCCCCAAGCGTGGCCTTCCTCGCCCGACATGGAGCGGCCCAGATATAACAACTCCGCCGCGCGGCCCTGTCCGATGATCCGGGGCAGGATGGCACAGGCGCCCATGTCACAGCCCGCCAGCCCGACCTTGTTGAACAAAAACGCCACCTTTGCGCCCGGTGTCGCCACCCGCAAATCCGATGCCATGGCCAGAATGGCCCCTGCCCCGGCGCAAATCCCGTCAACCGCCGCAATCACCGGCACACCGCAACCGATGATCGCCTTCACCAGATCGCCGGTCATCCGGGTAAAGGCCAACAGCTCTTTCATCGACATTTTGGTCAGCGGCCCGATGATATCATGGACATCGCCCCCCGATGAAAAATTGCCCCCATTGGGCAGGATCACCACCGCATGCACGCCGTCGCGGTAGGGCAGCGCGCGAAACCAGTCGCGCATCTCGGCATAGCTTTCAAAGGTGAACGGGTTTTTCCGTTCGGGGCGGTCCAGCGCGATCCGGGCGATGCCATCGGCGATTTCGCAGCGGAAATGTTCTGTTTCACTTTTTGCCATTGGCATTCTCCTTACCGCTTTTGCGATCCAACAGCGCAATCAGATCATGGGCCTCGCCCAGCTCCAACCCGCCCAACAGCTCATCAATCCAACGCTCATGCTCGGCTGCGAGCATGGCGAACCTGTCATGGCCCTTGGGGGTCAGCCGCGCAATCTGTGCCCGCCGGTCCCCCGGCAATGCAACGCGACAGGCCAGCCCGTCTTCGGTCAGGCGGTCGACAATACCGGTGACATTGCCGTTGGACACCTTCAGATAGCCGGAAAGGTCGCTCATCCGCAGACCCTTGGGATGGCGCGACAGGGCCGCCAGAACATCAAAACGGGGCAGGGTTGTGCCGTGTTGGTCACGCAAACGGCGCCGCAATTCCCCCTCGACGTGACCGGTCAGTTTCAGCATCCGCAGCCACAACCGCAGCCGGGTTTTCGAGGCGGGTTCTTCGCGGGTCAGTGCCGTTTGCGAAATCATATCTCGCCCCCCGACACGCTGAGCGCGTGACCGTTAATAGACGAGGCCCCGGCAGAGGCAAGGAACAGCGCGGTTTCAGCCACCTCATCCGGGGCGATCAACCGGCGCATGGGGTTGCCGCCCACCACCATCGACAGGGCCTTGTCGCGCGTCACATCAAGGCGCGCCATCACCCCGGCAATGGCATCTTCGGCCATTTCGGTATCAACAAAACCCGGGCAGATCGCGTTGCAGGTGATGCCGCGTTTTGCCACATCCTGCGCCACGGACCGCACCAGCCCCAACACCCCGTGTTTCGCCGCCGCATAGGCCGGGATCGTCGCGCCCCCCTGCAACGCGGCGGTCGAGGCGATGGCAATCAGCCGCCCGCCTTCGCCCATGGTATGCAACGCGGCGCGGAAACACAGGAAGGTGCCGGTCATGTTGACGGCAAGGGTGCTGTTCCACTGTTCCAGCGTCAGATCCTTGATCTTGGCGGGCTGCCCTGCCCCGGCGTTGGCGATCACCACATCAAAGGGGGTTTCGAACAACGCGGCAACATCCGTTTCCAAGGTGATATCGGCACTGTGGCACGTCATATCGTACCCTTTGGCGGTGACGTGCAATGGTTCACTGCGGCGACCGGCGATGGTCACATGATCGCCCTGCGCGGCAAACGCCCGGGCAATGGCGCGCCCGATGCCGGTGCCGCCGCCGGTGACAAGAATGTTTCTCATACCTTTATCGCCTCTGCTTCGCGGTCGGCCAGCCGCCACAACTGATCGCGCCCCGGCAAATAGGGCAGCGGCCAATCGGGTGCCGCGCGATCTCCGATTTTGGCCGCCTCGTGCAATGTCCAGTTCGGATCGGCCAAATGGGGCCGCCCCACCGCGATCAGATCGGCGCGCCCGGCCATCAGGATGGAATTGGCGTGATCCGCCTCGTAAATGTTGCCCACGGCCATGGTGGCAATTCCGGCCTCATTGCGGATACGGTCACTGAACGGCGTCTGAAACATACGGCCATAGACAGGTTTGGCATCGCTGCTGGTCTGGCCAGCCGACACGTCGATCAGATCGGCCCCGGCATCCCGGAACGCCCGCGCAATTTCCACCGCATCCCCCGGCCCGATGCCCTGTTCGCCCACCCAGTCATTGGCGGAAATCCGCACCGACATGGGTTTGTGCGCGGGCCAGACGGCACGCATGGCGGCGAAGACCTCCAACGGAAACCGCATCCGGTTTTCAAGCGTCCCGCCATATTCATCGCCGCGCTGGTTGGACAGCGGCGAGATGAAGGATGACAACAAATACCCATGGGCGGCGTGCAGTTCGATCATGTCGAACCCGGCCCGTTCGGCCATTTCAGCGGCGCTCACAAACTGATCGCGCACCATGTCCATTTCGGCGCGGTTGATTTCGCGCGGCGCCGCGTTGCCCTTTGACCACGGGGTCGCCGAGGCGCTGAGCGTGTCCCAGTTGCCGCTGGGCAGGGGCGCATCCATGTCCTCCCACCCCAGCTGGGTTGAACCCTTGCGCCCGGAATGGCCGATCTGACAACAGATTTTCGCGTCTGTTTCACCATGAACATAGGCGGTCAGCCTCTGCCATGCTGCCTCATGTTCCGGCGTATAAAGCCCGGGGCAGCCGGGGGTGATCCGGCCTTCGGGACTCACACAGGTCATTTCGGTGTAAACAAGGCCCGCGCCACCGGCGGCCCGCGCGCCGTAATGCACCAGATGCCAATCGGTGGGGCAGCCATCGACGGCCTTGTATTGCGCCATGGGCGACACCACGATCCGGTTTTTCAGGGTCATATCGCGCAGGTGAAACCCGGTGAACATGGGCGCACGCAGGCGAGCATCAGCCGGCATTCCGGCTTGGCTCATGAACCAGCGTTCGGCCCCTTCCAGCCATGATTTGTCACGTTCGCGCAGGTTTTCGTGACTGATCCGCTGACTTCGGGTCAGCATGGAATAATTCAACTGAACGGGATCAAGACCGAAATACCGCTCGACCTGTTCGAACCACTCCAATGAATTGCGCGCCGCCGATTGCAGGCGCAAAACTTCCAGCCGCCGCGCGTCTTCGTATTTGGCAAAGGCGGCCGCAAGGGTCGGTTCATCCTGCACGTAATTGGCCAGCGCAATCGCACTTTCCAGTGCCAGTTTCGTGCCTGATCCGATGGAAAAATGCGCCGTTGCCGCCGCATCCCCCAGCAGAACCACGTTTTCATGGCTCCACTTTTCGCACAGCACCCGGGGAAACCGCAGCCATGCCGAACCGCGAATGTGGTTGGCGTTGCTCATCAATGCATGGCCGCCAAGGTGATCCTTGAAAATCTCTTCGCAGATCGCAATCGTTTCCTGTTGCGACATGTCACCGAACCCGAAGGCATCAAAGGTATCTTGCGCACATTCCACGATGAACGTCGCGGTATCGTCGTCAAACTGATAGGCATGCGCCCAGACCCAACCGTGGGGCGTTTCCTCGAATATAAAGGTGAACGCATCCTTGAAGGTCTGATGGGTGCCCAGCCAGACGAACTGGCACAGCCGTTCGTCAATATCGGGGCGAAACGTATCGGCATAAAGCTGACGGGTTTTTGAATTCAGACCGTCGCCCGCGACCACCAGATCGTATTCGGCGGCATATTCATCGGCGCCGCGCGATTCAGTCTCAAACCGCAGATCGACGCCCAACTCGCGCGCCCGATCCTGCAACAACAGCAAAATCCGCTGGCGCCCGATGCCGCAAAACCCATGGCCCGATGACACCAGGCGTTCGCCCTTGAAATGCAGCGCGATGTCATCCCAATAGGCGAAATGCGCGCGGATCTTTTCGGCGCTTACCCGGTCATTCGCGGCGAGATTGTCAAGGGTTTCATCCGACAGAACCACGCCCCAGCCAAAGGTATCGTCGGCGCGGTTACGCTCTATCACCACCACCTCGTGGGCCGGATCGCGCAGCTTTATCGAAATCGCAAAGTACAGGCCCGCCGGACCTCCTCCAATGCAGGCAATACGCATCCGGGGCTTTCCTTTCTGATTCTGTCCCAACTCTAGGCCATGTGTTTATAATTTCAAACTTGAAATTTCATACATAAAGCAACCTAAACACACCCCCGCCGCAAAGTTTATTGCAATGGGCCAACGTCACCTTATACCTGACCCACCCAAAAGGATTGAGGCCCGTGCATGTTTTCCCGTGACCCTATCGAATATCAGGCAATCGCCCTGCCCGACCGCGCCGATCTTGAGGATGGCGAAATGCAGGCGCAAGCCAACGCGTTTCACGACAAGATGACGCGCCGCCATTCCGTGCGCGATTTCTGTGACAGGCCGGTGCCGCGCAGTGTGATCGAAACCTGCATTCGCACCGCCGGCACGGCCCCCTCGGGCGCCAACCATCAGCCCTGGCATTTCGTTGCAATCTCGGACCCGGAGTTCAAACACCGCATCCGTCTGGCCGCCGAGGAAGAAGAGCGGCAGTTCTATGAAGGCGGCGGCGGCGAGGAGTGGTTAAAAGCGCTGGAACCCATCGGAACGGACGAGCAGAAACCCCACCTTGATATCGCGCCCTGGCTGATTATCGTCTTTGCCCAAAGGTGGGGCGAATTCGACGATGGCACCCGGTTCAAGAATTACTATGTGCCCGAAAGCGTCGGCATCGCCACGGGGTTTCTGCTGACCGCGCTGCATCACGCCGGGCTGACCGCCCTGACCCATACGCCAAACCCGATGAAGTTCCTCAACGAATTGCTGGGCCGGCCCGCATCGGAAAAACCAACGATGATCATCGCCGTGGGCCACCCGGCAGAACATGCCACGGTGCCGAAAGTTGCCAAGATCAAAAAGCCGCTGGACGATATTCTGACCGTCGCGGATTAAGGCGCGGCGTCACCGATCCTGCCAGGGGGGCGCCTTTTGGCCGCGATAATGCTGTGACAATTCGGCGGGTGCATCGGTTTCATCGACAACACCCAGCAAAACGCCCTTGGTGCTGGGTTTGTCACGCATGGCGCGCAATGCGCTGTTGCTGATCGTGGTGCGTTGCGACGGGCGCCTTGCCCAATCGTTCAGCGCGGTGCGCAGACGTTGCACAACCACCCGACACTCTGGATCGCCCCCCAGATCATGCAATTCGTTCGGGTCGCTTTGCCGGTCAAACAGCATTGGGGGGAAATCACCCTCGAAATGGATCAGCTTCCACCGTTTGTCGGCAATCATGAAAATCCGCGCCTGAGCGGTATCCAGCGACAGGGCGTTGGCAAGGGGGCGCATGGAATAATCAATCTCGCAGATCGTATAATCGCGCAGCGCGGCTTTTTGCCGGTCATGCAGCACCGGGATCAGGGATTTCCCGTCCAGCAGATGATCGACGGCGCCCGGATCGCCCCCGGCAACCTCAAGAAAGGTTGGCACCAGATCAATGGATTCAACCATCTCATCACAGGTTGTTCCGCGCGTCGCATCGGCCCGTGGTGACGGATCATAAATAATCAGCGGCACCTTGACCGATGCGTCATGAAAGAACGTCTTTTCCCCCATCCAGTGATCGCCCAGATAATCCCCGTGATCCGAGGTGAGAACGATCATCGTGTCTTTCATCCGGCCTGTTTGTTCCAACCAGTCGAACAAGACCCCCATCTGATCGTCGCATTGTTTGACCAGTCCCATATAGGCGCCCAGCACCTTTTCGCGGACATCATCCCGTGAAAAGGCGGCACTGACCGGCGCTTTCATCATGCCTGCGAACACCGGATGCGCCTGATCGCGCTCGGCGTCACTGCGCACCGGGGGCAGGAAATCGGCCGGGCCATACATCGCGTGATAGGGGGCAGGCGCGATATAGGGCCAATGGGGTTTGATATAGGACAGATGACAGCACCATGGCGCATCCCCCTGCGCGGCGATAAATTCGATCCCTCGGCGGGTCAGATAGGGGGTTTCACTGTCTTCTTCGGCAATATTAGCGGCGCGGTCGCTGTTGTTCAGAAACCACCCCGACAGCACATTTCCCTGACCATCATTGCCCGAATTGGCGAAATCGTGCCACGGATTTGCGCCGGGATACCCCTTGGCGCGCAGATATGCGTTATAGGCCAGCGCGCCGCCTTCGTCGTAAAAACCATCGGGGCCTTGCGGGCGCATCCCGTCATCACGCTCGAACACATCAAACCCGCATTCGGCCACCCTGCCCCCGATCACGCTGTCCGGGTCCAGCCCAAGGCGCGCCATGCCATCGGTATCCGCCGTCATATGGGTTTTGCCCACCAGCGAACATTGCATCCCCGCCCCGCGCAGATAATCGCCCATGGTCCGCTCGCCCACCCGCAGGGGGATGTTGTTTGAACTCGCGCCGTGGCTGTCCACATAGCGGCCCGTATAGGTGGACATGCGCGACGGGCCGCACAGGGGGGATTGAATGGTCGCGCGATCAAACCGCACCCCCGCGCCGCCAGCCGGTCGATGTTGGGGGTCGCAAGATGGGGGTGGCCGTAACAGCTCAGGTAATCCCAGCGCAGTTGATCGAACATGATAAAAAGAATGTTTCGCGGCGCGGTCATTCCTGGCTCCGTCATCGGGTTGGCTGTCTTATCGCGCCATCAGTGGCACGTCGGGTTCATCCCGGCAATTCACCATCGCCCATTGGCGCCTGAAACGACGCCTCGAACCCCGCATCACGCCCCGGCGCAGGCGAACGCAGATCAAAGGCGCCGCCAGTATGCCGCGCGATCGTTTCGGCAATATACAGCCCAAGCCCAAAGCCGTTGCCCGAAACCGCCCCCCGCTGAAACCGCAGTTTCAGGCGGCCCAGTTCCCCTGGTCCAATGACCGGGCCAGCGTTCACCACACAGACCCGCCCTCCGGGCGACAGCGCCACGTCGATGGGGGTTTGCGGCGGGGCGTGTTGAAAAGCATTGTCGATCAGATTGCCAACCACCATGGCAAAGGCATCGGGATCAATCCGCGACAGCACCGGCGCATCCGGCAGATCGACGCGCAACCTGGGCGCGCGGTGGGCATCACGGCGGCTGTCCTCCAGCACCAGATCAAGAAGTTGGCAAATATCCTGCGGCGTTTCGGACAGGCCGATCCCCGCCTCGGCGCGGGCCAGTTGCAACAGCCGCACAACAAGGCGGGTCATCCGCTGCAAGGCCGCCTCGATGGCATTCAGGCGGGGCGATCCGCCCTCGCCTGCCTCGGCGCGCATCCGTTGAACCTGCGCCAGGGCGACGGCAACGGGCGTGCGCAATTCATGGGCGGCGTTGGTGGCAAAGGCGCGCTCGCCATCCAGCGCCCGGGACAGGCGGATCATGAACCCATTCAGCGACGCGGTGATCGCCCGCAGTTCCCTTGGCAATCCTGCGGCATCAATCGGATCAAGGCGGCCATCGTCGCGCCCGGCGATTTCGTCACGCAGCCGGTCCAGCGGCGCCAGCGCCCGCCGCCCGATCCAGCCCACCAAAAGCCACGCCAGAGGCAAAATGGCCAGCATCGGCACAAGCAACGAGAAAAAGCTCTGCCAGAACGCCTCGGCGCGTTCTTCGCGCGGGTCGCCAACCTGCATGGCAAAGCCGTCGCTGTTCAGAGGGGTCGTGTAAAACACATGGCTGGCCGTGGTGTCATATCCCCGCACGGCGCTGTCGGGAAATATCGCGCCCGGCGGGTCCGAAGATTGCATCAGAATCGCACCAGAGCGGTCAAGCAACCGAAACACCAATGCGCCGTCAATCGTCTCTATGCCATCACCGGGCAGGGTGTTTTCAATGGCGATGGGCACATTGACGCCTGCCGCCCTGCGCTGACGGAAATCGCTGGCAATCGTGGGAAGGAATACCCGCGCCGTGGCCTGAATTGTTGCGTCGGCCAGCTCCTCTTGTTCCGACTTCAGAACCAATGCCGAGGCAACAAGCCCCAAAAGCCAGACCGCGCCAAACCCCAGCACGACATACCGGGCCAAAAGCGCCGCAAGGCTGTGCCGCCCGATCATCCCTTGCCCATCCGGTATCCAAAGCCGCGCACGGTTTCCACGACCCCGCGCCCCAGCTTGGCCCGCAGGCGGCTGACATGTGCCTCGATCGCGTTGCTTTCCACCTCGTCGCCGAACCCGTACACGGCATCCTCAAGCTCGGCCTTGCTTACGGTGACATCGGGCCGCCGGCTGAGCCGGTCGAGGATCGACCATTCCTTGCGGGTCAGGCTGACAGGCGCGTCCGCCAGAAACACCGCCCGGGCGCCCGGAATGATCCGCACCTGACCAAAGCAATGCTCGGGCGCGCGGTTGTTGTCCGCCCGCCGCAAGATCGCCGCCACCCGCGCCAGCATCTCGTCCAGGTCATAGGGTTTGACAAGATAATCATCGGCCCCCGCCTCAAGCCCGGCGATGCGTTCGGTAATCCGGTCGCGGGCGGTAACAATCAACACCGGGGTGGTTGCCCCCCGGTCGCGCAGATCCCGCAGCAGGGTCAGGCCCTCACCGTCGGGCAGCCGCAAATCCAGCAGGATCAGATCATACCCCACCGCCCGCACCGCCGCCTGCCCATCCAGCAGCGTTTCGGCCAGATCAACGGCGTGGCCGGCGCTGCGCAGATGATCCGCCACCGCATTCGCCAGATCGGGTTCGTCCTCGACAACCAACAACCGCATTTCGTTTCCGCCTTTCGGGCTTTGCGTTCAGAAGGTGCCCGTCAGCCCCTTTTTGCACGCCGCATCCGCCACGTCATGTCAATTCAAGGCAATTTCCAATTTCGACGCGGCATTTCACAAGGTAAAGTGAGAATTCGATATCCGCACACCATATCTGGTGCCGCCAAGATCCGCGCCTCGGCCGGTGCTTCACGGTTTCCTACCGAGGCGCGGCGCTTTTTCTGGGCAAAGCGCGGCGCAACCGCCGCAGGGCGCGCAACCCGGTGATGTCCGATAAGGCAGGCACGGCGCACCTTTGCAATCCGGCATCTTTTGACAGATGACATCATGCCCAACGCCAATCGTAACCCGTGGGTTACCGCACCGCGCGGGTCGATAACCCATGGGTTACCTTTCAGTCATCCGCCCGCAACGCCGCCTCAAACGCCCGGATTGCCCTGTCCAGCCGGTCGCGCGGCACGCTGGTAAAATCCACCCGGCTCAGGATGCGGCACTCGCCCTTGCGCGCCGTGACCTTTACGTCGCCGACGTGAAACTCAAATTTCTCGCGCGCAGACGGGGCAGGGCGCGGGGCGGCGGGGGTGGCCGCCCCCTTGGCGACGAACGCACTCAGAATTTTCGCCTGGTCCTCGCGTTTCGTCGCCGCGCTCAGATCACGGCGCAGCGCATCTCCGCTCCCCTGCCCTGCCTTCAGGGCCCGTGCCACATCAACCCCCAGATTGCGCGCCACATCCTTGGGCCATTTCAAAGATGGGCCCAAGGCATCAAGCAGATACACAAAGCTGCGGATATAAGACCGCTTCATCTTGTGGAGCGAGCCATAGAGCCGCCCGACCAGGGCATCCGCCCCCTCCCCGTCCACCGACGGATCGGCAGCGGCGGTGATCGCAACCTGCGCCATTTCCGCAAAGGACAGATCTTCGCGCACCACGTTCTCTTCGACCATATCGACATAGCGCGCCAGTTGGTCGTCTTCGCTCTGGTCGACCCGCGCGATGACCTTGGCAAAGTCCGCGTCGCCGGTTTCCTCGAAAAGTTGGGTCAGCGCGGTCAGACGCCGCCAGCCCTTTTTCAACTGTCGCCGCCCGTCGGCAGCCACATAAACCTCGATCGGTTCGCGTTGGCCCCGGGTGCGGATCGAGGCTTTCAGCTCCTCCATCTCATCCGAGGCCGCGACCGCCTCAAGTTCCAGCCGGTCGCGGGGCAGGGCATCGGTGAACACATCCGCCAACGGCAGCGCAACCAGAACCCGCCCTTCGGCGGAGGCCTCGCGAAAGGCCTTTGCCTCATCCGCGTTCTGGCGCCGCTGAGCAACCTTCGCATCGGTCGCGCCCTGAAGGCTTTCGGCGGCATCGCGCACCGCAGCCCCCATCGGACCGACCGAACGTTCGCGCCGAGGCGATGCCTTTTCCGCCTCGATCGGCGCAAATCCAAACCGGTTCTTGCCCGCCATCTTATACCTCCTCCCGCTGCTCGTTGTGGGCTGTCCATGATGCCAGGACAGTATCGCGAAACTCAACATAGGCCCGGTCAAAGCTTTGTCGCGCCCGCTTCCATGTCTCGCGGGTCATTTGCCGGTAATCCTGTTCATAGACCGACATCTGAAACCGCCCCGATTGTTCAACCGCGCGGGTCATCTCGATGGGGTTGTTGCACAGATCCCCGTCAAACACGTTGCGAAAGGCATCCATCATGGCCGAATGCAGCGGGTTGTTCAGCTCAAACCTCGTCATCAACAACCTGATATCAAGAAACTGCTTGGGCAATTTGATCCCGGCATCCTCGGCCAGATCGGAAAACCCGTCCGAAATATCGTGCATCGCATCCCCCAACTGGCCCAGATAGCTGGTGGTGGAATCATACTCCCAATATCCCGGGCCCGAGGGAATATAGAGAATGTCGGCCGCAAAGGCCGCGTTCAGGGATTGATAGCCAATGGCCGGCGGGCAATCGAATACGATCAGATCATATTGGTCATCGGGCAGTTCATCCAGATACCGCGCCATACAGCCGAAAAAGCTCCACGCCTTGTGCAGCGAACGATATTGCGCGCTGGCAAATTCCACAAAGGCGGCATTGGCACAGGACGGGATAATGTCAATGGTGGGCCAGCAGGTGGACTGAATAAAATCCTGCACCCGCTGCGCGCCGATGGATTGCACGTCTTCGGGCAATTCATCCCCGGCAGGGTAGGGGCAATCGTCGGGGTCATCGTAACTGTCGGCGATCCGGTCCGCCTCGCGACACAGATCCCGGCACATGATGCCCCAGACCGTGTTCCATTCCTTTACCTCGGTCAGCCCCATCGAATGGGTCAGCGTCGCCTGGGGGTCAAAGTCGACACACAGCACACGATACCCGTCCAGCGCCGCGGCGTTGGCCAGATGTTGCGCCACCACGGTTTTGCCGACGCCGCCCTTGAAGTTCGACACCGCCACCCGCATCGCCCGCCCTTTGGGCCGCTTGGGCAACAGAGATTTACCCCGGAACCGCACCCGGCGGCGCAATTCGTTGATCTCGCCCAGGGTAAACCAGCGTTGCCGCCCGTCTTCCTCTGTTACGCCTTGGGGAAGCGACGGATCATCCGCCAGCTTCTTGCGCAGGGTGTCGGCGGGCACATGGAACATGAACTGGCTGATTTCCCAGATCGAGAAGGGGCGCAGGGCCTTGACCTCCCCGGGTGAAAACGTCGCCTTGCGCACGGCACTTTGCTGTACAAGGCTGCGTTCGTTCATCTGTTGCAGGTCTGAATGATCTCGCATGGCTCTACTCTTGTATTTTACCTCTGCACCCTGGATAACGCGAAAAATCACAAACCGCCATTCTGAATTTTTCTGTCCTGTTTCTTGGCTTTGATCCGCAGATAACGCGACAAATAGCGGGATGTGCCCCCAAGCGCCGGAAAATAGGGTGACAGAAATGGCGACACCCCACCAGAATACGTGACAAAATACGCGTATTTAGGGACAGTCTGGGTGTCCCCCTTCACCTGTGAACCATTTTCTCTTTATAAATTGGAAATCATCGGGACGATCCCGTCGAATTCATTTCGTTGACAAATAACGCGATTTCAGGCCTTAATCCATGACAGCGGGAATCGGACGAAAAGATTCGATCACGCCGGGGCAGAAGAAAGGCACAGGAAATGGGGCTGCAACACCGATTGATGGGCGCTGGGACCGGATCACATAAATACGACCTTCTGACGGCCATGGGCCTTGTCGGGTTACATGGATCGGCCAGCCAACACACATCCATGGCACGTTTGATTGTCATGGTCACCGCCCGGTATAACTGGGCAAGGGATGAAATCAGCATCGGTCAGCGGGATATGGCGCGGATGTGGGCGGTGAATGAACGGACCGCAAAGCGCGAAATCAAACGTCTGACCGATGCAGAGATATTGCTGTGCGTGCGCCCCGGTGTGCGGGGCAGGGTGGCAGCGTATCGGCTCAATTTCGCCGCGATCTGTGAACAATCCCGCCCGGCGTGGCTGTCGGTTGGGCCCGATTTTGCCGAACGGATGGAACGTCTGGTGCCCGCGCCATCGCCCCTGCGGGTAGATATTGCCCCCCGCCGCATCTGCGCCAACGCCAGTGGAAACAACGCCGCGATGGGGGCGGGTGCTGCGCAAGCTGGACGCCCTTGATCGCGCTTCATTCGAGGCGTGGTTCTCAAAACTTGAACTGATTTGCGATGCAACGCCCGAGGTCCACGTCAAGGCGACCAGCCCCTTCGTTGGCCGCTATATCGAAACCCATCTGAGCAAACGCCTGTTGCCGGTGTTCAATGCCGTCTATGGCCCGACGGCCAACCTGCGGATCAGCACCGGGGCGCCGTCGTAGAAAGGCACCTTATATCGTGGGTCGTCTGGCATCACCTACTGCATCTTGACAATGTTCGCATTATGTTCTATATCTGTCATCAGATCAGGAACCATAAGGTGAATGCCATGATGTCAGATCCGATCATCCCTTCAGGCGGTAACGATTATTATCGCCTGCCCACCAGTGAAAAACAGATGCGCTATGCGCAACAGATCGCGCAACGCCTTGGCCGCGCCATTCCGCAAGAGGCGCAACAGGATCGCCGGGCGCTGTCGCGCTGGATTGATGACAATCGCAATGCGGCCCAGCAACAGGCGGGCCGGTTTGGTCACTATCCCACCTCAAAACAGGTGGCGTTTGCCGAACGGATTGCCCGGGTGAAACGCCGCCATGTCCCGGATGAGTGTTTTCGCGACAAGGGCCTGATGTCGCGTTGGATCGACAGTAATATCTGACCGGCGCTCACTGGACTTGCGCTTTGCGGCCATTCGATGCCTCATGACTGAAAGACGAGTCAGGGGGGACATGGCAGTATTGAAATCCGGCGTCAGCGCGCGATCCGAAGGATTTGCCGCAAATGTCACGGCGCATCTTGCGGCCCTGTCGCCGGTCAGCGATGCCATTGATCTGGTCATGCAGGGCGGCGGGCCACGCGCCCGTGACCGACATCTGAGCCGGGGAAAACTGTTGCCCCGTGACCGGATCGCCGGGTTGCTTGACCCAGGCGCGCCGTTTCTGGAAATCGGCGCCTTTGCGGCCCATGACATGTATGATGGAGCGGCCCCCGGTGCGGGGGTAATTGCCGGTGTCGGGCGGGTTTCGGGCCAACAGGTGATGATTGTCTGCAATGATGCCACGGTGAAGGGCGGCACCTATTACCCCCTCAGCGTGAAAAAACACCTGCGCGCCCAGGAGATCGCCGAGGCCAACAATCTGCCCTGTGTCTATCTGGTGGACAGTGGCGGCGCCAACCTGCCCAATCAGGATGAAGTGTTCCCTGATCGTGACCATTTCGGCAGAATCTTCTTTAATCAGGCCCGGATGAGCGCGAAGGGCATCCCCCAGATTGCGGTTGTCATGGGCAGTTGCACCGCCGGCGGCGCCTATGTGCCCGCCATGTCGGATGTGACGATCATTGTGCGCGATCAGGGCACGATCTTTCTGGCCGGCCCCCTCTGGTCAAGGCCGCCACGGGCGAGGTGGTCAGCGCCGAGGATTTGGGCGGCGGCGATGTTCACACCCGCCTGTCCGGCGTGGCCGATTATCTGGCCCGTGACGATGCCCATGCACTGGCCCTTGCCCGGCGGGCCGTCGGTAACCTCAACCGTGCCAAACCCGCCAGCGTTGCCCTGGCCCCGGTGGAACCGCCCCTGTATGACCCCGATGAAATTCTCGGGGTTGTCCCGGCGGATCTGCGCACCCCCTATGACATTCGCGAGGTGATCGCGCGCATTGTTGATGGCAGCCGGTTTGACGAAATCAAAGCCCGCTATGGCACTACTTTGGTGTGCGGGTTTTCCCATGTGTTCGGCATGCCCGTGGGGATCATTGCCAACAACGGTGTCTTGCTCAGCGAAGCGGCCCTGAAGGGTGCGCATTTCGTTGAGCTGTGTTCCCAACGGGGAATCCCTTTGGTGTTTTTGCAAAACATCACCGGGTTCATGGTGGGGCGAAAATATGAAACGGGCGGTATCGCCAAGGACGGCGCCAAACTGGTGACGGCGGTTGCCACCACATCGGTGCCGAAAATCACCATGCTGGTGGGGGGATCGTTCGGCGCGGGCAATTATGGCATGTGCGGGCGCGCTTATGATCCGCGGTTTCTGTGGACATGGCCCAATTCGCGTATTTCGGTCATGGGCGGCGAACAGGCCGCCGGTGTTCTGGCCACCGTCAAACGCGACGGGATCGAGAGGGCAGGGGGCACCTGGACGCCCGACGAAGAGGCCGCATTCAAACAGCCGGCGATCGACATGTTCGCGCGCCAGTCTCATCCGCTTTATGCCTCGGCGCGGTTGTGGGATGATGGCATCATCGACCCGCGCAAATCGCGCGATGTGCTGGCCCTGTCCCTGTCGGCGGCCCTGAACGCCCCCATCCCAGAGACACGCTTTGGCGTGTTCCGCATGTGAGGTTGCGCCATGTTTGACACGATCCTGATTGCCAATCGCGGCGAAATTGCTTGTCGCGTCATCGCAACCGCCCGCCGTTTGGGGGTGCGCAGCGTTGCGGTATATTCCGATGCCGATGCGACAGCGCGCCATGTGCAGATGGCAGACCGCGC
>NZ_JBVVRW010000003.1:0-192651 GCF_055808395.1 Oceaniglobus sp. K40-3 | reverse complement strand
TTTCCTGATCAGCGCAAAATATAACATGGCCACGGCCTATATCGTGGGGTTGGTCGAAAACGGGGAATATGGCGTTGCGATCGCCTATTCCTCGGTTCTGATCCTTGTGATGATCACCGTGATCGGCGGGTTTCAATTGCTGGTGGGTGACCGCCGCATGCGCCGCCGCGAAGATGATTCCCCCGCCCCCACCCTTGCAGAGGAAACGCCCACATGACCGAAAAACGAGGTGCGGTCGAATTCCGTGCCGTGCGCAAGAACTTTGGCATGTTCACCGCGATTCCCGAATTGTCGCTGTCCATCGAGCCGGGCGAATTGGTTACCCTTCTTGGGCCGTCAGGCTGTGGTAAAACGACAACCCTGCGTATGCTGGCCGGGCTGGAAAGCCCGACCAAGGGGCAAATCCTGATCGGCGGGCAGGATGTGACCCGCCTGCCTGCGAACCGGCGTGACGTTTCCATGGTGTTCCAGAGTTACGCGCTGTTTCCGCATATGTCCGTGGTGCAGAATGTCGCCTATGGGCTTGAGGCGGGCGGCGCGAAAGCGGCCGAGGCCAAGGAACGCGCCGCCGATGGGCTGGAGCTTGTGGGGCTTTCCGGGCTGGGCCAGCGGCTCCCGGCCGAGCTGTCGGGGGGCCAGCAACAGCGGGTCGCGGTTGCGCGCGCGCTGGTGCTTGAACCGCAGGTGTTGTTGCTGGATGAACCCCTGTCCAACCTTGACGCCCGCCTGCGGCGCAAGGTGCGCACGGAAATTCGCGAGTTGCAGCAGCGGCTTGGTTTTACCGCCGTCTATGTCACCCATGATCAGGAAGAGGCGCTGGCGGTGTCGGACCGGATCGTGGTGATGAAAGAGGGCCGCGTGGCGCAAATGGGCAGCCCGCGCGAGTTGTACGAGGCGCCGGCGTCGGAATTCATCGCCGATTTCATCGGTGAGGCGAATGTGGTCGAGGGGCGGGTGATTGCCGTTGATGGCGATACGGCACAGGTCGAACTGGGCGGTGTCACGGTGCCCCTTCCGTCGCGCGGGTCACGGCCCGGCCCGGCGCGGGTGTCGTTTCGCTCCAATGCGGCGCGGGTGCTGAGCGATGGGGCCGGGGTCAGCGGCACGGTCGCCTCTTCTGCCTATCTGGGCGATCATGTGGAATATGAAATTGACGGCCCCCTGGGGCGGATTTTCGTGGTGGACGCTGAAAGCGATGTGCCGTTGCCCGCAGGCTCTGCGGTGGTTCTCGATCTGCGTCCCCGTGGTTTGGCACTTATCCCGGAGGCCCCGTGACCGACACTGAATTGATGATCGCCCGCCAGCGTTTCGCCGAAAAGATCGCGGTTGAGGCGGGCGCGCTGGCGCTGGATTATTTCCGCCGTCGCGATGCCCTGGTGATCGAAACCAAACGCCATGTGACCGATCTTGTCTCCGAGGCGGATCGTGCGGTTGAAACCCTGATCCGCGACGCGCTGAGCGAGGCGTTTCCCGATGATGCGCAATTGGGCGAAGAACACGGGCTAAGCGCGGGAACAAGCGGATTCACCTGGGTGATTGATCCGATTGATGGCACCGCGCCTTATCTGAACGGCTTGCCCGGGTGGTGCGTGTCGATTGGCGGGTGCGATGACCAGGGGCCAGCCCTTGGCGTGATCTTTGTCCCGGTTCTGGACGAGATATTTTCCGCCGCAAAAGGGCAGGGCGCCACGTTGAACGGCGCGCCAATCAAGGTGGCGGCGGGCGATTTGCGTGCGGGCCTGTTGGGTGTCGGCGCGAACGACCGGGTGCCGGCGGCGCGGGTGGGTCAGATGCTGACCGATCTGTTGGCGGCGGATTCAGCCTGGGTCCGGTATGGTTCAGGTGCGCTGATGCTGGCCTGGGTCGCGGCGGGGCGGTTGGTGGGATACGCCGAACCGCGCATGTCGGCCTGGGATTGCATGGCCGCTTATTGCCTGATCCTTGAGGCGGGCGGTCAGGTGCTGCCCTTTCCCGATGGCGCGGGCCTTGTGCGACCGGCGCCGGTTTTGGCGGCCTGCCCGGGGGCCTTTGGCGAACTTAGCGAAATCTGTGCCTTTGGCAGCGCGCCGGATTGGTAACAGCCTGACGCGCAGGGCGCTGTCAGATGCGTTTGCCGGACGTGGCATCAAAGAAATGCAGATGCTTTTCGGGCACTGACAGGCGCAGGATTTGCCCCGCCGAGTCGAGCCGATGCACGCCCGGTATGCTGGCCGTGAAGGGGGCATCTGCGCCCTCAAGCCGCCCGTGCAGCAAGGTGTTGGCGCCCAGCGGTTCGGCCAGATTGACGCGCATGGTCAGTGCGCCGTCAGCATCCTTGTGCAGATGTTCGGGCCGCAGCCCCAGCTTGCAGGCGCCTTCTCCGGTGTGGGGTGTCGGCAATGACACGCCACCGCCCAGATCCACGCGCCCCCCGCCAAGGGTTGCGTCCACCACGTTCATTGACGGGCTGCCGATGAATTGCGCCACGAACACCGTCGCCGGGGTTTCGTAAACCTCAAGCGGCGTGCCGATTTGTTCTGCCACCCCGTCGTGCATCACGATCATGCGGTCGGCCATGGTCATCGCTTCGACCTGATCATGGGTGACGTAAAGGGCGGTAACCCCCAGACGCGCCTGCAATTCCTTGATTTCAAGGCGCATTTGCACCCGCAGTTTTGCGTCAAGGTTGGACAGGGGTTCATCGAACAGGAATACGGCAGGTTCACGCACAATGGCGCGGCCCATGGCGACCCGCTGTCGCTGGCCCCCCGACAGGGCGCGCGGCTTGCGATCCAGATAATCGGTAAGCTGCAACAGTTCGGCGGCTTCGGCCACCTTTTCGGCGATTTTCTCTTTCGGCATCTTGGCGATTTTCAGGCCATAGCCGATATTCTGGCGCACGCTCATATGCGGATAAAGAGCATAGTTCTGGAACACCATGGAAATGTCACGCTCCATCGGTTCGCGGTCGTTCATCCGCTGCCCGCCGATGCGCACCTCGCCGTCGCTGACGGTTTCAAGACCCGCCACCATACGCAGCAGGGTGGATTTGCCACAGCCCGACGGGCCGACAATGACGATGAATTCGCCATCAGCCACATCGACGCTGACGCCTTTGATCACCTCGACCTTGCCAAAGCGTTTGCGGATATTCTCAAGTTCGACGGTCGCCATTATTTCTCGCTATCCACAAGTCCACGGATGAAAAGTTTCTGCATCGACAGCACCACGATGATCGGGGGGATCATCGCCAGAATCGACGTTGCCATGATGACCGGCCAATCGGCAAGGTCATCGCCCGACGGGAACATCTGTCGAATACCCATGACCACGGTGTTCATTTCCGGGTCAGTGGTGATCAGCAGCGGCCAAAGATATTGGTTCCAGCCATAGATGAACAGGATCACGAACAGCGCGGCAATGTTGGTGCGGCTCATGGGCAGCAGGATGTCGATGAAAAACCGCATCGGGCGCGCGCCATCCACCCGCGCCGCCTCGGCCAGTTCATCGGGCACAGTCAGGAAAAACTGCCGGAACAGGAATGTCGCCGTGGCCGAGGCGATCAGGGGCAGGATCAGCCCGGAATAGGAGTTGAGCATCCCGAACCCGGCAACCACCTCGTAGGTCGGGACGATCCGCACCTCGACCGGCAGCATCAGCGTGAGAAAGATCAGCCAGAAGAACACGCTACGCCCCGGAAACCGGAAATAGACAAAGGCAAAGGCCGACAGCAGCGAGATGATGATCTTGCCCACGGCGATTCCGATGGCCATGATCAGGGAATTGCCGATCATCGTCAAAACCGGCACGTTCACCCCGGAAAACAACGCCTTGGTGTAATTGTTCAAAAACTCGCCACCCGGCCAGACCGGCATTGGGGGGCGGGCGATGTCGACCTGCGTGACGGTGGAGGCAACAAAGGCCAGCCAGATCGGAAAGAACACGACCAGCACGCCCAGCACCATCACCACATGGCTGACCCAGAGGCCCGCGCCGCGTTTTTCGACCATGCCCGTGCGTTCGGCCATCAGTAATGCACCCGCTTTTCGATGAATTTGAACTGCACCACGGTCAACAGCCCGACGACAACCAGCAGCACCACGGATTGCGCCGCCGACGACCCCAGATCCTGACCGACGAATCCGTCGGCATAAACCTTGTAAACAAGGATGGTCGTCGATTGTTGCGGCCCGCCACCGGTGATGGTGTGGATTACGCCAAAGGTTTCGAAAAAGGCGTAAATCACGTTGACGATCAACAGAAAGAACGTGGTGGGCGACAGCAGCGGCAGCACGATGGTAAAGAACCGCCGCCAGAAATGCGCCCCGTCAATCGCCGCCGCCTCGATCACCGATTTCGGCACGGCCTGAAGCGCGGCATAAAAGAACAGGAAATTATAGCTGATCCGCCCCCAGGCCGAGGCAACAACGACAAGGCCCATGGCCTCGGTTCCGTTCAGCACATGGTTCCAGTCATAGCCCAGTTTGCCCAGATACCATGACACGATCCCGACGCGGGTGTTGAACATGAACAGCCACAACACCCCGGCCACGGCAGGGGCGACGGCATAGGGCCAGATCAACAAGGTGCGATAGGTGCCCGCGCCCTTGACCAGACGGTCGGCAACCACGGCCAGAAACAGCGCCGGTATCATCGATGCCAGTGTGACGAGGGTGGAAAATATCGCCGTCGTGATGAAGGACGACAGGTAATAGGAATTGGTGAACAGGTATTCAAAGTTGCCAAGGCCAACCCATTGCATCGACAACCCGAACGGATCGGGAATGAACAGCGATTGCCAGATCGCCTGCCCCGCCGGATAGAAAAAGAACACCGCCGAGATCAGCACCTGAGGCGCGATCAGCAGCAGCGGCAAGGCCCAGCCTTTGAAGATAACCCGTTTTTCCACCCGTTCCCCCGGAGAATTCGGAAAATACCGGCCCAGAGCAGAACGCGCCCCGGGCCGGATTTACGCCTAGCCTGCGGTGCGCTCGAACCGGCGGAGCAGTTCATTGCCCCGCTTGACGGCGGAATCCAGTGCCTCTTGGGCGGTCTTGTCCCCGGCCCAGACGCCCTCCAGTTCTTCGTCGATCACGGTGCGGATCTGATCGAACGATCCCAGACGGATGCCTTTGGAATTTGCCGTCGGCTGATTCAGGGTCATCTGTTTAACGGCCACATCGGTGCCGGGGTTTTCCTCATAGAACCCCTGTTCGCGGGTCAGATCGGCAGCGGCGGTGGTGATCGGCAGGTAACCGGTATCCTGATGCCACTGGGCCTGAACCTCGGGTGAGGACAGATAGTTCAGGAATTCGGCAACGCCTTTGTATTCCTCATCCGATTGCCCCGCCATAACCCAGAGCGACGCGCCACCGATGATGGTGTTCTGCGGTGCCCCTTCAACATCGGCGTAATAGGGCAGGGGGCGGATGTCGAAATCGAACTGCGCCTCGGCCTTTACACCGGCATATCCGGCAGAGGATTCGGTGAACAGCGCGCAATCCCCGGCGCGGAAATTGGCCCCGCCTTCATTGCGCCGCCCGGCATAGAGGAATTTGCCGTCCTTGGCCCATTGCCCCATCATGCCGATGTGTTTCACCTGAAGCGGGGCGTTGAACTCCAGCTCAGCATCCAGCCCGGCAAAACCGTTTTCCTGACTGGCAAAGGGGACGTTGTGATAGGCCGACAGGTTTTCCAGATGTACCCAGCTTTGCCATGCGGTCGTGATGCCACAATCCTGCCCGCCATCCTTGAGCTGGGTCAGCACTGCATCGACCTTTTCCCATGTGGAAAGATCGGTGTCGGGATCGACGCCCGCCTTTTCCAGGGCATCGCGGTTGACATACAGCACCGGCGTGGAGGAATTGAACGGCAGTGACAGCATCTTGCCATCGGTGGTGGTGTAATATCCTTTTACCGCGCCGATATAGGCGTCGGGGTCGAAATCAACGCCCGCGTCTTCCATCAGTTGGTAAACCGGTTTCGTCGCGCCCTTGGCGGCCATCATCGTGGCGGTACCCACTTCGAATACCATCAGGATGTCGGGCTGTTCGCCTGCGCGGAAGGCGGCGATGCCGGCGTTCAGGGTTTCGGAATAATTGCCCTTGCTGGTCGCGGTGACCTTGAACTCCGACTGTGCGGCGTTGAAATCGGCAACCTGCACATCGACCAGTTCGGCCAGACGACCGCTGAAGGCGTGCCAGAATTCGATCTCGGTCTGCGCCATCGCCGTCATTGGCGTCAGCGCGATTGTCGCGGCGGCCAGCGCGCCCAATTCAAAATGTCTCATATTATTCTCCCAGTTTGTCCGGCGCTGCGAGTCAGGCCCCGTTCGCCGATACGATGCCCACAGGTTACGAGGATATGCGTGTTCTGCAAGCGAAGTTTTTGTAACAGTTTCATCCGGTTGCCGCGTCAGGCATATATTCCCACATGAATGTCGCCATTGCGGTCGGCCCAGGCGCGATACATGCCAGAGCTGTTGAACGGCAGGCAGATATTGGCCTTGCGATCAATGGCAATCAGCCCGCCTGATCCGCCAACCCGGCCAAGTTCGGCCACCACATCGCCCGATGCCTTGGCAAGATCCTGCCCGGCCCACCGCATGCGGGCATCAATTTCGTGGCCAACGGCATAGCGGATGAAATGTTCGCCGTGCCCCGTGGCCGAAATCGCGGCGGTCGCATCATCGGCCCAGGTTCCGGCGCCTATCACCGGGCTGTCGCCCACGCGCCCCGGCATTTTGGCGGTCATGCCACCGGTTGACGTTGCCGCCGCCAGATGGCCCGCGCGATCCAGCGCCACGGCGCCCACGGTTCCGTGCTTGCGCTCGGGGTCGTTGTCGTCGGGCAGGCCAAGGTTGCGGCGCTGCATTTCGGCATTCAGGGCATTCAGCCGCTTTTCGGTGCCAAACCATTCAGGTGGCATCGATTCAAGGCCGGCCCCCTCGCAGAACCGCCGCGCGCCATCCCCCGCCAGAAAGACGTGTTCCGTCTGTTCCATCACGGCACGGGCCGCCAGAATGGGGTGCCGGGGGCCGCAAATGCCCGAAATGGCGCCACAGGCACGGGTTGCACCATCCATGATGGCGGCGTCCATTTCGTGGGTGGCGTCGGTGGTGTAAACCGCGCCGCGCCCCGCGTTGAACAGCGGGTTTTCTTCCAGCGCCATCACCGATCGGGTGACCGCATCCAATGCGGTGCCGCCATCATGCAGCACACCCAGCCCCGCCGTCAGACAGGCCCGCAATCCGGCGCGATAGGCGTCTTCCTGTTCGGGGGTCATGGTGGATTTCAGAATCGTGCCGGCACCACCGTGCAGCGCGATGACAGGGGTATGGTCGGTCATGGGGGCTCCTTTGGGGATCGTTTGATGCAGCTTAGGTTATTGACGGGCTTGCAACCAGTCGCTTAGCAGTGGGCGGGGTGTTGCGTCGCGCCCCTCCACCGCTGTTGCGGCGCACAGGGCGTTCAGGATTGCTTCTTGTGTGGCTTCGCAGGCGGCGCGAAACATATCGTCGATGCGGCTGTCATGCAGGCGGTGCTGGGGCAACACCTCGGCTTTGGGTGCATGGGGAATGCGGTTGGCGGTGGTAAAGCCCACAACCACGTCGCCGCTGCCATTGCCCCAAAAGGCGCCCAACCGGGCGATTCCGGCCCCGGCGCGCCGACAGATGCGGTGCAACTGGCGCTGGTCCACCGGCATATCCGTGGCCAGCACCACGATGATCGACCCCTGTTCAGGCGCCCGCGCCACGCGCGGATCGGGGCGGCGGCCATCGGGCAGGATCAGATCACCGGCACGGCCGAAATTTGCCAGAACCAATGCGCCAAGATGGCAGGTTTTGCCGCTGATCGTCACCATGCGCGATGCGCTGCCGATGCCGCCCTTGAAGCCAAAACAGGTCATCCCCGTGCCGGCCCCGACCGACCCTTCGCCAACCTCCATGCTGGCGCAATCCAGCGCGGCGTCGGCGTCGGCCTCGGTCACCGCCATGGCCTGAATGTCGGACAAGGGCCCGTCGTTGCATTCGCCAACCACCGCGTTCACGGTTGAGGTCTGGCGCCCGATGTCGGGGTTTTCCGCCACCGCCCGCCGGATCAGCGCATCAACACAGCGCCCGACGCCAAAGGTGTTGGTCAGCAGGATCGGCGTTTCCAGCGTGCCCAGTTCTGCCACCTGCATCAGGCCCGCGCTTTTGCCAAAGCCATTCACGACCTCGACCGCCGCCGTTAGTTTGGACTGAAACAGGTTGCCCGGCTGGGGGATGATCGCGGTGACACCCGTGTTGACACTGCCATCGCGGATGGTGCGATGGCCAACGGTAACGCCCGGCACATCGCTCAGGGAATTGCGTGCGCCCCTGGGCATGATGCCCGGTGCCGTTGCAAGATCACGAAAGCGGGGGGTGTGGTGTGTCATTCGATCATCCCATCTCACAGGCCGGCGGCCCGACGGTAAAGCGGTTGCAGGGGCGGGTGGCCCGGTAATGACGCCGGTACAAGGCGTGGGCAATAGGTCGCGCAGAATGGGGGCGAATGCAAATACCGGAAATATCAACTTGCGAAACTGATACATCAACCCTAGGCTTTGGGTGCTGACCCATGTGATCGGCCGCGTCGCCTGTTTCAGGGCCGCGCCGTGATCGCCGGACGTCAGCCTGAAAAGCCAAACTGGCGTAGGGGGAGTTTCGCGCATGTCTTCAATCAACCGTCGTGATATTATGGCCGCAGCGGCCGCTGTTACACTGGCATCTTCGCTGGCCCTGCCGGGCTGGGCGCAAGACATGCCTGAAATCGAATTCCTCTATTCGCCCTTTGCCGATTATGCGCCGTTCTTTGTGGCCAAGGATCTGGGCTATTTCGATGAATTCGGGGTCGATGTGACGCTTTCACCCAAGGGTGGCACCGCCGAAACCATCCAGTTGCTTGCCTCTGGTAACGTCGAGGCAGGGGCCGCAACATGGGGCGCCAGCCTGTTCAACGCCCTTGATCGCGGGGCCACGGTTGCCATCATCGCAACCCTGGCCCGGATGCCCGACACGGTGCCGTCGCCTTCGCCATTCATGGTGTCGCAGGATGCCTGGGATACCGGCATCAAAACCGTTGCCGATCTCAAGGGGAAACGCGTGGGCATTCCCGGCCCCGGTGGGTTTGGCATGTATTCCGTCGCCAAGGCGCTGGAAACCGGCGGGTTGACCGTTGATGATGTCGAGGCGGTTTTCCTGCCGCCCCCCGCCACCGCCGCCGCCTTTGCCAACGGCGCCCTTGAGGCGGGCTGGAGCATCGAACCCTTTGCCCATCAGCTTGTGAAACAGGGGTTGGGCCGGCGGCTGGTTGATGACCACACCTTTGGAACCGAGCTTGGCTTTATCGCGTTCAATCAGGATTTTGTCACTGAAAACGAAGATGCAGTGGTGGCCTTCATGGCCGGCTATCTGAAAGGTGCCCGCGAATTGGATAATGGCGGCTGGAAGGATGACAAGATCGTCGAAATTGTCGCGGCCTATACCGGGACGGAACCCGAAACCCTGCGCGGCATTCCCTATACCATCCGCCCCAAGGATGGCGCCATCGACATGGATCTCGGTGCGCGAGCAAGAGGCGTTCTTTCGGGCGCGCGGCGCGCTTGCCTATGAAGGCGAGGCGAACATTGCCGATGTTTACCGCGTCGATCTGCTGCAACGGGCCAACGATCTTGTCGCGAGCAAGCCGTAATGCCGGCAGTGGTTGAAATGGCGCGCCCGGCCCCTGTGGGCGGGGCGCAGCCCGCAATCGAAGTGGATCAACTGACCAAGGCGTTTTACGACAGCGAAAGCGACCGCGTGACTGTGGCCGTTTCCGATTTCAGCTTTTCGGTGGCGCGGGGTGAGTTTGTCTGCATCGTCGGGCCAAGCGGCTGTGGCAAGACCACGGTTTTGCGCATCCTCGCCGATCTTGAACAAAAGCTGAGCGGCACTGTGACGCTGCACAGCGAAACGCCCCCGGCCATGGTGTTTCAAGAGGCGTCGGTGCTGCCGTGGCTGACGGTGTCGGAAAATATCGCGCTGCCGCTCAGCCTGAAAGGCGCGCCGCGCGCCGAACAGGATGCCCGGGTGCGCGAGCTTGTGGCGCTGACCGGCCTGACGGAATTTGCAAATGCCCGCCCTCATCAGCTTTCGGGGGGTATGAAACAGCGGGTTTCGGTGGCCCGCGCCCTGGCGGATGACCGTGAAATCCTGTTGATGGATGAACCCTTTGGCGCGCTTGACGAACAGACCCGGCTGGTCTTGCAACAAGAGCTGCTGCGGATCTGGGAAAGAACCCGCAAGACGGTTCTTTTCATCACCCACAGCGTTGATGAGGCCCTGACGCTGGCTGACCGTGTGTTGGTCATGTCGCCCCGCCCCGGCACCCTGGTGGCCGATCTGAACGTGCCGTTCGAACGCCCGCGCGATGTTGTTGAAATGCGGCGCGACAAACGGTTCTGGGATCTGACCTATGAGGTCTGGAATCTGCTGGCCACACCGACGGAGACCTGAAATGACCACCACCGCCAGACCCCTTACAGACGACGAACTGAACCGGCTGAAAACCCCGGCGCAGCGCGAACAGATCTTTCGGCGCGCCTCGTATTTCAGCCCGCTTTTCCTGCTTTTGCTCTGGGAACTGGCCAGCCAGTTCAACCTGATCGACGCACGCTTTTTCCCTGCCCCCAGCGCGATTGCCGAAACCGCCTGGCGCATGGTGCTGAGCCTTGAGTTGTTCGAACATATGGGGGCGACGCTGCGCCGGGTTCTTGTCGGCTATGCCATGGGGGCCATTCCGGGGGTTATTCTGGGGCTGATCCTTGGTCTGTCGCACCCCGTGCGCCGGGTGCTGGGGCCGATCTTTGCGGCGCTTTATCCCGTGCCGAAAATCGCCATCCTGCCGCTGATCCTGCTGATATTCGGGGTCGGGGATGCATCGAAATTTGTTCTTATCGCCATCGGTGTGTTCTTTTTGATGTTTTACAACACCATGGGCGGGGTGATGCAGGCGCCACAGATTTACATGGACGTTGCCAAGAATGTCGGCGCGTCCCGTTTCCAGACCTTCCGGCGCATTGCCTTGCCCGCCGCATTGCCCAATATCTTTACCGGGCTGAAGCTGTCGGCGGGATCGGCATATATCATCATCGCGGCGGCTGAATTTCTGGGCGCGCGCAGCGGTGTCGGCTTTTTCATCTGGGCCTCGTGGCAGACCTTTGCCGTCTCGCGCATGTTTGTCGGCATCGTCGTTATTTCGGTCATGGGCTATCTGACCATCATGCTGATCGAGGCATTGGAACGGCATTTCGTGCCCTGGGCAAAGCACTGAACGGGGCTGGGGATCAGTATAATCATGACCGACACCACCCTCCCCGCCTCGGGCGTTCTCGTGCCAGCGTCAGAACGCATTTATCGCGCCGTCCGGCAAAACATCATCCGCTGCGAGATCGCGCCGGGAACCACGCTCGACGCGACGGCGATTGCCCGTGACTATGAGGTGTCGAAAACGCCGGTGCGCGACGCCATGCAAAAGCTGGCGGCGGACGGGTTGGTTTCGATTCTGCCGCGCAGCGGCTATCGGGTGGCGCCGATCACGTTTCAGGCGGTGCATGAAATCCTTGACCTGCGGGCGGCGATCGGCCCGCATATCGCGCGACAGGCGGCACGCTATGCCACGCCGGGTGATATTGCCGACCTGCGCCGGATTGTCGGAGAATACGTCGCCCCCCTTGATGTGGGCGCCATGCAGCAGGTGGCGCGCCGCTTTCATCTTGCCATTGCAGGGTGCAGCCGCAACGCGCGCCTTGTTGCCATTTCCGAGAACCTGTTTGATGAGCTTGAACGGCTTTTGCGGTTCGCGATTGATTTTTCCGGCAAGGCCCGCGAACATTCGGACGAACACACCGCCCTTGTCGATGCGATCGAGGCCCGGGATGGGGACCGCGCCGCAGGGATAGAGGCCGCGCATATCGCAAGCAGCCGGGAATTCCTGATCGAACGTCTGATGACGTTGGGCTATCTTTCGCAAAGTGAAATCCACATTGGCGCGTCGGCCCAAGGTGTGGCCCGATGAAAACCGCCCGCGATGCAATAGCGCAATTGGCAACAGCGATGGGCGGCGATCCGGCGGCAACGCTTGCGGCGTCGGCCCTGATCGAGGCGGATGGTCTGGGCCTGTCGCGGTTCGGGATTGCCATGCTTGACGAATGGTCCCCCGAGGCGGTGCCGGTGCAGGTGGATGCCCCCCTGCGGGCGCTGGGATCGCGCGATTGTTCGGGGTGCTTTGCGCCCCTTGCCGTGGCCGCCGCGACGCTGGAAATGGCGAATGCGGCGCAGAAGTTCGGGATTTCCGCCGTGTTTCTGCGGGGCATACGAGGCTTTGGCCGTCTTGCGCCTTTTGTGCGCCATCTTGCCGATGCGGGGCTGGTTGGCGTTGTCGGGGCCGAAGGCCCGCCGTTCGTGGCGCCCCATGGGGGTACGGCTGCGGTGATCGGCACCAACCCTTTGGCCCTTGGCATGGGGCAGGGGGATGCGCGTGTGGTGATCGACATTGCCAGCAGCACAACCACCATGGCCGATGTCGCCAAGGCGCGCGCAGCGGGCACGCCGTTGCCCGATGGAATCGCCTTAAACGCGGCGGGACGCCCGACCAGCATCGCAGCGGATGTTGCGGCACTGCTGCCGCGCGGCGGACAGATCGGATCACTGCTGGGCCTGATGGTCGAACTCATGGCCGGTGTGGCCGGGGGGCGCGGCGATCCGAAAGGGCGCGGCGTGTTCATTCTGGCCCTTGACCCTGCCGTGGCCGGTGACGGCTTTGACTGGCAGGAAAAACTTGCCGCCTTGCAGGGTGACTGGGCCATGGGGGGCGGGCATTGGCCACGGGGTGGCGGCCTGTCACCTGACACGGTGCTGGACGCTGAATTTGGTCGCCGTCTTACCGCCTGTCTTGCCCGGATGACCGCCACCGGGGGGCAATGATGCAACACGCGACCCCTCATATGAAAAGATGGTGCTTTAGATGACAACACATTCCAAATCCGCGCCTGTTCTTTCGGTCACGCCGGTTGATGGCCTGATTGATGTGCCGCGCCAGATTGTCGTGTCGGGGCTTGCCCCTGATGAACTGGTTGCGATCTCGGCCCGCACCCGGCGGGGGGCGGCGATGTCTGGGACAGTCAGGCCACCTTTATGGCGGATGCCCATGGGGTGGTTGATCTGACCCGCGATGCCCCCGTTGGTGGCGATTATGCCGAGGTTGCGCCCATGGGTCTGTTATGGGGCCAGCACCCGACCAACGGCACCAGCCGCGAGGTGTTTCCCGACGACGTCATGCAGCCCCTGCTGACCGAGCTGAGCGCCGAAACACCCGACGGTCAGCGCGCCGAGGCCGAGCTTTCGCAACGGTTTGCGGCATCCGGCGTCACGCGGCGCGAGGTGCGTCAGGACGGGTTGGTGGGCACGGTGTTCACCCCCGATGGCCCCGGCCCGCATCCGGTTGTGGTGGTTCTGAACGGGTCTGGCGGCGGCATCAACGAACCGCGCGGTGCGCTTTACGCGTCCCACGGTTATCAGGCGTTTGCGCTTGGGTATTTCAAGGCACCTGGCCTGTCGCCCTTTATCACCGAAACCCCCCTTGAGTATTTCGAAACGGGGTTGAAATGGGCGCACCGGGAACTGGCCCCGCGCGATGGTTTTGTTGCGGTCAGCGGTCAGTCGCGCGGTGGCGAACTGTCGCTGTTGTTGGGCGCAACCTTCCCTGATCTTGTCTCGGCTGTGATTGCCTATGTGCCGGGGGCCATGGTGCATGGGGCGCAGGGCGCGGGTGATCCGGCGCGTGGCGGTTGGCATGGTGTCGCCTGGACCATGGGTGGCGCGCCTCTGCCGCATCTTTTTGACGACAACAAAGCGGTGCATTGGCACCCCTGGGCGGGTGATGTGCCGCCCAATCGGCACCATTCGGTTTTCTTCGAGGCGCTGAAAGATCGTGATCTGGCGGCGCAGTCGCGCATTCCGGTTGAAAAAATAGCTGGCCCCGTGCTGTTGATTTCCGGGCGCGATGACCGGGCCTGGCCCTCCAGCCTGTATTCGCGCATGGTGGTTTCGACCCTGGGCCAGCACAAACACCCCTATCCGGTGCGCCACCTGGATTTTGACGATGCGGGCCATTCCATCAACCTGTCCTTTGTTCCGGCAACCCAGATAAGCCGCGATCACCCGGTGTCAAAAGTGCCGTTCACCACCGGCGGCACACCGTCGGGCAATGCCCGGGCCGATGACGGATCATGGCGTGGGGTTCTGGCATTTCTGAACGAGATTACCGGCGCCTGACCGGCCCCCCATAAAAGCCTTGCGCAAGCAAACCGATGCATCCTGTGAAAGGAAATGAACATGTCCACAAATGAACACCTGGAAGGCCAGTGGCGTGAATGGCGCTATGCCCACGTTGCAACCATGTTCCGCCCCTATGGCTGGACCTCGCTGGTGGCGCAATACTGGCTGGAACAGGACGACCGCGACGTGCAGTTCGAAATGCTTCCCGGCACCTGGTCGGTTGATGAGGGCAGGGTCATGTTTACGCCGCCCGCCTCTGGGCCGACGCTGTCGGTGAATGGCGCCTATCCGACCGGTCCCGTTGAAATCATCCCCGGGCGCAACCAGACCTATGGCAACGGCAACAGCGTGCCGGTGTATTTCGGCATCAAAGAGGTTGAAGCGATCCTGCGCACGACACACGACGGCAAGCCGCTTTTTGGGGTGCGGGTGCGTGACCCGCGCGAGGCGACCCGCCTCGCGGATGCAGCCCCCGACGCGTTTGATTATGACCCCGCCTGGCGCATTCCGGGCGTCTATACCCCAACCGAACGTGTGGCATTCGACGCCGAAACCGTTGAGCCGGGCGTGCGCGAAGCGACGCCACGCATGGGCACCTTTACGTTCGAGCGGAACGGCAAGGCCTATACCCTCGCGCTGATCGGCAAGGACACCGATACGGGGGTGCAGGCGGTGGCCCATATCCGCGATCAAACCAGTGGCCCGGTCACCTATGGCGCGGGGCGCATCGTTGAACTGCAATTCGCCGACAAGGATTGCCGCCGGATTGACTGGATTGATTTCAACTATGCGTTTGCGCTGCCTTGCGCCTTTACCAACTTTGTCACCTGCCCGTTGGTGCCCGCCGAAAACCATCTCGATTTTGAGGTTCTCGCGGGGGAAAAGCGGCCCGCCCGGACCGTCGAGCGCACCACGACCTATCAATCCTGAAGACGCGATCCGGCAGGACGTGAAACCGTTCGGTTTTACAGATTGAAACCATAGATTTAATCCGTTGGAGCGATCTGGAAAGACCCCCTATCTGTCCCCCGAAGCCAAAGGAGGGACGTTTGAATGTCGGATATTGTCAAAGGGGCGCGCTGGGGCGCATCAGCATTTTCCGGCCCGGCAGTGCTGCGGGTTCTGCCGGGTTTGGGGTTGGCGGGGTTGATCGCGGCAGCCGCGTTCGCGGTGCGGCTGTTGCCCGGGTTTCAGATGCTTGGCCCGCTGATTGTTGCGATCCTGCTTGGCATGGCGTTTCACAACCTGATCGGCACGCCGGATCTTGCCAAAGCGGGTGTGAAATTCAGCCTGAAACGGCTTCTGCGGGCTGGCATCGTGCTGTTGGGGCTGCAACTGACGGCGCAACAGGTTGTTGGGGTGGGGGGCATTGGTGTGGCGCTGATTGTTGTGACGCTGCTTGCCACCTTTGCGTTTACCACCCTGTTGGGGCGGGCGCTGAAGGTTGACCCCGGGCTGACGCAACTGATTGCGGCGGGCACGTCGATTTGCGGAGCGTCGGCGGTGATTGCCACCAACACCGTGACCCGGGCGCGCGACGAAGAGGTGGCCTATGCGGTGGCCTGTGTGACCATTTTCGGATCGCTTTCCATGGTGTTGATGCCGCTGCTTGGCGGGATGCTGGATATGGGGCCCCATGCCTTTGGGCTGTGGACGGGGGCCTCTATTCACGAGGTTGCCCAAGTGGTTGCCGCCGCCTATTCCCGCGGACAAGAGGCGGGTGAATTCGGTGCGATCGCCAAACTGACCCGTGTGATCATGCTGGCGCCCATGGTGCTGTTGCTGGGCGCCGCCGCCGCCCGCCGTCTGCGCCGCGAGGGGGCGCCGCCCGCCACGCCAGCGCGCCCATCCCGTGGTTCGTGCTGGGGTTCATGGCCATGGTCGGCCTTGCCAGCAGCGGCTGGGTGCCCGAGGGGACAGCACCGTTCACCACCGGCGCCACGCAATTCCTGTTGGCCACCGCCCTGGCCGCAATGGGACTGGAAACCGATCTGCGCAAACTGGTGGCCGAGGGCATCCGTCCGGCGTTGCTGGGGGCCGGGGCGTGGGTTTTCATTTTCCTTTTCAGCCTCGGTCTGGTTCTGTTGCTGGCATGACGCTTGAGCAGCTCAGAATCTTTATCGCGGTCGCAGAGCGTGAACACGTCACCCGCGCGGCTGCGTTTCTGAACCTGACACAAAGCGCCGTCAGTGGTGCGATTGCCACGCTGGAAGACCGCCACGCCGTGCGCCTGTTTGACAGGATCGGGCGGCGCATCATCCTGACCGACGCGGGGCGGATTTTTCTGGATGAGGCCCGGGCGGTTCTGGCCCGCGCCGGACAGGCAGAGCGCCTTTTGGCCGATCTGGCCGGGTTGAAGCGTGGCACCCTGCGCCTTGCCGCCAGTCAGACGGTCGCGAATTACTGGTTGCCGCCATTGATGCAGAAATTCCGCATGGCCCACCCCGGTTTCGCGCTGGAGCTTGTCACCGGCAATACCACCGAAGTGGCGCGGATGGTTCATGATGCCATTGTCGACCTTGGGTTTGTCGAGGGGGAAACCGATGATTTTTCACTGTCACGTCATCCGCTTCCCGGTGACGAACCGGCGCTTGTGGTTGCGCCGGGCCACCCGTGGGCAACACAGCCACCCGTCACAAAGCGCGATTTCAAATCCACCGCCTGGATTTTGCGAGAGGCCGGATCAGGCACCCGCGCTGTTTGTGAGGCGGCTTTTGCGCAACATGGCCTGTTGATCACGGACATTGATATTGCGCTGGAATTGCCATCGAACGAAGCGGTGCGCGCGGCTGTGGAATGCGGCGGCGGCGCCACCATTCTTTCCACGCTGGTCGTGCAGGCATCGCTTGACGCAGGGCGGCTGGTCAAGGTCGCGCTGAACTTGCCCAAGCGCCGCTTTCACGTGTTGCGCCACAAGGAACGGCATCTGTCACTGGCGGAACGGCGATTTCTTGACTTGGCGCAGGCAGACAGCGGGTCGGGCCCTGCCCGGGCCTGACCGGGTGGCCTTTGCGCTGTAATTCATGATGCGCGCGGCGCCCCTAGCGGGTTTCGGGAATGCGTGGCAACAGGATGGTACACAGCCCCAGCAACGGCAGATAGGAACACAGCCAATAGACGGTTTCGATCCCATAGGTATCGGCAAGCGTTCCCAAAAGGGCGGCGCCAAGACCCCCGGCGCCGAAGGCAAAGCCAAAGAACAACCCGCCGATCAACCCGATGCGCCCTGGCACCAACTGTTGGGCAAAGACCATGATCGCCGGAAAGGCCGAGGCAAAGACAAGGCCGATCATCACGCTGAGAACGCAGGTCCATTCAAAGTTGGCATAGGGCAGCAACATGGCAAAGGGGATCACCCCAAGCACCGAAAACCAGATCACGAAACGCGGGCTTGTCCTGTCACCGATCGGGCCGCCCATAAAGGTGCCAACTGCCGCCGACCCAAGAAACAGGAACAGCATCAACTGTGATTGCTGCATCGTCATGCCAAAGCGTTCGATCACATAAAAGGTGAAGTAACTGGATATGCTGGCCATATAGACATTCTTGGTGGCGGTCAGCAGCACCAGCACCAGCAAGGCCTGCAATATCCTGCCCCGGGGCAGGGGCAGGGCGCGGCTTGGCGCCTCACCGCCGCGGCTTTGGCGGTGCTGGGCCGAATACCACCGCCCGACCTGCGCCAGCAGGATGATGCCCGCCATCGCCAACACCGACAGCCACGCCACGCTGTGCTGTCCGTTGGGCAACACGATAAAGGCGGCGATCAGCGGCCCGATGGCCGACCCGAAATTGCCCCCGACCTGAAACAGCGATTGCGCCAGCCCGTGCCGCCCCCCGACGCCAGCCGCGCCACGCGCGATGCCTCGGGGTGAAACACCGACGACCCGACCCCGATCAGCGAGGCGGCCAGCAAAAGCAGCCCGAAATTGGCGGCGTTGCCCAACAGGATCAGCCCGCAAAACGTGCTGGCCATGCCCACAGGCAGGGAAAAGGGCATCGGCCAGCGATCAGTGACCAGCCCGACCACAGGCTGCAAAAACGACGCCGTGACCTGAAACGTCAGGGTCAAAAGGCCGATCTGCATGAAATCCAGCGCATAGTTCTGCTTGAGGATCGGATAAAGCGACGACAGCAGCGACTGCATGATATCATTGAGCATATGCCCGAGGCTGACCGCGATCAGGATCGAAAGGGTGGTTTTCCCAAAACGGCGTGTTGGATTGGACGAGGCCAACGTCATGGCAATCTCCGTTTGCGGCACCTGGTCCAGACACACCCGCCCGGCCCACTTGTCAACGCCATGATTTTCATCGGATACAGAAAGATGCCGTCTCAGAGCAAGGGGCCGATTGGCGGCAACGAAGGCCGGCGCATGTGCGCGCCGCTTTTGCGGCCCACACCGGACAGGGAAACCCGATGACCTATGATGTGGCGGATATCATCGCACTGGATGCCTTCAAGCTGGCGCAAGACACCCTGCGCGCCCAGCATGATCTGTTTGTGGAACAGATTATCGAGCTGACGGAAATTCCGGCCCCTCCGTTCAAGGAAGAACGGCGCGCCGGGGCCTTTGAACAGAAATTCCGCGATCTTGGGCTGGATGATGTTCACCGCGATGACATCGGCAATGTTCTGGGGGTTCGCCGGGGGCGCGGGAATGGGCAGATGATCGTGGTTGCTGCGCATCTTGATACGGTTTTCCCCGAAGGCACCGATTGTACCGTGCGTCGTGACGGCACCAGATTGTTTGCGCCGGGCATCGGGGATGACACACGCGGGCTTGCCGCCCTGCTGGCGTTCATTCGCGCCCTTGATGCTGCGAAAATCGAAACGGAGCAGGATATTCTGTTCGTCGGTGATGTGGGCGAGGAAGGCAAAGGCGATCTGCGCGGCGTGCGCCATCTTTTTACCCAAGGGAAATACCGCAATCAGATTGCCGGGTTCTTTACCGTCGATGGCCTGAACCTTGAGGACATCACGACAACCGCCGTTGGATCCTATAGATACCGCGTGGCGTTCAACGGGCCGGGCGGGCATTCGTTGATGGCATTCGGAACGGTAAACCCGGCCTATGCCATGGGGTCACTGCTGTCTGCGATGGCCGAATTCGAGGTGCCAAAAACACCCCTGACAACCTTTTGCGCCTCGACATTTGGCGGCGGAACGTCGGTAAATGCAATTCCTGAAACGGTCTGGGCCGAGATTGATTTGCGGTCGGAAGATCAGGCAGAGCTGGACAGGCTGGATGCAAAACTGCGCGCCGCGATCACAGCCGCCACCGGGAAAGAGAACGCCCGCGCCGATACGTCGGACGGCGTGATTTCGGCGGAACTGACCAGAATCGGCAACCGCCCGGCGGGGGCGACACCCCATAACAGCCGGATCGTGCAGGCCGCATTCGCCGCCCTTCCGTTGTTCGGGTTTGAAAAGACAACCGGGTCAAGCTCGACCGATGCCAACATCCCGATGGGGCTGGGTATTCCCGCGATCCGTCTTGGCTCGGGTGGCACCGGCGGGCGGGCGCACACCCTTGATGAATGGATCGACGTAGAGCCGGAAAATTCCCTGCGCGGATTGTTCGCAGGCCTGGCCACCATACTGGGCACAGCGGGCGTCGTGGGTGCGCGCGAAGGATGAACGACCAACGGCATTGACTTGGGGGGGCGGATACCTACCTTTGATGGTATGAAGACGCATGTTGATCATTTTCGATTTCTCCTGCTGAACCGCTCCCTTCCCCGGGCGGTTTAGGCGCGTCTGCGCCTGCGACACTTCCCGGGGCCTCCTCACATCCTGAACGTGTACGTGGCCCTGTCGCCCGAGGAGATATCATGATCAACACCACTCAGCCCCAACAGACCGACCCCAAAAATTTCGCTGGCCTCAAGGCTTTGCAGAATGATCCGGCGTTCATACCAACGGCCGATTATCAGAAATTGCAGGAACATCTGGACCAATGCGAAAGCGCTGTAAGGCCGTCGTCGACGCTGCTTCCCTATGTTTTGGCGCACAAGCTGCGATCTGCGACACCCGTACCGGACATGCAATGTTGCGATCTGGTGATCGGGGGGTGCTGTGTCACCTATACGGTTGACGGGGGCGCGGCCCAGACCGGTTTGCTGGTCCACCGCGCCCGAGAGGGTTTGGCCGGGGGTGTCATTCCCGTTGCCTCGCTGTTGGGCGCTGCGTTGATCGGCATGAAGGTGGGGCAACGCGCGCCGCTGCTGCGGGATGACGGCACAATCGGCAGGCTTGTCGTTCTTGGCGTCGCCCATTCTGCCTGACCCGGCTGTTAAAATATCTAACTGAATTTTTATCCTTGCAAGGAGGCAAGAACATGTCTGCCCCAATGACGGCACCTGCGAAACGTACCAAACGGAACCCGAAAATCGTGATCAACGCCGATGACGTCAGCCATCTGGAAAGCCTGGCGGAAGGCATGTTGAGACGCAATCCCACCCTGGCGGACCGTCTGTTTGACGAAATCAGCCGGGCACGGATCGTCGCGCCCGCCAAGATGCCCGGCAATGTCGTGACCATCGGCAGCACCGTAACCTATCGCGACGAAGCGACCGGCAACGACAAAACCGTGACGCTGGTCTATCCCGAACACGCCGATATAGAGCGGTTGCAGGTGTCCGTGATGACGCCGATCGGCGTTGCCCTTTTGGGGTTGTCCGAGGGGGCCAGTTTTTATTGGGACACCCGCGACAACCAGCGCCGCACCCTGACGATCATCAAGGTCGAACAACGCTCTGGTGACGGGGCAGGCGACGCTTGATCATGGATACGTTGAAACAGGTTGATCCAACCGCACATGCATTCCCGGAGGGGGCGCCGACATGATGTAAGGTCTGTCTGGGCGCTTTCTCCGGGTCATCCATACCACCTTTCCCGGCCCTGCGCCCTTATCGGAAACCATCAAATGTTCTTGTCTGTTCCCCCAAAGGCCCGCAAGGCCTGCGACCCCCGTGATCTGTGTCGCGAAAACTGCTCTGATACTCATGTCATGATGGGCTGCGCCCGTGTCGCAGCGATTGGCGCGCCCGATCTGAATTGGCAGCGGGGGCTTTGGCAATGACCACCAAACAGCACGCCCGGCGCTTGATCTGGCCAACCGCCCTTGTGGTGTTGACCGTCGGGTTGATCCTGTTCTCGTCCGATTTGACGGACATGATCGGACATCACGAACCCTTGTCCCTTGGCATCCGGGGGCTGGCTTATTTCGGCTCGGCGTGGCTGGTCAGCCGGGTTTTGTCCATGGCCCTTGATCAGGCTGCCGCACGACGGCGCCCATACCCCCGTCTGCTGCGGGATCTGATTGCGGCGGCGCTGTTTTTGGTCGCGTTCACGGCAACGGTTTCGCTGTTCATGGGGCAGGGCGCGATCGGGGCGCTGGCCGGATCGGGGCTGATCCTTGCCATGTTGGGGTTTGCCATTCGAAATGTGGTGGCGGATACCCTTTCAGGAATAGCCCTTGGCGTTGAGGGGCCGTTTCGCATCGGCGACTGGGTTGATATTGACGGTTTGGCGCGGGGCAAGGTCATCGAAATCGGATGGCGCACGACCCGTATCCTGACCCGCAACGCAACCTATATGATCCTGCCCAACAGTCAGATCGCGCTTCAGCGGATCACCAATTATTCTGCGCCAAAGCCGCAGTATCGCGCGCAGATCACCATCACGTTGGATCATGTCATGCCTATCGCGCAGGCGCGTCGGGTGATGCTGGATGCCATGAAAGATGCGAAGGTGATTCAACAGGATCCGGCGCCTGACGTGCGCGTTCTGGCCTATGAAGAAGGCGGTATCACCTATGCGCTTCGGTATTGGTTGTCACGTTTTGACCGCGATGTTGATTGCCGCGACGAGGTGTTTAGCCGCGTTGACGGCGCATTGCGTCAGGCGGGGTGTGTTGCCCCCCGGCGCCGTATCGAACTTGTCAGGCCGCGCCATCAGAGTGCGGGTGACGGCGGAGATACCCAAACGCTGCCAGCGCCCGTTGCGTGACTGTGACACCATCGAAACGAACCGCTAGCCGCCCCGGACCCGCGGTTTTCGCGGTGTGTCCGGGGGTGGGTGTATTAACATAAGACGGATTATAAAACCGCCATGGCGTTTCCGGGCTGCCCGCGAGATCAGAGGGGGCGTTTGAACCAGCGTGCCAGCACGCCGATCACCCCTTCGCGGAACAACAGCACACCGATCACGAAAATGGCGCCCTGAATGACCGTGACCCATGCGCCGAAAGTCGCAAGATAGTTCTGCATGGTCACGATCATCGCCGCGCCTGCCAATGGCCCGAATATCGTGCCCATGCCCCCCAGCAGCGTCATCAGCACCACTTCGCCCGACATCGACCAATGCACATCGGTCAGCGAGGCAAGCTGAAACACCTGGCTTTTCATCGCGCCCGCCAGCCCGGCAAAGGTGGCCGACAACACAAAGACCATCAGCTTGTACCGATTGACGTTATAGCCAAGTGAAATCGCCCGGGGTTCGTTTTCGCGGATCGCTTTCAGCACCTGACCAAACGGCGAATTCACGATACGATACAGCATCAGGATGCCACCAAAGGTTACCGCCAGTACAAAGAAATACAGCGGTACGTTATCCTCAAGCGAGATCAGCCCGAACAGATCGCCACGTGGCACCGACTGAATCCCGTCCTCGCCGCCGGTAAAGGGCAGTTGCAGGGACAGGAAATACACCATCTGGGCAAAGGCCAGCGTGACCATGGCAAAATAGATGCCCTGCCTGCGGATCGACAAAGACCCGATCACCAGCCCGAGAAATGCCGCCGCCGCTGTGCCCGCCAGCACCGCCAACTCAGGCGTCAGGCCCCAGACCTTGGCCGCATGGGCCGCCACATAGCTGGCCCCGCCGAAATACGCCGCATGGCCAAAGGACAAAAGCCCGCCAAACCCAAGCAGCAGGTTGAACGCGGCGGCGAACAACGCGAAACACATCACCTTCATGGCAAAGACCGGATAAACCATGAACGGCAGCACGATCAGGAATGCCAGCAGGACAAGGAAAATCGCCTTGTGCAACAGCGGCATGCCGGTGGCCGAGTCGACAAATTCAACGGGGGTGGTTTCGGCGGCGGGTGTCACACTGTCTGTCTGTTGCATCTCACGCTGCCTTCCCGAACAGCCCTTCGGGCTTTATCAAAAGTACGATCGCCATGATGACAAAGATCACCACCGCCGAGCCTTCGGGATAGAACACCCGCGTCAGCCCCTCGACCAGCCCCAGCATGTATCCCGTCAGGATCGCTCCCAGGATCGACCCCATGCCGCCAATGACCACAACGGCAAACACCACGATGATCAGATCGGCGCCCATGTTCGGGTTGACCGAATAGATCGGCGCCGCCAGCACACCGGCAAACCCGGACAGCGCCACGCCAAAACCATAGGTCAGCATGATCAGCAGCGGCACGTTGATCCCAAAGGCCCCCACCAGCACCGGATTTTCCGTCGCCGCGCGCAGATAGGCGCCCAGCCGGGTTTTTTCGATGATGAACCAAGTGGCAAAACACACAACCGCCGAGGCAACAACGACCCAGGCGCGATAGTTCGGCAGGAACATGAACCCAAGGTTGTTGCCCCCCGAAAGCGCCGCCGGAATTTGATAAGGCAGGCCCGAAATACCGTAATAATTGCGGAACAGGCCCTGAATGATCAGCGCCAGACCAAAGGTCAGCAGCAGCCCGTAAAGGTGATCAAGATGATAAAGCCGCGACAGCATCGTGCGCTCCATCAGAATTCCGAAAGCGCCGGTGATCAGCGGCGCAAGGATCAGCGCGGGCCAATAGCCGACGCCAAGGTAATGCAGCAGCATCCAGGCCACAAAGGCCCCCATCATGTAAAGCGCGCCATGGGCAAAATTGATGATGTTGAGCAGGCCGAATATCACCGCCAGCCCCAGAGACAGGACAGCATAAAACGACCCGTTGATCAGGCCCAGCAGCAGTTGTCCCAAAAGAACCTGCGGCGGTATTCCCAAAAGCTCGAACATACGAAAGCGCCCCGTCGTCATTTGTTGCGCCACCCCCGGAACATTGCCGGGGGGCAGCGTGGCCGTTGTTAGCGGCTTACATTTTTGTAAAGTCGCATTCGTCCAGCATGGGCAGGAAGGCGTCATCGCCGTTGATCGCCGAAATCTGATTGTAAAGATCCCATTCGCCACTGGATTCGTCCGGTGTTTTGACCTGGAACAGATACATATCGTGGATCGCCCGCCCGTCGCCGCGCACCGTGACCTTGCCAAAGAGCGGATCGTCGATATCCATCGACTTCATCTTGGCGACCACAGCCTTGCCGTCATCGGCGCTGCCCAGAGCCTCGACCGCAGCAAGATAGGCCATCGTGCCGGAATAAACCCCGGCCTGTACCATCGTCGGCTGGGCGCCGTGGGTGTCAAAGAACCGCTTTGACCATGCGCGGGTCGCATCGTTCTGATCCCAATAAAAGGCTTCGGTCAGGGACAGGCCCTGTGCCGTCTGTGCCCCCAGCGCATGAACATCGGTCACAAAGAACAGCAGCGCGGCCAGTTTCTGCCCGGCCTGGGTGATGCCGAATTCCGCCGCCTGCTTGATCGCGTTCACCGTATCGCCGCCGGCGTTGGCCAGACCGATAACATCGGCGCCCGACCCTTGCGCCTGCAGCAGGAACGACGAGAAATCCTGCGCCGGGAACGGTACGTTGACCGCGCCGACCACTTCGCCGCCGTTGGCCTCGACCACGGCCGAGGTGTTTTCCTCAAGCGAGTGGCCAAAGGCATAGTCGGCGGTCAGGAAGAACCATTTTTTGCCGCCCGCATTGGTCATCGCCCCGCCCGTGCCATTGGCAAGAGCCGCGGTGTCATAGGTCCAGTGAACCGTTGTCGGGTGGCATTGTTCGCGGGTCAGCGCGGTGGACCCGGCGCCCGAGTTGATCATCACGCCGTTCTTTTCGGCGGTGATGTCGGACACCGCCAGCGCGACCGAGGATGTTGGCACGTCAAGAATGGCGTTCACACCGTCCTGATCGTACCACTGACGCGCGATGTTCGACCCGATGTCGGGCTTGTTCTGGTGATCGGCCGAGATGATTTCGACGTTCATGCCTTTGTCGGCGGCTTTGAAATCTTCAACCGCCATGCGTGCGGCGACGACGGATCCTTCGCCCGACAGGTCGGCATAAACGCCCGAACGGTCGTTCAGCACGCCCAGTTTAACGTCGATGTCCGCCATCGCCGCGCCGGCAAACAGCGCGCCAAGCGCCGTTCCATAGGCCAGTGATTTGATCATGTCGTTCTCTCCCTTGTTTTGGCGTGATGTCACGCCGGTTCTTGTGGATCAGACGCCCAGATAGGCGTGCAGCTTGTCCATGTTCGCGTCCAGGTCGGCGTTGGGGATCATGTCGATCACCCTGCCCTGATCGACGACATAATGGCGGTCGGCCACCGAGGCGGCAAAACGGAAATTCTGTTCCACGAGCACGATGGTAAAGCCTTCTTTTTTCAGCGCGGCGATGGTGCGGCCAATATGCTGAACGATAACCGGGGCCAGTCCTTCGGTCGGTTCATCCAGCAACAGCAGCTTGGCGCCCGTGCGCAGGATGCGCGCAATGGCCAGCATCTGTTGTTCGCCGCCCGACAGTTTGGTGCCCTGACTGCGGCGCCGTTCCAGCAGATTGGGGAACAGATCATAGATCCGCTCGACGCTTAGCCCGCCATCGGCGATGCGCGGCGGCAGCATCAGGTTTTCCTCGACGTTCAGCGACGAAAAAATGCCCCGTTCTTCGGGGCAGATGGCAATGCCCAGATGGGCAATCTGGCGCGGCTGCATGTGAATTGTTTCGGTGCCGGCAAAACGCACCGACCCTTCGCGCCGGGGCAGGATGCCCATGATGCCCAGCAGAGTCGATGTCTTGCCCGCGCCGTTGCGCCCCAGCAGGGTCACGACCTCGCCGGGGTTCACATGGAAATCGACACCGTGCAAAACGTGGCTTTCGCCATACCAGCCCTGCAATCCCTCGACGCGCAGCAGCGCATCCTTGCCCGAAGTGTCGCTCATGCTTCTGCCCCGATATAGGCCTCGATCACGGCGGGCGATTTGCTGACCGTTTCGTAATCGCCTTCGGCCAGAATTTCGCCACGGGCCAGAACGGTGATCCAGTCCGACAGATCGGCCACGACCGACAGGTTATGTTCCACCATCAGGATCGTCCGCCCCTTGGCCACGCGCCGGATCAGGGCCGAAATCCGTTCCACATCGGCCTGCGCCATGCCCGCCATCGGTTCATCGAGCAACAGCATGTCAGGTTCCAGCGCCAGCGTGGTGGCAATTTCCAGCGCCCGTTTGCGCCCATAAGACAGATCCCCCGCCCGGTGATTGACGAATTCGCTCAGTCCCACTTCCTCGATATGGGCGCGGGCGGCGTCGTCAAAGCGGGTGAGGGTTTTTTCCGAACGCCAGAAATCATAGCTTTCGCCACGCTTGCGCTGTAACGCGACGCGCACGTTCTGTAACACGCTGAGATCAGGAAACACCGCCGAGATCTGGAACGACCGCACAAGGCCCAGGCGCGCAATCTCGGCCGGGGCCAGAGAGGTGATATCGCGCCCCTCGTAAAGGATGGTGCCACGGGTGGGTTGAAGGAATTTCGTCAGAAGGTTGAAACAGGTGGTCTTGCCCGCGCCGTTCGGGCCGATCAGGGCATGGATGGCCCCTTTGCGGACCTTCAGGTCGACATTGTTGACGGCAACAAAACCTTTGAATTCCTTCGTCAATCCACGGGCTTCCAGGGCAAGCGTCATGTCAGACCTGCCACCGGGCCGGAACGGCCGCTATCGTGCAACACTGGTAATCCTTAATCATGCATCCCGAGTCTTTGAGGTTCTCAATCGAGAGACTGTAATAAGTTTGCGCAACGGTCAATGCGTTCATTCCGAATGTTTCGCCCCCCACAAAAGTCCCGGTCCGCAGACCAGAGTGACAAGGCAGGGCAATTCAGGCAACGCTTCCCTTGGGTCACCGCGACACATTTTGCAGGGGCGGCGACATTTGTTGGCCATGCTGCCATGCAGCTGGGGTGAGAATGGCGAAATCTGTAAAGTGTTCATACTTCATTTCGATATATTACACGAAATCTCGGCCTGTTTTGACATTGTATATTACAAATATTGACATCTTTCGCTATCCAGTCTATTGAACCCCAAAGCGTTGGCAGAAAGCAGAAAATTGGACGGGGTGACCGTGTTGAGCCTTCTGGAGATTGAATTGGCCCTCGCCGCTGAAGGCAACAAGATACGCTGTTAGGATGACCCGCCCTGACGGTTCTGTCGCGTCAGGGCGCGCGCCGGATTTACAACAACCATGGCTGCACAAGCCGGACGATAGGAAAAAACCATGAGCGATTACATCTTGTCCAACGAAACGCGTGAAAAATTAAAAAAGGTTTCCACGGCTTCGGTCGCGACCGCCCTGTTCAAGCGCGGCCTGCGCAACCAGTTCGTGCAAGGCGTCGCCCCGATGGAGCGCAAGCCGGTAACGATGGTCGGTCAGGCCTTTACCCTGCGCTATATTCCCGCGCGCGAGGATCGGAACCCGATCACCGTTTTCCGCGACCGCGACCACAAACAACGGGTGGCGATCGAAACCTGTCCCGAGGGCCATGTGCTGGTTATGGATGCCCGCAAAGACAGCCGCGCCGCCACAGCCGGGTCGATTCTGATCACCCGTCTTGCGCAACGCGGTGCTGCGGGCGTCGTTTCCGATGGCGGTGTGCGCGACGCGGTGGGGATTGGCGCCCTTGATATGCCCGCCTATTTTGGCTGCCCTTCGGCGCCAACCAACCTTACGCTGCACGAGGCGATCGATATCAACGTGCCGATTTCCTGTGGTGATGCGCCGGTCTTTCCGGGCGATGTCATGCTGGGCGACGGCGATGGCGTGATGGTGATCCCCGCGCACCTGGCGGACGAAATCGCCGAGGAATGCACGGATATGGAATCCTATGAGGATTTCGTGCTGGAGCAAGTGAACGAGGGGGCCGGGATTATCGGTCTCTATCCGGCAACGGACGATGAAAACCTGGTGAAATACAGCGCGTGGCGCGAACGGACAGGACGATAGCATGACTTTTACCCCCCACGGAAAACACTTGATTGCTGGCAAAAAGGTTGGCTCTGACGGGCGGTTCGCCTCTGCCCCGGCGACGGGCGAGGCCTTTGAATTCTCGCTCGGCTCTCCTGAGCTGGTGGATCAGGCCTGTGCGGCGGCCCATGCAGCCTTTGCGGGGTTTGCCGCCACGACCCGCGAACAGCGGGCACAGCTTCTGGATACCATTGCCGAAGAAATCGACGCCCGTGGCGACGCGATCACGGAAATCGGAACTGCGGAAACCGGTCTGCCCAATGCCCGCCTGCAAGGCGAACGGGGCCGGACCACGGGGCAGTTGCGTCTTTTCGCATCTCATATTCGCGCCGGGGACTACCTTGATTGTCGCCATGACGCGGCACTGCCCGATCGTCACCCCCTGCCCCGCCCCGATCTGCGGATGATGCAGCGCCCGGTCGGCCCGGTGGCCGTGTTCGGCGCCTCCAATTTTCCGCTGGCCTTTTCGGTGGCCGGTGGCGATACCGCCGCGGCGCTGGCGGCGGGGTGTCCGGTTGTTGTCAAAGGGCACAGTGCGCATCCGGGTACGGGCGAAATTGTCGGTGACGCGATCGTTGCGGCCCTTGCAAAGCTTGGCATGGACGCGGGAATCTTCAGCCTTGTGCAAGGCGGCAACCGTGCCGTGGGCGAGGCGCTTGTGACAGATCCACGGATCAAGGCCGTCGGTTTCACCGGGAGCCTGGGCGGCGGGCGTGCGCTTTATGATCTTTGCGCATCGCGCCCTGAACCGATCCCGTTCTTCGGGGAGCTTGGCAGCGTCAATCCCATGTTCGTTCTGCCCCAGGCCACCGCCGCCCGTGGCGCAGATCTCGGGGCGGGTTGGGCCGCAAGCCTGACAATGGGCGCGGGGCAGTTTTGCACCAACCCGGGCATTGCAATCGTGATTGACGGGCCGGATGCGGATGCGTTCGTAGCCTCGGCGACAAAGGGCCTTGGCGCCGTTGCCGGGCAAACCATGCTGACCGATGGCATGGCCGACGCCTATCGCGATGGCGCCCGCCGGGTTGCCGAAGGCGCGGGCGTCAAATCTCTTTTGACCACATCGTGTGAGGGTCGCAATGCCACACCCTATCTGTTCGAAGTCCCGGCCAGCGACTGGTTGGCCAACGGCGAATTGGCCGAAGAAGTGTTCGGCCCGCTCGGGTTGGTGATCCGTGTAAAGGACGCCGCGCAGATGAAGGAAATCGCCGAAAGCTTTGCCGGGCAGTTGACCGCCACGTTACAGATGGATGACGGCGATCTCGGCCTCGCACGGGAGTTGCTGCCGGTGCTGGAACGTATGGCCGGTCGCGTCCTGGCCAATGGGTTTCCAACAGGCGTCGAGGTTTGCGATTCCATGGTTCATGGCGGCCCCTACCCGGCCAGCACCAACTTTGGCGCCACCTCTGTCGGCACACTTTCCATCCGCCGCTTCCTGCGGCCCGTGTGTTACCAGAACCTTCCCGAAGGGCTTCTTCCGGCCGATCTTGTGAACGTCTGACCTGTCGCCAGGTCGGCACCTGATGACCCGCCACCGTGCCTTGTCGCGGTGGCGGGTTTTTTGTGGGTACAACCTGTCGCAAAACCCGTTGGGAACGACTCTGACGGCTGACATTGTTGAAAATATTACAGATTATACCAAGTCGACCCTGATTAGTGCAAATATGAGAGCCTTGCCCGATGATTTTGGTGTGAAATGACAGGTTGCGGGTGATAATTTGGCATTGTTGCCAATATTAGTAACATTTTTTCGTTGATTTGTAAAAATTAACGCTGTAGTGTGATTCATGTCTCCTGAACGTCCCGCCTGCTGCGTTGACGGTTTCGGGGGCGACGGCTCGGTAATATATGGGAGGATGTTATCAGTCGCACTCAAGGCGCAGGTTTGCCGCGTTTTGAGGGGTGCAATGTTTTGACGCGGCGATGGCGCCCTCTTGGTCGCCTGTTCACCCTGTCTTTTCCAAAGCGCCCAGGTAAGGCCCGGAAACACATCCAGGCTTTGCGTTCCCTCTAGAAGACAAACTTGAAACCGCTCTGGCGGAGCGTCCCGTTGCGCCGGGTTAACTGGTTCATTCATCTTTCCAGACTTGTCTGGATGACGACACCCACGAAGGAGGAACAGGTCTATGTTTTCCAAAAGCCTGAAAAGTAAAATCGTGCTGGCACTTGGTGCCTGTATCGTTGGCACCTCGGTTGCCGCAGCGGATTTCCCGACCCGGGACATTCGCCTGATCGTTCCGTGGCCTGCTGGTGGCGGTGCGGATGCCATTTCGCGCAAGATCAGCAATATCGCCGAGCAGGATCTGCCCAAGTCGATCTATGTGGAAAATATCGCGGGCGCCGTAACGGCGACGGGATTGATCCAGATGACCAGCGCGCGCCCGGATGGCTATACCCTTGGCGTGCTGACATATGACAGTGTCATCACCCTGCCCCGTGGCCAGATGGTGCCGGGATATTCGCTGGACAACATGACCCCGATCGCCCGCATCACCAGCGAAGCCGATGCGATCGTCGTTTCCAAGCATTCCGGCATCAACAGCTTTGAGGAACTGGTTGAAGCGGCCAAGGCGAATCCCGGCAAGGTGCGCATCGGCGTTGCTCCGAAAGGGTCGGGCCCGTATCTGTCGGTCAGCCAGCTTGAAAAGCTGCTGGATGTCGATTTCAACGTGATCACCTATGCCGGTTCATCGAGCGCCGAGGCAGAAGCCCTGTTGTCGGGCGAACTGGATGCAGCGATTTCCAGCCTGGGTGATTTCAGCGGCATCATTTCGTCGGGCGACGCCAAAGGCGTGGTTGAACTGACCTCTGTGCAGAACAAGACTTATCCAGACGTGCCCACCATCAGCTCCAAGGGCTACGATCTGCAAACCGGCAGCTTCATCGTTCTTGCGGCCCCGAAAGGCACGCCCGCCGAGGATATCGCGACGCTCGAAACCGCGTTCAAGGCGGCTTATGACAGTGCCGAATTCCAGGATTGGCTGACCCAGGTTGGCGTGACCCCCGATTGGCTCGGCTCTGACAAGGTCAAGGGCTGGATGGACGAACTTCAGAAGAACACGTTCACGCTGATGGACGAGCTTAAGCTGTAATCCATCACACCAAACCCATGCCCCCGATCACGTATCGGGGGCATGCCCACCATACGCGGCCTTGCCGTTGGTGACGCAAGCGGTCTTGCACTGACGATCCCATCACACCCACCCCGGGAGAAGACGATGCTGTTCAACAGGCGATTGTTGTTTCTATATGTCACTCTTGCAGTGTCTGTCGGATATTTCATTTCGGCACTGAGTTTGGGTGCGCCAATATCCGACAGCGGATTGACCCCCTCGTTCTTTCCCATTCTGGTGGGCGGCGCTGCAATCGTCTTTGCCTGCATTCTCATCGTTCAGAAACTGCGCGCTGAACCCGCCGAACCGGCGCCGACCGAGCCGCGGAATTTCACCTATGTCTGGGTTGTCGTCGCGATCTTCGGCTACATCCTGGCCTTCAAGCCTGTGGGATATTTCATCTCTTCGGGTCTTTTCGTTTTCGCGCTCATCGTGCTTTTTTCGTCGTTTGAAAAGCTGCTGCAAAAGGCGGCCATCTCGGCGGTGATTGTGGTGATCGCCTATGTGATGTTCCAGCAATTGTTCGGGGTCCGTCTCCCGATGCTGTGGGGTTAAGTCATGGATTTCATTTTACTTGTTCTCAACAGCTTTACCCTGTTGCTGGATCCGTTCAATCTGACCTATGTGATTCTGGGGTTCGTGATCGGCACCATCTTTGCCGCCATTCCCGGGCTGACTGCCACGCTGGCAATGGCGTTGTTGCTGCCTCTGACCTATACGCTGAATGTTGAAACCGCGCTTATGGCCTGTGCCAGCATATACATGGCCGGCATGTGTGGCGGCAGCATCACGGCAATCACGATCAACATTCCGGGGGCGCCATCGTCGATGATGACCGCGCTGGATGGCTATCCCATGCAGCAACAGGGCAAAGGCGCCCTGGCCTTGGGGCATGCGGCGTTCGGTTCCATGTTCGGCGGTGCGGTCGGGGCCTTGCTTTTGATTGCGGTTGCCCCGTTCGTGGCCGAAGTTTCCCTTCTGGTCAAAACGACAGGTAAGTTTTCGTTGCTTGCCTTTGCGATCATCGTTGTCGTGATTGCACAGCGCGGACGCATCCCGCAGGCCGGGCTGGCCGCCTGTATCGGGCTTATGCTGGCCACTGTTGGCCTGGACGCGATGGAGCCGATCACCCGGTTCACCTATGGCTATAGCAACCTCACGGCGGGAATTGACCTGATGCCCGTCATAATCGGAACCTTTGCCATCGCCGAAGTTCTGATGCAGGCCATCGCGTCCAATGATATCAGCGCGGCAACCGCCGCGGCCCAAAAGGTCAGGATCCGGCGCAAGGATTTCCTGCCGCCGCTTTCCGACATCCGCAAGATCGGCTTTGGCTGTTATTTCAAATCCTGCCTGATCGGGTATTTCGTCGGCACATTGCCGGGGGCCGGTGGCTCCATGGGGTCACTGCTGGCCTATACCGAGGCGGTTCGCACCTCGTCAGAGCCGGAAAGCTTTGGCAAGGGAAACCCGAAAGGCATTGCCGCGTCCGAGAGCGCCAACAATGCTGTTTGCGGTGGCGCCATGGTTCCGATGCTGACCTTCGGTATTCCGGGCGATCCGATCACGGCCATCATGCTTGGCGTTCTGGTTATCAACGGAATTCAGCCCGGCCCGCAGCTGATGGCGGATCAGGCCGGATTGATCGCACCGATGCTGGCGGCGCTCTTGTTCAGCGCGGTGGTGCTTATACCCCTGACGCTGTACCTGCTTGGCCCCTATTTCATCAAGATCGTGTCGATCCGCAAAGATGTTCTTTATGCGGTCATCACGCTGCTGGCCGTCGTGGGAAGCTATGTTGCAACCTATTCGACCTTTCAGATGTTCATGGCCCTGGGAATGGGTGTTCTGGCCTTTTATCTGCGGCGCAACGGGTTTCCGGTGATCACGATGCTGCTTGGTTATATTCTGGGGCCGAACCTGGAGGAATTCCTGCGCCGGTCACTGGCCCTGTCAAATGGCGACCCGACGACATTCTTTACCAACCCGGACAGTTTGTTCTTTGTCGTGCTGACGTTGGTTTTTATCTACTTCCTCGTTATCAGGAAACCGGCAGAGATTCCGAAAACGGTTCAATCCAAGTAGCGAACGCCGTTTCCTTGATCGCACGGTTGAATCCCGCCACGGCCAGATCGTTTTCAATCCGCGTTTGCGGCTTGTATGGGACATCCCAGGCGTGGCGGGTGTATACTCCGACCCGACGGAAAACAAAGGAGACCAGGGTGTCAGAGACGCATCGCCCCTCGTTGGCGGATCAGGTTTACGATCAACTGCTGGAACAGATCCTCGAAGAGGAATATCCGGTCCACAGTCGTTTGCCCGCCGAAGACGTTCTGGCACAGACGTTTGGCGTTTCGCGCCCGATCGTGCGGGCCGCCCTTTCGCGGCTGCGGGATGACGGTATCGTCCAATCCCGCCGCGGGTCGGGCAGTTACGTCCTGCGCCGTCCTGACCGGCAACTGATCAGCTTTGTCCCGCTGGAATCGGTCTCTGGTGTTCAGCGGTGTTACGAATTCCGCATTGATGTGGAAGGGGCGGCAGCGGCATGGGCGGCACAGCGACGGGATGACGAAGATCTGGCCGCCATGGATCACGCCTATCAGGTGATGGTGCAAACCTATGAACAAAACGCGCTTGGCGTCGAAGCAGATCAGATGCTTCACCTTTCGGTCGCGCGGGCTTCGAAAAACCCTTTGTTTGCGTCGGTTCTTGAATCCCTCGGCGACCAGATTGCCTTTGGCGTGAAACTGTCGCGGTCGCTGACGCTTTTGGATACGACAGTGCGCCAGGACCTGGTGCTGGCAGAGCATCGCGCCGTGCTGGACGCGATCCGCCTCAGGCAACCGAATGTCGCAAAGGCCGCCATGCGCTATCATATCACGGCGGCAAAGGACCGGATGTTTGTTGGGACGCAGGAAACCTAGAAAACCCGGCAAGGGCGCGGCCGGTCCTGTGATTGATCATCTTGCCAGCCGTCGCGCGAACGGAATCAGGTGCCGGCCTTTTGCAACTGGGCAAAGGTATTTGCCTTGGACGCTACGGATTTTGACGCCGGGATCGTTTCTCCCAGCACGAATTGTTCGTGGTTCTTGTCGATGTTTTGCAGATCATACAGATAATTCACCATCACGCCGCTTGATTGCCCGCGCCCGTTCGCGGTGAGATCGGCATCGGCATGGACATCGTGCAGGACGGCCCCGTTCCCGAGATGAAAGCGCGCCACCGGGTCGCGCGGCATCGTGCCACTGCGTTTTTCATTCAGCAGATAATGGGCTGCTGTCGCTTCCACCTCGGTTGGGGTGCCCTGTCCGTCAAGAATGCGCCGGGCGACGGGGGTTTCATTCTGGGTTTCAAGCCAGCGGTTAAAGCCGGGCACGGGCGAAAGCGTGACAAAGGTATCAAGTTGCGGCAATTGCTGGGTCAGTTCATCCACGACCTGTTTGATCAAAAGGTTGCCGAACGACACGCCATGCAACCCACCCTGGCAGTTCGAAATGGAGTAGAACACCGCGACATTCGTATCTGTCGCTTGATGCGGTGTCCGGTTTTCTGCCAGAACATGCTGGATCGACGACGGCACGGACTTTGTCAGCGCGATCTGGACAAAGATCAGCGGCTCATCCGGCATCGTGGGGTGGAAATATGCAAAGCACCGCCGGTCAGATGGATAAAGCCTGCGGCGCAGGTCATCCCAGTCGTTTATCGCATGAACCGCTTCGTATTCGACAATCTTTTCAAGGATGCTGGCCGGGGTTTCCCATGATATCTGGCGCAGCACCAGAAAGCCGCGGTTGAACCAACTGCGCAGCAAATGGATGAAATCAAGGTCGGTGCGCCTCAGTTCGGGGTGATCTTTGAGCAGGCCAAGAAGATCGGCACGCATCGCCACAAGCCGGGCCGTGGCGCCGGTTGACTGGTTCAGCCGCCGGAACAATTCCTGGCGGCGCGGTTCGGCGGCGAGTGTGAGAGCCTGATAATCGGCCACGGACCCTTGATCGAGATAGATCTGCGCCAAATCGCGCAGCCTGTCTGCGTCAAGTTCCAGCGTGTCGTTGAGAAACCGGAAAAAGGCGAGCTTTTCGACCTGATCGAACTGTGCGTAGCGGTTCAGGATCGCCTTGGCCAGATGTATTCCCGACACCTCGCCCTCGGCCGCCAAAAGGGCATGGCACATCTTTTCAATGGGGCGCGGGTCACTGGCGGGGCCGGCACTGCGGCGCTCGAAAAGCGACGTGAGCATGTCCCCAAGAAAACTTGTCTGGACCATGGTTCGCTCCCTCATGTGGTTATTCAAGTGCGACGGTTTGCGTCGACAGGCCAACCGAAATGGACAGGCTGCCCTCGTTGATCATCCATTTGCGCAGGGTAAAGCTCCGCGCGCCAGAAACATGCATCGGATCGGCCTCGGCCAATGCGCGGGCGGCCGCAAAGGAGGCGGCGCGATAGATAATAAGGCCCATGCCCTGCATCTGTTCGCCGGTTTCGTCAGACATCGGCCCCGCAAAGGCAAGCGCCCCCTGCCGTTCCAGGGCGCGTTGATAGTCAAGATGCCCGGGCAGGTGTTTCTTGATCAGATCAGGTGTCGCTGCGGGGGTGGTGATCACGACATAGAGTTCAAAGGCAAGCGACCCCCGGGCCTGCGCTTCGGCTTTGTAGCTGTTCCATGATGGCATCTGATTTCACCCCGCTGCAAATTAATATCGATTTTATTTGACCTGATTTAGTAATATCGTCAAATATTGCGTAAATCAATCAGGAGATTCTCATGCGGTTCCTTGTAGGCAAGACTGAAACGGCATCGGCTGTCTATCTGATCAGGGGCAAGGATGCTTTTGATCTTACGGCAAAATTTCCCGAGGTGGGCGCCGATCTGGCTGCGCTTGCCGCTGATTCCGGCCTGTTGCAACAGGTTGCCGCCACCAAGGATCTGGGGGCCGGCGTTCCCTTGGCCGGCCTTACGCCTGCACTGCCTTTGGCGCATCCCGGCAGCATTATCTGTCTTGGTCTCAACTATGTCGATCATATCAAGGAAGGTGGGTATGACATCCCCGATTATCCGGCGTTGTTCATGCGTGGCCGCAATTCTGTCATGGCGGCAGGGGCGCCGCTGGTGCGTCCTGCCTGTTCCGACAAACTGGATTACGAGGCCGAGTTGATGGTCATCATCGGCAAGGGCGGGCGGCATATTTCCGAAGATAGCGCGCTGAACCATGTGTTTGGTTATACCATCTTCAATGACGGATCGGTGCGCGACTATCAGCGCAAGACACACCAATGGACCCCGGGCAAGAACTTTGACAATACAGGTGCGATCGGCCCGGTTGTCGTCACACCGGAAGACTTGCCCGAAGGGGCAAGGGGGCTGAAGATCCAAAGCAGTGTCGGCAGCGAAATTCTGCAAAGCTCCAACACTGACAACATGATCTGGTCGGTTGCCAAGGCCATCGCGATCATTTCAGAATACACCACTCTGGCCTCTGGCGACATGATCGCGATGGGAACACCGCCCGGCGTTGGCCACGCCAAAAAGCCAAATCCCCGCTGGCTCGTTCCTGGCGAGGTGGTGGATATCACGATCGAGAAAATCGGCGTTTGTTCGAACCCGATCGTGGACGAGGCCGATCTGGCCGGACGGCACGCGGCAGAATGATGGCAGACGGAAATCAGAACACCCGCCGCGATGCCGCACAGGAAAGCGTGCGCCACATGCGTGCGCGCGTGGGGCAACTGGACGACGGCGCGATCGATCTGATCCTGCGCAACGCACGGTCGCATTACGCCTGGACGGATCGCCCTGTCACGGATGCGATGCTGCATGAACTTTACGAAATCACCATCAACGGGCCAACCAGCATGAACACCAGCCCGGCGCGGTTTGTTTTCGTGCGCAGTGATGGTGCCAAGGCGCGGCTTGCCAAATCCATGAAGCCGCGAAACGTGCCCAAGATGATGGGCGCCCCGGTGACGGCAATCGTGGCCTGGGATCCGGAATATTGGCACCGGCTGGATTTTCTGTTTCCCCACGATGACCGCAAACCGCTGTTTGATGGCAACCCCGAATATGCCCACGACACCGCCTATCGCAATTCAACCTTGCAGGGCGCCTATCTGATGATCGCGGCACGTGCGATGGGGTTGGATGTGGGCGCGATGTCGGGTTTTTCGAACGCTGCGGTGGATCAGGAATTCTTTGCGGAAAATGGCTGGAAATCCAATTTCCTGTGCAACATCGGATATGCGGATGAATCGGCGCTTTTTCAAAAGCTTCCTCGTTTCGATTTCGACGACATCTGCGAAATAATGTGAGGTACCATGGCAATTCGACAGAAAACCACGATCAAGGTCAGGATGTCCGGCAAGGGCACCAGCCATGCGCGGTCGGAATCCACATGCCGCGATCTGACCCAGATTATCGACGAACCGGCAGAGCGCGGTGGCACAAATGAAGGGTTTTCCCCGACAGAGACAGCATTTTCCGCATTGATCGGCTGTACCAATGTGATCGGTCATAAATGTGCCGACAAACTGAACATCGACATCGGCAACCTGAGCTTTGACATGGTGGTCGATTTTGACCGTCGTGGCGTACTTTTGGCCGAAGAGGTCGAGGTGCCGTTCGAGGCGATTACCCTGACCGTCACCTCGGACAGTGATGCCAGCGCGGCAGATTTGATCCGGGTCGGAGAGGAAACCGCCAAATATTGCGCAATCGCGAAACTGTTTGAAAACGCGGGGACGAAGCTAACGATCAACTGGCAGAAAGCCTGATCGACGATAACGAACACCAACGGGAGGATACTATGAAATATTGGACAAGACGACTGACCCTTGGCGTGGCCTTGGCCACCCTGACAGCCATCCCAACGTTTGCTGCCGAAACCATCAGGGCCGTGGTGATTGACGGTTATCCGGCGCGGGCGCTTTGGGTGCAGGAGTTCACCAACTTTTTCATTCCGGAAGTCGATAAACGGCTCGCCGCGAATGGCAATTATGTGATGGACTGGCAGGAAAGCTATGGCGGGTCAATCGTAAAACCAAAGGGCGTGCTGGATGGTGTGAAACTGGGCCTGGGCGACATTGGCATCGTCACCACGATCTTTCATTCCTCCAAGCTGCCGTCGCAGGCGATTGCCGCTGTTACGCCGTTTGTGTCTGCGGATGCGCGGGCCGTGGCCAAGGCTGTCGACGAGATAGCCAAGGAATTCCCGGCAATGCAGAACGAGTTTGCCAAGCAGAATCAGGTCTATCTGGCGACCGGTGTGGTTCTTGATACCTATCAGGTGTTCAGCAAAAACCCGATTTCCGGGCTTGATGATCTCAAGGGGGCCAAGGTTGCGGGTGCGGGGATGAACCTGCGCTATCTGGAAGGCATCGAAGGGGCCGCAGGGGTGCGCGGTGGTTTGACCGATTTTTACAACATGCTGCAAACCGGTCTTGTCGATCAGGCACTGCTGTGGCCGGAATCCGCTGCAACCTTCAAAATCGCCGAAGTTGCGCCCTACATGCTGAAAGCTGATCTTGGGGCAGTGAATTCCAAAACCATCACGGTGAACAAGGATTATTGGGATGGCCTGCCCGATGAGGTGAAAACCGCGCTTCGGGACGTGGCAGTAGAGTATCGCGACCACGTTGCCGGGTTGGCGATGGACAAGGCCGCCGAAAGCCTTGCCGCATATGAGGCCGCGGGCGGAACCGTTGTCGACATGTCGGACGCCGACCGCAAGGCATGGGCCGATGAGATGCCCGATATCGCGGTGGAATGGGCGCAGGGGCTGGATGCCGCAGGCGAAGACGGGTCGGGCATGCTGACCGCCTATCTCGGCAAGCTCGGGGATGCGGGCTATACCGGTGTGCGTGATTGGTCGGCTGGTCTGACCAACTGATGCGATCGGTGTTTCAGAACGGGGTCGCAGGTTTCACACTTGCGGCCCGCACGATTTCCACCGCGGCCAATATCGCCGGAACCCTTGTCGTTCTGGGGTTGGTGGTGATCGTGAACTACGATGTTGTGGCGCGGGGCGTTTTCAACGCACCATTCCACGGCGCGGTCGAGGTGGTGCAGTTTTCCATGGTGCTGATCGTGTTCCTGCAACTGCCCGATGTGGTGCGGGTTGACAGGCTGACCCGCTCTGACGGGTTGCTGTTCCTGATCGGCGATAAACATCCGGGCGTGGCCGCCCTCATGCGCCGGACAATCAACATCGGATCAGCCATCATCATGACCCTGATCGCCATCGCGATTTTCCCCGAATTCACCGAAATGTGGGACACCCGGGATTTCTTTGGCATACCGGGCGTTTTCACAGCGCCCTGGTGGCCGATCAAACTGACAATCCTGTGTAGCGCGTCGCTCTGCGCGGTCCTGTTTGCGCTAAAGGTTCTGAGCAAGGACGGATCGGACAAACCCACATGACGCCCATCGAAATAGGATCGCTTTCCGTCGTCGCAATTGTCACGCTGATCTATGTGGGGGTCTATATTCCCATTGCACTTGTCGGGGTGTCCTTTGTCTCTATCTGGTTGATGCGGGACAATTTCGATCTGGCGATGAACCTGCTGCGCATCGCCGTCGGCGATAGCGTGATGGAATATACCTTTGCCACGGTGCCGCTGTTTACCTTCATGGGGTTGATCGTGTCCAAGGCGGGGCTGGGATCGGACATCTATGATGTGATGAGCACCGGATTCCGCCGGGTCAAGGGCGGTATCGGCATGGCCACCGTGGGCGCGAACGCGGCCTTTGCGGCGGTCACGGGATCGTCCATCGCGTCGGCTTCTGTGTTCTCCAAGGTGTCGGTGCCGCAGATGATGCATTATGGATATAATCCGCGCTTTGCGGTCGGGGTTGTTGCGGGGTCATCCGTTCTGGGCATGATCATTCCGCCCTCTGCGATGTTGATCATCTATTCATTTGTCGCGGAACAATCCGTTGGTGAAATGTTCATGGCGGGGGTCATTCCGGGCCTGATGCTGGCCGTGGCCTATGTCGCCGCGATCTGGTTCATGGGGCGGTTCACACCGGGGTTTGTCGGCGGGCGTCCGGCGGATGAATACGAACTTTTGCCGTGGTCGGAAATTGCGGCAAAGACATTGCCGACACTGGCGCTGATCGCGATCGTGCTGGGCGGCATCTATACCGGCTGGCTTACCCCGGTCGAGGCGGGCGCCGCAGGTGCGCTGGCGGGTCTGGTTCTGGCGTTGCTGCGCCGCAAGATGACCTTGCGTGGCTTTTGGGAAGCCTTGCTGGAAACCGGCCACATCACCGCCACCATCCTGTTTCTTGTGACCGCCGCGTCAATCTATAGCCGGATGCTCGGCCTTGCCGGGCTGCCGAATGAACTGAGCGATATTCTGGCGGGCAATCAGCCGAACTTCTGGACGATCATGGTTCTCTATGTGATCCTGATGTTGTTTCTGGGAACATTGCTGGACACGTCGTCGATCATTCTGATCGTCGTGCCGTTGTTTCTGCCGCTGGTAGAGCCGATGGGAATGAGCCTGGTCTGGTTCGGTATCATCACCGTGGTCGGTGCGGAAATCGGGCTGCTGACGCCGCCTCTGGGCATATCCTGTTTCGTTATCAAGGCCACGCTGAACGACGACCGTATCAAGCTCAAGGATGTGTTTCTGGGCGCGCTGCCCTTTGCGGGTGTGATGTTGATTGTTCTGATCCTGCTGATCGAATTCCCGATCCTGAGCCTTGCCTTGCTGAACTAGGAGACCGCCATGAGAAACGTAACCAAAGACAACATTACCGATGTGTTCATGGGATACATGGGCGAGGATGTTAACCCGAGACTGCGCGAGGTGCTTGGCGGTTTGGTCACGCATCTGCATGCCTTTGCCCGCGAAGTGAATCTGACGCACGCCGAATGGCAGATGGGTGTCGAATTTCTGGAACGCGCAGGCGAGATTTCGGATGCCGAACGGCACGAGTTCGTGTTGCTTTCTGACGTTCTGGGCCTGTCCTCTCTGGTGGATATGATCAACTCAAACCCCGCGGGCACATCCTCAAGCGTGCTGGGGCCGTTCCACATTTCGGGCGCGCCGCCGCTGGAAATCGGCGGTGATCTCAAGGATCGCTTTGACGGTCCGGTTCTGGTGGCGCAGGGCATTGTCAAAGATACCGATGGCGCGCCGGTCGAAGGGGCCACCGTTGATATCTGGCAAACCGCACCCAACGGGCTTTATTCCAGCCAGGATGACGATCAGGATACGTTTTCGTTTCACGGGATTCAGACAACCGGCGCCGATGGGCGGTATGCGTTTACGTCGGTTCGCCCGGTCGAATACACGGTGCCCACCGACGGGCCGGTGGGTGATATTCTGAACGCAACAGGACGGCATCCCTGGCGGCCATCGCATTTGCATTTCATCATCAAGGCCGACGGATTCCGCCCGCTTGTGACAGAGGTTTTCCCCGAGGACGATCCATATCTGGATCAGGATACGGTGTTTGGGGTGCGCGACGATCTGGTGATGTCCTATCAGCACAAACCGGCAGGGTCGTTTCCCGAAGGTTTCGCATTGTCGGGACAGGTTGACGACGCATATCTTCAGGTCGATTTCGATCTGACGCTGGTTCGGGCGTGAATTATCCCAGTTTCGCCGCGGCAAGGGCATCGGCCAGAAACGCACCTGTCTGGCGATAGTGGGTCAACAATTGTTCGGTGGCAAGGTTCGCCTTGCCCGAAATCGCGGCCTGCATGATCGCTTCGTGTTCTGACGACACGTCGCGTTTGGTATAGTTCAACGCGCTGCCCGCCAGATAGCGATAGCGAATGTTCAGATCGTAAAGCTGCGAGCAGAATTTAAGCAGGATCGGCGCGTTGCACTGGCTGACAAGCGCCATGTGAAACGCCTTGTGCAGTGTTTCGAACGCTGGATCGTCGTTCTGTTTGGCACGTGTCATGCGATGATGGCACAACACAATGTATTCTTCCCATTGTTCGTTGCGGTTGGCGATGCTTTTGCGCAGCGCCCGCTCTTCCAGATCGCAGCGCAGTTCAAGGATCTCTTCAAAATTGCTCTGGCTGGTGGGCGCCACGCGAAAGCCCCGCTGATCAATCCGTTCCACCAGATTATCCGAGGTCAGCAGGCTTAGCGCCTCACGAATGGGCGAGGCACCGATATCAAGCCGGTTGCGCAGCCCTTCGATCTTTAGCTTCTCGCCGGGTTTAAGCGCGCCGGTTACGATCAGGTGCTGAATGGCAAGATAGGTCTTATGGGTCGCGGATGCCTCGGAAGGCCGACGATCAGAGAGTTCAATGTTAGGAATTGACTGCATCGGTCTACAATATCGATTTTTTTCAACCGGGCAAAGCAATTTAACCGCTGATCGCTGATTTACCCCTGCGCCTTTGGGTGGCCTGCAACCGGCCGCAACCATCACCTGCCTGCAAGCGTGCGCAAGGTTCATATGGTCTTTACCTTGGGGTCATATGAACTATATTGGATGCAAAGGAGATCGCCATGCATGTTGCCGCCAAATCCCGCGAACCCGCCCGGGTCAATGCCGTCGCGCTCAAGGCCTATGCGCGCATTGCAGATGTCTGGGCCCTTGGCCTGAAAGAGGCGGCGGGCCTTGCCGATATGTCCGAAAGCACGTGGAAACGCGCCAAAAAGCCGGATTTTGCGGGCGAATTGACCAAGGATCAGCTTTTGCGCCTCAGCGCGGTTATCGGTATCTACAAGTCCCTCGAACTCTATTTTTCCGAACCACTTGCCCGGGAGTGGTTCACGCGGCCAAACACCGGCCCCCTGTTCAGTGGCGCCCGGCCACTGGACAGCGCGATCGAGGGGGCTGCCGCAAATTCTCGCTGTGCGCACATATCTTGATGCCCTGCGGGGCGGCGCATGAAACAAACCGAGATTTCCGATCGCGGTCTTGTTCGCCTTTTGCCCGCCACCTATCACAAGCCCCCGTCCCTGCGCGGCCTTGTCGACACTGACGACGAACTCGAAATCCTTGCTCAGATCGAGGGGCTGACCAACGCCCGCCTGTCCGCCGAGCGGGGCAAAACCCGCATCTGGACCCAAGGGAACTGGCCTGGCGACGACGAAGCCGCGATCTGCGCATTTATGGCGATACCCACGTCAATGCGGCCTTTACCTATACGCGGGCGGGCGGAAACCGCTTTAATGCCGACGAACGCGGCGCATGGTATTGCGCCTGGAACGTCCTGGTTTCGGTCAGCGAAGTCGCGTGGCACCGCACCCGCGAGCTTGGCTTTACCGGGTCATTCACGGACAGCGCCCGCTATGTCGAATTGTTGGCCGATTTCATTGGCGTCTTTGATGACATCACCGATGAACCGGACCATCCCGCGCTGCATCCCGATCCCGGCATCGGATACCCAGAGGGCCAGAGCCTTGCCCAACATTTGCGGCGCGAAGGCTCGCGCGGGCTTATCTATCCGTCCACGCGCGCCCCCGCCCCCGGTGGAAATTGTCTGGTTTGCTTTGAGCCGCGCGCAATCCAGAATGTCCGCCCGGGCGCATCCTGGGAAATGGTCTGGGAGGGAACGCCGGAGTATTCCGTCACCGCATTGGCCTGACCGCGCATTGCGATGTCACCTCAATCAGGCACAGCGGATGGGCAGCGGCAGCCTTGGTATGTTGTATCGGCAACAGGCCCGCACAAGCGGTTCAGATCTTTGACAAGCCGACAGTCTTCAGACCGGCGACAGACAGGTCGGCCTGCAACCGGGCCAGAACAGCGTTGCGCCGCGCGTGATCCGATTGTGTCAGATCATCGTCCTGCCAATCAAGGGGATCTTCCAGGCTGACGTTTCCGGCGAATATAATCCTGCCGTCGGATGTGCGGAACATGCTTTGCCAGAACCGGACGTGAATGCGAGGCGTGCCCGGCGGCGTCGGACCGGATTGCGCAAACCCCAGATCGTTGGGACGGTCACGCCAGAACGTCGGAAGGATCAGCGGATCAGGCAGCGCGCCACCTGTCCAGTCGGCCCAGACGGCACCCGAAAGGGCGCCCGGGGTCGGCGTTGGCGCGATTGTCCAGCCTGCGGCCCGCATAACATCAGTCAGTTGCGCCGGATCGGCGGTGATCACAGCAAGGTCGATCGGCTGGCGCGGATCGCCGGTCAGGGTCTGCGTCGTACGGGGGAATTGATCAACAAAGGGCAAGTCCGAAAGATCGGCGATTGCCATGTCCCGCGTTTGGGGGGCACGGTCATTGAGCGGAGAAGCAAGGGTGGATGCCAGAACGACCGAAACCGCGATGGCACCCGCCAGACTGCACCCCGCAAACACCACCCCGCGCAGCGTGGGCATGGGCGCCGGCGCCATCCGGTTGCGGTGCCGTTCACAGAATGCGACGCCAACAATCAACCACAGCCCGCCAATAAGATAGCCGTTCAGAACGTCCGACAGATAATGTTCGATCAGATAGATCCGGCTAAGGCCAATCACGAATGCAACGGTTATCCCGGCCAGCCCCGCCACCCCGGCAGGCAGCAGGCGCGCCCGCCACAGAACATAAAACATCATCCCCCAGATCGCCACCGAAGAGGCCGCATGGCCACTGGGAAAACTGCCCGTGCTTTCAGCGAAATACCCAAGCACCGAGCGTGGCCGGTCAAAGAAGCTTTTTAACAGAGCGACCGAAAGCTGGTTCCCGATCACCGAGATCCACAGCCCCGCCAACAGCCACCGACGCCCCATGACCAACAGCGCAAGCGAGGTGCCGGCCAACATGACAATAACCACTTTCCATCCGCCAAAGGCCGTGATCCAGCCAAACCCCCTGATCAGCCGGTCATCGCGAATGGCAAACAGCAGACTGGCAAGCCGCTGGTCACCGCCGACGACACTGGCGTCGCCAACGAAATCAAAGACGGAATCCAGATAGGCCACCAACACATAGACGAACAGCACCCCAAGCGCCGTCGCGGTCAGACCCATAAACCGGGTCGTGTCGAACCGCGCGCCGATGAACCCTGCCAGGCGGGGATGGTTGCGCTGCTGGCGGCGGATGAACGGCGTGGCCGCAAGGCCTGTCAGGACCGAATGCAGAATCTCGGTCAGCAAGGGCAAGGCGCGCCTGAGCCGGCCAAACAGAACCCACAGGATTGCCAGCATCACAATCGCAGCGGCCCCAACGGCGATGATACGGGGTGCGGCGGCGCCCATCGTTCCGATGGCGCTTCCGCAGAAATACCCGATCGCGGGCAAGGCAAGTGAATAAGGCGCCGCGCTGACGCAGTTCCAGATCGTAAAGCGCCGGCGCTCCATCCCGCTCATGGCTGCCGAAAACGGCACAAAAGCTGCAAGGGGGCCAAAGAACCGCCCGACAACCATGGCAAACCCGCCATAGCGCAAAAGCAGGTGCTGCGCCTGCTGCGTGTGGGTTGAGGCCGAAAAGTGCCGGCGGCGGTGCAACCCCTTGGCGGCCACCGAGCCGAGGCGAAAGCTGATCTCGCTGCCGATCACCGAACCGATGGCGACGAACCACGCCAGGTCAAAGAAATCAATGGCGCCCCGTTGCACCAGAATGCCCCCCGCAATCACCGCAACAGCGCCGGGCACGATCACGCCGGTGAATATGACTGCCTCGAACAGGGCGAACAACGCCAGTATCCAATAAATCCAGATACCAAGAGATTGCAGCGAGGGCAGAAGTTGATCGAGTGAATGTGGCACAAAGTGATCTTTCGTTCACGGGCGCAGATTGGCAAGGCATCTTTGGTGTTTTGCTGATGGCGGATGATGGAAACGTCACGAACACCGCAGGTGGCGGACCCACCCCGCCGCACCCGGCAGGTCGGAAATGACGACGCTGATCTCGGGGGTCATGAGGACGGCGGCGGGCGGCGGGCATCGGCGATGTGCCAGATGGCATAGGTGGAATTTCGATACAGGATTTCGCTTCGGGCCACCCATGGCAGGGTCACGTCGTCAGGCTGACCGACGATCACGCCGTCCGGGTGGGCCATCTGCCATTTGGCAAGCGCGTCACCCTCTGCGGGATGGGCAACCGGCTGGGTTATCCGCCCGGCAAAGTTGAATTCGGCGTTATAGGTGGCCCCGACAAAGGCGATGCCCCTGCCCTGATAGGGCGCGATCAGGTCGGCCACAAGGTGCGTGTCATAGATCACCCGCGTATCGCTCAGACCTACCAGAAGGTTCAGCGACAAGATCAGACCAAGGCTGAGCGTCAAACCACCCCGCAGCCCCCCGTCTGCACGGCCAGCCAGCACACCGCCAGCGCAAACAGCGCCCAGGCCAGAAGAACACTTGTCGGGTGAAACAGCCGCGTCGCTGCGCCCAGGTCAATCGCACCACCGGCCGCGAGCAAGGCAAGACCGATCGCGCCGATCACCGGGATGACCGCAAGAACAGGGCGAAACGCCGTATGATCCCGGGACAAACGTGCAAAAACAAGCGCCGCGGCGAGGCAGTTCGGGGATCAGATCATCGGGCTGTTTGCCGCTGATGATGCTGAACAAAACCAAGGCAGAAAGGCCCCACAATATGGCCAGACGCAGGCCCGGTTCGTTCCAGCGTGCCTTGAATGCCGCCCGCCAAAAGGCCGGACCGAAGACCCAAGGATAAAGCAATACCGGCAACAGCGCCGCAAAGAACCACCAGGGTCGGGCATGGGCAAAGGATGCGGTGATCTGCCCGGCGCTTTGGGTCCACAGAATCGCGTCGCGGTAGTCGGGGCCGCCGCTGATGATCGCCGGGATCAGCCACAGCGCGACAATCCCAAGGGCCGAACATAGCGCGATACCACCACCGCAAAGCGCTTGCCCCCATGACACTTCCCACCGGCCTCTGGCCCAGAGTGGCGCCAGAATGATGGCCGGGCCGAGATGCGCCAACATCACCGGCCCCTTGGCCAGCACGCCCATGGCCAGCGCCGCGCCAAGCGCCCCCACCAGCGCGTCGTGCCCGTTTCAAGTGCATTGAGCAGCGCCAGAAGCCCCGCCAGGGTGGCCACCGCCAGCAGTGCATCGAACATCGTCAGTCCGCCATAGATGGCGAATGCCGTCAGGCCTGACAAAACCATCACGGCCCGCCCGCCGATGCCGCAATCCTCGGGCCAGAGCCTGTTTGCCAGCCGCCCGGTCAGCCAGATGGCGACAACCGCATAAAGTGGCCCCACCAGACGGCCCACGATTTCCGACACGCCGGTAAAGGCCCAGAAAAGGTTGATCGTCCAGAACAACAGTGGCGGCGTCCGGGTGTAGGTTTCAAAGTTCTGTGTGGGAACAAGGTAATCGTGGCTCAGCCACATTTCCCACGCTACGGCAAGATATCGGGCTTCATCCACCGGGGCCGGCGGCCGCAACAATACACCTGCGGCTGCCACAAGGAAAAAGGCGATCAGGGTCAGGCGTGTGGCAGATTGCGATGTCACGTTTCGGCCCCCCATGCCGCCTGCACCAGAAACCGAGAGGTGAAAAAGACCTGACCCATGAATCCGGCCCGGATCCAGATTGCGCGTTCCGACATGCGGTTCAATTCGATTGCGCCGGCGACGGTGCCGGTGGGCCGGTCTTCCCATTGCAACCTTACGGATCACTGACGCGCCGCAGGCAAGGATTTCGGCCGCGGGGCCCAGAGTGGGGATGTGACAGCATTGCAGAACTGTAACCTTGGCGAAAGGCGCCATCGGGCGTGGCCATATATCTCGGGGTCAGAGGGCGGCACAGGATCGCCCCGCAAACCCAAGGAGACCACGATGACACAGAACACCCTTTCGCGCCTCGCCCGCCCGCTTGCTCTGGGCGCCGCCCTGTCCATGGCTGTCGCCGGTGGCGCCGCAACCGGCGCTTTGGCCGATCAGCATTCCAAAGGTGACGACAGCGCCGAGGTGCAAACGTTCCTGGCCGCGCCCGGGTCGCTGGGCGATGCCGTCAAGGCCGCCGAAGCCCAGGTGGGTGGCAAAGCAATGAGTGCCGAGTTTGAAACTGACGACGTCGCCACGGGCATGTACCATGTGGAAATCGCAAAGCCGGACGGCAGCGTGATGATCGCGGTGGTCGACCCCACGGATGGGTCTGTCATGGCGATGACAGAAGCGGAACACGACAAGGCCGACAAAGGCGATAACGATGGTGATGGAGATGGCGAGGAAAACGACGACAACAACTGATCGCCGGTCGACGGTGCGACGTTGATAATCAGCCGGCGGCGCGTCAGCGTCGTCGGCAATTTCCGTAGGACGCAAGATGAAAATACTGCTGATTGAGGATGACAGATCGACAGGGGCCTATATCGTCGAAGGATTGCGCGAAGAAGGGCATTCAATCGATCTGATCACCGATGGGGCGGACGGCCTTATTCAGGCCAGCGTCGGGCGCTATGACGTCTTGATCATCGACCGGATGCTGCCCGGCCTTGACGGCATGAGCGTGGTCAAAACCCTGAGGGGTGCAAAGAACCGCACGCCGGTGTTGTTTCTGACATCCATGGGCGGGGTCAACGACCGGATTGACGGGCTGAAAGCGGGGGGTGACGATTATCTCGTGAAACCCTTCTCGTTCGGAGAGTTGAGCGCCCGGATCGAGGCCCTGTGCCGCCGCCCGCAATTGTCGGGCGAACCCACCGCCCTGCGCGCCCGGGATCTGGAAATGAACCTGCTGTCGCGCAAGGTGACGCGGGCGGGGCAGGTTATCAATCTTCTGCCCCGCGAATTTGCCCTGCTGGAACAGCTTTTACAGCACAAAGGCCGCATCCAGACCCGCACAATGCTTCTCGAAGCTGTCTGGGACATCCATTTTGACCCCCAGACCAATGTTGTCGAAACCCACATGAGCCGGCTGCGTGCCAAGGTTGACAAGCCGTTCGACCATGATTTGATCGAAACGATCCGCGGATCGGGATACCGGATCGAGGCGGAATGAAACGGCTCGCCGCCGCGCTTCCCTGGCGATCAACGCCGCTGCGCCTGACGGCCATGTTGGTTCTGGTCTTTGTCGCCTCGTCCCTTGTCACCTTTGGGGCGGCCTATTGGGTTATCCGGGCCAGCTATGACTCGGCCCTGCGTGACCAGGTAGAGCAAACGATGGCAAGCTATCGCGCCATCGCCGACCCCTCTGATCTGCGCGCGCGGATCCTGTCAGATACGGCAACGATCGATTCAGACACCACCATCCTTCAATACACATCGGACGACGGAACCCGCCTGTCGAATGTCGAAAGGTTTCCGCCGGTTACAGGGTTCAGCGTGATCCACGAAAACGCGATTTCAGGCGACGACCTGTCAGACAGCTATCTTGCGCTGGGTGGGCGGGTCGGGGCCGGTCAGTTGGTCGTGGCGCAAACCCGTGGCGCCGTGATCGAGATGGGCGAAATCATCTTTGCCGTGTTCCTGATCGGCCTGCTGCCGACCTTGCTGATTGCTGCATTGGTCGGTGTGCTGGTTGCCCGTCGCGCGGGCCTGCGGCTGAACAGCATCGAGAGAGCCTTGCAATCCCTGACGGCGGGCCGGCTTGCCACCCGGGTGGACGGCGCACTTGGCAACGACGATCTGGCGCGCATCGGTCGGGCGGTAAACCGGATGGCACAGGCGCAAGAGGCATCGGTGTCATCGCTGCGGCAGGTGTCGACGGACATCGCCCATGATCTCAAGACGCCAATCCAACGGGTTGCACAGCATCTGGACAGGTTGGCCACCAAAACCGTGACAACGCCGGACCAGACCGCCATCATTGATGCCGCTCTGGACGAAACAGATCGCATCGTCAAAACCTTTCACGCCTTGCTTCAGATTGCACAGATCGAAGGCGGCACGGTTCAGAGCCGGTTCGCGCCGGTCGATCTGCGCACAGTCGCAAGGGATTTCGTCGAGATTTATCATCCGGCTGCCGAAGACAGCGATCACCGCCTGACCTTTACGGCGCCGGGTGACGGCCCCTTTGACGTGTCGGGCGACCGTCAGCTTTTGGGTCAGGTGATGGCCAACCTGATCGAAAACGGCCTGCGCCACGTTCCGCGACGGGGCACGATTGCAATCTCTGTGTCACGGACGAATAACAAGATCGTTCTGAACGTGGCCGACGATGGCCCCGGCATTCCCGAAACCGAGCGCGAAAACGTCCTGCGGCGCCTTTACCGTCTTGAACACAGCCGGACGACTGCGGGAAACGGGCTTGGCCTCAGCCTTGTCAAGGCAATCTGCGATCTGCACGGCGCGAAACTGACCCTTGGCAGCAACGCCCCCGGCCTTGTCCTGAGGATCGAGTTTCCGGCTGCGGTTTAAGCGATACTGCCAAATTGATGGCTGGCCCTGCTGGCTATTTGGCGGCAACAGCGCGTCCCGGCCTTTTTGGCCGGGGTTCAGGCCGTGGAATCTGTGGGATTGCCGGTGCGGGTACTGAACATTTTTTCCTGTTTCGTTTTCGCCGCGCGATATGCCACGTCCGATTTGGAAATGAGCGTATAGAACATCGGCACGACGAACAGCGTGAACATCGTACCGATCACCAGTCCGGTGAAAATCACCAGGCCCATCGCCTGACGTGCCGCCGCGCCTGCGCCTTCGGCAATGATCAGTGGCACAACCGCCAACCCCATCGCGGCCGTGGTCATCAGAACCGGCCGCAGGCGGGTTTTGGCGGCCGCCACGACAGCCGCGCGGCGGGTCAGATCATGTTCTTCCCGTTGCTGGTTGGCGAATTCGACGATCAGGATACCATGTTTGGTAATCAACCCGATCAACGTGATCAGCCCGACCTGCGAATAGATGTTCAACGTCCCAAGCCCAAGGTTGAGGGGCAGGATCGCCCCGAAGATCGACAGCGGCACCGCCATCATGATCACAAACGGATCACGGAAACTTTCGAACTGCGCCGCAAGAACCAGATAGATCACCACAACCGCAGCGGCAAAGGCAAACATGATGGTGTTGCCCTGTGCCACCTCCAGCCGCGACTGGCCGGAGTAATCCAGAAAGAACCCGTCCGGCAGCACCTCGCGGGCGATTTCCTCAAGCTGGGCCAGACCGTCGCCGGTGGATGTTCCGATCGAGGGCAGCGCCGTCAATGTGGCCGAGTTCAACTGATTGAACTGTTCGATCGACGCGGCACTTGCGCCGGTCTTGACCGACACAACCGACGAAAGCGGCACCATTTCCCCAGCCGAGGAGCGAACGAAAAAATCCCGCAGGCGTTCGGGGTTGTTGCGCCATTCCTGGGGAACCTGGGTAATGATGTCGTAACTGTTGCTGTCCAGGTCGAACTGCGCAACGGCGTTGCCCCCGACCAACAGCGCCAGGGTGTTGCCGATTTCCGACACAGGTACGCTCAGGCTGGCGGCGCGGTCGCGGTCGATTGTCACCGTGACTTGCGGTGCATCAAAGCTGAGCGAGTTCTGCACGACGATAAACCGGCCAGAGGCCATCGCCTTGTCCTTGATCTCATCCGCAATCTCGACCACCCGTTCGGGGGCATAGATCGACTGAATCACCAGCGACACAGGCAGCCCCCCACCCGCACCGGGCAGGGACGGAGGTGCAAAGACAAAGCCCTGAACGCCGGTGTTCTTGGCCAGCCGCGCCTGAATATCGGCCTGCACTTCTTTCTGGCTACGGTCGCGGTTGGCCCAATCCTTGAGCGCCCAGATATAAATCCCGGTGTTCTTGGCGCCGCCAAAACCCGCAATGGAAAACCCCAGATCGACCTCGGGGATATCCGACGTGTCCTTGCTTACCTTGTCGATATACAGCGATGTGTAATCCGTCGTCGCATAGCGTGGGCCGTTGAGAAACGCGAACAGCGCGCCCTGATCTTCCTCGGGGGCGAGTTCGCTTGTGGTGTTCATGAACATGAACCCGGTGGCCCCAAGCAACGCCAGAACCATCAGGATGGTCACAGGACGGTAATCCAGTGACGACGCCACCCGCCGTTCATACCAGTTTGACACGGCGTCAGACGTGCGGTCCACGACCCGCTGAAACCGCCCCGCGCTGCCATGGGGGGCAGCAGCCGTGCTGCCATCATCGGCGTGATTGTCAGCGCCACGATCCCCGAAATGATAACCGTGCCCGCAAGGGTCAGGGCAAATTCGGCAAACAACGCGCCGGTCAGACCGCCGGAAAACGCCAGCGGCGTCAGAACGGCGGCAAGGGTGATGGTCATCGCGATAACGGGACCGGTGATTTCCTTCATGCCCACAATCGCGGCGCGCGCGGGCGTCAGGCCCTCCTCGATGTGGCGGTGAATGTTTTCCACCACCACAATCGCGTCATCCACCACAAGCCCGATGGCAAGAACCATGGCCAGCAGTGTCAGCAGGTTGATCGAATAGCCCAACGCCAGAATGACAGTACAAACCCCGATCAGCGATAGCGGGATTGTCGCGACCGGCATCACCACCGACCGGAACGACCCGAGGAAAAGAAGGATCACCAGAACCACGATTGCCACCGCTTCTGCGATGGTTTTGAACACTTCCGAAATCGAGGCGCTGATGGTTTCCGTCGAATCGTAAACCAGATTCAGGGTCATCCCTTCGGGCAGGCTTTCGTTCAGCGACGGCAGCTCGGCGATGACGGCCTGCGCCGTGGTCAGAGGGTTCGCCGCCGGGGTTGCAGACACCCCGATGAACGTGCCGCTCTTGCCGTCGAAGGTCACGATTTCGTCCTGATCCTTTGACGCCAGTTCAACCTTTGCCACGTCGTGCAGGCGAACCACCCCATTGGCGGTATTGAGAATTGGCAGATTTCCAAAGGCCTCGGCCGATTGCAGGGTCGATTCCAGCGTGATCGAATAGGTGACATATTCGTTTGTCGTCTTGCCGGGGGCCGACAGAAAGTTCGACGCCCGAATCGCGCCCAGAACGTCGCTGGCGGTCACACCGCGCGCGGCCAGCCGCAGCGGGTCAATCCAGACCCGCATCGCATAATTGGCCGCCCCGATAATCTGCATCTGGGCCACACCTTCGATGGTCGACACCCGGGGGCGCACGACCCGTTCCAGATATTCGGTCAACTGCTCTTGGGTCATGTTGGGGTTTTGCGCGGCCAGATACATCAGGGCAAAGGTCTGGCCCGTGCCTTTGGTGATCACGGGATCCTGGGCTTCGCCCGGCAATTCGCCGCGCACCTGCTGAACCTTCGACAACACTTCTGTCAGGGCCGCATCTGAGTTGGAGCCAAGCTTCATCTGCACCGACACAACCGAGGCCGACGGGCGCGACTGGCTGGTGACGTAATCAATGTTTTCCGTTGTCGACACAGCCGAGGCGATCGGCGCCGTCACAAACCCCTGAATCAACTCGGGGGCGGCGCCGGGGTAAACGGTGGTGATGGTAACAACGGTTTCCTCAACCTCGGGGTACTGACGTACCGGAAGGTTGACGATAGATTGCAGCCCCAACAGGATGATAAGCGCCGCAAGCACCGACGACAGCACCGGGCGACGGATGAATATTTCGGAAAAGCCCATGATGCGGTTCCTATTCCAGCGTCGCTTGCGGCGCGACGGTGTTGTCGATCACCACGGTTGCACCGCCGGTCAAACGGTTCTGACCGGCATTCACGACCTCATCACCCTCGGAAAGGCCCTTGGTGATTTCGACCATGCCGCCAGAGCGACGCCCGACATCGACAAATACCTGTGCCACGCTCAGCGTGTCATCGTCGCCCTTGCGCACGACGAACACCGAATCCCCGTAAAGGCTGGAACTGACGGCCGTTTGCGGCAGGGCCAGAATGCCCTGCTCGACCGGGAGGTTGACGCGCACGCGCAAAAACTGACCCGGAAGCAGCTTGCCGTTTGTTTCACCGATCAGGGCACGGGCACTGACCAGACGCGATACCGGATCGACACGCGGTTCGATTGCAATGATGCTGCCGTCAAAGCTCTGATCATTGACCTCGGCAAATACCGTGACCGAATTGCCGATGGCAAGCTTGTCGATTTCCTGTTCCGAGACTGTGAAATCAACCTGCATCTTATCAAGGTTCTGCAACGTCGCATACACCATGCCGGGGGTCACATATTGACCCTGTTCAACATTGGAAATGCCGATAACGCCGCTGAACGGGGCGCGCATTTCTTTCTGGTCCAGTACCGCCGTCAGCTTGGCCACCTGGGCGCGGGCGCTTTTTTCCTGCACTTCGGCGGTATCGACGGTGTTGGTGGCGCTGATGCCGCGTTCCTGAAGGGTCTTGTTACGCTCCAACTGGGTGACGGCCAGATCAAGCGAGGCCTGCGCCGCCCCCAGATCTGCACGCTCGATACGTTCGTCGATCTGCACCAGCCGCTGATCCTTGGTCACTTTGTCATTGGCCTCGAACAGAACTTCACGCACCAGCCCGCCAGCTTCGATCGCAAGGTCGACGCCCTGTGCCGAAAGGGCGGTTCCGATGGCATCAATGCCCGAGTTCCACGCGATCGGTTCGACCGTAACGACAGACACGGCAACAGGGGGCGCTTTGCGGCCCGCAAAATACTGCGCGATCATCTTGTCGCGGAACTGATTGAAAAAGACGATACCGCCCACGATCAACCCCAGCAGAACGACAGCTATTGCAAGGCGCTTTTTCATGGGAAACTCCGGCTTCAGGTCAAGTCAAACACACAATGCGGCGGTCCTGGCCGAAACCACGGTTGCGCGCCGTGCTGATTTCTACACTGCGGCGCGAATGTCAATTTAAACCCTATACTTTGCAGGCACAAAAGACCGTACTGTTGCCGTCGGAACGGTGCCGCGCCAAGCTGGCCATCATCTGATCGTCGCGCCGGAAAATGGTGCCGGCCATCCGGGTGCCCGTCTATCCCGCCAGCGTCAGGCGGCTAGGTTTTCGGATGGGTGTGCTGAATCGACAGATCCAGCAGCATCTCGCCGAACTCCGGTTCGGATTCCGGCCCCTGAAGGGTCAGGCGATGCAGGCTTTTGAAATCCTCGAAAATCTGTTCGCGGTCGGCCTCGGTGAAATCCGTTTCCTGGCGGGAAAAGGCGCCAATGCTTTTCGACCCGCTGTCCGAGGTCGCCATCACGGCCCAATAGTTCAGATCAAACTCTGCCGCTTTGGTGAAAACGCCGTGCTTGTCCATCTCCTGGAGCTCGGCCCAGGATGCGATCCCGTCATTTGCAAATCCCCAGATGACGGCAGGATCCTTCATCACCAGGCCCATCCTGGAATAATAGGTCATCCAGTCGTCGTCATAGGTCTGGAACAGATATCTGGAGGTCGCAAAGTCAACCTGAAAGGCCACGGCAAAGCCGCCGGGGCTTTGCCCTTTCAGTCGCGTCAACAGCGTTCTCAGCTGATCTGTGAGTTTCATACCAAGCCCCAAGTCCTGTGAGGCAAATTAGCACAGGTGATGGCGTTCACACAATTACCATCTTTGCGGCGCCGCTTCAGGCCTTGCGCGGCGCCGTCACGGTTTTTACCGGGCGGTTGATATTGGCAGCCGGAATCATGAACATCATTACATCCACCGCTAGAAAACGCTGGTCTGTCTTGTTGATAATGTTCTGCATCGTCTGCGAATCCTCTTGCCGACAGAAACATAGCTCTTAATCGTGCGTTTAGTGAGGCAAGAAAGCGATATCTTTCCGACATGACCCTGTCAATCATTTGCGAACCGGCGCAGTTGTGCCCCGGCGTCAGCGCCAACAGCATGAACCGCGGGCATCGAGAGAATCGCATAAGAACGCCCGTCATGTTTGTTGCGGTATTTTTCACCCACCTGTTCGACATCGTAACCCAGCTTTCGCAGCGACCGTCGGAACCCTGGCACGGTGAGTGTGACCAGGTTGGTCGTTCCACTGCGAATCGCCAGTTCCACCAGGCCCTGCACCACAAGGGTAAGGGATTCCTGCCTTTCCTCTGGCGACGTAAGCTGATCTGACAAGACCAGACGCGTACATTCCATTGCGTTGGAAAACATATGGTTTTCGGGAACAAGATCAGCGGGGATACCATCGATACGTCCGTCAATGGCATCTTGAAGCATACAGCCATGGCTGCCCCATTTGTCGGCAAACCGCATGACCCGCGCGCCGCCAACAAGGCGACCGTCCTTGATTGCAACGGAATATGATGCCGTTGGGTTGTCGTATTGATCCATCTCGACATCGTCATTGTGCGGGATATCCCAGGCCAGGGTATCCACGAAAAAGCGCTTTCGCAGTGTTAGGAACTCATAAAACGCTGAGCCATGCAGATGCATATCGGACAGATCGAAGGTTACGCCGGTGATTTTGTTTCTCATTTGCCATACTCATGTTGTCTGAGGTTTTGATCCCACGTGGTAGTGACGTGGACGATTTCCCGCTATGGGCGAGTATATGGCATTAGTGTGGCGAAATGACCCTTAAATCCAGCCATATTCTTTGGCTTGGCCAACCGCTTGGGTATTGGTGCGTGCGCCCAGCTTTGTGCGCGCGTTTGTCAGGCGCAGCTTTACCGCGCTTTCGCTGATCTCAAGCCGGTAGGCGATTTCCTTTAACATCAGGCCCAACGACAGCATTTCGAGGGTTTCGATTTCTGCTTTTGTCAGGGCCCGGGATGGCGAAAGGGCCTCGTGCAGTTCGTTCACGGCGTTGCTCAGAAGCGTCAGTTCGTCGTCCTCGAATTCGCGGTCGGACCGGGCAAACGTACCGAAAGAGCGTAACCCAGGCGTGTCTTCATGCATCACGCTGACTGCTGCGCCAAAGCATAAACCAAACGACGCCGCCGTTTTCAACACGCCACGTTCATCGTTGTCAGAGATCGCGCTCCAGCGGGTACAGCCGGAATTGTCATAGATCCAGCGGATGATCGGGTCAAAAATCATGAACCCGTCCCGGGTGTATACCTTGACCCATTCCTCTGGCAGTGAATTGCGCTGATATTCGGGAAAGGCGAACCCGACGCGCAAGGCCAGATGATGGCCCGCCGTGGCAAGGCCATCAAAATCATAGTCGGCAAGGACACTGTCAATCGTTTTCATGTGTGGCTGACCTGCGCCCCGCCGTTACAAAACACTGCGTCTGTTCTGATAGGCGATACTGAAAAAACCTGTGGCAGGCCCGCTATCAAGAAAGAAAACATACTCTAAAACTCTTGCGCTCACCGAGCCAAAGTCAACACATCTCTTTTTGTCAAAATAAGGACTGGCCCGTTGCCCCGCAACCCCAAGTCGCAGACGCAACACGCCTGATCGCCCCATATGGATACAGCAGTTCATACCAGAGCGAAAGCGTTGGTGTGGTTTCCCTTAACACCAACCGGGTATGGAAAACCTGCGGTAAAATGCGTTTGCACCCGGTGAAATCACGGTTCACGATGAAATGTGGCGCAACTGTTCGCCAAAGTGTCTTCCAGACGCCCTGTTTTCGGCAAGGGCAATCGCATTGCCAAAGGCCGTCACGGCGCGCTGTGCGCGCTCGGCGTTGGGGCGCACCGGCCCGCCGATCGATATGGTCGCCGGTGGCAGGCCCTGTTCCTCAAACGCCGGAGCCCAATGGGCAATTTGCTCTTCGATCGCCCGTTCCACGGTTGGGACGTCGCCGCGATGACCGGTTTCCGTCACCACCACAAGATCGCCATTTCCGACAAAGGCCATCAGCGAATGGCCCTCGGCAAACTGGGTGCCGGTGACCTTGGCCACCTCGGCCAGAAATGCGGCAAACTCATGGGCTGGTATCAGATTGCCGATGCTGCGCAACGGATCAACCTTTACCGCGAAAACCTCGATGCCGTGTATTTCCCGCGTGGGAATTCCGGTGACATAGTTGGAAAGCATGGTGCGTTCGACAAGGTTGACCACGTTCGACAAATCAACGTTGTCGGGCAGATCGAAAGGCCCGCCAGATGGCCCATTGCGCCGGATTTCTGCCACCTCGTCCTGGGCCAGGCGAAGCCGCGTTCCCAACTCTCCGATATCAAAGGGTTTTGTTGCGTAATCCGTGGCGCCGGCGCGGAATGCTTCGCCCATATTCTTGAGGTCGCGCATGGCGGTCAGCATGATAATCGGGATGGCACCATACCCATCAAGCGCCCTGACATGCCTGCAAAGTGTGATGCCGTCCATTTCTGCCATGTTGATATCCACCAACAAGCAATCAAAACCCGGATCATTGGTAAGAATGTCCAATGCGCCCTCCCCCGAATCGGCACAGGTCACCTGAGTGAAACCGCACCGTGCCGCGATCATGGGCAACAATTCGCGGATGAACGGATCATCATCAACAGCAAGAATGCGCATCGACGGCTGGCCGGTCACATCGTTTCTTTCGGACGACGACGCGGTATCGGCCGGTTCGGCAAGATCATCATCCACATCATCAGACGCCCCGAGCGCGAATCGGATCCCGGCGAGACCAAAAACCGTCACCACCCCGACCAGAAGGTAATAGGCAAAGCCGACCCACAGTGACGCCCCAAGCAACAATGCAAGGATCAGCGACAGAACGCCCATGACAAAGCCGATGATGATATACGCGACGATCATGGCGATTCCTTTACGCAGACACGCCACTCACCTTAAAGTAGAATTTCGTCAGCGCAATACACTCCGAACTGCTGCCTCTCATTTGCGCGTTTGGTGGTTTTATTCCAACGCCGGTCTTGCGTTGCGGTTCGCACACTGAAATCCGTGCCGAACCGTGATTTTACGCGCTGTGGAACAGCACAGAGGCCTGTTTTCTCTGCCGGTACGGCCCGAACGATTCGAGCTCCTAAGCAAAAAATTGCCAAACGGAGTTGTTTAGTCAGGAATATTAACAACCTAAGGTTGAATTCTCACGACGCCGCCGCCACATTGCCGGAACGAATTGGGTGAAGGATTCATGACGACAAACCGGCGGCCATGACGATCAAGAATGCGACCAGCGTGGAACATACTTCAAGCTGAATAGTTGAGCCTGATACAGTGGAAAGGGCGGTTTTGCCATGAAAATCCTTGCAGTAGACGACGATCCATCCGTGCTGGAAATTCTCAGCATCATCGCGGTGCGTGCGGGGTTTTCCGAAATTGTCACCGTCGCGAACGGGGGCGCCGCACTGGAGCAGATCATCCGCGCCAAGGAACCGTTTCAATGCATCCTTCTTGATGTTCAGATGCCGGTCATGGATGGTATCGAACTCTGTGATCTGGTGCGGCGGCTGCCGGATTATCAATATTGCCCGATCATCATGATCACGGCGATGGACGACAAGAAATATATGCAGCAGGCATATGATGCGGGTGCCACCGATTATGTCACCAAGCCGTTTGATGTGAATGCGTTGGTGTCGCGCCTGACCGATGCAGCCGAGTCCGAGCGGCACACAAGGTCGCCCCCTCTTGTTGGCGGCACCATCAAGTAAACTGATTTTAGCATAGAATACACAACCCAAAGATGATTCTATGCAATTTAATCTTATGGCCGAGTGAAACATGAGCGATTCGCAAATTACAGGCGCCTTCAGGCATATGCAGGTGCCATTGATGATTGTCGGGTCCACGGGCCAGATCATGCATTGCAACGAAGTGGCCGACCGGCTGTTCGGCTATGACCCTGGTGGTCTGATGGGGCGTCCGGTTTCCGATATTCTGCCTGTAACTTCCGTCGAAGACCTCAACATGATAATCAAACCACCGGCCATCGATGCGGTCGTCAAGGGCATGACCGGCCGGTGCCGGAATGGTGCGCAGATCCCGCTGGGTATCCATATGACGGCCTGGACGGACGGGGAATTCGGGCTTCAACATGCGCTGGTTCTGCGTGATGCCACCCAGGAAGTCGAAGCCGCGGAACGGGCGCGGGATGAACTGAAGCGCGCGCAAAGTGCGATCAAGGGCGCTGGGATTGCGATTTTTGAATATAATTGCGTCACGGATACGGTCAGCATCTGTGATATCTGGCGCGACTTTCTGGAACTCGCCCCCTCTGAATCGGTGGACATCCAAAAGGAATGGCGATCAAGGCTGAATCCGGGCGATCACGATATCGCGTTGAGGACATTTCAGTCTTGCCGTGATGGTATTCGCGACAAGGCCAGTTGCGATTACCGGCTGCGATCACGGGATGGCACATCATGGCGGTGGATCAGGGCGGATTTTGCTGTCACCGAGCGTGATAAAACCGGCAGTGTGCGGCGGGTGAATGGCGCGATGACCGACATCACCGAGAGAAAATCCATCGATGAGGCCCTGCGCCAAAGCGTTGCGCAATTCAGATCCTCCTTTGATACTGCTGTCGTCGGAATGTGCCTTGTGGCGCCGAATGGCCGCTTTCTCCGGGTCAATCCCGCGCTTTGCGATCTTCTGGAATATTCCGAGGAAGAGTTGCTGAAACTGGATTTCCAGGCGGTGACCCATCCCGATGATCTGGCCCAGGATGTGGCCTTGGTCAATCGTCTGAAGGCCGGTGAAATTCCGCATTTTCGGTTTGAAAAACGGTATATCCGCGCCGGCGGTTCGGTCATGTGGGGGGCATTGAATGTCGGGCTTGTGCGGGATGACGAAGGCCAACCCCACCACTTTGTTTCACAGATCGTCGATGTGACCGAACAGCACCAGTTGGCAGAGTTGAAAAGCGAATTTGTCTCGACGGTAAGTCACGAACTGCGCACGCCTCTGACTTCGGTTCTCGGCTCGCTGTCGCTTTTGTCGTCGATGGATACCGAGCCTCTCTCGGACGAGGCGCAGCGCCTCTTGTTCATTGCCGAACAGAACGGCAACCGACTGCACGCATTGATCAATGACGTTCTGGATTTCGAAAAATTCTCGGCAAAACAGATGCAGTACACCCTTGGCAAATTCCGCATTGTGCGGCTGGTCGAAGAGGCGGTTCTGGCCAATCTCGCTTCGGCTGACAAACACAACGTCAAATTCACCGTCACCTGTCTGGATCGAGAGATAACGGGCGTCACCGATTCTGCACGTTTTCAACAGGTCATGACGAACCTGATCTCGAACGCCGCGAAATTCGCCACCAATGGCAGCCAGATCGTCATCGATATAACACAGCAACAACAGGCCGTTCGAATATCGGTGACGAACGAAGGTGATGGCATTCCCACCTCATTCCGGGATCAGCTTTTCAAGCCATTCTCGCAAGCCGGGGCCGCGTCGGCGCGCAAAACCGGCGGAACAGGCCTGGGCCTCAGCATCACCAAACAGATTGTCGAGCAGACCGGCGGCGAGATCGGTCTCGACAGCAGGAACGACGGCCAGACGACGTTCTGGTTTACGGTCCCGGCGGCATCGGTTCACGACGCAACCTGAGCGTTTGCCCAAGCGACGTCGCGTTTTGGTTGTGGGCGGTGGTAATTTTTCAGCGTTGTTTTGTGTGAGCGTTTTGTAGTTTTTGCCAATTGAATGTGACGCCGATGCCTGGGGTGTCTGGTGCGATGGCCAGGTGGTTTTCGACGACAAGGGGCCGGGTGGTGTATTCGTCGATGGGGAAGGAATGGACCTCGATCCAGCCGGGGTTCGGTTGGGCGGAAACGAGGCTGACGTGCAGTTCCTGCATCCCGTGCGAACAGACGGGGATATCGTGCCTGCGGGCAAGCCGGGCCACCTGCAACCATCCGGTGATCCCCCCACAGTTTGACGCGTCGGGCTGAACAAAGCCGAGCTGCGCATCGTCGAACGCATATTCAAATTCGTGGATCGTGTGCAGGTTTTCCCCCATGGCAAGGGGCATGCCCGTGGCCCTGGCGATCTGGCCATAGCCCTTGTAATTGTCGGGGATCGTCGGTTCCTCGAGCCATGTGATGTCATAGGGCGCAAAGGCATGGGCGGCGGTGATGAGCGGGTTCACTTGGTTTGAACATCTGGCAATTTAGGATTGTGCGAAATCAATGGGTTAGCGGGAGGCGTTTTCACATGGTTTGCACCAATCCGCCGGATTATCGGGGTTGGGGCAGGTATTATGTTATCTGATGCTTGAAATAATCGAATGAAATCAGTGGGAGCTTTCTGAAGTCGTGGGCAAAAATGCCCATGACCCACGATGTTCTGGAACCGCAGTATCGTGTTATTCGGACGTGACCTTGTTGCCACCATCCGGCATCGGTTCGGCGTCGGGCGCGCCGGGTTCAGTTGATCCGGCGCGCTGTTGAATGCGCTCTTCAAGACGCTTTTGAAAGACCCTTTCGGCAACTCGAAGGGTGTGCCGATTCACGGCTTTACCGCCCAGGCCCTGCGCAGCTTCCCCGGCGAGGTGGGCAATCTCTGCCGCCCACTCCTCGGCGGTCAGGCCCTTATAGCTGCCATCACTTTCGGCAATGTCCTCAAGGATCGTCTCAAGCACCTTTACAGCCCCGGCTCTGGCACAGAGGCGAACGATGCGCCCTGCGTCGTCAGCCGCAGTTTCGGCACCGAACACCAGCCAATCGAGCGATACATCTAAGCCAGACGCAATCATAGATATGGCGTCTAAGCCGGGTAAGCTGCCACCTTCCTTTAGCAGATACTTATCGAGAGTCCGTTTCGGAATGCCGGTGCGCTCTGCCATCTGCTGGACCGTATAGTCGTTGCGATCACGCAAATAGCGCAACCGATCCGAAAAACCTTCAATCGCCATCTGTCGCCCCTTGCAAATACCCAAATTTGGGGCAATGTGACCCTAATTAGGGGATCACAGGTAACACTCCGATGCTTCTTAAACTATCCGAGATCGAACCCGATGAACAGACCAACGCACGCGTTCGCGCCGGTTTCACGTTGCGTGGCACATCGTTGAATGCATATTGCTGCGCAAACGGCATCGACGTGGGGAACGCGCGCAAGGCCCTGATCGGGCAGTGGCGAGGTAAGACGGCACAGGCGCTGGTCGCCCGGTTGAAGGCGGCGGCGGGCATCGAAGACTGATGATTGTGCCGGTGACGCATATTCTGGGCATGGCCGGTGTACCCGACCATCGAACATCTGCAACCCGATGGTTGCTCGCCGCTGGGGTGCCAATCCGCCAGTTGAGCGACGATGGCCGCAAGCCGCAGGCGGTAAGCCTTTCCGATCTTCCCGAGGACGTTCAGCACGAATACCGGGTCAGGATTGCCGCCGATCTGCACATGTCGTTCGGTCAGCAGGATGACGATGCCCATGCCGCCCTGGCGCGCAAGCCGAAGGGCGTCCAGGACAGGGCGCAGGAGCGGTTTGCGCTGCTGGTGTTCTTCCTGCGGCATGAGGCGGCGGGCCTGAGCCACAGCAAGATCGCGAAGCTGGTGAAGGCCGAAAGAGGACTGCCCGACTGCCCGTCGCGGCATACAATCGCCCGGTGGAAAGAGATGGTGCAGGGCGTCGATCCGGCGAACTGGGCACCGGCCCTTGCGCCGGATTTCCAAGGCAAGACAGCTTTTGCCGAAGTTTCGCCCGAGGCGTGGCAAGCGTTCAAGGATATGGTCGGCCTGTCGGGCAAGAACGGCACCGGGCCGAACCTCAAGCGGCTGTATAATCGTGTCGCAGAGTGCGCAAATGCCGAAGGATGGGCATGGCCGTCTTATCCGACGATCAATCGCCGGTGGCAGAACCTGCCTGTAGCCGAACGTCGCACGTTGCAGATGGGTGAAGACGCCGCGATCAAGTCTCTGATCCAGTATCAGCCGCGCACCGTCGCAGGCATGAAAGCAATGCAGCAGGTCGAACTGGACGGGCGCGAGTTCAGGGTCAAGGTCTCTTTCCCTGATGGTTCAACGGGTTACCCATGGGTAATCGTCTATACTGATCGGGCGTCATCGCGGGTTGTCGGCTGGTCAGTATCCACTTCCGAGAATGAGGAAGCGACTGCCGACGCCACCATCAACATGTGCGAAACAAACGGCATTCCCGATCTTGTCGTGACTGATAACGGATCGGCTTTCAACAGCCGCCGGATCGCGGGCGGCTTGAAGCCCAGATATCGCACCACGCCCCAACGCGCTGCCGATTGGGACGTGCCCGGGGTGTTAAAAATCTTTGGCATCGATTTGCAAAACACCGCGCCGGGCAATCCACAGGGCAAGCTGTCGGAGAGCATCTTTTCGGTGTTGCGGCACATGGACAACGATCCGGTTTTTCATCGCGCGCAACGATCCGGCCCGACAGATACACCAAACCCGAACCCGGTGCCGGTCAGCTTCGATCTGTTCAAGGCGATGGTGGCGCAGGAAATCCAGCGGTTCAACGCCCGCCGTGACAGCCGCGCGCAAGGTTTGCTGGCGGGCGAGTGCCGGGACGACGCCTTCAAGCGGCTTTCCGAGGGTCGCGTGGTGCGGCACGTTTCGCCGCTGCAACGGCGCAGTGTGCGGATGAAGTGGTTCGAACGAGTTGTCAGAACTGACGGACGGGTGAAGCTACCTTTCGGGCTGTTCGGGGATGCCAGCACTCAATCCGCGATGTTGGAGCATGAGGGAAAGCGGGTTCTCGTTGGCATCGACCCCAGCGACTACAGCGCACCAGGTATTGTGCGTGGCTGGGGAGAGGAAAAGTGGAAAGGCCGGGAGCTAATACACTATCTGTCCGCCTATCAGGCGACCGAACACCAGAATGAGGCAAGCCGTCGCCGCGCTTTGGCCGAGAAGCGGCGCATCACTAAGCTGGCCCGGCAATATCAGGTGCAGGAGTCCGATCAGAAGGTGGCAGCGCTGCAACGGCTTGTGACGGAAGCCGCGTTGCCCGCGCCTTCGCCGCTGGCCCCTGCCGTTCACCAGCTCGACACACGCGGGCCGTTTTCGGCGGCGGCACCGGTTCACCAGGTCGCGCCACAAACGGCGGCAACCGACGACGAAATTCCGCTCGAATTCAAGGCGCGACGCAACGCGCTGGTGGCGGAAAAACTGCGGTCGAAAGGCCGGTAAGTGGCGCGGGAGGCGGCAACAACGCCCCCCAACGCCGATCACAGCGGGCAAGCCCGCACTTTGACGGAGACCAGAATGGCACAGATACTGAAACTTGCCAATGCCGAACGGAGTTGGCGCAATCCGCAGGATTGGGCTGAAACCAGCACACATACTGAAGTGGTCGCGGCACTGGATCGGGCGAGAGCGCGCGAAGGGTTCTGCGCGACCATGATTGCAGGCGCGCCGGGTATCGGCAAGACGCTTGCCGCCCAAGGCTATTGCATCGACATGGGCGAGAGGGCCTTTTATCACAAGGTCGCGCGGGGTGAAGGCACACCGTGGGCGCTGGCCAAGGCGCTGCTGGCGCGCTTTGATCGTTCGCCGCTGGGAATGAGCCTGAGTGACTCCGGGCTTCAGCTTGCTGATCTGATCGGGCCTGAAGGCCTGATCGTTCTGGACGAATCGCAATACCTTAACCAGCGAAACCGCAAGACGAACGCCCGTGGTGAGTCCTTTGAATGGGCGCGCGATCTGGCGGAAACGGCGGACTGTGCAATCGCTTTCTGCGGTGATCTGTCTCTTGTCGGACTAATCGCCGATATTCCCCAGTTGCAAAGCCGGGTGCGGTATCCGGTAATTTTCCGTTCTGTGCCCGATGCGGATATTCGCGCCGTCACTGCCGACACCGGGTTTGACCCCCGCCGGGATGAACATCCTTTATGCTGTTGCGGCTTTGCCGGGCGGACTGCGCAATGTCGAAAGCGTTCTGCACGAAGCTGCGGCGTTCGCGGGGTTCGATCCGCGAGAACCGATGCACCTGAAAGCGGCAGTTCTAGACCTGAAACTTACACCGAAGGGGGGCCGGTAATGTCGATCCTCACCATTCACGTCCCGGTTTCTGATGGGCAAGCCGCCTATTTCCTTTCGCGCGACATGATCGTCACGCCGATGAATGAGCTTGAGGTTGGGCAGTTTGCGGTGGCGCTGGAAGGGATTGCCAACGCGATCCGCACCAACCGCAAAGCGCTGGCCACCCTGCAACAACTTCTGGAAACGAAGGGCGCAAACGAGGCTGATATTGCCAAGACGCTCAATATGTTGATCGAACCGAATGACTTGGCCGGTGAACAGATCGAGTTGGTCAGGATCATCCTTGGCCGGTCTGCCCGCGTCGGTCGCACCGGCCCCGGCGAAGGGGAGACGCTGCAATGACAGATGATCAAACCGGGGAAGATTACCGGGAAGTGAACGCGCGTGAAGGGCGCGCTGTTTATCTGCCCGGCAAGGAAGCGAGAAAGCTGTTTGCCGATGCCGAAGCGCGGGCGGCGGAGCGGGCGAAACAGACGCATACCCTGTCAGTCAGCCAGTCAGAGATGCAAAATCAAATCGACCGGCTGAACGAGGTGCAAAGCCATCTCTATAACGCACAGATCGTCTTCGAAGAGTTCACGCGCTTGGACCTGCCCGACTACTTCATGCGGGCGGTCTCGGAGTTTGTCGCGGTTGCGATGAAAACGGCAGCGAACGGCGACGCTGAAAAATCCGTCACATATGCCATGCGGTTGCAGAGCGCCGCCACGCCGATTGAAAAACCTTCATCGAAAGGACCGAAGACATGAGCCTGACCAACAAGCAAAAAGCGATCCTGCATATTGCCAAAGGCAAGCTGAACCTCACCGATTCCGAATACCGGTCGGCCTTGGTCCATATTGCGGGCGTTACCAGTTCAACCGAATTGGACAAAGCCGGGTTTGAGGCGCTCATGGGATTCTTTGAATGGCTGGGCTTCGCGCCGCTGACCAGCACCGGCAAAGACTATGGCGCGCGCCCCGGCATGGCCAGCTTTGCCCAGCTTGAACTGATCCGGGCGTTGTTCGTCGAATGGAGCGGATCAAAGGTCGACGACGGGTTGAACCGATGGTTGAAGAACACGTTCAAGGTGGACAGCCTGCGCTTTCTGAAATCGGCACAGGCGGGCAAGGCAATCACTGCGCTGAAAACCATGAAGGCCCGAAAGCTGGCGAAAGCGGCGTGACGCGGGGCCGGAATCGAACCGGCATACATTCGACCGCGAAGGCCAAACCCCCTTCCCAATCGGGGTACACCGCGCCACCACCCAGATGATAGCAGAGAACAAGGGCATCTCAATGTGCGGCGCCCTTTTTCATACCCGACATTTTTGCCCCGTGAGTGTCGTAAAAAATCATTCGGCCACCCTTGCACCTACAAAGGCCTAGCGGCGCTCCTGACCCGTTTAACTACCGTTTAACGAACGACATGGTATGTCGCGCACCGTCGAAAAGTCGCGAGACTTGTCACATTCCAGCCAGAACGCTATAAATTGCCGTGGGTGTGACACGGTGAAATTCTCGCGGCCGTAGCACGATCTGTAGATCGGCGCGCTATGTGGGGTTTCCGGGTAACCGGGTTGCGAGGCCCCACCACCCATACTCTGCACCGGACATTTTGACCTTGAGTTCCCCGCACACCGTTGCGGGTGCCGCACACCATTGCGGGTTGGTAGGCCTGTTTCAAATGTCGCGTGAACGCATCGCGCGCGAGGAAACAGGACAACGCCCCCATGATCGTTAACGACCAGACACTTGAATTGGCCTTTCGCGGATTTCAGACGGTCTATACCGACGCTTATCTGAAAGCGCCGGTCCACTGGGACAAGATCGCCATGCGCGTTCCCAGTGTCAGCCGCGACGAAACCTATGGCTGGCTTGGCCAGTTCCCGCAATTGCGGGAATGGATCGGCCCGCGCCATATCAACAATTTGCTGGCGCACGGCTTCACCATCAAGAACCGCCAGTTTGAAAGCACCGTGGCGGTGCATCGCAACGATTTCATGGATGATCGCCTTGGCGTGTTCAAACCGGCCTTTTCCGAAATGGGCCATGTCGCACGGCAACACCCCGAGGAATTGATTTTCGGCCTGTTGGCGGCGGGGTTCGACACGGAATGTTTCGATGGGCAGAACTTCTTCGACACCGACCACCCGCTGACCGATTATACCGGCGCGTCGGTCAGTATCAGCAACATGCAAGCCGGGTCCGGTCCGGCCTGGTATCTGCTGGACACATCGCGCAGCGTGCGCCCGATCATCTGGCAAGAGCGCGAGGAATACAATTTCGTCGCCAAAACCAACAAGAACGACGACAACGTGTTCATGGACAACCGCTATCTCTATGGTGTGGACGCGCGGGTGAATGCCGGGTTCGGGTTGTGGCAACTGGCCTTCGCCAGCAAGGCAACGCTCAACGCCACGAATTATGCCGCCGCGCGGGCGGCGATGATGAGTTTTCACAGCGATGGTGGGCGTCTGCTGGGCATCAACCCGATGACGATGGTTGTTCCGCCCGCGCTGGAAAGTGCTGCGCTCAAGCTGCTGAATTCCGAACTGGGCGCTGGTGGTGAAACGAACGAATGGAAGGACACCGCCGAACTGATCGTCACGCCTTTCCTGTCGGCCTGATCCCCATGAGCCTGATCGCCAGAGCGCTGTGTGAACAAGCCTTTGATACGGGTGCGCCGGAATGGGTGCATCTGTTTCCGCTGGGCAAGATGACCGGGCGTGACGGGCGGGTTTTTGACCTGGCCGATGCCGAATCGCTCAAGGGCGATTTCGAGGCCCGCCGCGTTGACCTTCCGGTGGACTATGAACACCAGAGTGAAACCGCGCCGTCTGCGGCATCGGGGCCGGTTCCTGCGGCGGGCTGGATCAAGGAACTGCGGGTAGATGCACGAGGCCTGTGGGGGCGCGTTGAATGGACTGCAACCGCCCGCGAACTGATTGGCGCGAAGGCTTACCGCTATCTCTCGCCCGCGTTCAACTATCTGAAAGCGGGCAACGTGATCACCCGCCTGAAAGGCGCGGGCCTTGTTCACCATCCAAACCTTGAGCTGACCGCCTTGGCGCGGCAGGAGGACACCTTGAACGACACCATTTTGAAAGCGCCCGTGCCCTCGGGCGACAACCCCAAAGCCCCGGCCACGCCGGGCGACCCGGCATTCATGCAGCGGCTGATCGCCGCTCTGAAACTGCCTGCGGACACCGATGTCGAAACCCTGATCGGTGCCATTGAAAAGATGATGGCCAGCCCTGACACGCCCGATCCTGCCAAATTTGTCCCCATGGAAGTCATGCACGAGTTGATGCGGGCCAGCCCCGTGTTTTTGGGCCAGCAAGCCGCCACCATGTCCGAAGGGCGCGCTGCGCAAAAGGTGAATGATGCCTTCGCGCAAGGCTATCTGACCACGCCCATGCGCGAATGGGCGACCGCACTTTGCCAGTCCAATGAGGCCGCTTTTGACAATTTCATTGCCACGTCTGTTCCCATGTTCGGCCATTTGACAAAACCATCAGGCTTGCGCGCACAGCCGCCCCACACGCAAAATCACGGGCGGGCATCGTCCGTTGAGGAAACGGCGATCTGCGCACAACTGGGCCTGAAACCCGGTTCGCTTTCAAGTTGAGATCGGCAGGCCGGGGGCGACATGGCCCGGCTTGCTGCACGTTCCGCAATCCCCCTCTGCGGAACGCACAACACTCCGGCTGGCGGTTTCCTCTGCCCAGCCGGGGTGTTCCCCCCGACCGACAAGGCCCAACCCGACATGCCGCAAGATGATCCGAACTATCCCCTGCCCCCGGCCCAGGTTGACCCATTTGTTGACGTTCTGGGCTATCCCCTTGCGATCCGGTTCCTGCTGGAATTCGGCGGGTCCGAAGTGGCGCTGTCCGCCACGCCGCGCGGTGACGGCATGGTATCCCGCGTGATCGGGGCCGAAAGGGAAACCGCGTTGCAGGCCCGGTGCGGCCTGAAAATCTATCGCGTTCCGCTGGCATCGCGCTGGCTGGCGCTCTGCCTCTATGCCGAGGGCGAAACCACCGCCGGTATTGCCCGCCGCCTGCGCACCAGCGATGTGAGCGTCCGCCGGTGGATCAAAGGCACCAACACCCCACGCCCGCCCCGCCATGTGATCGAGAATAGATAATGGATGATATTGACAGAGAATGTGACCGGAACGTGCCGCGCAGCGATTGGCACAAGGCGCTTCGGGATGCGCGGTCAGAGCTTGCGCAGGCGAAGGCATTGACATCCGGTGTTCTCGCCGCACAGGCCTGTGCACTTGCCGATCTTGAACTGGCCATGGAAGGGGCGTTTAACGAAGGCTTAAAGACCCTGCCCGAACCCACCGTTCCGCCCACCGAACACCGCCGCAATCATCGCCCCGGCAAAATGGCAAAGCTGGACGCCGACCCGGAATTGCGCGCCTTCGTTACCGCACGGCTCGACAGGCTGACATTCCACGAGATCGCCAACGACGTGCGCGCCCACTTCCCGCCCGACCGCCGCGTCGGCAAAAGCGCAATCCATGCGTGGTGGCAAAAATCAGGATCACCGAGCGGTCCCGGATAGTCACAGGACTACCGGCTTAGTCCGGTATCAAACCTTGTGAAACTACTGTTCAGAGCATGTGAACACACACAGGCAGCGGAAAGTTCAGGTCGATCCCCCCGCATAGGCGCGGCAGCGGTCCGCCGTGCCGCCCGCCATGTCCCACAAGGGTTTTCCCGTTTGTTTGCCGCGAATATCCCACAGGGCGATATCCACCGCCGAAATCGCAAAGGATGCGACCCCGCCGCGCGCCACATAATGCACATGCCACTGCATTGCGTCGTAAAGGGCCTCGACCGCGGTTGCGTCCTGTCCGATCAGGAACGGCGCAAGGTCATGGTCGATCATCGCGGCAATGGCCCGCCCGCCCTTGCCACCGGTATAGGTGTATCCGGTGCCTTCGGTTCCGTCGGCAAGCCGGATGGTTGCCGTGATCAGTTCGAAATGCGTATGATCGCCGTGTTTGGCATCGGACAGGACTTCGGCCAGGGGGACATGAAACAGTTGAACCGTGATATCCGCGATCCGGTGTCGGTCGGTTGTGGTGTGGTTTTGCGCCATGAAAGTTCCCCTGTTGCGTCTTTTGTACGCCCATAATGGGCGCTCCGAAAGGTTTATATGCGTATATTCCAAAGTTGAATCGTATATTCCTGTATTTAGTCGTACCAAAGTAAAGATGATGCTCTCAAATCGCATTCCCCGGGGGTTTCAGTGTATGCAGGATGGATGATTCCCGTCAGCGGTATGAAGGAGGGGCAGGTGGACATGCAGGATCGCAAAGGCCGGGCGGCGGATCTCGTGGTCACGACCATCGAAAGCCGGATTCACGCCGGCATTCTGGCAGACGGCACCCCCCTGCCGCCGGAACGGGATCTGATGGAGGAATTCGGCATCAGCCGCACCGTGGTGCGCGAGGCGGTGCGCCTCTTGTCGTCGCGCGGGCTGGTCGAGGCCCTGCCGCGCCACCGCCCTGTCGTGCGCACGCCGGGGTTTGATACGGCGGTCGATGCGGTAAGCAGCATCGTCACCCATCTTCTGGGCCAGCAGGGCGGGGTGAAAAACCTGTTCGACACCCGCGTTCTGCTGGAAACCTCGCTGGCCCGGCAGGCGGCGGCCAATGGGACAAAGGATGATATCGCCGCGCTGAAACAGGCGCTGGAAATCAACGGCGCGGCCATTGATGACAGCGATCTGTTTTATCAGACCGACACGGCGTTTCATTCGGTGCTGTATCAGATCACCGGCAACCCCGTTCTTGTGGCGCTCCACAAGGCCTATACCACCTGGCTTGCGCCGCAATGGTCGCAGATGCCGCGGTTGCAGGACCGCAACCGCGACAATTATCAGGCCCATCTGGACATTTTCGACGCCATCCTCATGCGCGATCCAGATGCCGCCGAAACCGCCATGCGCCGCCATCTCGACAAGGCGTGGAAACACGTCAGCGAAACCTTCGGCGACATCTGAGGCGCATCAGTATCTCTGATAAACGGTGCGCTTCTGCAAATACCCCTCAATACCATAAACCCCATCCTCACCCCCCACACCGCTCAACTTGTGCCCATTGTGATACCCCTGAACATTCCCCGCGATCCCAGAGTTCAGAAATGGACGATTGCCCGGCCCAACCATAGCGGCCAGCCCCGCACACAGGCAAAACAATGGCGCCATCAAATGTTGGGGCGCATTCAAAGCACACCGGACAATGTCCTTGCGGTAAAGGCCGTCGGCACGATCACGGATGACGACTATAACACTGTCCTGATCCCCGCCGTCGAAGTCTGGATCAGCAACACCGCGCGGATGTTCATGCCGCTTTTCCCCGGTAAGTCGAAACTGTTCACTGTCGGGCAACTGCAAGATGCGTGGTTCTGGATCGCCGACGAACAGCGTACGGGGTAATTGCGGGGAACGGCACATGAAGGCGGCGTTGTCGTTTCACCTCAATCCCGTGCTATCGTTTGCCGATCCAGCCCTTGCGCCAGAAATACACCAGCATGACCCCCGCACAGACAAGCATCAGACCCAGCGCATAAAAATATCCGAACCGCCAGTTGAGTTCGGGCAGGTTGTAGGGCGATGTCGTGACAAAATTCATGCCGTACAGCCCCGCGATAAACGTCATCGGGATAAAGATGGTGGCGATCATGGTCAAAAGCTTCATGATCTCGTTCATCCGGTTCGACACCGACGAGAGGTGCAGATCAACCAACCCCTGCGCGATGTCACGGTAAACCTCGACCATATCGAGAATCTGAAAACTGTGGTCCGAGCAGTCACGCAGATAGATTTTCAGCGGCTCGGGGATCAGTGCGGTGTCACTGCGCTGCAATGTCGCGATCGCCTCGCGCTGTGACCAGACGGCGCGCCGCATCTCAAGCAGGTCGCGCTTGAGCAGGTGGATATCCGTAATATGCCCCGGATCGGGCTGTTCGATGACTGTTTCCTCCAGAGTTTCGGTCAAGTCCCCATAAGCTTCGAGGATTGGAAAATAGCCGTCAACCACCGCATCAATCAACGCATACCCAAGATAGACAGGCCCCATGGCGCGCAGTTGTTTCGACCCTTCGGCGATCCGTTTGCGCACCGGGGCGAAGATATCGCCGGGCCGTTCCTGAAAGGTCAGCACAAAGTGAGGGCCGATCACGATGGCAATCTGTTCCGAGTCGAATGGCGGGCCGCCGCAGGGTTCGCGCATCACGACGACAATATAATCGTCGTCGTGGATTTCGGCCTTGGGGCGCTGCGCGACGTTGACGACATCCTCGATCACCAGCGGATGCAGGTTGAAAAGACGCCCTATCGCCGCGATCAAGTCTGTATCGGCAAGCCCGCGAATGTCGATCCATATGCCGGCCCCGTCAGTGGCGCCATTTTTCAGGGATTCGACCTGCCCGATATCCGCGATATCGCGCGGCCCCACGCCCGCGTCACCAAGAGACCAGCCCTGGATTTTCGTTTCGCAGGCGCCAGGCGTGTCATGGATCGTGCCGGGCGCCACGCCGATCTGTTGGCGCGCGAATTTCCGCTTTCGCCCCAATGCCCGCAGATGGGCGATTACTTGTCGGTTCTTTGCAGGATTTGACACAAGCCACCGTTTTCAGAAATGTCACCGTATGTGCCAAACGCTAGCATTTTGCGCCTTGGGACACCATCCAATCATCAAGGGGCCAAACCCGCACGGCGCAACGCCACGGTTACAGGACGGGACCGATCGTGGCGAAAACGTTGTTCCAGATCCGCCTGTACCAGGGCCAGGCCAGAACCTCTTTCAGAACAACCGCGCCAGACCGGCTGATATAGTCTTGCTGACGCGCATATATCGCCTTGGTGGTGGCCGCGTCATGCACCAGAAGATTGTTTTCATAGTTCAGATCAAAACTGCGCAGGTCCAGGTTTGACGACCCGATCAGGCTGACCGTTTCGTCGATTGTCAGGGTTTTGGCATGTAAAAGGCCGCCGTTGAATTCATGGATGATACACCCCGCATCAAGCAGACGGCGATAGTAACTGCGGCTGGCGGCGGCGACGATCCAGCTATCATTCACCGCAGGCAGGATCAGCGTCACGGTAACCCCGCGCCAGGCGGCAGCACAGAGCGCATCCAGGACAGACGCATCGGGCACGAAATAGGGTGTGGAAATGGTCAGATCATCGCGCGCACTGCCGATCAGCGCCGCAAACAATTGGGGCGTTGCGCCGCGCCGTTCGGTGGGGCCAACCCCCATGACCTGTGCCGGAAAGCCGCCCTCGACAGGGTCGGCCCCAAGCGCGATTCCCGCCAGGGGTTCGCCGGTTGCCTGCATCCAGTCACTGGCAAACAGCAACTGGTTCTGCGCGACGACCGGCCCACGGATGCGCAGCATGATATCGACCCAGGGCCCATATTTTTTCTTGGGCAGGAATTCCGGGTCGGCCGAATTGCGGCTGCCGCAATAGGTGATGCGCGCATCGATCACCGTGATTTTGCGGTGGTTGCGCAAATCAAGACGGCTGGTCAGGATCGTGCGCAGGATGTGGCGAAACGGCAGGGCAACGGCAAGATGAACACCCGCCTCGTTCATGCGCTTCCACAGGTCGGAATGGATCAGCGGGCGCGATCCCAGCCCGTCCGCCATTGCCCGGCACGTCACCCCCCTGCCCGCCGCGCGGATCAACGCTTCGGCCAGGGCCCTGCCCATCGTATCGTCAAGCCAGATGTAATAAAGCACATGAACATGGTTTTTCGCCGCATCGATGTCCGCGATCATCCGCGCGCGTGTCGTGTCGCTGTCTGCCATCAGTTCGGCTGCATTTCCGTCCACCGGGTGAAACCCGTTGATTGACGCGGCATAGCGGAACGCGGGGCGATAGGTTGCGTCGATCAGGTGCGGGGTCGCGGATGGATCGCCCATGAAACCCCGCGCTGTTGTAGCTATTTCATCAAATATCTGGTCGTGTCGTCTGTCCGCCGCCTTGCCGAGATCGTTTTCACCAAACAGATAGTAAATTCCCATCCCGACATATGGCAGCACGGTCAGCACCACGAACCACGCGAGCCTTGCCGGCGGCGTGAGATCGTCCCGCACCAGAATTCGCAGTGTGAACCCCAGCACCAGAAGGACATGGACAGCTAACAGGATGGTCATCTGTTCTCCTCATTGAAAATTCAGGCGTGGCGCGCGCCATGCAACCCTGGCAGATGCCATTTTTGATGTCACACGTCACCGGGCGATCCGAATGCGACCTCGACGCGCAGGCCCGGGGCGTTGTCTGACAGGGTGATGCGCGCGTCGTGCCGTTCAGCGATGGCCCGGACAAGAGCAAGGCCCAGCCCGGTGCCTGCGGTGGTTCGACTGGCATCGAGCCGGTGGAACGGTTCGAACACCGCGTCGCGCGCCGACTCGGGAATGCCGGGCCCGGTATCCGCGACAATCAGGCGGACACTGCCATTGTGATGATCCAGCGATACCCATATCCGGTTGCCCGCGGCGCCATGGGACACGGCATTCTGAAGCAGATTGACGATCAGTTGTTGCAACATCTCGGCGTCACCGATGATGTTGAAACGGCTTTCCTGCGACCATTCCCAAACAAGGGTCTGTCCGGCGTCTTCGGCCACCATCTGATAGGTGTCGACCAGATCGTCCAGCAATGAGGCAAGGTCGACCTCTGCAAAGGCTGCGCCAGCCGCGCCGCTTTCGATCTGCGAGAGCCGCAGATACCCACCAAAAATCCCCGTCATCCTTTCCAGTTCGGCCTGCGTGTCTTCGACCTCGGCACGGGGGCTCTGTCCGGCATCAATCCGGTCAAGCGCGCGCCCAAGCCCAAGATAGGCACGGCCAAGCGGCGATTTCAGATCATGGGCCACGGCGGCGGCGGTGGCGCGGGTCGAAACCATCAGCCGGGACAACGTGTCAAGCTGGGTATTCATCCGCCGCGCGATCCGGTCGATCTGATCGTTGCCCGGCGACACCGCCATTCGTGCCGTCATGTCACCTTCGGCCACCCGCACCAACGTCGCATCCATTTGCTCCAGTTTGTGCAGGCTTTTGCGGCTGAGGAAATAGCCGCTTCCCAGCATCAGCAGAACAACGACGAAACCGGACAGGGCCAACGTGCGAAACATGGCCCGGTCAACCACAATCAGACGGTCCATTCGCTGTCCGACGACCAGCGTAAAATCGCCCAGGGCGGCGCTGAAATAAAGATAATCGACGGCCTGCCGCCCAGTCTGAATGTGTGCTGCGGAACTGGCGATGTCCAGCGGCCCCTCGTGCCAATTGTTCGCGGCCGGCCGCGAACCGATATTCCCGGCAATCGGAGCGCCGTCCGCCCCAAAGAACCCGATTGCGCGCTCTCCCAGTTTCGTAAAAATCGTGGCACTGCGTATCAACGCGATCACGGGTTCGCCGCCCTCGCCCCGGTACTCGTTTGCGATCAGGCCCCATCGCGCCTGGATGCCCTCGCGCAATTCCGCCCGGATGCCGCGCTCCACATAGCTGTGGGTCACCATGCCGACGGATATCAGAACCATGACGAATGCAATCGCCGACAGCAGAACCGCCGAAAATGCTGCGCCCGAAAGGACGTTACCGCGGTCCATGCATCGAATACCCGGTGTTGCGGATCGTGTGGATCAGGGCGGTATCGAACGGCTTGTCGATTTTGGCGCGCAGGCGGCTCATGTGGGTTTCGACAACGGTGGTGTTGGGTTCAAAGTTGAAATTCCAGACCCGTTCCAGCAACATCGTGCGCGTCACCACCCGCCCGGCATTGCGCATCAACACCTCCAGCAACGCGAACTCCTTGGCGTGCAGCTCGATCAGCTTGCCCTGCCGGGTTGCATTACGGGACAACAGGTCAAGATGCAGGTCGTGGACATCAAGGGCGTGGGACTCGGGGGTGTCGTGGTTTCGCCGGGTGATCGACACGATCCGGGCAAGCAGCTCGGAAAAATGAAACGGTTTGGTCAGATAGTCATCCCCCCCGCCGACAGCCCTTCGACCCGGTCATCAACCTGCCCCATCGCCGTGAGAAACAGCACCGGCAGATCCTGTTTCGCGGCGCGCAGCGCCTTGACCACCGAAAGGCCATCCATCCCCGGCATCATGCGATCCAGAATGGCCATGTCGCACGTATTGTACAGGCAATAGCTCAGAGCATCGCGCCCGTCGGTTACGTGATCGACACTATGGCCAATTTCGGTAAGCCCGGCGGTCAGATATTCGGCCATCTTTTCATCATCTTCAGCCAGCAGGATTTTCATCGGCGTCTCCGTATGTTCGCACAGAGGATACGCAATGACGCAGGTTTCAGCCAGTATAACCGCGAACCTTGCACGGATGTAAGGTTGCGGTGAATTTCACGGCTGATCCGCGGGCTAGAACAAAGTCACACGCCGGGTGTGCGAACCGGCCCTTATCGGAGAACCTTAGATGAACACGCAGGAACACGCGCCCAAAAGCGCGGAGCGCAAGCCTGAATTCTCCAATCGGCTTGCCCTCATCGGCATCGTATTTATCGCAATCGGCGTTCTTGCCATTGTCCTGCCCGCCTGGGCCACGCTGGCGGGTGAACTGTTGATGGCCTGGATGCTTGCGCTTTGGGGCGCGGTGGGCCTTTGGTTCGCCTGGGAAATGCGCGCCGCCAAGGAATGGCGCTATGGGGCGGCTGCATTCGGCGCTGCCTTGCTGTTGGGCGTGGTGTTTCTGTTGTTTCCGGGCGTCGGGATCGCAACCTTGACAATCGTCATGATGGTGGTGTTCCTTTTGGAAGGTATCGTGTCGATCCTGCTCGGCTTGCGGATAAGCCGGCACTATCGCACCTGGGGTTGGATGATATTCAGTGGCATGTGTTCGCTGATCGTCGGTGTTATCATCCTGTTTGGCTGGCCTGAAACGGCGATCTGGACGCTGGGCCTGCTGTTGGGTGTGAATTTCCTCTCGACCGGGATTTCGCTGCTTATGTTTGGAAAAAAGCGAAAGAAACCGCCTGATATGGTCAACGCCGCAATCCCTGCCGCCGGGAACAATACCAACACCTCTCCCATCCAAAGCAGACTGCTGCGGATTATCGAACATCCGGCAATCAAGATCGCGGTGCCACTGGTTATCGCAGTGATCGCGATCATCGTTCTGCACAAGCTGGCAAGCCATGTGAAATGGCGCGATGTGAAATCCGATCTTGCGTCCGCGTCGCCGGTTTCATTGCTGAAGGCGGTTGGTTTCACTGCGCTGAGTTTCGTCGGGATTTCGCTCTATGATGCGTTGGCGGTCCGATCGGTCGCGCCGAACAAGGTGCCACTACGCATTGCAGCCCTCGCCGGGGCAGCGGGCTATGCGGTGTCCGGTCTGCTGGGTGTGTCCTATCTGACGGGCACCGCGGTTCGTTACCGCGTCTATTCGTCATTCGGCCTTGATCTGGCGCTGGTCGCCGGGGTTATCGCGGTTTCCTGGAGCGGCTTTCTGGCTGGTCTGGTGCTGGTGTTTGGTGGTTTGCTGGCGCTGCACCCCGATGGATTAAGCGCGGTTTTGCCTATTTCGCCAACCGCCGAGACAGCAATCGGTATTGCACTGCTGATTGCATTGGCGGCCTATCTCATCTGGTTGGCGACAGGTCAGCGTCGTTTGAAGGCCGGCGGGTTTGGCATTTTCTTGCCGGATGCCAAAACGGGCGCTGCTTTGGCAGGTGCCGGCCTGTTGGATCTTACCGGCGCGGCCCTGACGCTTTATGTCCTGATGCCCGGCGATGTGGTCACAAGCCTGCCCTTTTTCTTTACGGTGTATTTCGCTGCGATCGGTCTGGGAATCCTGAGCCACGCGCCCGGCGGCCTCGGCGTGTTCGAGGCAACGATCATTGCGGGGCTCGGCGCATCCGGGCGGCCTGACGTATTGGCGGCGCTGTTGCTGTATCGGCTGGTCTATACGATTTTGCCGTTCCTTGTCGCGGCGGGGGGCTGGGCGCCATAATCGGGCTGGCGCGGCGGCGTGAATTGACGGGTGGCGCGCGCGTGGTTTTGCGTGCGCTTGGGCCGCTGGTGCCCCCTGTTGCGGCGGGGGTTGCGCTGCTGGCCGGGGTGGTCCTGCTGGTATCGGGCAACCTGCCCGCCGATGGAACGCGCCTTGGTGTGCTGCGCGAAATACTGCCCCTGCCCTTCATCGAAGCCTCGCATCTTGCAGGCAGCCTCGCCGGGTTGCTGCTTGTCGTTGTGGCGCGGGGGCTTTATCGCAAGCTTTATCGCGCATGGCTGATCGCGATGGCGCTGATCGCAATCGGGTTGATTGCCTCGCTGCTCAAGGGGCTGGACTGGGCCGAATCCCTGTCGATGCTGGCAACTCTGGCCATACTCGGCCTGTTCCGTCCGGCGTTCTATCGTGCGGAAAATATTTCAGTATTCCGCCTTAACGCGGCGTGGCTGGTCAGCATTCTTACCCTGGTGGCCGCAATATTCTGGATCGGGCTTTTCGCCCATTCCCACGTGCCCTATCGCAACGCGCTGTGGTGGGATTTCACCTGGCACGGCGACGCATCACGTTTTCTGCGGGCAAGCCTTGCCGGCGCGATCGTGCTGGCGGTGATCGCGTTCAATTCGCTGATGACTGGCAGAAAAGTCCGCATTCGACCAGAGCCTGTACCGGACACGGTGCGCAGGTTGGTCGCCGCCAGCGAGAATACCGAGGCGGGCATCGCCCTGATGGGCGACAAGGCGTTTCTGATCTCAGAGGACGAAAGCGCCTTTATCGCCTATGCCGATACCGGCCGGTCCCTGATCGCCAAGGGCGGCCCGGTGGGCAACCCCATCGCGGGCCAGAACCTCATCTGGCAATTGCGCGAGATGGCCGACAGACAGGGCAAACGCTGTGCCTTTTACGCGGTGTCGCCTGCGTATCTGCCCACCTTTCTGGATCTTGGCCTGTCGATCCTCAAGATTGGCGAAGTGGCGCGCGTCGATCTGCGCGGTTTCACTCTGGACGGGTCGGCCCGAAAAGATCTGCGGCAGGCCCGCAACCGTGCAATACGCGATGGATTCACCTTCGAGGTGATCCCGGCAGCAGCACTGGCCCCGATAATGCCCGACCTGCGCGCCATTTCGGATGCCTGGCTGGACGGCAAACAGGGAGAGGAGAAAGGCTTTGCGCTTGGGGCCTTCAGTGAAAGTTATGTCGCAAATTTTGACGTTGCCGTCTTGCGGAACGCCGAGGGGCAGATCACAGCCTTCGCCAATCTTTTCAAGGGCGCGAATCTGCACGAACTGGCCCTGGATCTCATGCGTTATCGCCCCGGAGGGCCCGGCTTTGCCATGGATGCCCTTTTGGCAAATCTCATGATGTGGGGCGCAGCCGAGGGATACCAGTGGTTTTCGCTGGGGGCGGCGCCGTTCTCGGGGATCGAGAACAGGCAGCTTGCCCCGATCTGGAACCGCATCGGCGGATTCGTCTATGAGCATGGCGAACATTTCTACAATTTCGAAGGTCTGCGCGCCTTCAAGGAAAAATTCGGGTCTGAATGGTCGCCGAACTATCTGGCCTGCCCCGGGGTCTGGCGGCCCCGCAAATCCTCTATGAGATCAATATTCTGATCTCTGGCGGATTGCGCGGAATAATGAAGTAGGAGACCGCAATGAGCGCCCGTTTCAAACCCCACACGTTCCACACGCGGCCCGGCCTTTCCGGGATGCGCCCGGGCGTGGCCGGCGTCGGGTTCACTTTGGCATATCCCGCCCGCGCCCTGACCCGGGCAGGCCACAGGAACTAAGCGATGCGCAATAACGGCACCCCACCGGAAAAGGCCATTCCAACCGCAGCCGCGGCGGCGGGTCGCAACGGGATGCTCCCGTTTCTTCTGGCGTTTTTGGCCAGTTGCGCCACCCCTTCGCGCACGCCCTACACCCTTGCCGATCAAATGGCGGCGATGGTCCCCGGATATCACGCCATCAGGTTTTACGCTGACATGCCCGCTGCACAGCTTGACAAAGAGCGTGAACATTTCATGCCAGCCGGCAAAGGGCCTGACGGGCGGTCAAGCTGGCTGGCCCTGTCTTCGGGCGGTGCGGGCGGCGCCTTCGGGGCGGGTGTTCTGACCGGCTGGACGATCCGCGGAGACCGCCCGCAGTTCGATCTTGTCACCGGCGTCAGCGCCGGGGCATTGGTTGCGCCCTTTGCCTTTGTGGGGGCGCAGGCCGATAAAGAGCTTGCCGGTTTGTTCACCGGTGCGTCAGTCGTCAAACTTAACCAGAGCCGGTCGCTTTTGGCGGGTGTTCTGGGTCAGGGGGCCATTTCGGCAAAACCGCTGCGCGCGCTGATCGACGCACATATCACCACCGGTTTGATCGACCGGATCGCAGCGCGGCACCGCTCGGGCGCGCGGCTGTTGATCGTCACCACCAACCTTGATGCACAGCGCAGCGTGGTCTGGGATATCGGCAAAATCGCCGCGTCAGACCAGCCTGACAAGGTCCGCGTGATCGGTGATGTGCTGGAAGCGTCGGCAAGCATCCCGGCAATATTTCCGCCGGTCCGTATTCCGGTCACCGGCAACGGGATCAGGTTCGACGAATTGCATGCCGATGGTGGCGCAATCCGGCAGATGTATCTGTTTCCCGACGCGTTTTACGACCGTGCGGACATCGAAGGCCTGAAGCCAGACATCTTTGCCATCGTCAACGCCGAACTCGCCCCCAGCTTTGACGTGGTGCCCCAGCAATCCATCCGAATTGCCGAACGGGCGCTGGAATCTCTGGAAAAATCCAGCGCCGCGCGCAGTGTTGCACAATTGGCCGACTTCGCCCGCCAGAACCGCGCAAGCTTTCGCGTGGCATTCATCGACCGCACAATTCCCGCGGATCGACGGATTCCTTTGATCCGGCCTATATGCACTCTGCGTTTGCGCTTGGGCAGGCAAAGGGACGTGCCGGACAATGGGAGGCGGGCCCGCCTGTCGGCATCGATTTGCTTGAGGGCGAATGATGGCAGACCTGAAACAGACCTTTGGGCATTACTGGGCGCTGTTCAACGCCAACAGCATGACGGGCGCCCTGCTCCTTGCGGCTGTCTTTGTTATTGTCGGCCTTATCCTGTCCACGATCCTGCGGCGCGCGATCCGGCTGATGATTGCGCACGACAAGGATGGCCGCCTTGATCGTCTGGCCGCCACGTTCATTTCGCAGGTCGGGCAGGTCTTTATCTGGGTGTTTGTTGCGATGCTTTATGCGCACATTGTTCCGGCCCTTGACCGGCTTGGTACCGCGCTGCTGGCCAGTGTATCCATCGCATCGGTCGTAATCGGGCTTGCCGCACAATCGACATTGGCCAATCTTATCGCAGGGCTGAGCCTGGTGCTTTACAAACCTTTCCGGCTTGGCGACCGGCTCGAAGTTGCCGTTCCCGCCGGGGTTGAAACCGGAACCGTCGAAGCGGTTTCCCTTGGCTATACGGTGTTGCGCACCTACGACAACCGGCGGGTCGTGATGTCGAATTCCACGATCGCAACCGCCATCACGATCAATCATACGAAAACAAGCCCCCGGGTCATGACGGTTGTTCCCTTTTCGATCGGCTATGGGGCCGATATCGACGCGGCCCGTCGCATTGTCATGGATCTGGCACAGCACCATCCCGACATCGAAGAGGTCGTGGCCTGTCCCTTGGTCCATCTGAACAGTTCAAGCATTGATTTTTCGCTGACCGGCTGGTGCAAGGATGCAGGCACGGCGGTCGGGGCGAAATACGATCTGCTTGAATCGATCAAGAAATCCTTCGATGCACATGGGATCGAAATTCCCTATGCCTATCAGAATGTCGTTCTGAAAGATCAATCGACAACAGCCGCCACCGAGTTGCGAAACGGGGAAGACCAATAATGCCATTTTGCGAAATCAGACCATCAGCGATCCGTCACTGGCAAGCGGCGGCTTGGGGCCTGTCCCTTGTCCTGCTGTCCGCATGCAGCGACGAACGCAGCAGCTTTCTCGTGCCCGGCGGGCCGGTGGCGGCGGCGCAGCGCGCGCATCTGATCGAGGTCGTGGCCTGGACCATGATCGCGATTCTGCCGGTGTTTCTGTTGGTGCCGGTGCTGCTGTGGCGATACCGCTATAAGAACCGCAAGGCGCGCTATACCCCCGACTGGGAATTCTCGGGCATTCTGGACGTGGTGATGTGGGGTGTGCCGTTCATTATCATCGCCGTGCTGTCAGTGCAGCTTTTCAAAAGCACCCACGCGCTGGACCCCTACAAACCGATTGCCTCGGATCAGCCGCCCCTGAATGTGCAGGTGATCGGGCTGGATTGGAAATGGCTGTTCATCTATCCCGACCTTGGCATCGCCACGATGAATGAGCTGGCGATCCCGACGGACACGTCGGTGGCGCTTGATCTGACGTCCGACACGGTGATGCAATCGTTCCTCATTCCGGCGCTGGCGGGGCAGATTTACGTCATGGCCGGCATGCAGACGAAACTGCATGTTCTGGCAGATGAGACAGGCCGTTTCGAAGGCGAGAACGTGCAGTTCACCGGCACAGGGTTTACCGAGCAGAAATTCGACACCCTGGCGATGTCACCCGAGGATTTCGCGGCCTGGGTAACCAAAGTGAAATCAGACGGCATCGCATTGGACAGCGAAACCTATGGGCGCCTTGCGGCGGCCTCCACCGGGCAACAGGCGCATGAGACGTTCGGTTCCGACCGGATGCCAGAGGACGTGATCTATTTCAATCAAGCTGCGCCCGATCTCTTTGAGAGCGTCATGCACCGCTATATGCAAGGCACCCCCGTGACACCCGATCAACAACCCGGCGCCGTGGGATATGTCCCGCCATCCCCCCAGACAGGAGCAAGCCAATGACCGGCGATCAAACAACCGGCTGGCTTTTTGGCCGTCTGGACATATCATCTCTGGCGATCCTGCCAGCGTTTCAGAACCCCTCGACCAGCGAATTCATCGCCGCCGGTGCCGCCATCATCGTTATTCTCGGGGCGATCGGCGCGGTCGCGTTCATCACATGGCTGGGGGCCTGGCGGGCGCTGTGGCAAAACTGGCTGACCAGCACGGATCACAAACGCATCGGAATCATGTATATCGTGCTGGCCCTGGTGATGCTGACGCGCGGCGTGCTTGAGGCGGGCGTCATGCGCACGCAACAGGCCTTTGGTCTGGGTGGCGGTTTTCTGACACCCGAACATTTCGCCGAATTGTTCACCACCCACGGCACGATCATGATCTTTTTCGTGGCGATGCCGCTGGTGGCGGGGATCATCAATTATGTCATGCCGTTGCAGATCGGCGCGCGCGACATGTCCTTTCCGGTGATGAACCAGATATCGCTGGGACTGACGACGACGGGCGCCGTCTTGTTGATGCTCAGCCTGCTGTTCGGGCAGTTTTCAACCGGAACATGGGCCGCCTATCCACCCTATACCGGAATTGATTTTCAGCCCGGGCCGGGGCCGGATTACTGGATCTGGACCATCGTGTTTTCCGGGATCGGCACCACCCTGTCGGGCATCAACTTTGCCGTCACCATCTATAAGGAACGGGCGCCGGGGATGACCCTGTTCAAGATGCCGCTGTTCTGCTGGACGGTGATCTGCACGTCGATCATCATGATTTTCGCGCTGCCGCCTTTGACGGTCGCGGCGCTGATGCTGGCCGCTGACCGGTATATGGATTTTCACTTTTTCACCAATGATCTTGGTGGCAACATGATGAATTTCGTCAACCTGTTCTGGCTGTTTGGCCACCCCGAAGTTTATCTGCTGGTGATCCCGGCCTATGGCGTCTTTTCCGAAACCATCGCCACTTTTTCAGGCAAGCGACTGTATGGTTATACGTCGCTTGTCTATGCGACGATGGCGATCGCGATCCTCAGTTTTTGCGTCTGGCTGCACCATTTCTTTACCATGGGGCAAAGCGCGAATGTGAACATTGCCTTTGGCATCGCGTCGATGTGCATCGCGGTGCCCACCGGCGTAAAGGTTTATGACTGGATGGCGACATTGTTTCGCGGGCGCATTCGCATGACAGTGCCGATGATATATGCGCTGGGGTTCTTTTATCTGTTCGTCATCGGCGGGTTGACCGGGGTGATCCTGGCCAATCCGACGATCACCTATCAGGTTCACAACACCCTGTTTCTGGTGGCGCATTTTCACAATGTCATCATCCCGGGCGTCGTTTTCGGGCTGCTTTCCGGCTATCACTATTGGTTTCCCAAGGCGTTCGGGTTCCGATTGCACGAAGGTTGGGGGCGCGTTGTTGCCCTGCTTTGGATATTCGGGTTCTCCTTTGCCTTCCTGCCGCTTTATGTCGTCGGGTTCATGGGGATGGCGCGCCGCACCGCCAATTATACCGATCCATCCTATCAACCGATGATGTGGCTGGCCCTGTTCGGGGCGGCGTTGCTGGTAAGCGCGGTGTTTTCCATCCTGATCCAGCTTCGGGTCAGCATCCGCAACCGCGCGGCGCTGGCCGTGCCGGTTGGCGATCCGTGGAACGGGCGCACACTGGAATGGTCGATCCCGTCGCCGCCCCCGGAATACAACTTTGCAGTGATCCCCCAGGTGCAGGAACGCGACGATTTTGCCGATGCCAAGGCCAGAGGCCGTGCCTATACCGAGCCGGAAAAATACGATGACATCGAGATGCCGAACAATACCGCAATCGGAATGGTGATCTGCGTTCTCGCCACCTTCCTTGGCATGGCGTTGGTTTTCTATATCTGGTGGCTCGCCATCCTGTCTGCCGCCGGTCTTTTGGTCGCCTTCATCGCAAGGACATTCAACATGAACACCACCCATATCATCCCCGCCGCCAAGGTGGCCGCGGACCACAAGGCATGGCTGGCAAAGGTGCGTGCCGCAGCGCCGATCACACGCGATGCGGAAACGCAGGATACAAACCGGGGCCGCGCCCGGCTTGAACGCCCCGATCTTGTGGAGGTCGCGCAATGAACCATCCGATCCTCCACCCCGGTCTGAACCTCGGGCCGCATCACGGTGTGGCCCACGATCAGGCCGAAGCCGTTGCCTTTGGGTTCTGGATATTCCTGATGAGCGATCTCATCATCTTTGGCCTGATGTTCGCCACCTATGCGACAATGGCCAATCCGGTGGGCATGGCAGGCGGGCCGGGACCAAAAGAGGCATATGATCTGGGCAGTGTCTTTGCCCAGACGATGATCCTGCTGGTCAGCAGCCTGACCTTTGGCATGGCCTCGCTTGCCATGCGCCATGAACAGGCGCGTCGTCACGTCGTGGGGTGGCTTTGCGTCACGCTGGTGCTGGGCTTGGGGTTCCTGACGCTGGAGATGCGTGATTTCCTGCACATGATCGACATCGGCGCCGTCCCGTCGCGCAGCGGGTTTCTGTCGGCGTTCTTCGGCCTTGTGCCGCTGCACGGCGTCCATGTGGCGGCAGGGTGCATCTGGATCATTATCATGCTGATCCAGATGCAGATTTTCGGCATGGTCGGCGTCGTGAAAACCCGACTGGTGCGGCTGGGGCTGTTCTGGCACTTTCTTGATCTGATCTGGGTCGGGATATTCACCATTGTCTATCTCGGGGGGCTGATCACATGAAAGATCTCGACTATCGCCACGAGGTGCGCGGCTATCTCACGGGGTTCTGCCTTGCGCTGGTGCTGACGCTTATCCCTTTTGCGATGATTGTCTGGGGGGGCTTTGGGTATTCAACGACCCTCATCATCATCGGCATCTTTGCCTTGGTTCAGATCCTCGTTCACCTGCGGTTTTTCCTGCACATCGACCTGTCAAAGCAGAAACGCGAAGACTTGCAACTGATCCTGTTCTCGACTCTGTTGCTGGTCATGATGGCAATCGGCACGGTCTGGATTCTGGGCAATCTTGCAACACGGATGTAAGCGCTGTCGGCGTTTGTCGGCGACCCACAATGACCTGACAAACCCGACCAAAGCGATTGGGGAAAATGACAATATCCAACCCTGAGCGTGTCAGGAAAATCAGAACCAGAGCCAACAGGATCGCCCATGCGGTTGCTCTGGATAAATGGTTTCCGCATCTGCCGATGGCCGTCGCGATCTTTATCGTCGGGGCCCTTGTTCTGAACACGCATTTTGGCGCGCTGTTGCAGAATTATCTGCCAGGAAAGCTGCTCGACAATATAACCGCCCACCCGTTGCTGTTGCCGCCTTTGCTGATCGGGGGCGGCCTGATGATCATTTCCCCGGGCCTTTTGTTTCGGTCGCGGATCGCGTGGGGGGCGCCGTTGCGCTGTTGCTGTTGGGGCTGGTGAATATCGCGTTCGCCCGCAGCGTGAATCACATCTCGATAGGGTTTCTGCTGTTCCCGGTCGTGTTTTTGATCATTTTCAGGCGGAGATTCAATCACACCAGCCTTGCCGCGGCAACATTGTTCGCCCTTGCATCGGTATTGATGGCGCTGACCTATGCCACGTTCGGCAGTTTTTACCTTGGATCCGACTTCAAGCCGCCAATAGCAGACCTGATCACCGCGTTCTATTTTTCGGTCGTCACGATGAGCACGGTCGGATATGGCGATATCACCCCTCAGACGCCTGAAACGAAACTCTTTGTTGCATCGCTGATCATCGTGGGAATCGTCACGTTCGCAACCTCCCTTACGGCGGTTGTCGGCCCGCTGTTTGCCAGCAGTGTTCATCGCATTCTTTACAGGAGACCCGCAAAAATGAAGCGCGAAAACCATTTCATCGTGATTGGGGACACGCCTCTTGCAATCAGTGTCTGGCGCAAGCTGGCAGAGCGCGGCCAGCCGGTTACGAGAATCGTCCGGCAACCCCTGCCCGACACAGAAACGCCCCCGGTTGATGTTGTCATCGGAGAGCCAAGCAATGTCGATGTGCTCAAGGAGGCAGGCGCCGAACGCGCAGAGGCCGTCCTTGCCTTGCTCGATGCCGATGGGGAAAACGCCTTTGTCATCCTGGCGCTCCGGGAATTGGGCGGCACGGCGCGAAGCGTCGCCGCCATCAATGATTCCGCGCATGAACAACGGATAAAACTTGTGCAGCCCGACATGACCATTTCACCCGAGGTTATCGGGGGCGAACTTCTTGCCATGGTGCTTTCCGGTGAAACGGTGACGTCGGATTTCATAATGAAACGGGTTTTACGTGAAAATCCCCGCCCCAAACCCGACAGCGGCGGGCAAGAAGGGGCCTAAAACATTTGCGATATTGCTGCACTGTGGCCCCCGATTTTACCACCTGCATCAACCAGGACGGCAGGCAATGGAACAACGGTTTGTTCATTTCAAGGCAGACCCAAGGGGGTTCGCCGCCTTTCGTCAATCAACGGCTGGAACAGGTTTGCGGTGCCGTTCCGCTCGACGCCAGGCGGCTGTTACCCCCGCAACAAGGATTGATCGGGCAATCCGGGCCCAATGAGGTATAGACGACCATCGGCCAGACAGCGCCGGAAAGGTAAATGAATGAGTAAACCCAACAGTGCAAAAGGCGGCCAGCGCGATCTGACAGTGGGTGCCATTCCGGCGACGATGGCGCTGTTCGCCTTGCCGACGCTTGGCTCTTCGGTGCTGCAATCGCTGAACGGGTCGATCAACGCCGTTTGGGTCGGGCGCTTTCTGGGCGAGGATGCCCTGGCGGCGACGACCAACGGCAACATCGTGATGTTCATGCTGATCTCGTTTGTCTTCGGGTTCGGCATGGCGGCGACGATCCTGATCGGCCAGGCAACCGGGCGGCACGACACGATCATGGCAAAGCGGGTCATGGGCACCGCATTGGGCAGCATCATACCATTCAGCGTTCTGATCGCGGCGGGGGGCTGGATTTTCGCGCCTGAATTGCTGTCATTGCTGGGAACACCATCGGCTGCGGAAACGCTCGCGCTGACCTATCTGCGGGTGATTTTCGTCGCGATGCCCGCCACGTTGACGTTTACCCTGTCCATGATGGCCCTGCGCGGCACAGGCGATTCCCTGACGCCCCTGTGGTTCATGGGGCTGTCGGCGTTGATTGATCTGTGCCTCAACCCCGCGCTGATCCTTGGCATTGGCCCCCTGCCCCAGTTGGGCATATTCGGATCGGCCCTTTCGACGGCAATCGCCAACTCCGTGGCGCTGATCGGGATGGGCGTCACCCTGTATCTGCGCCGTTCGGTTCTGGCGCTGCGCGGGCCGGAACTGCGTTATCTGGTGGCGGACCGGACAATCCTTGGCGCGATGATCGCCAAGGGCCTGCCCATGGGGCTGCAGATGATCGTCATATCTTCGGCGGCGCTGACCATGCTGTCGCTTATCAACCGCGAAGGCGTTCAGACCACCGCAGCCTATGGCGCGACCCAGCAATTATGGACCTATGTTCAGATGCCGGCGATGGCGCTCAGCGCAGCGGCAAGCGCGATGGCCGCCCAGAACATCGGCGCCGGTCAATGGGACCGGGTGTCAGGGATCACCAAATGGGGGCTGATCTTTAACATCCTGTTGACCGGCACCCTTGTTGTCGTGCTGACGATCTTTGACAAGGCGGCCCTTGGGCTGTTTCTGGGGGCGGGCAGCGACGCCATCCCGATCGGACGCCAGATACAATTGCTGGCAACCTGGGGCTATGTCTTTTTCGGTATCGCTCAGGTGCTTTTCGGCACGATGCGCGCGAATGGTTATGTGATCGGGCCGCTGATCGTGATGGTTATTTCCATGTACCCGATCCGGCTTGGCTTTGCGTTCGGGCTATATCCCGTGCTGGGGTCCGACGCGCTCTGGCTTTCGTTTCCGGCGGGGATGGTCGCGACGGCGTTGATGGCGCTGGCGCTCTATCTGCGCGGAACCTGGCGCAAGGGCAAGATGATGGCCGAGAGCGAGGCAGCACAGAAAACCGAAATCTATCGCGCCCAGGCGGGCACCTGTGTGTCGGGCAGTGATCTTGCGCCTGCCGCCACATGGGCGGCGCCGGCAAACCGCCGGTGATCTGACCCCCGGTGCATTCCTGACATGATGCACCGGTTTTCGGTCTAGTCCGACTGTATCATCATCGGCCCTGCAAGGATCAGGGCAATCAGATCGGCCTGCCGGTTTGTGCCGGTTTTCTGAAACAGGTTGCGCATGTGGAATGCAATCGTGGTCTGCGACACGCCCAGCTCGGCCGCAACATCGGTCGCGCGGGTGCTGCGCGCCAATGCGCCCGCCACCCGCGCCTCGGTCGGGGTCAGGCCGAACAGATCCATCAACAGCGTTTCCGAAACGTATTTCCGATGATCCGGGTCAGACAGAAATATCGCAACATGCGACTGATCCGGCCCGGCATCCCGGCCCGGCGCAAGCGAGCAAACCAGCGCCGGGATCGACCCGGCGCCCTGCTGGCGGTGCAGCATCACGCCGATCACCTTGTCGCCCCCGGCTTTTGCGGTGTCCAGCGTTGCCGACAGGGCGTGTTGCAGGCTCGCGGTCTGACAGTGGGTCGGGCGATCTGATCATGTCCGGCCCGGTGTGAATGAAATCCGGGTCGGCGCCCATTTCGCGGGCTGCGCGGTTGATATGAACCGGCCTGCCCCGTCCATCCAGCAAGACAATCCCCAGCGAAATAAGGTCAAGCGCCGCTTTGGCCCCACCGCCCGACAATCCACCCAATGCGTGGCGCAATGTTGTCATTTCGGCGTTGTGGCGGCCCCGGATGCGATCCACCTGGCGCAAACGCGCCGCGACGGTTGCCAGCATCAGATCATAATCCACGGGTTTGACCAGATAATCGTCGGCACCCTGAAGCTTTCCCTCGACGATCTCGCGGGGGTCGGACAGCGCGGTCAGAAAAACGAAAGGGGTGGCGCCCAGTTCGGGGTGATCCCTGCGTAGTTTCCGCAGAACCTCATAGCCGTCCAGCCCGGGCATGGTGATATCGCACAGCAACAGGTCAGGCGCGCTGTCGGCCAGACACTCCAGCGCCGCCTGACCGTCCTTAGCCGCAATGGTGCGATAGCCGGCCTCCTGCAATTCCTCAACAATATCACATCGCAGGGCGTTTTCGTCCTCGACAACCAAAATCAGTGGCGGGATGACAGGCTGGGTCATGTCTGTGTTTCCCTGAACCGTGGCAGCGTCATGCGAAACGTCACCCCTTCGCAATCCGGCACCAGAATGACATCGCCCCCCTGCATCCTGGCAAGGGCGCGCGTCATGAATAACCCGATACCGGTGCCCGCAATTCCCACGCTGTTCGCGCCGCGATGATTGCGTTCGAATATCCGTTCCCCGTCTTCCGGGGGAATGGCGGCGCCGGTATTGTGGACATCGCAAAAAACGCTTTTGCCTTCCCCGTGCAGGGTCACGGAAACGGTGCTGTCGGGGGGCGTATTTATCGGCATTGGACAGCAGGTTCGCCAGCGCCTGTTCCACATGGGCCGGGTCGCAAAACACGGTGGCTTGTCCGGGGCCCGCTTGCCGGGCCTCGATCCGGCGGGACGGTGCCGCATCGCGCCAGCGGCTGCACATTGTCCCGACCAATTCGTTCAGGTCGCATTTTTCCCGGCGCGCGCCGATCTGGCCTGCATCCAGCCGCGCCGCGTCAAGCGTGCTGTCGACCAGCCGGGTCAGGCCCGCGATGGCACTGCGGGCGCGCCCGGCCCGCTCGGCCACCTCGGCCACCTCGGCCCGTGGGCCACGCCGGACCAGCCGTTGCAGGGCCGAATCCGCCACAGCCAGCGGCGTTCTGAACTGATGCGACACCATGGCGGCAAAGTTGCGATAAAGATCCGCCGCCGATTTTTCGCGCCGCAGCGCGCTGTCCAGATCGCGGGTGCGTTCGGCCACCAGATCTTCCAGGCGGTCGCGGTCCTGCGCGTCTTTTTGCAGGGCCGCGTGCCGGTCGGATGCGTCGTGGATGAACAGGATCGCCCCAAGGATGGCACCATCATTGCGCATGGGAAAGAACCGCAGATCAACATAGAGCGGCCTGTCGCACCCGTTGGAAAACAGGGGTTGAAAGGTCAACCGCGAGGTTTCTCCGGCAAGGGCGCGCACGATGCCGTCCCGCACAGGTGCCACGTCAAAGAACCCGGCCACCTCGGCCAAGGGCCGGCCCACAGCATGTTCCGCCGCCGGGCCGATCATCGCGGTCATCGCTTCGTTCCACAAGGAACACCGCGCGTCGTTGTCCACCGCAAGAATGCCTTCTTCGCTGGATGAAATCAGCAGACCGGAAAAATCCCGTTCGCGCCGCAACATGTGATTACGCCCACGCGATTCCCGCAGGGACATGACAAGGGTGATCGTCAGGATACCGCCCGCGACCATGATCCCGATCAGCGACAGGATGTTCTGGCGCAACTGATCGCGGTACGCTTCCAACCGCCCGCCCAACTCGTCCCACTCTGCGATCATCGCGGTGTTTGCCGCCCGCCCCAAAAACGCCGGGAAGGGCGCCAGGGCCGTGCGCAACTGCGCCCCCTTGCCCGGTGTGAAATTGTCGATCATCGGCACGATCTGCGTGGCCAGGATTTCGGTCAACTGGACCAATTCATCGCCATAGCCGGCCTTTTCAACAAAGCGGCGCTGCGGCCCATCGTTGAGCAGGGCAATCCGGCTGCTCAGGATATCGCGCCGCAGGGCAAGCTCGTCCAACCCCACCTCGCCGCGGTCGGCGCGCACCGCTGTCTCGGACAGGCGCAGGGCGGCGACCTCGCTCTGGTGCAGCACCCAGAGCATGTTGTGTTCCGCATCGACGCGCATCGCGTTCTGAACTTCGAACATCCGGTAGAACGAAAACAACAGCAGCGCCGCAAAGACAAGGACGGTGACCAGCGGCAGGATCAGCCACAGGCGGGGGGCGTGCAGGCGCGTCATCGCACATCGAGGCGATAAAGCTGCCAGACCCAGCGATAATCAAAGCGGATGTCCTGCAATTCTTCGTGGTCGTCACGGGGATAGACGATCCACAGTGGCCCCTTGTCGTCGCGTGGCAGGGCATTGCCATCCATGGCATACGCCACAATCACATCATAATCGTAAAAATCGGTGACGGGAATATCGACCATATAATCATTCAGGGCCGCCGCCGTAACCTGATCCCCCTGCGCGCCCACACGTTCCAGCAGGTCACGCATCAGAAAACCGGTGAAGGCATGAACGCCATCGGTGACGACAGTTGTGGTTTCGATCGTGACAGCGGGCAGCGATTCCAGCGCGGCGCGATCCAGCGTAACAGGCCCGTCCGCGATCTGGCCTGTCACGTCCAGCATGACATCTGTTGGCCCCGCCATGGCCACCGCCCCGATCAGCATCAGACCGCCCGCCACAAGATGCGCCTGCATCAGCATGTTTATCCTCCTGCTGTTAGCCCACGGCCAGTTCACCAGCACCCGCGCATTTGTGCAAACACTCTATGTCAGGAAAAATCTGCCCGCCCCCTCTGAACGAACGGGGCGGCGGCAGGGCGGGTTGTGCAAACATGCCGCTGAATCGCAAAATCCACGCCAGCAGGTCATGAAAGCCGCATCGGTTCCCACACCAAGGTTGAGACTGCCGGCATCAAGGAGAGACAATCCGCAGATCAGATCCTGTGCCGCCTGCGCGACACAGGCCGGTTCCGGCCGGCATCGAAATTTTACAAAGGATATTTTCATGTGGGATTTTAGCATCGGCGGTGCGCTGGGGATGATGGGGCGAACGCTTCCGTTCATCCTTTTGCGCATCGCCGTTTATTTTGGCATTACGCTGGGGTACATTCTGGTTACCGGTGCGGGTGCCGGTGTCGGCTGGGGCATCGGCGGCTTTGGCGACGACGGGTTCCGCGCCAGCACCACCATGTGGGGCGGCATTGCGGGTTTCGGTATCTTTGGCGCGATCATGTACTGGGCGCGGGAATACATCCTTTATATCGTCAAGGCCGGGCATATCGCGGTGCTGATCGAACTGATCGCCGGCAAACCGATGCCCGAAGGGCGCGGCCAGATCGCCCACGCAACAGCGGTGGTCAAGGAACGGTTTCCGCAGGCCAGCGTGCTGTTCGCTGTCGACCAGCTTGTCAAGGGGGTCATCAAGGCGATCACCGGGCTGGTGCGCGGTCTGCTGACGATCCTGCCGATCCCCGGCGCACAGCAATTGGCCAGCATCCTGGCCGCCTTTCTGCGCGTCGCCGTCGGCTTTGTGGATGAGGTGATCCTCGCCTATGCCATCCGCACCCGGTCAACCGATGCCTGGGGGTCTGCCAAATCGGCGCTGGTGCTTTATGCGCAGAATTACAAACCAATGCTGAAGAATGCCGCATGGCTGGCGATCATCGTTTATGGTCTCAGCTTTCTGGTGTTCATTGTCATGCTGGCACCGGCGGCTTTGGTCGTTTACCTGATGCCGGGTGCCTGGGCGGCGGGCGGTGTCGTCTTTGCCCTGTTGTTCGCCTGGAGCGTGAAGGCGGCCCTTCTTGAACCCTTCGCCATCACCTGCATGATGCAGGTCTATTTCAGCACCATCGAAGGCCAGCAGCCCGACGCCGAATGGGAGGCCAAGCTGGAACAGATGTCGGGCAAGTTCCGCAAGCTCAAAGAACGCGCTTTCGGCGCCGGGGGCGCGGCGGACACACCCCGGACGGATGCGAACCCGGCTTAGGGTGGAAAGCGGCGTATCGCGACACAACAGACCATGAAGGAGCGGAAGATGAAGCTGACAGCCCTGAGACTGGCCATGATGGCAATGGTCGGCAGCATGGTCTGCGCGGCCCCCGTCCGGGCCGCCGACGATGTCGTGATCGTCTATGACGCCTCGGGGTCCATGTGGGGCCAGATTGACGGCACCAGCAAGATTGAAATCGCCCGTGACGTGCTGGCAGACCTGATCAACGGCTGGGACGACAGCACCAATCTGGGCCTTGTCGCCTATGGCCACCGCAGCCAGGGCGATTGCAGCGACATCGAAACGCTGATCGCCCCCGGCCCGCTGGACAAGGCCAGTTTCATCGACACCGTCAACGGGATCAAGCCGGTGGGCAAGACACCGATTTCCGCCGCCGTTCAGCAGGCCGCCGATCTGATGTCCTATCGCGATAATCCGGCAACCGTCGTGCTGATTTCCGACGGGGTTGAAACCTGCAACGCCGATCCCTGCGCGCTCTCGGCGCAACTGGCCAAACAGGGTGTCAAATTCACCGCCCATGTGGTGGGGTTTGATCTGAAGAAAGACGAAAACGCCAATCTGGCCTGCATCGCCGAAAATACCGGCGGCATGTTCGTTGCCGCGGGCAATGCAGACGAACTGAACGATGCCCTGACGCAGGTTACAAAGACGATAGAAAAGGCGCCGACGGCCACGCCAGCCCCGGAACCGGAGCTGCCCAAAGTCACCCTGACCGGCCCCGCACAGGTCACCACCGGCGCCGTGTTCGGTTTCAGTTGGACCGGCACCATCAACGGGCGCGATTTCATCACCATCGTTCCACTGGGAGCCGACGAAGGCAGCGCCGGGGAATATATCCGCGCCGATGACGCCACCGAAGGCCACTTGACTGCCCCCGGCGCCCCCGGCCTTTACGAGTTGCGCTATGCCCTCAATCAGGACCGCCGCACTCTGGCCAGCGTTCCGATCGAGGTGGTCGACGCCAAAGTCACCCTGACCGGCCCCGCACAGGTCACCACCGGGGCCGTGTTCGGTTTCAGTTGGACGGGCACCATCAACGGGCGCGATTTCATCACCATCGTTCCACTGGGAGCGGACGAAGGCAGCGCCGGGGAATATATCCGCGCCGATGATGCCACCGAAGGCCACCTGACCGCCCCCGGCGCCCCCGGCCTTTACGAGCTGCGCTATGCCCTCAATCAGGACCGCCGCACTCTGGCCAGCGTTCCCATCGAGGTGGTCGAGGCCGAGATTGGAATCGCCGGCCCCGGCGTCGTCCGTGCCAAGTCGGATGTGGCTGTCAGTTGGTCGGCCTCGATCAATGGGCGGGACTTTATCACGATCGTCCCGCTGGGGGCGGAGGAAGGCAGCGCGGGGGAATATATCCGCGCCGGTGACGCCACCGAGGGGCGGCTGACCGCGCCTGACACACCCGGCCTTTACGAGCTGCGTTATGTGCTCAATCAGGGCCGCCGCACATTGGCGAGCGCATCTTTGGAAGTGGTTGGCGCCGACGCGCCGCTTGATGATGGTGCGGGGCTGTCGGTGCCGGAAACGGCGGCGCCGGGCGCGACGATCACGGTCACCTGGACCGGGCAAAGCGACAGCAAAGATCAGCGGATCGCACTTGCCCGAAAGGATCAACCCGATTTCAGCTGGATCTCGGTTCACAAGATTGGCGCGGAAAAGACGATGGATCTGACAATGCCCGACAAGGCAGGAGTGTACGAGGTGCGCTTTCTGGATGTTGCCGGGCGCGCGCTTCTTGGTCGTTCGGTCGTGACGGTGAAGTGAAACCGGCGCCCCTCGACATGGCCGCATCGCGGGTCAGAGGGGCGCCCCAGGTGTTTCATGTCGTCGTCTGATTGATCTGCTCATCAGCCGGTTTACTTGCTCTCCCAGAACTCTCCGGTGGGGAGCACGGGGGACGCCTCCATTTCATCTGCATCCAGCATGGCCGCGACCCGTTCCAGGGATGAAACGAGTTGCGACTGTTCCCAATCGGCAAGTTCCGAAAAGGCCCGGACATAGCGTTGCTGAAGCGCGTCGGGCGCGCCTTCCAGCACGCTCCGGCCCACAGTTGTCATGACGACATTGACCTGCCGGCGATCCACCTGTGACGATTCACGTGCAACCAGCCCCCGCGCCACCAGTTTATCGACCAGCGTTGTCACCGTGGCCTGGCTGACCCCCATCTGCCTGGCCAGGGTCTTGGGGATCACGCTGTCCTTTTCATCGACGATCTGCATCACCCGCAGTTGCGCCGGTGTCATGCCTGCCGCCTGGGCAAGATTGCGGGCGTAATGCTCGGTCGCGCGCAGGATGCGATGCAGCGCGATCAGGCTTTCGTCCGTCCGGTTGTGCAGAAGATTCGTCATGGCACAGATCATTGCACGATGTTGCAAACGGCTCAATCTTTCAGGCGAACCGGGCCGGGGGGCACCGCACAGAGGCCCTGCACAATAATTCGGCAATCTAACCATAATACGCCAAAAATCTTATATTTTACCGTGAATGCGCCAAATTCCGAGATATTTTACTTTGGATGTTGAACTATAATCGTTCATCCCCTATTTCCATGCACGAACCAAGGAAGAGACCAAAGCGAATGCCAAAAGACACAGTTGCCCTGAGAACACCTGCGCCCCGGCTGCGCAAACCGGATGCGACCGACGGGGCCGCCATTTGGGAACTTGTCCGCGATTGCAAACCGCTTGATGAAAATTCGATGTATGCGAACCTGATTCAGGTGGATCATTTTCGCGACACCTGTGTGGTTGCCGAACTTGACGACGAAATCGTCGGCTGGATTTCCGGGCATATGATTCCGGGAGAGGACGCATTTTTTGTCTGGCAGGTCGCTGTCAGCCCCAAGGCGCGCGGCCTGGGGTTGGGTCACGACATGCTGTTCGACCTTATCAATCGTGACGAAACCGAAGGCGCCGACGTGCTCAAGACCACGATCACCAGAGACAACGATGCCTCTTGGGGGATGTTCCGCAGCTTCGCCCGCAAGGTTGGCGGGCGTTTGACCGATGAACCCCACTTTACGAAGGATGCGCATTTCGGCGGCGCCCACGATACCGAACATATGTTGTCGATCGAATTGCCCGCCGCGCCCGCGATCAAGCGTTCGGCCTGACCGCGGCCTTCTGACAAACACCTGATATCCAAAAACGGAAAGGATTCACCATGCCCAAAGACATGGCACAGAATACCTCTATCTTCACCCGCCGCGAAAGCGAGGCCCGCTCTTACTGCCGCGACATGAACGCCGTGTTCACGCGCGCCAGTGGCTCGGAAATGTTCGACGCCGAAGGCAACCGCTATATTGATTTCCTCGCCGGGTGTTCTTCGCTGAACTATGGCCACAACGACCCCGACATGAAAACCGCGCTGATCGACCATATCGCGGGCGACGGAATTGCCCATGGTCTTGATTTCCACACGGATGCGAAAAGCGCGTTCCTGAAGGCCTATGAGGACAACATCCTTGCCCCGCGCGCCATGGATTACAAGATCATGATGACCGGCCCGACCGGCACCAACGCCGTGGAAGCAGCGATCAAACTGGCCCGCAAGGTGACGGGACGGCGCAATGTGATCGCCTTTACCAACGGGTTTCACGGGATGACCATGGGCGCGCTGGCCCTGACCGGCAATGCCGCCAAACGGGGCGGTGCGGGCAGCGGATCATTGTCCGATGTCACCCATATGCCGTTTGAGGGCGCCATGGGCGAAACCGTCGACACGCTGGAACTGATCGACGCGATGCTGTCGAACGCCTCATCGGGCATCGACGCACCGGCGGCCTTTGTGTTTGAACCGATCCAGGGCGAAGGCGGGCTGAACGCGGCCTCCGACGACTGGATGCGCGGCATTGAAAAACTCGCCCGCAAACATGGCGCGCTGCTGATCATTGATGACATTCAGGCCGGGTGTGGCCGGTCCGGCAGCTTCTTTTCGTTTGAGAGTGCCGGGATCAAACCTGACATGATCACGCAGGCAAAATCCCTGTCCGGTTTCGGGCTGCCCTTTGCCGCGCTGCTGATCAAGCCAGAGCACGACATCTGGAAACCGGCCGAGCATAACGGCACCTTCCGGGGCAACACCCATGCCTTTGTGACGGCGCGTGTCGCGCTTGAAAAATTCTGGTCGGATGATCGGTTCGAAAAGGAAATCGGTGAAAAATCCGCCCTACTGACCAAATCTCTGAAAGATGTGGCCGCCCTGATCGACGATGCCACCCTCAAGGGGCGCGGCATGATGCAGGGTGTTGATGTCGGGTCCGGCGATCTGGCCTCGGCGATCTGTGCGCGGGCGTATGAGCGGGGCCTTGTGATCGAAACATCCGGCGCCGAGGGCGAAGTCGTCAAATTCCTTGCCCCGCTCACGACCGCGCCTAAGGTCATGGCAGAAGGGTTTGCCATCCTCATGGAGGCGACTCGGGATGCAACCAACACAATGAAAATAGCGGCGGAGTGACAGTAAAATGATTGTACGGGATTTCAACGAACTTACGAAAACCGACCGCCACATCGCGGATGCAGAGTGGACCTCGACACGCATGTTGCTGGCCGATGACAAGATGGGGTTTTCCTTTCACATCACCGTTTTGCAGGCGGGTTCGGAACATACGTTCCATTACAAGCACCACTTTGAAAGTGTCTATTGCATGAAGGGCAAAGGCTCGATCACCGATCTGGCCACGGGCGAAACCCATCAGATTCATCCCGGGGTGATGTATGCCCTCAACCTGCATGACAAACATATCCTGCGGGCCGAGGAAGAACTGCACATGGCCTGCTGTTTCAACCCGCCGGTAACGGGCAAGGAAGTGCATCGTGAAGACGGCTCCTATGCCCCGGCAGAAGAACTCGTGTCCCAATCATGACCGAGGCAACCCATACAGTCGAGAAAATCGGCGGAACGTCGATGTCCCGGGTGCGCGAACTGAAAGACACACTGTTTTTCGGTGACCGCACGGGGGCCGATCTCTATGGCCGCGTTTTCGTGGTGTCCGCCTTTGGCGGGATCACGAACCTGCTGCTGGAGGACAAGAAAACCGGCGCGCCCGGTGTCTATGGGCATTTCATCAACGCCGATACCAAACACCACTGGCAAGAGGCGATTACCCAGGTCGCCGACGAGATGCGCAAGCTGAACCGCGAGGCGCTTGATCACCCGGCCGACATCGAACAGGCGGATGCTTTTGTTGCTGATCGGATGCTCGGGGCGCACAACTGCCTGATCGATCTGCAACGGCTCTGCGCCTATGGGCATTTCCGCCTGTCCGAACATATGCTGCAAATCCGCGAGCTGCTTTCGGGACTGGGCGAGGCGCATTCCGCCTTTGTGACCACCCTGATGCTGCGCAGCGCCGGCATAAGCGCCCGTTTTGTCGACCTGTCAGGATGGCGCGATGAGGGCAACGTGACCCTGGATGAGCGGATCGCCAGCGCGATGGAGAAAATCGACCCGCACACCGAGATGCCGATCGTCACCGGCTATGCGCAATGCGCCGAGGGGCTGATGCGCGAATTCGACCGCGGCTATTCCGAGGTGACCTTTTCAAAGCTCGCCGCCCTGACAGACGCCCGCGAGGCGATCATCCACAAGGAATTCCACCTGTCGTCCGCCGACCCCAAACTTGTCGGGGCCGCCGCCGTTGCCAAGCTGGGGCGCACCAATTACGACGTTGCCGACCAACTGGCCAACATGGGCATGGAGGCCATTCACCCCAAGGCGGCCAAAACCCTGCGCCAGGCCGATGTGCCGCTGCGGGTGACCAACGCCTTCGAACCCCACGACCCCGGCACGCTGATCGACGACCGGCAGGCCGAAACCCCGGCTGTCGAAATCATCACCGGCCTTAACATCATGGTGCTGGAGGTGTTCGAACAGGATATGGTCGGCGTCAAAGGCTATGACGCGGTGATTCTCGACAACCTCAAACGCCACGACGCCCGGATCGTGTCGAAGGTGTCGAACGCCAATACGATCACCCATTACCTCGACACCTCGCTCAAGGCGACGCGGCGGATCGAAAAGGACATCGCAAAGGCGTTTCCGGCCGCCAAGATCACCACCCGCACGCTGGCAATGGCATCCGTCATCGGGCGCGACCTGAGCGGCCTTTCCGTGCTGCAACGCGGGCTGCAAACCATCGCCGATGCAGGGCTTTCGACCATCGGCGCCAGTCAGGGATCGCGAAAGGTCGAGGTGCAGTTCATCCTGGACCGCGAAGCCCTGCAACCGGTTATCAAGGCCCTGCACGCCGAATTCATCGAACGCGCCCGGCCGCAGCTGACACGTGCCGCATGATCCGGTGACCTGCCACCAGACCTGAGAGCGCGCCGGTTTATGGCCGCGCCTATCGTTTGGCGGCGCCGTGCGCCGTTGTTCCTTTACCTTCGCAGGATAAGGGGCAACGGCGCACGGCCAGCACATACCCCTGACAGCATTGTTCCCGCGACCGGCCCCTGCCATTTGCAGCCAGTGCCCGCGTCGACGTGAGCGGTGTGGCTGGGCGTTATTTGAAACGCGGCCACACCTTTCAGCAACACAATTTTCATCATCGCGAAATAGCATTGTTTCAGAATTAGAAACACAGTTTTCAGGCGAATTCCTTTGCCTTGGTTACGCCATAATTACAACCTAGGGTAGTAATTGATTAGCGAATCTCCCCATTACCGGGAGTGCCAGTGTAGGAATATCAAATGCCTGACAAGACAATCACCCTTTATGACCCATTCCTTGGACTTGTCTCTGGCACCGGCGATGCGTCGCTCAAGTTGACCGACGCTGATGACAATTTTTTCGAAATTCCAGATCAGACCGGAAACAACCAGACGGCGACGCTGGATGGATCTCCCGTGACGATCAACGCCATCGAACAGGCTGTTGGCCCGCAATTGGTGGTGGCAAACGTTGGTGGCATAAGCGTGAACCTGAACCTGACGCCAGTGCGCGTTACGGTTGAAGATGGCCTGATCGACCATTCTTACATTTACTTTCCGGGCTTGCCGGATGGTGCCACGATCACCGTCGGCCTCTCGGTGCCGTTGCTGTTCCCGTCAGATGTCGCTGTGCCGCTTTGCCTTGCCTCCAACACCCTTTTGCGCACGGCGGACGGGCTTCGCCCGATCGGAAGCATCCTTCCCGGCGAACAGGTCTACACCCTTGATGGCGGGCTTCAGACGGTGTGTTGGGTCGGGCGGCAGCGGGTTGATTTCGTGCATTGTCCGGACATGCAGAAACACGCGCCCATTCTGATCAGGAAGGATGCCTTCGGAGAGGGCCGCCCATTCCGCGATCTGACGTTATCGCCCCAGCATGCGGTGATGTTCGATGGCTGGGAAGCCAGCTATTTCACCGGCGAGGATGAAGTGCTGGCCGTTGCCCGGTCACTGGTTAACGGCAAAACGGTTATCGCGCTCGAGGAATGCGATGAGATCGAATATTGCCACATTCTGTTCGAGGAACATCACGTGATGTGGGCCCATGGTCTCCCGGTTGAAAGCCTGTTTCTCGGGGATCTGGCCGCAGACACCCTGCTTGCCCACAAGCGCGAGGAACTGATGGATGTCTTTCCCAGTATCAATGCAATGAAAAAGCGGTTTCAACATCGCGCCCGCGCCCGGGTCAAATCTTTTGAAGTTGTCGCAATGCTTCAGGGTGCAGCCTAGCCGACATTCTGCCGGGATGGTCGCAATTGAATCTTACGGGTTCTGCAAATCACCGGAACCGCAATCAGGAGACTGAAAATATGCTTGCCAAAGGAACGAGGATCACCACCCATTCGAACGGTACAACGATACCCGTTCAGGATCTGCGCCCCGGCGATGAGGTTTACTGCCCCCTGACGGGCAGCCTGCACCGGATTGTCAACATCATGTCGCGGGTTGCACATTTCAAAACGGGGCAGGCCCAGACGCTTGATGAAAGCCTGCGTCCGGTTCGGTTGCGGCGCGGTTCTCTCAGGGGGCGCGCCCACTGGAAGATCTCATAACATCAGCGGCGCAGCAGATTTTTGTCGCGCGCCCCTCTGCAAAGGGTGTCGCGACACTGGAACTCGAAACCTGTTCTGACCAGATGGCAAACGGCAAGGCCGAATTTGAGGAGTGCAACTCGATCCGGTATTATGCGATCTTTACCAAATCCGGCTGTGCGATTTGCGCCAACGAAGCGTTGGTTCGCTCGTATGGGTCGGCCTGGGTCAAGGCCGACGGGGAAAAAACCGCACCTGTCGAAAAGCGCGCCAAACTGCCAGAGGCCATACATGCCGGGGATCGGCTTGTTGCTTATGGTCGTCCCCTGCAAGCGGCCGGCGCCTCTGTGTGATTGCACCTGAAACAGCCCGTGACGGCACGGCGCAAAGGGGAAATGCAAACCACTGAGCGCCGGTCAAAAGGCAAAGTCATCCAGGCGGATCTGAAACGTGGCGCTTTCGTCATTGTAAAGATCGGCGGTCGAGGCGATGCGCGCATATCCAACTTCTAAGGTCATGCCGGGCCGGGCCTGCCAGGACAACGTCAGCCCCATCGACGTGTCCCGCCGCGCGACGCCAAGAAAGCTGCCGCCGGACGAGGTGGAATGCCACAGCCCGATCCCTGTCGGATGGCCCGCAGTCAGCCAGCGGACATCAAGGCTCGCGCGGCGATCAAGCACGTTCGTTCCGGCAACGGGCGCCCCCAAGGTGAAGGACATCTCGGTCACCGCATGGCCCCACACCGAGCTGAGCGCGATTGTCCCCGTGGTCTGGCTATGGGCGTTGGTCTGGGTTTGCGCCAGTTCACCGCGCAGTTCGTGATAGCCGGAAGGTGTTTCGAACAGTGTCGACAGGGTCACGCTGCCACGGTTCAGGCGGGTCGCCGCCAGATCGCGCTTGTTCACGGCGCTTAGCAGGCAACCGTCAAGAAACACCCATCGCACCAGATTGTTGCGCGTGCAAAACTGCAACGTCCCCCGGTGAAAACCAAGATCGCCCTTTGGCGCCCAGCCCAGTTTCCCTTCGCCGCTGATTTCGAAAAAACGTCCGGTGCCCCACGCAAGACGGGCCGTGCCGCTGCCCTCCACCCCGAAAACCGGGCTGGAAATGGCAAGCAAATCAGGGTCGGCTGTAAACACATACCCACCGAAGGTGAAACTTTCCTGCGCAATTCCACCGTTTACGTTGCTTTCATACCCCAAAAACGGGGCCGCGCGACTATCGCTCCAGACCAGGCGCAAAGGGCCGCCGTCGTGATAGAACCCCTGCCGGGTAAGCGCGCCGCGCATTGCCTCGTTAACGCTGCGCGGCGCGCGTTTGGTCTCAAGCCACTTGCCCCAGGAAAAGGTCCGCAACCGTTCTGAGCCCGCAAGCCCGGCGATTTTTCCGCGCGCCGCAATCTGGCCGGGCGCGGGGTCTGCGTCGGCGTTTCCAGGCACGGCGGCGAAAAATGCGCCTGCAATAAAAGCAGCCCGGACAAGTTCAGGGAAGCGCATTCGGATCGACCCCGGCGAATGCGCCGTCGATACGTACCTCTGATCCCTGATCCATCCCCGTCGCAGTATAAAGCCCCGACCCCGTCAGCCCGTGCAGGTTGTCGGTATAGGCCGGATTGCCCCCGACATTGCCCCGCAGGCTGCCGTTGATGTCAAAAATCAATGGGCTGTCGGGATCGTGGATCGCCACGGTCACATCACCGCCAAAGGCACCGCTGCGGATGTTGAACGGAAGACCGGTGCCCGTTACCTCGGTTCGGACCTGGGACGCGCCCGCAACGCCCGTGCGCAACTGGATATCCGCAACCCCGGTATCGAAATCAAGCACGAGATCGACAAGCCCGCGACTGTCGCTTCCCGATAACACCGGACCATCATCTATTGTCACCCACGCGAAATTCTCACCCCTGAGGAAATAGCGCCCGGCGGTGCCCGGCACCTGTGCAAGCGGCGCCTGATCCGCCGTCAACCGCAACAGACGCGTCACGTTTTCAGCGGCCCCGGCGCCGTCGACCTTGGCGATGACTTCGATGCTGACCTTCCCGGCATAGATCGCATCGTTCAGCGTGATCAGGCTGCGGTATCCCGCCGGTGAATCCGGGTTTGCGTCTTCGAACTGTGCCAGGATACCGGCATCTTGCGGCACGGACAAATCGGACCGGACGCGATTGGCGCCATTGTGCATTGTCACATAGGTTTCGAACGCGGCAGACTCCGGCACATCGACCCCGGGATCCAGAGCGGAACCACCCGAACAGGCGGCGGCGAAAAGACAGCAGGCGAAAAACCCGGATGTTGGAAAATGTGTCATAGGCATCCCAAGAGGTGCAGTTCCGTTCTGAATGGCACGATACGCTTTGATTCTGCCAAAATTCAATGGCCAGATATACAACCTAAGCACGATTTGAAATGCGAATACTATACTTTATGGTTTGCCTACGGGTGCCGGTGATCGGTCACGAACCGGTGTCGGGGCATGGGCGCGGCGGCTAGGGACCGGTTGACGTGTTCCATTTTCGCATCGGTCCGCCGGCCCGTTCTGTCAGTGCTTGCCCGATGACCTGAAATCAACCAAAGGCGCTTGGCTTCCATAATTTCGCCTTTAAGTTGTGCGCAAATCCCTTATGGTACCTCAGATCGCGCATGTTATCCTCATTCCTGTTTGTCCCGAATCCAGTGAGGATCTTAAAAATGAAACTCGATATCACCGGGTCAGAGGGTGCAATGTGGCGCAACGCCGGAACGGATCAATGGGGTATTGTCGCGTGTCCAACGACAGGATGAGGCGATCACGAGTCTTCCGCTTGCGCGGCTTCAGCTCTGCGACGACGCGCCATTTGTTCGATGAATACATCAACGCCCGGTCGGCCATCGTTAAAATGGGCCGCACCTGTGCCGCGTCCTGTATCTGTATCGTGCTGGCCGGGTGCGGAACAAACATCCTGCTGCCCGGCGAATTGGAAACCGCCCTCGCGCAAGAGCCGTTCATCCCGCAACGGCTGGACAGTGCCTGGGTTTCTGTTCCCGGCACAGAGATGGTGCAAGAGCGATTGGTCGGGCCATTCGCGGAACAACGTATCCTGCTGGTGAACAAGACGGCCATGCGCGGCGACAATGTTATCATGCTGCGGGCGCAAGGCGCCGACCTGTCCACCAACGGACGGTTCCAACCCGTAAAATTCCTCGCCTCGCTGAACATTGATGTTTTTCCGTTTGGCGCGATCGATGATCTTACCTTCCTCAGCGAAACGGACGAACTCGGCACGCTGAACTGGGCCGAATGGACAAACAATGCCGGACTGACCTGTGTTCTTGCCCTGCGTCGGCTTGACAGTGCAAGCCGGGTCGTGCCCGCCGGACGATCAGCATTGGACATGGTCCTGCGCAACTGTATTGTTGGAACCGCCCAACAGGCACTGATCCCGGCCCGCCCGACCCAGGCCGGGTTTGCCGCCAAAGCAAAGCGGCCGGGGCGCCCGCCGGAAATGCTCTCTCCTCTTGCCGGGCCGCTGCCGTGAAGGTCGCGAAGGCCATATCGCGCCTGGGGCTGACGGTCATGATCCTGCTCTGGCTGCTGTTGCTGGTGCCAATCATGTTCCTTGCATCCGTCCCGACGTCGATCGCCGTTCAGGGGGTGTTGGCGCTGGGGACGCTTGGCGTGCTGCTGGTCTTCAAACCCTTTGTCCAGATCAGCCTGCCCATCCGGTTCGCAACACTGGCCGTGGCAAGCTTTTTCACCCTGCGGTACTGGTTGTGGCGCCTGACCGAGACTTTGCCATCGCTGGATGAACCATTTTCCTTTGCCGCCGCGCTTGTTCTGTTCGGGGCCGAAACCTTTACTGTTGCGCTGTTTTTCCTGACCGCCCTTGTCACGGCTGACCCAACCGAACCCAAACCGCCAGCGCCGGTCCGGCTCAAGGATGCGCCCAGGGTCGACATTCTGGTTCCGTCCTACAATGAACCCGACGAACTGCTGGCCGTCACCCTGGCCGCCGCAAAGCGGATCAACTATCCCCATGACAAGATGACCGTCGTGCTGTGTGATGACGGCGGGACAGATCAGCGGTGCAACCATTCCAACCCTGATATCGCCAAAGAATCAAAGGAACGCCGCGCCCGGCTGCAAAAGCTCTGTGCCGAACTTGGCGTTGTCTATGCCACCCGGGCGCGCAACGAAAGCGCGAAGGCCGGTAACCTGAATGCCGCCCTGAAAAACCTGAGCGGCGAGCTGTTTCTGGTTCTTGATGCAGACCATGTGCCCAGCCGGGATTTTCTGGCGCGCACGGTCGGCTATTTTGTCGACAACCCACGTCTGTTCCTGGTGCAGACGCCGCATTTTTTCATCAACCGCGACCCCATCGAACGCAACCTTGCCCTGCCCGAAACCTGCCCGTCCGAGAACGAGATGTTCTATACCACGATCCACCGGGGGCTTGACCGGCTGGGGGGCGTTCTTTTGCGGCTCGGCCGCGCTGTTGCGCCGTCGGGCGGTGGATGAAGTCGGCGGAATTTCGGGCGAAACGATTACCGAAGATGCAGAAACCGCGCTGGATATCCATTCGCGCGGCTGGGAAAGCCTGTATCTCGATCACGCGATGATCGGTGGGTTGCAGCCCGAAACCTTTGCATCGTTCATTCAGCAACGGGGCCGCTGGGCCACGGGCATGATTCAGATGCTGATCCTCAAGAATCCGATCTTCCGCTCGGGCCTGTCGATTACCCAGCGGCTTTGCTATCTCAATTCAATGAGTTTCTGGCTGTTTCCACTGATCCGCATGACCTTTCTGATCAGTCCGCTGTTTTATATGTTCTTCGGCTTTGAGATATTCGTCGTCTCCTCGACCGAGGTTCTGGTTTATATCCTGCCCTATCTGTTGATTGGCTTTCTGATCCAGAACGCCCTTTTTGCCAACGTCCGATGGCCACAGATTTCCGAGGTCTACGAGATCGCGCAGACGCCTTATCTGCTGCGCGCAATCATCGGCACGGTGCTTCGTCCGCGTGCCGCATCCTTCAAGGTGACAGTGAAGGAGGAAGAACTGGATCACGCGTTTCTGTCACCGATTTTCCTGCCGCTGCTTGGGCTGGCGGTGCTGATGCTGGTGGGCCTGATCGCCGGTGGATACCGCTGGTTTGCGTTTCCGGGCGATCGGACCGTGGTGATGATCGTGGGCGCGTGGAATCTCTATAATTTCCTGCTGACCTCATTCGCGCTGCGTGCGGTGTTCGAACGTCCCTGGCGTTTGGTAAAGGCGCGAACGGCCGTTTCCGTGCCCGCAAACCTGCAACTGATTACGGATGAGACCCGCAGCACGCCATTTGCCGCCACGATCATTTCGGCAGGGTCAAAATCCGTGATCCTGAACGTGGATGGCAACACCCGTGATCCCGACGGCAAGGTCATGCTGAGCGAGGCAAGCATCGGCAGTGCGATCGAGATACGCCCGTCGCTCGCCAGTGCGCCGGACCTTGAAAACCCGCTGCCGGCAACGGTTTCATCCGTGAAAAGCGGCGTCGACGGTGTGACCCTGAGCGTCGACATCGCGGCAAAGGACATGATCGCGGCAAGCCGCCTTGCCGCTTTTGTCACCTATGGCGACAGCGCCCGCTGGATATATTTCCGCAAGGTTCGTGCCAAACGGCGCGGTCTTTTCGTGGGGCTTGTCTTTGTGTTCCGGAAAAGCATCCTGTCGCTGCCAAAAAGTGTCATTGATTTCCTGAGCGAGCCCGCCCGGCGGCGGGCAGAGCTCAGGTTGGATACCGACCTGCCCGACAGCGAATTTCCAAAGGCCGTTGCAGTTTCCGAGCGGCCAAAAGACAAACCAGAGGACACATCCCAGGACACGGACGGGTTTCTTGAGGTCGGGGGTTAGATGGCGATGTTGCGTTGGCTTCTCCCGTTGATCGCTGCGTGTCTGGTGGCTTCGGCCCCCATGCACCCGGCATCGGCCCAGCAGATCATTCTTGAAGGATTGGAAGATCCCCAGGAACCGGACCGCGACCGGTCAGCCGTTCCCGTGGTTCCCGAAACGCCCCGTGCGATGCACGGACAGGGCGCCGCCGATGCGGCAAAAGCACACCAGCCCGCAACCACGATCATGCCGCTCAGGACACTGCGGGCACAGATTGGCGCAACCGATCACTTTCGTCTGCAAGGTCAGTTCGACCGCGCCGAATTCATATTGTTCATGCCCCGCGATACCGGTGCGGCGACGTTTCAACTGAAATCCAAAAGCGCGATCAATATCCTGCCGGAACGATCGCCGATCGAGGTGTTCGTAAACGGAACCCCGATCGGCAAGATCAGACCGGACAATTTTGACAAGGACGGCATCGACACATTGGATGTGCCCGCCGGATTGTTCCGCGCCGGGCGAAACCGCGTCGCATTGGTGGCGGTGCAGGTACACCGCATTTTTTGCGGGCCGGAAGCGTCGTTCAGCCTGTGGACAGATATCGCACTGGCCGACAGCGGCGTCGAGATCGCCACAGATGAGCTGACGCCCGATCCTTTGGGCTTTCTCGCGGCAACCGGCGCCCAACTCGCGCGGGGTGAACCGTTTTCAATCCGGATATCGGGGGCGGATTTTTCGCTTAGCGATGCGGCTGCCATTATCGCCCGTGTCGAGGATATCTTTGGCGGCACCCCACCCGAGATCAAGTTTGAGGATTACTATGCCGTTTCACCAGACCCGCCGCAACTGGCGCGGGTAGCGGCCCTGCCGCCCGACATGCTTTTGCCGGGTGGTCCCGAATTTCATCGTGGCGGCGACGGGGCGATTGTTCTGCTTACAAACAGCGGGCGGTATGCCGAAGTCGGACAGTTGCTGTTCGGAGCCCTGAAGGATTCGGGCACAAGCGATGTCACTGCGTTGTTGGCGCCGGGCCGCGAAACCCCGCTTGCCGATCTTGGTATCGCCGACATCGAAGGGCATGGCCGGTATTTCCGCGCGCCCGTGTCGTTCCGTCTGCCCCGGGATTGGTTGCTGTTGGCGTCCCAGCAGGCAGAATTGAATCTCGATTATCAATTTGACGAACAGCTTCCGAAAGGATCGCTGTTGCTGGTCAAGATCAACAACACCACAATACGCCTGCTGCCGCTGGATGATGCGGAAAAGGCCGGGCATGCCCTGAAAACCCTTCACGTTCCGTTTGCCGCGAACTTGCTTCAACCCGGCGTGAACCGCCTGACGTTCGAGGCGCTTGTGCCCGGCGATCCGCCGGATCAGGCCTGTTCCCTCAGGGATGCTCCGATTTTTCAGATCTCCGGAACAAGCACGCTGTTCGTGCCGGATTCTCCCAGCATGTCGTTGCCCGGCATTGATTCCGTTCTTGGCATCATCGGGCCCGGCTCGATCCGGCTGAGCACGGCGGCGCGCGGCACGATTCCCCTGGGCATGCTGCCGCAACTCGCCGCTGTTTACGCCAACGATCCGCCACCTGATCTGTCAGAAACGGATCTGTCGGAATTCGAACTGCACGTGGGCGTGCCTGTCGATCTGTCAACGCTGGAAGGGGACGTGGTTGATGGCAACAACGCCGCGTTGCAATCCGTTCTTCTGGCAACAGCGCAGGAAACGGCTCCGGATCCGAACCCCTGGAAAAGTGTCAACGAAGGCCCGTGGTGGCGTGGGCTTTATGAACTGGACCGGGCCGCGGCCCTGCCCTCGCGTTTGCTTGATGGTCTGATGACCATGTGGCGCGGCCCCGAGACCGACCTGCAAACCTGGTTGTCGGGCCACGCGGCCGAAGCGATGCTGATTCAGCCCGACATGGCATCGCCGGAAAAAATCTGGCTGATCATGCGCTCCAGTGCCGAACCGGCGGGCATTGTTGCCTCTCTGGCGGCCACGCACCAGGAATTCGAGGGCCCACATGGGCAGGTGTCACTGTATTCGCCCGAAATTGGCTGGGTCAGCTGGGATTCACCGAACAAGCCATTGTCACTTAACGAGGCGTTGACGTTTAGCAACATGCGCGCTGTTTTTGGAAATTACGTCACGATAACACCGTCGCGCTACATTGTTCCGCTGTTCTTATTAATCCTTTGTTCTGCGATTGTCGCTATCGGAATTGCTATCCTGACGCGGCGGAGAAGATAATGAAGCGACGGAATTTCATGACCAGTCTCGGGGCGTGTGCCGGGTTGAGCACGCTTTCTGGTATGCCGGCCCAGGGACAGGACGCCGACCTGGAAATCAATCTGCGCGATGTCTGGGCCGCGTGGCAAAGCGCCCATCTTGACGCCTCGGGCCGCGTTATCGACCGGATCCAACAGGATGCAAGCCATTCAGAGGGTCAGGCCTATGGCATGTTCATCGCCGCAACGGTCGGGGACCGGCGCACGTTCGATCGGATCGAAACCTGGACCAAAGTCAATCTTGCCGTGCGGCCTGACAACCTGCTTGCCTGGCGCTGGTTGCCCAACGCACCGGAACGGGTGCCCGACACCAACAATGCAAGCGATGGCGATCTGTTCAGGGCATGGGCTCTGCTCAAGGCGTCGCGCAAATTTTCGGTGCCGGAATATCGCGATCTGGCCCAACGCATTGCCATCGACCTGGTTGAAACATGTGTTGTTGACATCCCGGGGGTGGACGCCCTGCCGTTGATGTTGCCAGCCGCGCACGGGTTCCACACAAAAACCGGTGTCATCGTCAATCCGTGTTATTCGATGCCGCTGGCCATGACCGAACTGGCGACAGCGTTCAACCTGCCCGACCTTGCGCGCGCCGCACGCGGGGCGGTCGACCTTGAAAGCAGGCTGGCACGCGATGGCGTGGTGCCCGACTGGGTAGAGGTTGACGGCGATACCCTTCGCCCCGCCCCGGATTTTTCGTTCAACGCAGGATACGAGGCGATGCGCATACCGCTGTTCCTGATCTGGTCAGGCCTGACAGAACACCCTGCGGTGTTGCGCTATGCCGAAGCGCAGGCGCGGGCACCAAAAGGCAGCGCGGCCACCGTCATCGACCGCAAAAGCGGCGAGATCCTCGAAACCAGCGAACAGGCAGGATACAAGGCCGTCGCCGCCCTTGCCACATGTACCGCACAAAACACTGTCGGATCTGCCTTGCCGCCCTTTGTGCGGGATGATCCCTATTACCCGGCAACCCTGCAGGTGATGGCCATGATTGCCCAGGCGCAAAGTGCACCAATGTGTTTTCCCCTATGATACATACCATGAAACTCATCGCCGCCTTCGTCCTGTTTCTGGGGCTGACCGCCGTTTCCGCACTGGCGCAAACGCCGACGGACAGTGATCTCATGGCGCTTCGCTTTTACATCAGCCAGGGGAATGACCAGGCGGTGCAATCGGAAATCCGGCGCCTGCAACTGGAATATCCCGATTGGACGCCACCCGACGATCTGACCGAGGTGTCGCGCGATGTTCCTGCACAAACCATCGACAGCCTTTACCGCCTGATCGAAACAGGCGATTACGATGGTGTCCGGGCCCTGATCGAAAAAACACGCCAGACCTTTCCCGATTGGTCCCCGACCGAGGAACTGCTTCAGACGCTGGCAATCGCCGAGGCGCAGGATCGTTTTACGCGGGCTGTCAACACGGATGACGCAAACGCCGCAATCCGCATCGCGCGCAGCAACCCCGCCCTGTTGCGCTGTGAACGGGTCAACAATGCGTGGCTGCTTGCCGAACAATATCAATCTGTGGGGCAGGACGATTCAGCGCTTGCGGTCTATCGCAGCGTTCTGCGCAGTTGCGGTTCCGCGGAAATCCTGACCGCCACGCTTGAAAAATCAGCCGCTATTGCCGATGCGGCAATGCTTTCGGCACTGGCGGATATTGCGCGGGAAAATTCGCCCGCCACGGCAGAACAACTGACCGCCACGGAAAACCGGCTGCGGGCCGGGCTGAACGCCACGCCTGTCGTTGCGCCGTCCGATCAACCGCTGGCCCCGTCGGACAACGACGATCCGGCGTTCGATCCGCTGCTTGCCATGCAGTCCAGCCCCCGACCGGCCCCGCGGCCCGCAGGGCTCGACACCCGACCGGCGCCCGCTGAACTGCCGGCAAAAGCGGCCAAACCCCGCAGGTCGGGCAGCGCGCCGGCTGGGGGCGTCGCATCGTCCAAGGTGGCGCAGGCCGCAAACAGCGGCAATTGGCAAGGCTGTCTCGCGGCAACGACAAACGGCCAAAGTGGCACAGTCCTGTCTCAACGCGGGTGGTGTGCGTTGAATGCCGACCGGCCATTAGAGGCCCTGAACGATTTCAAAAAGGCCGCAACCACCGGACCCACGGCCCAGTCGCGGCGGGATTCGGCCTATGGGATGGCACTGGCGATGTTGCGCCTTGAAATGGTCGATCAAGCGGCCAGTGTCGCGGCCAATACCCATTTCAACCGCAAGCAACGTTTGGATATCGAAAGCCAGATTCTCGATAAACGTGGCGTGTTCGCCTATAACCGTGGGGATTTCCCACTTGCGATCGCGTATTTCAACGAACTTGAACGTCTGTCAGGGCGCATGCGGCGCGATCTTTCCCTGTTGCGCGGCTATGCCTATCTGAATTCCGGCAAGCGCGCGGCGGCGGTGGCAGAGTTTCGTCGCATTCATGAACAGATGGCAACGCCCGCATCACGGCGGGCATTGTCCGAGGCGCTCAACTAGCAGAGAGATATGGGCACCGGGCAGCCAGATCATTTGACGGTCCGCTGGCGCCTGGTCCATTGATCTTCGGGTGTGGTCCCTCAGGAGATTTTGGCCATTACGGCATCTGTCATGCTGACGGTCGCCACGTTCTGCATACCGAAATTGATCGACGCGGCGTGCCATTCGGCGTTCATGCTTGAACAGGCATCTTCGGGCACGATAACGCGAAACCCCTTGTCGGCGCCGGTTCGGGCGGTGTGTTCGACGCTCATGTTGGTCCATGACCCACAACAGATGATCGTGTCGCGCCGGCCATGGTGCAGGTAACTTTCCAGGCGTGTGGTTTCCCAAGCGCTCATCGACATTTTCTCGACGATCAGATCGCCCCCCTGCGGTTCAACACCCGGTGCCGGTTTCACGCCCCAGGTGCCGCGCACCAATGCGTTTTCGTCACGCAACCCCCGCAACAGCGATGCATGCTGCGCCAGAAACGGATGGTTGGGTTCACACACCATCCAGACATGCAAAACCATCACGCCCCTGGCCCGTGCGGCGGCAGCCAGGCGCGCAACATTGGCCAGAACATTTTGCTGGCGCGCGTGGTCAGGTGATCCAGTGTCGGCGAAAGCCCCGCCATCCATCATCACGTCATTCTGTAAATCCTGTATTATCAATGCGGTACGCGACCCGTCGATACGATCCTCGATCGGCATCGTGATCAACGCGGGCGTTGCCGGGGGTGCGGCCACGGGTGCGGCATGCGCCGTTTTGGGTGGCGGCGCGGGGTACATGAACGGTTCATCCATGCCCTTCGCCCGGGTCTGCACCGAATAAAGCGAGGTCGTGGCACACAGGTACAGCGTGCTCCAATCCGCACCGCCCCAATGGAGGTTCGCCACCATTTCCGGGCAGGAAATCTTGCCGATCAACTCACCATGAAAAGCGTAAACCCAAACCCCGCCCGGCGCGGTGACATAGATATTTCCCTGGCTGTCGGCCTTCATGCCGTCAGGCAGCCCCGGTTTCAGCGCGTCCTTGATGCCCCCGGCAAAGACCCGGCCATTTTCAAGCCGCCCGTCGATCACGTCAAACATGCGGATATTGGCCTGATCCGTATCATTCACCCACATCCAGCGCCCACAGGGCGAAAAGCACAAACCATTCGGTTGTGAAAACAGATACTTGTCCACCACAAGTTCAGGTTCTGCACCGGGTTGGTGCCCCGGCGGCAGACGGTACACACCCTGAAATCCCAGTTGCACCGGGCGCGGGATGCCGAAATGCTCCAACCGGCCATAGGTCGGATCGGTGAACCAGATTGCACCGTCGTTGCCGACAACAATGTCGTTCGGGCTGTTCAGGCTCGCGGCCCTGAAAATGCGAACACAACACCTCGCGCGTGCCATCGGGGCGCAGCCGCACCACGGACGACGTGGAATGTTCACAGATCAGCAGGTTCAGATCGGCATCATAAGTCATGCCGTTGCCCTTGTTGCTGGGCCGTGCAATTTCGCGCACGCCCTGCCCCGGCACATACTGGCGGCGCACATCGCCCGGCATATCCGAAAAGATCAGCGATTGATCCACCGGATGCCACAGCGGCCCTTCGGTAAAGATGAACCCGGTGGCCAGTTGGCGCACCGGTTCATGTTCGTCGAGGATGGCGTGAAAGCTGTCTGCGATGGCGATATGTCCCATGGTTTATGCCGGGAACCAGGGCCGGTCGGGCAATGTCTGGGTCAGCGGGCCGGGAACCGACATCCCTAGGCGCCCGACAACCTTTTGCCGTTCGATCTTGGCGGGTTTGTCATGGATCGGCAGCAGGAAGGTATAGTTGTTCAAAAGCTTCTTGATCGCGCCTTTTTCCTCGCGCTTGCTCTGGGAATGGTTGCCGGTCACCCGCGGCTCCATCCAGTTGTTCGTCTGCACGTGGTTCACGATCTGGTCGTTGAAATCATAGATCACATCACCGCAGATACAGGCCAGCCCTTCGGCGGTTTCGACCACCACGTTCATGCTGCCCTCGGTATGGCCACCGGCATATTCACACCAGACACCGGGAATGATTTCTTCGGCGGTGGTGATGTCGAGATCGAGAAACCGCATCGCCTCGGGTTCATAGATCCGGTCGACCAGATGCTTGATATCCGGCTTGGGGTATTGCGGATACATGATGCCGGAAACGGAAAACTCCATCTCGCGGCGGTTGATGACGACGGTGGTGTTCATCGGAAACTTGTCGTCCTGCCCGGCGTGGTCGATATGCAGATGGGTGTGCAGAACATAGCGGATATCGCCCAGTTTCAGCCCGTGTTTCGCAAGCTGGTTCTCGATCATGTTGTCGTGAAATTGCAGCCCGCGCATGCCCAGGCTTTCCATGATCGCATTGTCGCGATACCCGGTATCAACCACCACCGGATATTCGCCCCCCGTGATCAGAAAGCCATAAACCGGCACCCGGCGCACTCGGCCACATTCATGGCCCAGCACAAGAAACGAGGTTTCCAGTTCAATATCGCCATAGTCGAGAACGTGAATTTGCAAGGCCATGTCAGCTCCTCCCTAGATGTTGTAAACACGGGCGGCCGTGTCGTTGAATATTGCGGATTGTTTCTTTTTGCTCAGCGCGCTGGCGCCGGTCTTGAAGGCGTTGAACAGCTCGGTGTAACTGGTCCAGAGCTTTTCAACCGGAAAGTTGCTCCCGAACATGCAGCGGTCAGCGCCGAACATCTTTTCCACCGTCACGATCATGTCCGCGATGAATTCGGGATCGTTGCGGTGGATGAAGGTGCCAAAGGCCGACAGTTTGGTCACAACGTTGGGGCAATCGGCCAGAGCGGCCATGCCCTCGCGCCATTGCTTGCGGCCGTCTTCGGATAAATCCTCAAGCATTCCGGCGTGTTGCAAAATAAAGGTGACATGCGGACAGGCCTTGGCCAGGTCCACCGCCCCCGGCATTTGCGGCGCGAACACCTGAAGATCAAAGGACCAGCCGTAATCGCCCAGCCGCGCGATGTTTTTCTGCACCGTTTCATCACCGCAAAGATCGGGCGTTCCGGCAAAGCGATAGGTCGGATTTTCGTGCCAATGCAACTGTTGACGGATACCGCGCATCCGGCTGTATTTCTTCAACTTGTCCAACTGATCACGCACATCGCCGCTGGTAAAATCGGCATAGGCGACAATGGCGTCGGGCATCCCGTGTTCGTCACCCTGTTCCTGCACCCAGGCCGCTTCGTCCATGAACCAGTTCGGCGCCCAGTTCGCCTGCACATAGACCGATTTTTCAACGCCCGTGCCAGCAATATCGGCCATGTATTCCCGCGTTGTATAATCGCGCATGATCGCCCGGTAGGGGCCAAAGATGCGCGGCTGTTCCGGGCCAAGCAGCCAGGGCAGATCCTTTTGCAGCCAGATGTGGTGATGGGCATCTATCATGCGGCGCGCCTCAGGTTCAGGATGTGGTCGGTGATGGCGGCGGTATCGGCGCCGTCGCCAAGGGTGTCGATCAGGGGAAGAATGGCCTTTAACCCTGCGGTTTCAGGGGCATAGTCCGGGTCACGCGCCAGCGGCGTCAGCCAGTCAAGCCGCCATGCGCTGCGGCTGAGCCGGGTCACGGCATCGACCATCGCGCCGGGATCGCCCCGTTCCAGCCCGTCGGACAGCACGATCACCGCCGCACCACGCGCAAATCCGGCAAAGCGCGGCACCGCCAGATAGGCGGCCAGCGCCTCGCCAATCCTTGTGCCGCCGTCAAAATCGGCAATCAGCGCGCCTGCCCGCTCCAGCGCCTGCACGCGGTCACTGGGGCGCAACGCGGCGGTGATCCGGGTCAGGCGGGTGCCAAGGGTAAACACCTCGGCCCGGTCGGCCACCTGCACCACCGCATGGGCCAGCCGCATCGAGGCATCAGAGCGGTCCTTCATCGACCCGGACACGTCGATCAGCAACAGCACCCGCCGCTGCCGGGTCTTGCGCCGGGTTTCAAACAGTTTCAGAACGTCGCCTTCGCGCCGCGCCGCCTCGCGCAGGATGCGGCGCATGTCCATGCGGTTGCCCCGGTTGGCGCGTTGCCGCCGATAGGACAGGCGCCGGGGCAGCGCGCCGGGGCCATCGCGGTGCAGGTGCAACAGCGCGCTGTCATCGTCGCGCACCGCCAGTTCACGGCGGCCCAGCCGCTCAGCTGTGACTGCCTCGCCGCCGACTTCGCTGTCGTCCTGACCGATCTCGATTTCCTGCGTCTCGCCGGTGGGCTCGAACGCCTCAACGCTGTCATCCTCGCCCTCGGCGGGGGCCGCCACCGTCTGACCCAGAAAAATCGCGCGGAACAGCGCATCGTATTCGGCCAGCCGTTCCGGCGGAACCGAAAACAGCGCCCGCCCGGCCCGCCAGATATCGGTCAGATCGCGCGGGCCAAGAATGCCCACCGCTTCGATGAAACTGGCCGTCTGGTCGGGCGACACGGCAAAACCGGCGCGGCGCAGGGCCTGGGCAAAGCCGACGAAGGGCGTCAGGGCGCGCGGCAGGGTCATGCCGCCTCTCCGGGCAGCAATCCGTCAAGGCGCGGGGCAAGATAGGCCATGTCGTCGTGATCCTTGATCGCCACGCCGATGGCCCGGCGAAAGGCATCGGGCCAATGGGCGCCCTGCCCGTTCAACAGCGTCGCCGCCTCGGCCCATTCGATGGTTTCGGCCACCCCGGGCGGTTTGGCCAATGGTTCGCCGCGCAGGGCATTCACGCTGGCCACCACCGCATCCGCCGTGGCCTGCGCCACACGGGATGCGCGCGCCATGACGATCTGGGCCTCAAGGGCCGGGTGCGGATAGTCGATCCAGTGATAAACACAACGGCGCCGCAGCGCCTCGTGCAGGTCGCGGGTGCGGTTGGAGGTCAGAACCACCACCGGCGGCTGCGTCGCGCGCACGGTGCCGGTTTCGGGGATCGAAATGGTGAAATCGCTGAGGAATTCCAGCAGGAACGCTTCGAATTCATGATCTGCGCGGTCGATTTCGTCGATCAAAAGCAAAGACGTGGCCGGGTTTCTCAAGGCTGTCAGCAGGGGGCGCTCCAACAGGAACTCTTCGCCGTAAAGGTTTACAGCGCCTTCGCCGGCCTGCCGGATCGCCAGCATTTGCCGGGGATAGTTCCATTCGTACAGTGCCGCAGCGGCGTCGATACCTTCAAAGCACTGCAACCGGATCACCTGCCGCCCCAACACCCCGCCAAGCGCCTTGGCCGCCTCGGTCTTGCCCACGCCGGGCGCGCCTTCCAGCAGCATCGGCTTGCCCAAAGCCAGCGCAAGATAACTGGAGGTGGCCAGCGCATCGTCGGCCAGATACTGGGCATCGACCAGCGCGCGCTGCAACGCATCGGGGCTGTTCAGCCCGGCAATATTGGGGCGTACCGCCACCTAGCGCACCTGTTGCGGGCGGGCACCGCCGTTTTCACGCAACCCGCGCAAAATCTTTTCCGGCGTGATCGGCAGACGGTCGCACCGCACACCCACCGCGTTGTAAATCGCATTGGCAATGCCGGGCAGCACCGGGTTGGCGCACATTTCGCCCGGGCCTTTGCCGCCGAATGGCGCATCCTCGGCCGGGCGTTCCAGCACCGCGATGTGATGCGGCACGATCTGCCCCGGCCCCGGCATCAGATAGGTGTTGAAATCCTGCGGCCCGTGGTCGCGCTTGGGGTATTGCGGTTCGGTGGTTTCATAAAGCGCGTGGGACACCCCCATCCACGCACCCCCGATCAACTGCTGTTCCACCAGTTTCGGGTTCAGCGCCCGACCCACCTCGTACGCGGAATTGATCTGCGTCACCTCGACATCGCCGGTTTCGTCGTCCACCTCAAGGTCGATCACCAGGGCGGCATGGGCAAAACATGTCACCGGCGTCATTTCCCCGGTTTCGGGGTCGGCATCGGAGGGCGGGATCAGGAAAATCCCCCGCCCGGCCAGGGTGCGGCCCTGTTTGAACTGCGCCGCCATGGCGGTATCCGCCACGGTGATGGAACGCGACGGCGCGCCCTTGACGTGGATGTTGCCCTTGCCGTCGGTGTCCAGATCGGCGGCGTTCACCTCCAGTTCCTCGGCGGCGGCCTCCATCATCTGTTTGCGCGCTTCGGCGCTGGCGCGGATCACCGCGTTGCCCACCCGGTGCGTGCCACGCGACGCGAAAGACCCCATATCATGGGGGCCGGTGTCGCTGTCGGCGGTATCGACATAGACATCCTCGACCGGCACGCCCAGGGTTTCGCTGGCAATTTGCCGCGTGACCGATTTCATCCCCTGCCCCAGGTCGATGGCCGACAGCGCGACCATGAATTTACCATCCGGCGTGGAATGCACCAGCGCCTGTGCCGGATCGCCGCCCAGATTCATGCCGATGGGGTAATTGATACAGGCGAAACCACGCCCCTTGTGAATCGCCATGCTCAGCGCCTCCGGGTGCCGGAAAGGAACCGTGACGTGCCGGGGCGGTTGACGCCGCGGCTGAACGGTTGCTCGGGTTTATAGGGTTCGCTGGCCGGCGGCGATGCGACGGGCGGCGTTGGGGCCGGTTGTGGTTGTGTATAGGATGACGGTGCCGGTGGCGGCGCATAGGATGGTTGCGGCGCGGCGACGGGTGGCGTGGGTTGCCCCGCTGCCGGGCGCGGTGCGGCAGGCGCAGGGGCCGCGCCGTGCTGGGCCGCAATGCGGTGGCCGATCCGCTCGACCTCGATTTCCATATCGGCGTTCTGCACCGGGGCGGCAACAACCGGCACGCCCGCATGGCCCGCCGCAACCCGCCCGGTGGTCTGACGTGCCGGGGCGGTATCGGTGGTCCGCCCGGCGCGGCGTTCACCGATGCGGCCTTCCTCGTCGGTGGCCGTTTCGGGGATTTCGCCACGCTGACCGATACCGCCGCCGGTCAGCGAATTCTGCGCCATTGCATCGGCAGAGATCGCCCAGCCGGCCTTGCCCGCCGCCACCTGACAACATTCGATCAGGGCGGTATTCTTGGCCTTTCGCCGGTGCGCCTTCATGTCGCCATCACGATAGGCGTTGAGGATGCGCAACTCGATCGGGTTCATGCCCACCAGTTCAGCGATCCGGTCCATGTGGCATTCGATGGAAAAATCAACGGCGGTGATGCCAAACCCGCGCATGGCAGTGGCGGGCGTGCGGTTGGTGATCACGCAATAGACGTTGCTGGCGACGTTCGGAATGAAATACGGCCCCGGCAAATGACCCACGCCCTTGATGATCGCATAGGGCGACAGCCGCATATAGGCGCCTGAATCAAAGAACCCGGTCAATTCACGCGCGATGATCCGCCCGTCGTTCATGACCCCGTCCTTGATGCGCCAGCGTTCGGCGCCGCGCGGTGCGCCCACCTGCATTTCCTCGTACCGGTCCCAGGCGAATTTCACCGGCCGCCCGGTCAGCATGGCGCCCAGAACGGCGGTGGGTTCGACGATGGAATCGACCTTGCCACCAAAACCGCCACCCGCCGTCCCACCGATAAAGTGCAGCTTTGATGACGGCGTATCCAGCAGCTTGGCGGTGGTGCCCAGCGAAAAGAACAACGCCTGCGTGTTGGTGTGACAGACAAAGCGCCCGTTCTGTTCGGGCGCGGCAATGGCGCCGCAGGTTTCAATCGGCGCCTGTTCGATCGGCGACATCTGATATTCTGCCTCGACGATGTGATCGGCACGGGCAAACGCCGCGTTCACATCGCCAAAGCGCAGCTTTTGATGGTCGTACTTGCCGTGATAATCAAAGGTGTTGTTGGGATAAACCTCGTTCACCACCGGGGCGTTCGGTTTCAGCGCCTCTTCCGGGTCAAGAACATGAGGAAGCGGGTCATAATCCACCCGCACCTGCGCCACCGCATCGCGCGCTTCGCGTTCGGTGTCGGCAATGATCCAGGCGACGGTTTCACCAAGAAAGCGCACCTTGTCATGGGCGCAAAGCGGTTCGTCGTCGCGCCCGAAGTTGATGAGGCTGAGCAGCGTGTTGAGGTTCACCGGCACATCCGCCGCGGTGACCACCCGGCGCACCCCCGGCATTCGCGCGGCGGCGTCGGTGTCGATGCGCCGTATCCGGGCGTGGTGATGGGGCGAACGCACGGCGCGCATGTGCAACAACCCGTCGAACAGGTGATCGTCGTAATAGGCGGTGCGCCCGGTGACATGGCCCAGAATATCTTGCCGGATCGTGGGTTTGCCGATCTCTTTCAACGTATCGTCACGCTCGTTGGCGAAAAGATCCTTGCGGAATTCGGTGGTGGTCATGCTGTGCGTCCTTGCATCCGGGCGGCGGCCACCAGGATCGAATCCACGATGGGTTCGTATCCGGTGCAGCGGCACAGATTGCCGCTGATCGCCTCGATCACTTCGTCGCGGGTCGGGTTCGGGGTGCGGTCCAGCAATGCCTTGGCCGCCATCATCATGCCTGCGGTGCAAAACCCGCATTGCGCCGCGAACCCTTCCATAAAGGCGGTTTGCAGCGGGTGCAGGTCCGGCCCGCCAACCAGCCCGCCGGTGGTGTCGATCCGCTTGCCCTCGACGGTTTCGGCCAAGGTCAGGCAGGACAGATGCGGCACCCCGTCAATCAGAACCGTGCAACTGCCACAGGTGCCCTGGGCACAGCCCTGTTTCGGCGTCAGATCCCCGGCCCCCCGGCGCAGCACATCCAGAAGGTTCGCCCCCGGAACCACGAAAACCCCGGTTTCGGCATCGTTCAGGGTGAATGTCAGCGGTGTTCTGGCCATCAGCGGCGCCCCCCAGCAGCAATCGTTTCAAATGCACTGGCGCCACCTCGCGGCGATACCATTCGGTGGCCAGTTCATCGTCGGCGGGTTGCAGACCATCGCAACACACCTTCAGCGCCGGTTCGATGTCGGTTTCGGTCAATCCCCGCCCACGCAGTGCCTGTTCCGCCGCCTTGGCGCGCAGCGGTGTCGGCCCCATGGTGCCGAAGGCGATGCGCACATCGCCCAGCCGCCCCGACCCGGCCCCCGGCAGAAACGCCGCCAGCGACATCATCGAAACGCCCTTGGGTTTGACCCGGCTGACCTTGGCAAAGCGGAACTCGGCCTCGTTTATCCGTGGCACCGTGACCGAGGCAACAATGCCGCGCATGCGCGCCCGCCCTGACAGAAAGCTCTCGATCGGCTGGTTCTGTCCGTCGGCCATCTGCACACTGGCCTCCAACGCCAAAAGCGCCGTGGTGAAATCGCCATAGGGCGACGCGGCAAACAGATTGCCCCCCACCGTCGCCATGTTGCGCACCGCCGGGCCGCCAACGATGCGCGCCACGGGATGCAGCGCCGCAAGATCGCGCGCCGCAAGAACATCGGCCATGGTGGCCCCGGCGCCGATACGAATGCCCTGCCCTTCGGACCTGACCGAACGATCAATTTCGCGGCTTCGCACAATCCGGTCAAAGCTTTGATCGCCATAGTTCACGGCCCGCATCACCAAGGTGCCGCCGCCCAGATACCGCGCCCGGTCGCCCAGGGCCTGCGCCGCCTCGCGCAGGGTCGGATAGGTTTCAACCGCCAGCGTCATGCGCCCTCCAATCCCATATGCGCCCGGATCGCATTGATCCCGGCCTGATAGATGTTATCGCCCACAACGGCGGCCAGTTCGTCTTCGCGCCCCTTCGGGGTATCGAACCGGCAGCGCCAATCCCAGAACGTGTGATCCACGTCCGTCACCGGGATCAGCCGCACATGGGCGACATAATTCAAAAGCGGAATCGGCGTATCCAACAGGCAATAGCTGAACGCCGTTTCCGCATCGCTGAGGGTGAGAAGCTGTTCGCGCAGCTCTGAACCATCCTCCAGCTTGAACCGCCGGACACAGCCCACCCTGTCACTGTCGCGGCCCCGTTCGATGGCGCTGGTGGCGACGGCGGGGTGCCATTGATCGTGTCCGTTGAAATCACGCAACACCTCCCAGACCGCCTCGATCGGCGCGGAAATCACCGTGCTGCGGATCACGCTGACCATGGCCTAGCCCCCGAAATGCCGTTTCAGCGCGTCGAAACCGCCCTGAAACACGCCAGTGCCAATGCCGTTCACCAGATCGGTGGAATCCTTCGGCTCGCACTCGAACTCGGCGGTCCACTCGGCAAAGGTGCGCCCCCCGTCGGTGATCGGGGTCAGGCGCATGGTGGCCATGTAATCCCACAGGGGCATCGGCCCTTCCAGCATGGTGTAGGTGAAAAACAGATCGTAATCGCTTAGCCCGACAAGTTGTTCGCGGATCATGTCACCGTTTTGCAGGTGAAAATTGCGGATACAGCCGATCTTGTCGGACGGCAGCGCATCTTCGATCCGGCTGTCGCGGATGCGCGGGTGCCATTTGGGCATGGCGTTGAAATCGCGCACCCTTTCCCAGACTTTCGCAGGTTCGGCAGGAATGACCGAGCTGATGAACACACGGGCCATTTACGATTTCTCCGTCGGTTTGTCGCTGGGTTTCTGGGCCGCCTTGCTGCGGGCGACCTCTCCGGCGGCACGGGTCATGTCGCTGGCGTTGCGAAAGATATCGGACTTGGCGATGTTGGACCCGTCCAGCCCGATATCGGACAGCAGGCTGTCGACCATGGGCGCCTGCACGCGATAGCGCAGGGCGCTGTTCATCACCTCGTCCGTGGGACTTCCACCGCCGCCGCCGCCACCGCCATTCGGCGCACCATCGGCCCAGTTCAGCCCCTGGGTGCCGCTGCCGCCCAGTTGCATGATGCGGATGTCGTTGATTTTCTCCAGCGGCTTGACGCTCGCGGAAACGATACCCTCGACGTGTTCCAGCATCTTGCGTTTGAACAGGGAGGTGCGCGCGCCGTCGGTCAGCACGTTCTCGGCCTCGTTGATCAGCTTTTGCGCCTCGGCCTCGACGGCGGTTCTGATCTTGTCGGCTTCGGCCTTGATGCGGGTCTTTTCGGCCTCAAGCTCGGCAGCGGACACGCCCACGACCTTGCGGCGCGATGCCTCTTCGGTTTCGCCCACGGTTTTCACCTTCTCGGCGGCCTCGACTGCGCGGGCGCGGGCGTTTTCGGCCTCGATGGCAGCGGCGGATTGATCCAGCGATTTCTGGTACAGCGCAATCGCCTTTTCCATGCCGGCCTCTTCCACCGCCCGCTCGCGGCCGATTTCCAGACGGCGGCGTTCGGTCTGATGGCCGATGCGGGCATCGTCCAGCCCACGCTCGGACGCAATTCTTGCGCGCTCGATCTCTTCCTGGCTGGCGATTTCCGCCTCGTTCAAGGCCTGAACGCGGGCGATTTCAAGCTGTTCCAGCACACGGCGGCGTTCAAGCCGTTTGGAATCCAGCTCTTGCTCGGCCACGATCTTTTCGGCGTCCACCGTCTTGGCCTTGGCCACATGGGCGGCTTCGATGGCCTGATCGGCAGCAATTTGTGCCGCGTCCAGCGCCTTGTTGCGTTCGATTTCCAGATCGCGGATGCGACGGTCGCGGGCGATCTTTTCGACCGTGGTTTCGGCTTCTTTCTCGATCCGCTGACCTTCGATCAGACGGCGGGATGAAATCTCGGCGGCTTCGATGGCCTCCTGCTTTTCGATCTCGCGGCTGCGAATTTCGGCATCCCGCGCAATCTCGGCGGCGCGGGTGCGCGCGGCTTCGGTGATCTTGGCGGCGTTCACCGCCTCGGCGGCGCTGCTTGCGGCCACGTCCACGGCGCGGTTGCGGGCGATTTCGCGTTCGCGCATGTCCTGCTCATAGGCAATACGCTCGGCGGCCAGTTTCTTTTCCTTGGCGATCCGCTTGGCCTCTACGGCCTCTTGTTTCGCCGTGTCGGCAAAGGCAATGGCCTGTTCGCGGGCCAGATCGCGTTCCTTGGTGCGTTCCTCGTTTTCGATCCGCTCGACCTGGGTTCTGGCGTCGGTGGCGATGCGGGCCTTGTCCACTGCCTCGCGGCTGGCGATTTCGGCCTCGTCGATGGCGCGGTTGCGGGCAATCTCAAGGCTGCGGATGCGCTCCTCCTGGGCGATCCGTTCTTTGCTGGTGGATTCGTTGGCGGCAATTTCGGCCTGATCCAGCACCTTGCGCTGTTCGATTTCCTTGGCGCGGGTGGCCTGTTGGCTCTCGATCCTCTCGGCGGCCAGCATCTTTTCGCGCGCGATACGGGCGGCCTCGATGGCCTGTTCGCTGGCGATTTCAGCTTCTTCCAGCGCCTTCTTGCGGGCAATTTCCAGCGTCCGGGTTTCCTGATCGCTGGAAATCCGCTCGGCGCTGACCGTGCGTTCCTGGGCGATGCGCAGCTTTTCGCTGGCCTCGCGGCTGGCAATCTCGGCCTCTTCGATGGCCAGATTGCGGGCGATTTCCTTTTCGCGGGTGTTGCGTTCAAAGGCAATCCGCGCCTCGGTGATTTCACGTTCCTGCGCGATGCGGGCCTTTTCAATCACTTCCTTGGCGGAAATGTCGGCCTCGTCGATCGTGCGCTTGCGGTCAATCTCGCGGCTCTGGGTTGACAGATCCTTGTCGATCCGCGCTTCGGTGAGCGATTTTTCCTGGGCGATGCGGGCCTTTTCAATGGCTTCATGCGCTGAAATCTCGGCGGCGTCCGTATCGCGGGTGTTCGAAATGCGCGCCTCGGTCAGGCTGCGTTCCTGCATGATCCGCGCCTTTTCAACCACCTCCCGGGTTGAAATTTCGGCCTCGTCGATCACCCGCTGGCGCTCGATTTCCTGCTGGCGGATGGTGCGTTCGCTCGCCATCCGCGCGGCGGCGATCTGTTCTTCGTTGGCGATGCGGGCGCGCTCGATCGCCTCGCGTGACAGAAAGGTCGCCTCTTCGCCTTCGCGGTCACGTTCGCCCCGTTCACGGGCCAGTTCGGCGCGCTGGCGGGCGCGGCGGAATTCGATCTCGCGTTCCTGATCCAGACGGGCCGACTCGGAATCGCGTTCAATCTCAAGGCTCTGACGCTCGGCCTCAAGGTTGCGGGCGCGGATCTGAATCATCGTGTCCTGTTCGATGTCATTGCGCAGCTTGCGCCGCCCCTCGATCGCTTCGATCACGCTTGTCAGGCCTTCGGCATCAAACCGGTTGGACGGGTTGAAATATTCGATGTCCGTCTGGTCGATGTCGAGAATGGCGACGCTTTCCAGTTCCAGACCGTTCTTGTCCAGCCCCTCCTGCGCATAATCCAGCACCCGGCGCACATATTCGCCGCGCTGTTCGTGCAGTTCCTCGATCGTCATTTCCGACGCAACCGAACGCATGGCCGAAACGAACTTGCCCGACAAAAGCTGATGAATCCGTTCAGGTTCCAACGTGCGGCGGCCCAGGGTCGAGGCGGCCAGCGTCACCGCCTCTTTCGTCTGTTTCACCCGGATATAGAACGATGCCTCAATATCGACGCGCATCCTGTCTTTCGTGATCAGCGCCTTGTCACGCTCGCGCGTCACGTTCAGATCAAGCGAATTCATGTTGACCGGCGTGATGTCGTGGATGATCGGCCACACGAAGGCGCCGCCGTCGATCACCACCTTTTCGCCCATGAACCCCGTGCGCACAAAGGCGATTTCCTTGGTGGAACGGCGATAAAGCCAGTTCATCACCCAATAGAGGATGAAAATGACGATCACCGCCATGATCAGCCACAGGATCAATTGTCCTATCACTTGTCCGGTCATGATATACCCTCCCTTTGGGTGAACTTCGGTGCCTTAGCGGCTGATTTTCTTGAATTTACGGGTCTGTTCGGTCAGTGCGATCTCGGTTGGCAGACGCTCCATCGACGAGGCGCCGTAAAACCCGTGGCAATGTTTGGTGTTCTTCAGGACGTATTCGGCATCTTCCGGCATCGCCACAGGGCCACCGTGGACCAACACGATGATATCGGGGTTCACCTCCAACGCTGCCCTGGCCCAGGCATCGGTCAGCGCGGGTGCCTGTTCCAGCGTCACGCCGGTTTCGGCGCCGATGGAACCGCCGGTGGTAAGGCCCAGATGCACAACGATAATATCGGCCCCCGCCCCGGCCATCGCCCGCGCGTCGTCTTCGCAGAACACATAGGGCGTGGTCAGCAGGCCCTTTTCATGGGCCATGCGGATCATGTCGACCTCAAGCGCATAGGACATGCCGGTTTCTTCCAGATTGGCACGGAAGGTGCCGTCGATCAGGCCAACGGTGGGGAAGTTCTGAACCCCGGAAAACCCCTCGGCCTTTACCTGATCCAGAAACCTGTCCATCATCCGAAACGGATCGGATGCGCAGACGCCCGCCAGCACGGGCGTATGTTTGACCACCGGCAGAACCTCGCCCGCCATCTCCATCACCACACCGTTGGCATCGCCGTAAGGCATCAGCCCGGCCAGCGATCCGCGCCCGGCCATGCGGTAACGCCCGGAATTATAGATCACGATCAGATCGATCCCGCCGGCCTCTTCACATTTGGCCGAAAGGCCGGTTCCGGCACCGCCGCCGACGATGGGTTCGCCCGCGTCGCGCATGGCGCGAAACTTCTGCATCAGGGTATCGCGGTCAATCATCTCAGGCTCCTTTGGCGGATCTTGCGGGCTGCGCGTGGAACGACCGGAAGGTCTTGACCACCAGCGCGGCAAATTCGGGGTCGTTGATGTTATGGGGCACGCGCACCAACTGGCGGTTTGCGGTTTGCGTCACCACCTGTTCCAGCGTGTCGAACAGCGCCTTGTCGGCCTCGGGGTTCCAGAACGGTTTGCCCTTGGCATCCAGCGCCGAAACCCCACCCTCGGGGAGGAAGAACCGCACGACACCATTCATCCGGTTCAGTTTCCCGCCAATAAAACGCGCCATCGCGATGTTTTCATCAACCGATGTACGCATCAGCGTAATCTGCGGATTATGTTCATAAAACAGCCTGCCGCGGTATTTTTCCGGCACTGTTTCAGGCGCATTGAAATTCACCATGTCCAGCGCGCCACAGGCACCGATAAACGGCAGGCGCGAATTGATCGCAGCGTCAAACCGCGTGTCGTCAGCGGCAAAGACCCCCCCGGCGACCATATCGCATACTTCGGTGGCCGTCAGATCAAGAACGCCCTGCAACATGCCGGACGACAACAGTTTTTCCATGCTGCGCCCGCCGGTTCCCGTGGCATGGAACACCAGACAATCGTAATCGTCGTCAAGTTCGGCCACCACCTGTTGCACACAGGGCGTGGTGACGCCGAACATGGTCAGGCCAATAGCCGGTTTGCCCGCCTCTGGCTGACTGTTCTGGCGCGCCTTTGCCATGCCCGCCACCCCATGGGCGGCATTTCCCAACACCGCCCGGGTGATCGAATTCAGCCCCTGCACATCGGCCACCGAATGCATCATCGTGATGTCTGCCGGGCCGACATAATGTTCGGTATTGCCGCTGGCCACGGTAGACACGATCACCTTGGGCACCCCCACGGGCGGCACGCGAAAGGCAGGCGCCACAAGGGCCGTGCCGCCCGATCCGCCCGCCGCCAGCAAACCGGCAACATCGTTGCGGGTTTTCATCCAGCGTTCGAACGCCAGGGTCATGCCCGCCACCGCGCTGCCCCGGTCGCCGGTGAACACCCCCGCCGATCCGCGCGGATGGAACCCGGCAATCACCGCTGGCGGCACCTCGGCGCCCGAGGGTTTGCCGCTGGTCGAAAGGTCAACCATGGCCACCCGCAGGCCCGCTGCCTTGACTATATCGCGCATGAAGCGGAGTTCTTCGCCCTTGGTATCAAGGGTTCCGCAAACGTAAACCACCCCGGCACGCGGTTCGATCCTGCGCGCCGCCTGGGCCGGGCCTGACGATACATCGCTGGTCGTGCGTGCCGATTGTTCCAACAGATGAACAGGCACCGGGGCGCTCCAGCGGGTGGGCGTCCTGGGGTTGGACAAATAGATTTTCGCCGGGCCGCGCGGTGGTGCATTGCGGTCGGGGCGTGCCTCGGTTTCAACGGGGTTTTCATCATGGGCATGGCGGCCAACCCCCAACAGCGCCTGTTGCAGATCCCGGTCCGAGGCCAGCAACCCGGCATCCATCACCCGGTTGATCTTGCCGTTCACCATGATCGCCACGCGGTCGGCCACGGAACAGGCGACGCCGATGTTCTGTTCAATCACCAGAACATCGATGTCACCCTCCTGCCCCAGCCGGATCAGCATCTGCGCCACCTGATTGACGATGACGGGGGCCAGGCCCTCGGTGGGTTCATCCATCACCAACAGGCGCGGATTCAGCAACAGCGCCCGCCCGATGGCCAGCATTTGCTGTTCGCCACCCGAAAGCTGCGCGCCGCCGTTGCTTTTGCGTTCGGCCAGACGGGGGAAGGTGGAATAGATCCGCTCGGGCGTCCAGGCGCCGCCTTTGGTGGCGACCAGTTTCAGGTGTTCATCCACGGTCAGCGATTTCCACAACCGCCGCCCCTGCGGCACATAGCCGATGCCAAGACGGGCGATTTCCGCCGAAGATCGCCCGGCAAGAGATTGACCACCAAGGGAAATCGCGCCCGATGCAGTGGGCACCAGCCCCATGATCGCCTTGCACAGGGTCGTCTTGCCCATGCCATTGCGCCCGACAACCGACAACACGCCGCCCCCAAGGCTCAGGTTCACCCCCTGAAGCGCGTGGGACTGGCCATAATAGACGTTGAGATCTTTCACCTCAAGGATGGGTGCGCCGCCGCGATCACTCATGGCCGCCTCCCAGATACAGCGCCTGCACCTCTTCGTCGTCCTCGATCTCGGCGGGTTTGCCTTCCTTGAAGATGCGCCCGTTGTGCATCATCGTCACCATGTCCGACACGCGCAGGGCGACATCCATATCGTGTTCGATGATGATATATCCAACATGTGACGGCAGCCCGGTCAGGATTTCCACCAGCTCGGAACGTTCAGTGGGCGACAATCCTGCGGCGGGTTCATCGAACAGAATGAACCGTGGCGCGCCCGACAGCGCCATGGCGATTTCCAACTGGCGCTGTTGCCCATAAGACAGATCGCTGACCATGGTGTCGCGCACCGGTTCAAGGTGGACGACACCCAACAGATCCTCGGCCGATTGCATCAAGGCTTCGGACCGCCCGGGACGGATGAAGGAAAACCGCCCGCGCGACACACCGCGACAGGCCAGATAGATGTTGTCGATCACCGACAGCCCGGAAAACAACAGCGAAATCTGATAGGTGCGGCGCAGCCCCCGGCGAATGCGTTCCTGTGCGGGAAAAGAGGTGACATCTTCACCAAAGAACCGGATCGCGCCGGTGGTCGGGGGAAAATCGCCGGTGATGCAGTTGAACAGCGTGGTCTTGCCCGCGCCGTTGCTGCCCAGAACCGCGCGGCGTTCGCCCGGTTTCACGGTCATTTCGATCCCGCCCAACGCCTCAAGCGCGCCGAATTTCTTTGACACGCCGCGCAGTTCCAGCGCGTTGTCGGTGCCGGTTGCGGCCAGACGGTCGGTGATGGAGGTGCGCGCCATCATTCGACCCCCTTGCCGGTCAGCGGATCGCGCTTGCGGCTTTCGCGCAATTTTTCCCACAGGCCCAGCAACCCGTCGGGCGACCAGAAAACGATGATCAGGAACCCGACACCGATCAGCAGGTTGAACCGCTCGCCGCCCAGCCCCAGCGCGATAAGAACATCGACAGCAAAGGTTTTCAGCAGCACAAAGATGAACGCGCCGATAAAGGCGCCGATGGGGTGACGCAGCCCGCCAATCACCGCGACAACCAGAACGTCGATGGCGGCCTGAATGCTGATCGTGCCGGGCGAAATCTGCGCCGATTGCCAGGTCAGAAGAATACCACCGATCCCGGCAATGAGGGCGGCAAACGCATAGGCCGCCACCCGGTGCGCGGTGACGTTATACCCCAGCGCAGCCATGCGGCGCGGGTTGTCGCGCACCCCTTGCAGGGCAAGGCCAAAGGGCGCGCGGCTGACATAAAGAACGGCGGAATATCCGGCAACAGCCCAGAACAGGGTCAGATAATAGAACGCCTCGGGGCCGCGCCAATCGACCCCGAACAAGTCCGGCGGCAGGACCGAGTTAAAGCCCTGAAACCCGTTGAACACATCGTAATTCTGGCGCGCGAAATAAAAGAACGCGGCGGCAATCGCGAGGGTGATCATGATCGTATAGATCCCCTCGGTGCGCACCGCCAGCCAGCCGACCAGCGTGGCAAACGCCATGGTCAACAACAACGCCAGCGGAATCACCAGCCACCATGGCCACCCCTGCGAGATGGTATCAACCGCGCTGCTGCCAAAGATCGCAACCATATAGCCGCAGAACCCCGCAAACGCCATTTGCGCCAGCGAAACCATGCCGCCATAACCGCCCAGAAACATCAGCGACAGGGCAATCAGGCCAAGGATAAAGGTCCAGCCCATGATCTGGAACATCACAAAATCGCTGGCGAATGCCGGCACGATCAACAGCAAAATACCAACAACCCAATAGGCGGGCGGAACAGTCTCGAGCCACTTGGGCTGTTCCCGGGTGGCGTCGGTTTCGGGAAGTGCGACCATGCCCTATGCCTTTCCCAACAGACCCTGCGGGCGGAACGCCAGCACGATCACCATGATCAGAAAGGTCAGCACAACGGCATAGGTCGGAAAATAGACCGATCCGAACTGTTCGGCCAGGCCGATCAAAAGCGCGCCGAGGGCCGCGCCGGGAATCGACCCCATGCCACCCACGATCACCACCACAAGGCTGGCCAGCAGAAACCGGATGTCTTCGCCCGGAGCGATGGATTGAAAGGTGCCCCCGACCACGCCCGCGATGCCCGCAAGGCCCGCGCCAAAGGCAAAGACACCGACAAACACGATCTGGATACGCGCGCCCGTCGCGCTGAGCATGTCACGATCATCGACACCGGCACGGATCATCATCCCGATCCGCGTCTTGTTCAGCGCCAGCCACATGGCCACGCCAACCACGACCGAAGCGGCAAAGATCACGATCCGCACCATCGGGTATTTGATATACACCGGTTCGCCGCTGGATTTGACGGCGGAAACGAAAAAGGTGGTCATCGGGCCAGACAGCCATTCAGGCGGCGAAATATTATAGAAATCACCGCCAAAGCCCCAAAGCATGAGATCGGCAACCACGATGGAAATGCCGATCGCCACCAAGGTCTGGCGCAGATCTTCGCCCTCCATCCGGCGGAACACCAGAATTTGCAGCATAATGCCAAAGAACCCGACCACGACAAAGGCGATGGGAAAGGCCAGAAGCCAGAAACCGGTTATATCGGCAGCGAAATATCCGACGTATCCGCCCAGCAGATACAGCGACCCATGGGCAAGGTTGACGTTGCGCATCAGCCCAAAGATCAGGGTAAACCCGCTGGCCACCAGGAAATAAAGGCCGCCAAGGGTGATGCCGTTGAACAGCGCGTTCAAAAACACCTTCTTGCGCCCGAACACATCTTCGAACCCGTCAGGCCAGACTGCAAAGATCATCCACAGCAGAACAGCGGCCACCACCGCGATGATTGCCGTCCAGACCGGATGACGGGTGGCAAAGTGTCTCATGTTGCCGGCCATCCCGTCGGGGTGGCGCAGATGCGGTCAGCCGTGAAGATCACCCATTCCTCCCCTGCCCGTTTGCCGGGCCTTGCGATCACGTTAATTGCGGGCGCCGGAAACCGGCATACCCGAAAGTCTGCCCGCCTGTCCGATCATCGGAAAAGCGGCGCTGGTACATTGGGCGACCCGGCGATATTCGCTGGGCGCTATGCCGACGTTGGACGAAAAGAACCGGGTAAAGCTGGCCTGTGATGAAAACCCCAGACCATGGGCAATGTCGGTGACGGATTTGTCGGTGGTCAGCAGATCCTCGATCGCCTGTTCTGACCGCAGGGTGTTGAGATAGATATTCGGCGTCACCCCCATCTGTTGCTTGAACAGCTTGAAAAATGCGGCCGCGACAACCCGACGGATCGGGCGATACTCTCCATATCGACATCCTCGGTCATCCGGTCCTCCATCAGGCGCAGGGACCGGCGCACCCGGAAATCGTTGAACCGCTGGCAGGCCACGTTCAGGCTGTCCAGGGGCGCGGCGTTCCAGGTCTGTTCAAAGCTTTCCTTGGTCAGGGCGAACAACAGATCGTCAAACCCGTTGTGTTCCTCATCCTCAAGAAGATGCGCCGTCAGCCGTTTGACCAGATCGTCGATCACCGGTGTCATCGTGATCGCGCTGCGCCCGAATTTCAGGGCATATTCCGCCGAGGCCGAGTTTTCCAGAAACCACATGGGTTTGATATACAGCGTCAGCGACACCACGTCGCCCTCGGGCGAACCGTTCCAACTGTGCGGTTCCCACGGGCTGATCGCGGTGGCCATGGTGGCGGTACAGGGAACGTCCGTGTCCGACACCGTCATTGTCGCCGCGGGGCCGCTGATATTATACACGATATGCCCTTCGCGATGGGCGTGGTTGATGATCGGCCGGTCCAGCCGATAGATCGTCGCACGGCCGAACTCTCCGTGCGATACTGATACCGCATGACTCATCTGTTTCCTCCCGTTACCCGGCGCACCGCTCTGACGGCGGTTGCACCGAACGTACAGTGCCGCACAGGCGGCCCCCTCGCGGCAAGCCCACAACGCCAAGAATCATACTCCGGGTTACGTCGGGTCGGCCACTTTCCGCGTCAGGGTTGCACATATGACGTCTTGAGTGTGGTGAAAAATTCGCGCGCATGGCCACCCTGTTCGCGCGCGCCGTGGCTGCTGGATTTTGTACCGCCAAAGGGCACATGATAATCGACTCCGGCCGTGGGCAGGTTGACCATCACCATGCCTGCCTGGGCTTTCCTTCTGAAATCGCTGGCATATTTAAGGCTGCTGGTGCAGATCCCCGCGCACAGCCCAAAGGGCGTGTCATTGGCCACGGCAAGGGCGTGATCATAGTCGCGCACGCGGATGACGCTGGCGACAGGGCCGAACACCTCGTGGGTGTTGATCGTCATCTTCGGGTCGGTTTCAGTGATCAGCGCCGGTGACAGGAAAAACCCCCGAGTCTCACGGCGCAGCACCTCGCCCCCGGTGCGCAGATGCCCGCCCTGCGCCCGCGCCCCGGAAATGAAGGCCAGATTCTGCTGCAACTGGGTGTCATCCACCACCGGCCCGATATCGGACGCATCGTCCCAAGCGTGGCCAACGCGCAGGGCCGAAACCGCATCGGCAAGGCGGCTGACGAACCGGTCATGCACCCCTTCGGTCACGATCAGGCGCGACGACGCGGTACAGCGCTGACCGGTGGAAAAGAACGCGCCATCCAGCGCACATTGCACCGCCAGATCAAGATCGGCATCGTCCAGCACCACAAGCGGGTTCTTGCCCCCCATCTCAAGCTGGATCTTGCGCAGCATCGCCAGACTGGCCGCCGCCACCCGCGCGCCGGTGGCCTGCGATCCGGTAAAACTGATCGCGTCGATGGCCGGATCGTCGATCATCGCCTGCCCCACCACCGCGCCGGGGCCGATCACCATGTTGAACACGCCCGGCGGCACCCCGGCCCGGTGCAGGATGTCAGCCAGCGCCCAGGCCGAGGCCGGGACCAATTCGGCAGGTTTGAACACCACCGTATTGCCAAAACACAGGGCCGGCGCGATTTTCCACGCCGGAATCGCCAGCGGAAAGTTCCAGGGCGCGATGATACCCACCACCCCGACCGGTTCGCGGGTGATTTCAACGCTGACCCCGGGGCGCAGCGACGCGCCGGTTTCGCCGGAAAGGCGCAGCGCCTCGCCCGCGAAGAAGTGAAAAATATGCGCGGCGCGGGTCGCCTCGGCGATACCTTCGCGCGCGATCTTGCCTTCTTCCCGGGCCAGCAACCGGCCCAGTTCTTTGCGGCGCGCCAGCATTTCATCGCCTACCCGGCGCAAAATGTCGTGCCGTGTCTGGGGGGCGCCATGGCCCAGCCGGGCGCAGCGGCGCGTGCGGCGGCGATGGCGGCCTGGGTTTCGGCCACGCCCCCCTGGGCGAAGGTGTCGATCACATCGGTGGTGTCCGATGGGTTCACGTTCGCAACCCCGTGCGAGGTGCGCAGCCATTCGCCGCCGATCAACAGTGGTTTCAAAAACAGCCTCCAGAATGTTGCGGGCATCGGCGGGCGGCAGATCGTTGCGCCCCTGCATGGCCCCGGCCGCACGGTCGATATCGCTGTGCGCCACGCCCATGTCCGACAACCGCCCCTGCATCGGCAGATCGGACAGGAAATCGCGCAACCCGTCATCCAGCCGCGCCGCGCCCCCCATGATCGAACACAGCGCCGCGGGCTTTTCGCCGTCGGGCGCCACAATGGCCAGAATGCCCGGCAGGATCAGCCGGACAATCGCCCCGATGTCATGCCCGACGCCCAGGGCACGGGCCAGAACCTGTACCGGCCCCAGCCCCTTTTCCTGGGCCAGCATGGCATTCAGACAGGCCGCCATCAGATCGCGGCGCACCGGCAAACCATCATCGGCATCGTTCAGCCGGTGAATATTGCGGATGCAGCGCAGAAAACCGTCCAGCGCCATGCCGTCAGCCGGCGGGTTGAAGGCAACGGCAAGATAGCTTTCAAGGCAGCGCACCAACGACAACACCGAGGTCGCCTGACTGATCGAACGATCCGCCCCCAGAGTCAGCGTCGGATCGCAGATCAGGATCGACGGCAGGCCCATGCGCCAACTTTCCAGATTGCGGGTGCAGGGGTCGGGCATTCCGTCAACGCCGGGTATGGCGTAAAGATCAAGCCGGTTGTCCTGCCCCTCGGAAAGCGCGCGGCGGCATTTGCGCGCCACTTCGATCGCGCGGGACGATCCATAGGCAACGATCACGTCGATCGGGGTTTCGGCGTTCTGTTCCAGAACCGCCGCCGTCACCCCGTGCGGGTCGGCCAGTGGCCCCATCTGCATCGTCACCTGCTCCGATTGGCGCGGCAGCCCCGACAACAGCCGGTCCTGAAACACGCTCCCTTCAAGGGTGGAATCACACAGCAACAGCGGGCGGCGATGGCCCTGCCGCTCCAGCTCCGAGCGCAAAGCTTCTTCCAGCACGCCGTCGGCAAAATGCACGCGCGTCGGATAGGTGATCAGCGTCATGGCGCCACACCGAATTCAAAATTTCAGGAAAGACCGGGCGACATCCCTATGAATGCCGCCCAGAGATCATCGGTGCGCGTCAGGCCCCGATCAGTAAGAGGTTTTGCACTCTGGCACATCACGGCCCGGCAGGCCGATGGCATCGAATGCCTCTTTGCTCAGGCCCATGCGCTGATCCACGCCGTCCACCACCTTGACCACGTTGTTGGCCAGGGTTCCGTCTGCCTGTTCGGTCACCTCGGTGATATAGTTGGTGCCGATGGCCTGGCGGTTTTCATCCAGGGTGATCTTGCCGTTCGGCGCGTCCAGTTCCAGATTGCTCAGGCAATCGCGGAAATCGGCCTGACCTTCGCCCAGGGCGCCGTCAACCTGATCGACACACTGAAGCATCGCTTCGGTGGCGTTGTAATACCCGGTCGCAAACAGCGATGGCGAGGGAAAGCCGTCGGGGAATTCGGCCTTGTAATCGTTTACGAAGGCTTGCCACTTTTCGCCGTCATAGGTGTCGGCCTGGGGGCCGGACGACGGCACGCCGATCAGCGCATCCTTGGCAGACCCCTTGGAGTTCAGGACCGTACCGTCAACCATGATGGTGCCGCCGATCAGGTTGGCTTCGCCGCCGGCCTGCTGGTACTGGTTCAGGAAGTTGACGGCATCCCCACCGCCAAGACCAAGATAGATCGCATCGACCTCATCCGGCAGCGACGCGATGATCGAACCGAAATCTTTGGTGCCCAGCGGCACCCAGAAACGCTCGGTGATTTCGCCGCCTGCCTCGCAGAACCCAAGAGCAAAGCCCAGAACCTGCGTATAGATGAACGAATAATCCTCGCCGATGGTGGCGACAGTTTTATAACCTTTTTCATTGACGACATAATCGCCAAGACCGGCCGACCACTGGGCGCCCTCCATGTTGAACCGGAAGAAGTTTTCCGACGGATCAACATAGGTGGCTTCCTGCGCCCCAGAAATACCGTTGATAAAGGTCACGCCCGGCTGGGTTTTCGAATAGTCGCGGATCGCGATACCTTCGGACCCGGAAAGCGGCCCGATCACAATATCCACGCCGTCCTGTTCCACCAGCTTGCGCGCGCCGCGCACGGCGCTGTCGGGGGTGGTGTCGGTCGATACGGTGGTCAGTTCGATCTCGCGACCGCCGGCCATGTTCTTGTGTTGCTTGAGCGCAAGGTCGATACCGCGCACGCCATCTTCGCCCGGGACGGCATAGGTGCCTTCCAGCGTAACCAGCACGCCAACCTTGAGCGGCCCGGAATGTGCGTCAGCCAGCGCAGCGCCGCCTGCCGTCATCACTGCCAAGGCCGAAATGGTGCCAAGGAAATTCTTCGTCATCGCAAATCCTCCCATGTGGTCGATGCCACGTCTTCCTGCGCGCATCTCTGCTCTATCGTGGAGGAAAGGGACGCCGGGGCGGATCCCTTTCAGTGCGACTGCGTAACCAAGCGTCTTTTTTTAATGCGCAGCGGGCGATAATCCGTCACGCCGCACGTGCCACATGCATCAGGAATACGGTCTTTGCCACCGCGACCACTGTTGACCCCTCTTGAAAGGGCAGTGATGGCGCCGACAAAGCTCTGGCACAAACGCGGGCTGTGGCGCGCCTATTGCTGGTCCGGTGGCCGGCGCACGAAAAACCCGGCAACGATCAGGAAAAGCGAAAGCGCCGCCCCCCACAGGAACGCATCGTGCAACCCGGCAGCCGTTGCATCGACAAGGGCGGCGCCCTCGGCCATTTGCGCGCCGATGCGGATGGTCATAAGCGACACGAAAAGCGCGATACCCGCAGCCCCCGCAACCTGCTGGGCGCTGCCGATCACAGCACTTCCATGCGAATACAGCTCCTTGGGCAGCGACCCGAGGCCCGAGGTGAAAAGCGGCGTGAACAACAGCGCAAGGCCCGCGCTCAGCGCCAGATGCCCGGCCAGCACCATCGCCACCGGGCTGTGCACCCCAAAGGTCGTGGCGAACCACAACGAACCACTGACCAGAACCGCCCCCGGGATCACCAGCTTTCGCGCACCGACCCTGTCGAACAGGCGCCCGACAAACGGCGCCAGCAGCCCCATCAGCAACCCCCCGGCAACAGCAAAAGCCCCGATTCCAGTGGCGTCATCCCCAGCACGTTCTGCATATAGATCGGCAGCAGGATGATCATGCCGAACAACGACATCATCGCCAGCGCCAGCATCGCCACCGACACGGCAAAAACCCGGATGCGGAACGTCCGCAGATCCAGAAGCGCCCGATCCTGGGGGCCAAGAACAATCTGGCGCCAGATAAACACCGCCAGCACCGCACCGCCAATGGCCACCGGCACCCAGGGTGATATCGCGCCACCTTCGCCCCGCCCCTCGCCAAGGGCCGAAAGACCATAGACCAATCCGCCAAACCCCACCGCCGACAGTGGCACCGAGATCAGATCAAGCGGCACCTTGCGCGGCGTGGTGACATTGACCAGCCGCAGATACCCCAGCCCCAGCGCGCCCAACCCGATGGGCAGAACCAGAATGAACAACCAGTGCCAGCTGAGATAATGCAGGATGATCCCCGATATGGTCGGGCCAAGGGCGGGTGCGACCGAAATGACGATTGAAATGTTGCCCATGGTCTTGCCGCGGTTTTCCGGGGCGACCAGTGTCATCACGGTTGTCATCAGCAAGGGCATCATCATCGCCGTGCCGATGGCCTGAACGACGCGGCCCAGAATCAGCGCCCCGATGCCCGGCGCAACGGCGCAGATCGCCGTTCCCAGGCTGAAAAAACTCATCGCCATCAGAAACACCGTTCGGGTGTGAAATCTCTGAATCAGAAAGCCGGTGATCGGAATCACCACGGCCATGGTCAGCAAGAAGGCCGTCGTCAGCCATTGCACGGCGTTGGCCGAAACGCCAAGGGCGTCCATGAACCGTGGCAGGGCGACGCTCATCAGTGTTTCGTTCAGGATCACGGTAAACGCCGAGACCAGCAACAGGGCAATGACCAGACGGTCACGGCCAGCGGTGTCGGCGGCTGTGGCATTCGCGTTGCCGACTTGGGGGTCACTGCTCATTCCGGCCTCGCCATGTTCTGTTGGTCTTTAGCCTGCGCTATTTCACGCCCGGGCAATGCTGGCAATTCCTGAAATGAAGCGGCCCGGCGGGTTTATCCGCTGCGCCGGGTGCTTTCCGGGTCGTCGGATTTTTCCGATGGCACCAATGCGCGCACAAGGTCGCTCATTTGCAGAACCCCAACAGGATCACCCTCTTTCATCACGCGATAGCTGCGGTCCGTGTCACCCTCGGACAGCGCGATCACCGATTCCAGCGTGGCGTCGTGGTCGATTTCTGCGGTGTGTTCAGCCGTGTCGTTCCTGGGCTGCTCCATGACCGAACGCACCCGCAAAACGCGGGCGCGGTTGATATCGCTGACGAAATCTTCGATGTAGGGATCGGCCGGGTTCAGCAGGATGTGTTGCGGTTCGCCCTGCTGGACGACAAATCCGTCCTTGAGGATCACCAGATGGTCCGCCAGTTTAAGCGCCTCATCCAGATCATGGGTGATGAACACCACCGTTTTCTGCAACTCGTTCTGCAATTCGATCAGCAGATCCTGCATATCGGTGCGGATCAGCGGATCAAGCGCGGAAAATGCTTCGTCCATCAGCATTATGTCGGAATTGCTGGTCAGGGCGCGGGCGATGCCGACGCGCTGCTGCATTCCACCAGAGAGTTGATGCGGATACTGATCGCCCTGACCTTGCAGGCCAACGCGATCAAGCCACTTGCGCGCCTCGTCCTGATAGGCGCGTTCCCTCTTGCCCTCAACCGAAGGGGCAAGCCCGGCATTTTGCAATACGGTCCGATGGGGAAACAGCGCAAATTTCTGAAACACCATCGACATTTTATGTTGCCGCAACTGGCGCAACTGCTTGTCGCTATACTCCATGATATTTTCACCATCCACCCAGACCTCGCCTGCCGTGGGTTCGATCAGGCGGTTCAGGTGGCGGATCAGGGTCGATTTACCGGACCCGGACAACCCCATGATGACCGTGGTTTTGCCGGTGGGCATATCCACGTTGATATCATTCAGGCCCAGAACATGACCATGCGCCTCAAGCAGCTCGGTCTTGCCCATGCCCTCCCTGACCCGCTCCAGGGCCGGCAGGGGATCGTCGCCAAAAACCTTATAGAGATTGCGGATCGAAATTTTGATGCCTTCGTCGTTCATGTCCGTCACCTCCTTTTACGATTGGCTTGCGTTGATGCGGGCCAGTGCCGCCTTGGTCACGCGATCCAGAATAATCGCGAGCAGAACAATACCCAGCCCCGACAACAGCCCGACACCAAGTTCAAGCGAACGGATACCGCGCAGCACCAGCACACCCAGACCCGGGGCCGATACCAGCGATGCGATAACCACCATTGCAAGGCTCATCATGATGGTCTGGTTCACGCCCGCCATGATGTTGGGCAGGGCCAGCGGAATTTGAACATTGAACAGCTTTTGGCGCCTGGTCATGCCAAAGGCATCTGCCGCTTCGATCACGTCCTTGTCGACCAGGCGAATGCCAAGATCGGTCAGCCGCACCACCGGCACGATGGCGTAAAGAATGATGGCGATGCCGTAAAGTTTTGGCTCGGTCACCGAAAACAGAAAGATCAGCGGGATCAGGTAAACGAAGGGCGGCAATGTCTGGAGCATGTCCAGAACCGGTATCATCGACCGCTGCACACGGTCGCTGCGTGACATGGCAATGCCGATGGGCACCCCGAACAACACACAGATAAACGCACAGACAAAAATAATCGCCAGCGTTTGCATGGTGTAGTCATAGTAATCAACAAAGGCCAGAAACCCGAAACACAGCGCAACCAGCCCGACCAGTTTCAGGGACCGGGCAACGACATAGGCGACCAGCATAAGAAGCGGGATCATGATGAACCACGGCACCGCCTGCATCACCCAAAGCGCATTGTTGAGCGCCCAGCTGAGCGGTTGCGTCACCGGATCGACAACAACCTTGAGCGTGTCCTTGATCGACAGGAATCCTTGCTCTAACCCAGAGGTCAGTTCACGGGATTGCGGAAACGACGAACAGGCCTCGTGCAGCGCATCCATGGAGGGAAACGGCGTTTCCCATGGCGACACCTTCAGTTCCTTACCCGATGTTTCAGCCAGCAGTTGCGCCATGGAGGTCATGCCACCAGCATCATCCCCGCTTGCCCCACACCAGCCACGCAAGCCAAGCCCGTCGAAAACGAAATCGTAAATCGCCATTCATCCCTCATCCGGGCCGGTTCTTGTGGCCCTTTCTGTCATCACCTGAAAATGCGCGACCGGCCCGTCAAAGGGGCCGCGCCGCGCACCGGTCAAATCGTATCTGTCCGCGCTGCGGCTATCAGTTTTTGAGCAGGGCCGAGAGTTTGGCGCGCGCGTCATCGCTGAGCCAGGTGGACCATTTGTCCTTGTTGTTGGTCAGGAAATAAACGGCCGCTTCTTCGGTCGTCGCGCTGTTCGCGCCTTTCCAGGCCAAAAGCGCGCTCATCTCGTCGGTCGAAAAGCTCAGGTTGCGCATCAGCTCGGCGATTTCCGGCTCGCGCTCGGCAAAGGCGGTGGTGGCAACGGTGAACACCGGGCTTGGCGGATAGGCGCTCTTTTGCGGATCCTTGACGTCCGCATCCAGGTTCTTCTCGTGCTTTTCGGGGTCTGCGGGGCCGATATCAACCATGGTCATATCAAGACGCCCCATGAGCGCGGTCGGCTCCCAGTAATAGCCGAACCAGGGTTCGTGTTTCTCATAGGCCGCGGCAAGCGAGGCCGCGAGTGTTTCGCCCGAACCGTGATCGAACACTTCGATCCCCGCATCCTCAAGCCCATAGGCCCGCGCGATGTTGTGGTTGATGATGTTGCACACCCAACCGCCATCGGGGCAGTTGTTGAACCGGTTCCCGACCAGTTCGGGATTGTCGATGATGCCCTGAATGGTTTTCAACTCGGGGTGTTCTTCGGCCAGATAGGTGGGAATCCACCACGCCTCGACACCGCCGGGGTTCAGAACCTTGGTCAGATCCTCGATAACGCCGTCCGCCTTGAGTTTGTCATAGGCCTTGCCAGCGGAATTGACCCAAAGTTCGGTCACGATGTCCGGCTCGTTGTTTTCGGCAAGCGATGTCAGGGCCGGGATCGTGTCGGAGGGCACGCGGGTGACGGTGCAGCCGTAACCCTGTTCCATCAGAAACGATGCGATCTCGGTGGTGATGATGGCCGAGGAAAACGTCATCTCGGTAATGCTTACGTCGCCACAATCTGCGGCGGCAATGCCCGGGGCCATGATGGCACCGACAGCGGCAGTCATAATTTGTTTGATCATAGCATATATTCCCTATTTCTTGTTGTTTGCTAAGACAAGGACCGGGGGCCTTGGTCTCCAGGCCCCCGGTCAAATTCACAGGTGTCTTACTTTATCAGCGCCGCCAGCTTTTCCTTGGCGGAATCGTTGATCCAGCTGCTCCAAACGTCGGGATTGTTTTGCAGGAAATACACAGCTGCCTCTTCGCTGTTGGCATTGTTCTCGTCCATCCAGGCCAGAAGCTGGCTCATCTGGTCGGTCTTGAACTGGACCTTTGACATCATTTCGGAAACGTCGGGATGCGATTCCTGGAAATCCTTGGTCACGACGGTCAGGATCGGTGCCGTTGCGAATTCGGTCACGGCCGCGTCGGGGGAATCGGCATTCTGGTTCGCCAACTGCGCCGCTTCGTTCTCTTCGCCCAGGCTCACCTTGGTCATGTCGAATTTACCCAGAGGCGTGGTCGGCCCCCAGTAATAGCCGAACCAGGGTTCGCCGCTTTCGACAGCCGAGGCCATCGACGTGGCGAGTGTTTCGCCGGACCCGTGGTTGAACACCTCGATACCCGAGCTTTCCAGATCCATCGCGCGGATCAGGTTGTCATTCACGATCCGGCAGCCCCAACCATCGGGGCAGTTGTTGAATGTGCCGCCCACGAGTTCGGGGTTGGCCATCACGCCTTCGATGGTTTTCAGTTCGGGGTGTTCCTCGGCCAGATAGGTCGGGATCCACCACCCTTCAACGCCACCGGGATCAAGAACGCTGGTCAGTTCGACGATCTTGCCGTCGGCCTTGATCTTTTTATAGGCATCGCCGGCCGAATTGGGCCAAAGTTCCGGCACGATGTCGGGTTCATTGTTTTCCGACAGCGAGGTGACCGCAGGCGTGGTGTCGGACGGAACAATCGTGACATCGCAGCCATACCCCTGTTCCAGCAGGAAGTTCGACACCGCAACAACGACCCCGGCCGAGGCCCAGTTCATCTCGGCAATGGTGACTTCGCCACATTGCTCTTGTGCGAAAGCGGCAGTTGGGGCTGCGAGCGCAGCGAAGGCAGCGCCATAAATAACTCGTTTCATCGTGTATTTCTCCTTTAATTCTATCGGGCGGCCAACGGCTCTGGATCATCGCACCCCCCAAAGCGCCGGAACGTTTTGGACGCGCTTGCACGATCTTTCTGCCTGATCGGCACAAGATACCCGAGCGCTGCTCCAAGGCGTATGGCGCCTTCAGGGCACTGACCTAACCTGTCAGGGCTGAAGATCAACCAAATAAATGTCCGTTTGCGACATTGATAATGTCGCATTTATATGGTTAGGGACAGACGAAGACTCGCCCGCGCTTTTAGTCTGACACTGCGGCAGTCGAACCGCCGATTTCCAGGACAGGCGCGAACAGGCGCGACCCTCCGAAGGGGTCTTCGATCGTTTCTTCAATGCCTTCGATCAGGCGGTTCGCGGCGTAAGTTGCCATGTCAACAATGGGTTGGCAGGCACAGGTCAGGGTCGGACTCATGAGATCGCCCCAGGGAATCTGATCTATGTTGGCAATGGATACGTCCTGTGGACAGCGCAGGCCAAGGGCGCGAACGGCACGCAGGGTTGCAATGCCGGTTGTGTTGTTTGCCGTCACCACCGCCGACGGACGATCCGGCCGCCGAAGCAGTTGCAGCGCCGCATGAAACGCGATTGTTTCGTCGTACTGGCCGATCGCCAGATGACCCGGTGCAATCGAAAGCCCCGCTTTTGACAGGGCGTTCTGAACACCGGTCAGTCGCTCTTGCGCGCTCCATTGCGAAAGGTTGCCCGCGACGTGGCCGATGCGGCGGTGGCCCAGTGCAATCAGGTGGTCGACCAACAGGGTACTGGCCATCCGGTTGTCCAGCCCCACATGCACGGCCTCAATACCATCAAGCCGGTGACCGTAATAGACGAATTCGATCGGGCTTTGGGCAAGACGGCTGACATACCCGGTATCGGACCCCGACGGCATGATGATGGCCGACCGGACGTTGAGCTGTTCCAGCTTGGCAACGAATGCCAGATCGCGGGCGGGGTCGTGCAGGGCCGTGGCGGTAATCACGGTATAGCCCCGTTGCGTCGCGGCGGCCTGTACGTGTTCCAGAACGGTGCCGTTATGCGGATTCGTCAGGTCCGCAAGAATCAGCCCCACCATATTGTTGCGCCCGGTCTTGAGGCTCTGGGCCAGGGGGTTCGGTGCGTATCCCACCTTCGATGCCGTCGCCAGAATGCGCGCGCGGGTGTCGGCGGACACCCTGTCGGGGTCGCTGAACGCCAGCGAAACAGTGGACTTTGACACCGACACCGCCCGGGCGACATCTGCGACCGTTGCGCGTTTCGGGGAAGGTGTCGGCATCGCATACCTCGTCGTTGGATCGGCCCATGCGGCGCCTCAACTACATTGTTGACAAACGCCGTTTTGTCAACTTAACCTGCCATCGAACCGGTTCGATAAGGGAGTATCGAACCATTTCGCCGCATTCCAGGGAGGAATTTCGATGAAGACCTTGTTGAAGACCGGCATCATCGGCGTTGCAGCGTCGCTGCTTGCAACGACCGCGATCGCCCAGACCACCATCAGCTTTCGCTACAACGATCCTGACCCAGAGGTCATCGAGGCCGCCATCGAGGCATTCGAGACCGCCAACCCCGACATCGAGGTTGAGCTTGAGCGGATTTCCTGGGGCGATTCACGTACGCAGTTCCTGCGTGAGGCCGCCGTGGGTACCGGCCCGGATGTGGTGCATATCGCCTTTGTGTGGCCCCTTGAAATGGGCAGCGCGGGGGCGCTTTTGCCGCTGAACGATCTGATCGAGGAAAACGGCGCCGGCGCGGGATTTGACGATTTCATCGCGACGGATCTGGCACAGGGGCCAGAGGGCGAAATTTTCGCCCTGCCCTGGACGGCAGACACCTGGACGCTGGTTTACACGCCTTCGGTGCTGAAGGAAGCAGGCGTCGCGGTGCCCGAAACCTGGGATGATCTGTTGACGGCCAGCCGCACGGTCCATGAAAAGACCGGCAAGGTCGGGTTCGGCTTTCCGGCGGGCGGCGGCGCCACAAGCACGCCCTGGTTCCTGATCAACTATCACCTTTGGTCGAACGGTCACGCTCTGGTTGTCGAAGACGGCAACGGCGGGTTCAAAACCGGTGTCGACGCCGAGACTTTGGCAAAAAGTTTCCAATACTTCGCCGATTTCATGGGCGATGGCGGAAACCCGGAAACGAATATCGCCTATGGTGGCCTTGCCGATATTTCGACCATGGCCCCCATGGTCGCCGGCGATCAGGCGTTCACGATCATGCCGCCCAACGTCACCAAGGAAATGATTGCCACCCGCGCGGCGCAAACCGGATCGGACGAGGTGTTCTTTGCCTCTACCACCATCCCCAAGGGATCGGCGGGCGGAATCAGCCACCTGGGCGGTCGGATGCTGGGCATCAACGCCAATTCCGAACACCCGGAAGAAGCGTACAAGTTCATGCAGTTCCTGATTACGGAAAAGTTCTTTTCCGACTATCTCACGGCGCAGTTCCCGGCGAGCAAAAGCGCGTTGGCCGCGCTTGAATTCGCACCCGGGCTTGAGGGGTATGGCGAACAACTGCCCGCCGCGCGCACCTGGGGTGCCTATGCCGGTGGCAAGACCCCCATCGGCACAATGTGGAGCGAAACAGGCCGCGAGTTCGGCGCGCTTCTGATCGGTGAGAAAACCGCGCTTCAGGCCGCCGAGGGCCTTTTGGCCACGATCCAGGACATGATCGACAGCTAAGCTGCACAGCCCGGCGCGCACAATTTTCGCGCCGGGCTGCCTTTGCCCGCCACCTTGTCCCACGCAGGAACGCCATGCTCAGTTATTCCAAGGACCAGCGCAGGTTCGTCCTGTTCATGCTGCTGCCCGCGTTTGCGGTCATGGCGGGGTTTTTCCTGTGGCCAACGGTTTACAACATCGCCAACAGCTTTACCGACCTCAGCCTTCTGGGCCTGCGCAAGGGCGGCAATTGGGTGGGTCTGGACAATTACCGGGCAATGTTCCGGGATTCGGACTTTCGCAAGGTGCTGTATAACACGGTATTCTGGCTGACGCTGGTGTCGGTCGGGTTGCGGCTTGTGCTTGGGTTTGCATTGGCGGTGTTCATCGAATCCCACATCGTGCGCAAGCTGCGGCTGACGACGCCGCTTCGCATGGCCGCGCTTTTGCCCTGGGCGACGCCCGATATTGTGGCGGTCACCGTTTGGAAACAAATCTTTGACGGGCGCAGCGGCGTGTTGAACAGTTGGCTAAGCGATCTTGGCCTGATCGACCAGCCCATCGTCTTTCTGGGTGATCCCAATTTTGTCTGGCCGTCGGTGATCACGATTATCGTCTGGAACGGCCTGCCCATCATCACGCTGACCATGGCAGCCGCGCTGCAAAGCGTGCCCAGCGATCTTTACGAGGCCGCTGAGATGGACGGCGCCGGGGCATGGACCAAATTCTGGCACGTCACCTTTCCCCACACCCTTCCGGCGCTGGCGGTTCTGGGCCTGTTGACGACAATCTGGACGTTCAACAATTTCGTTTATGTCTGGATTTCCACCGCGGCAGGCCCCGGCAATTTCACCAATGTTCTGGCGACCGAGGTTTATTTGCAGGCCTTCGTGAACTTCAAACTGGGGCTTTCATCGGCCATCGGCACGTTCATGGCAGCCATCGCCATGATCTTCGGGGCGCTTTATTTCCACTATGTCGTATCCAGACGGTTTGCGGGGTTGATGTAATGAGCGATATCGCAGTTCCCTCTCGCCGCAAGAAACGCGGCCTGACCAAAAAACACGGCCCGGTCGCGATGGCCGCCGCGCTTGCGCTGGCCACGTTGGTCATTTTCTTTCTGGCCGCGCCGGTCGTGTGGATTTTCTGGGCCTCGTTCAAACCTGCCGCGGCCCTGATGGGCACGGGCGGGTCGGCTCTTGGCTTTACGCTCGATAATTACCGCACGGTCTGGGCCAGCGATTTTGGCAGGTTCCTGTTCAACAGCCTTTATATCTGCATCACCGCCGTCCTGATTTCCACAGCCATCGCGGCCTGCGCGGCCTATGTCCTGTCGCGCTATCGTATCCGCGCGAAAAAGTGGCTGTTCGGCATCCTTATCCTGACCCAATTGTTCCCCTGGGTGGTGATGATGACGCCGCTGTTCATCATGTTCGCGCGGGCCGGGCTGACCAACAATCATCTGGTGATCATGTTCTGTTACGTCGCCATCACCCTGCCCTTTTCGATCTATCTCATGGTCGGTTATCTTGAGGCGCTGCCCCGCGATCTGGACGAAGCGGCGCTGATGGACGGGTCGTCACGGCTTGAGGTGCTGCGCCATATCATTTTGCCGCTGATGGTGCCGGGCATCGTCGCCACGGCGACCTATTCCTTTCTGTTGATGTGGACAGAATTTCTTTTGGCACTGGCGCTTTTGACCAAGACATCGGCCAAAACGCTGCCGTTGGGCCTGACGTTGTTCTTTGGCGAAGACACGGTGGATTGGGGCGCGGTGATGGCCGCGTCGGCCCTGACCACCCTGCCCGCACTTATTCTGTTTCTGCCGGTTCAGTCCCGGCTGGTGGCCGGGCTGTCGTCTGGCTCGGTCAAAGGTTAGGAGCCGATCATGTCCATCCTCACGCTCTCTGGCGTCGAAAAGAGCTTTGGCAGTCTCAACGCGCTGAACGGGATCGACCTTGCGGTTGAACCGGGGTCGTTCGTTGCCATCGTCGGGCCGTCGGGCTGCGGCAAATCCACATTGCTGCGCGTCATCGCGGGGCTTGAGGCATCGACCGGCGGCACGATCCTGATTGACGGCGAAGACATGACCGAGGCATCGGCCGGCGAACGGGGATTGGCCATGGTGTTCCAGTCCTATGCGCTTTATCCGCACAAGACGGTACGCGAAAACATGGGATTCGCCCTGAAAATCGCCAAACGCCCAAAATCCGAGATAGAAACCCGCGTGGCCGAAGCGGCGCGCGCCTTGCAACTGGAACCCTACCTTGACCGGCTGCCCCGGAACCTTTCGGGGGGCAACGGCAACGGGTGGCCATCGGGCGTGCGATCGTGCGCCAGCCCAAGATTTTCCTTTTCGACGAACCGCTGTCCAACCTTGATGCTGCCCTGCGGGCCGAAACCCGGGTCGAAATCGCACAACTGCATGCCCGTCTTGCGGCCACGATGATCTATGTCACCCACGATCAGGTCGAGGCGATGACCCTGGCCGACAAGATCGTGATTCTCGAAGGCGGGCATATCCGACAGATCGGCGCCCCCAAGGATCTGTACGAACGCCCCGCCAACCGCTTTGTTGCGGGCTTTATCGGCTCGCCCCGGATGAATTTCTTTGATGGCACCCTGCGCGATGGTCGGTTCACCGGTCAGGCGTTCGAACTGCCGCTGGCGTGCGGGGCGGCGTCGGGTGATGCCACATTGGGCGTCCGCCCCGAAGCGTTGCACATCGCACCCGATGGGCAGGGCGTGGCACAATGCACCGTTTCGCTGGTGGAATATCTGGGCGATCAATGCGTCGTCCACGGGCATCTGCCCGGCGACCTACCCGTAATGATGATCGAAAGCCGAAACCTGACTCTGGCCCCCGGCACCCAGGTGCCGATCATGCTGAACACGGACGAGGTTCACCTTTTCTCACGCCCTTCGGGCGAACGACTGGAGCTTGCATGACCCGGCGCCCAAACATCGTTTTCATCATCGCCGACGACCACCGGTCCCGGTCCATCGGCGCCCATGGCTGCGCCGAAGTCACGACGCCGAACATCGACGCCCTGATCGCACGCGGCACGGATTTCTGTCAGGCCCATTGTCAGGGCGGGTACAATCCCGCCGTTTGCGTGCCCTCGCGGGCCAGCCTGATGACCGGACGCAGCCCCGTGGCCCTGACGCCACCATCGGGGCGCGACGTGCCGGATTTCGGCGCGGGTTTCGTGATTCCGCCGGACCTTTCCATTCTGCCACAGAAATTGCGCGCCGCCGGGTATCGCACCCATGCCGTCGGCAAATGGCACAACGACAAGGCATCCTTTGCCCGGGGCTTTGAAACGGCCAACCGGGTGATGTTTGACGGCATGTCCGATCACCTTGCCATGCAGTTGCAGGATACCGACCCCGCAGGCACATATGACGATACCCGCAACACCCATGTGCCGGGGCATTCGACCGACATTTTCGCCGATGCCGCCACCGCATTTCTGGCCGACGTGCCGACGGCTGATCCGTTTTTCCTTTATCTCGCGTTCACGGCGCCCCACGATCCGCGCACGCCCCCCGATGCGTTCCGCGTCGATCCCAACAACGTCAGCCTGCCCGCCGCCTTTATGCCGACCCACCCGTTCGACACCGGCGAGGCGACGATCCGCGACGAACTGCTTGAGGATTTTCCGCGCAGCCCAGCGGCGGTGCGCGGGCATATCGCCGATTATTACGGCATGATCGCCCATATGGATGCGGCGATCGGCAAGATCGTCGATGCCGTGGCCGCGCGCGGCCTGATCGAGGATACGATTTTTGTCTATACCGCCGATCACGGTCTGTCGCTGGGCAATCACGGCCTGATGGGCAAACAAAACCTCTACGAGGAAAGCACCCATATTCCGCTGGTTCTTGCGGGGCCTGGGGTTGAGGCAGGCAGAAAATCTGACGCCCTGGTCTGGCACGGGGATACCCACGCCACGGTCGCGGCCTTGGCCGGGCTCGCCGCCGATCCGGGGTGTCAGGGCGCTGATCTGCTGGGCGACGCCGGGGGGCGACGGTATTTTGCCACGCTCTATCGTGCGTCCCAGCGGGCGATCCGCGATGAGCGGTACAAACTTATCCGCTATGCGGTTCAGCCCAACACCGGCCAGCCCATCCAAAGCCCGTCGCCCGGCACCGCCACCGAACAGCTTTTCGATCTGTGGAACGACCCCGACGAGCTGGTGAATCTTTCGTTCGTTCCCGAACACGCCGCAACCTTGAACCGGTTGCGATCCGCCCTTGCCGACTGGCAGGATCTCGTTCGCGATTAGACGGCTCTCTTGTCGCGTTGGTCGATGTCCACCGCGGTGGACATCATGCCAAAGCCTGCCGAAACCCTAGTCTTTTTCGCGCTGCCATTGGGCGAACATCCCGCGCAGCGCGGCCTCGGCATTGTCTTCGATCCATTGCCCGAATTCCGGGTGGTCCCTGCGCGATATCCTGAGCGCGACAGATCTGCTATCCGTGGCAACGGCGCCAAGCGGGGCGCCATTTTCACCGGTGATCACCGTGGGTTGGCTGGCGGCATTTCTCTTGGCGATGCCCCGCGCCTTGCTGGTGGCCGCATCAAGGACCGCCTGAAACCTGTCCTGACTTGGCAGGGCGTCATTCGTTTGCGAAAGAACCTCTTTCGCACAATCCAGCAATGACACCTTGTCAGACAGCGCCGCCAGCGCGGACCAATGGCGCCGCCCCACCCCATGTGCAGGCCCGACCAGCCGCACGAGGGTTTCGGGCAGTTGCGCAATCACCACCCGATGATTTGACACCCCCTGCCGGGTAAGACCCAAAGCATCCTGAATGACCCCCGGCTTATACCCCGCCTCTTGCATTTCCTTGATAAAAAGAGCCTTTTCAATGAACGAGGGATCAAGGCGCAGGTTGTTCTCCTGCCCCTGTGCAATCAACGAGGCGTCGTCGTCCAGCGTTCGCACGATCGCCTTGACCGGTCCGCCTATCTTGCGGATCGCCGCAAGCCGACGACGACCATAGACAACACGATACCGGTCCGGCTGATCCGAGGGGCGCACCATGATCGGCACGTGCTGGCCATGTTTGCGAATGCTTGCTGCAAGCGTGTCCAAACTGGCATCATCCCCCCAAGCCGGTCGCGCAACCCGTCCATGTCAATCTGTTCCGGGTCAATGTCGCGGATCGAATTGGCGGTGATCTCTCGCAAGGATTCTCGCAGGCCCCCGACAGAACCGGGCAGCCTGGAATATGTCGCCGGGGGCACGGGGGCATCGGCGCCGCCTTTCGCGGGCTGGTTGAATATTTTACGTGCCATCAGCGACGCCCCCATGCCATCTGAATCGTTTGCTCCAGTTCGTCCGCGACACTGTTGATGCTCGTCAGCGCACGATCAAGCGTCTTTCGGATAAGCAGGGTCGGATCAACCTCGTAAATCGTCTGTTGTGTCATGCCCGCGTCGGAAATGGCCGTCGATTTCAACATCGGTTCCGTCATGACCTGCCCTGCCAGAATTGCGCGAAGATAGTCGGCCATCTGCGTCTGGGGGCCATCGGATGGTTCAAATCGTGTGACCAGAAACTTGACAAAGTCCCATGAAACACGCCGCCCTATCGCGTCTTCAACCGCCTTGATCGTCTCTGATGCCAGCTTGAGAAACTGACTCATCGAAGCAATATCAAGCATGCCGGGAACGACAGTCACCAGAAGGCCGGTCGATGCCGACAGCGCCGTCAGCGTCAAAAAACCCAATTGCGGGGGACAATCGATCAGAACGATATCATAGTCATCGTCAACGTCTTCCAGTGCCAACGCCAGCCGTTCGGCAAAGATCGGCTGTGCCCGACGCGCAAGGGCATTTGCGGTCTCGGTTTCATATTCAGACAGCATCAATCCGGCCGGAACCATATCGAGCTTGTGAAAATAGGTCTTTTGTATGACCGCTGAAAGCGGCACCTGGTTTTCATACCGCAAGGCATCATGGATGGTGCCACCCTCGGCGAATTCCAATTCCGGGCGAAAGCCAAAAAAGGTGGTCAGGCTGGCTTGCGGGTCAAGATCAAGCACAAGCACCCGATACCCGCGCAAGGCATAGCGTTGCGCCAGATGAATCGCGGCCGTCGTCTTGGAACTACCGCCCTTGAAGTTGACAACCGACATCACCTGAAGCCGATCCCCCGCGCCACGCCCCGGACGACAGTGGGGGTGCAGTCCCCCGCGTCCGAGGATGTCACGCAGCGTATCGACCTCCTCGGCGCTGTAAAACCTGTGGCCGCGGCTGTCGGTGTGAACCTCGGGAAAAGACCCGTCGTTGTGCCCTTCGCGCAGGTCCGACATGGGAATGCGCAATACGTTGGCCACCTCGGCCGAACTGAAGCGGCGCAAGGATTTGCGCGCGTCCGGCTCAAACGCGATTTTCATCTGCCGGTCAAGCGACCCCGCCAGGCTGTCGGCAAAGGCCCCGATGTCCGCCGCGCCGATACCCCGGGGTGTTTCACCCTTGCGTTGATCCATGTTCCGCGGCCTCCCCTGCCCTTGTCCGGGCGCTTTGCCATTCCGAAGATTGGGCGACATCTGCGTGATCCTATCCTGCGGTCACGATCACTTCGGTTACGCTCGGGTCGCACCGGGTGACAGCGGCCAGCAACCGCCCCGCCAGATGGGTCTGAATATACCCCATGGCAAACCGCGACGGCGCCGCCAGTGTCAGGCGCCCGCCATCCCGTGCAATTTCGGTAACCGTCGCAAACCACGCCGCATGCAGCGCCGGATCGCCCTGATGAATGGCCCGCGACGCCGCCGCCCAAAGCGTGCCATCCTGGGCAGGCGGTGCCTGCACCACGCCGCGAAAGGGCACAACCGTGTTATCGGACAGTGTCTCATCCGCCCCTTGTCCCATCCGCGCCACGAAATCAGGGCCGACCGCTGGCCAAAAGGGGCGCGTGGCCTCAATCAGGGTTTCCAGCTCGATCCGGTGTTCTGTCACCCTGCCCCGGGCCGGCGCCCGGTGAACGCTGATCCACGCCCGCGCCCGCATAAGCGCCAGATCGCGTTTTGCGGTCCGCTCGGTCACGTTCCACATGCGGGCAATTTCACGGGTGCCGACACAGAATGTTTCACTGCGCCAGTTGAATCGTGCGGTCAGCAACAGCGCCAGCCGCTGTGCCAAACGGCCGTCGGCACCGCTATCATGCAGACTTAGTGACAGAATGGCTGTCAGAATGTCATACTTCAACGCAGCCGCACGGGGGCCGGTCGCCTTGCTTGCTTGCATCCCTGCTCTCCCGGGCCGCCTGTCGACTGTTGCGATTGCTGCTGGGCTGACCGCCCTTATTCCGCAATCTCAACGCTTTTCCTAACCTCGTCCTGATTAGCGTTGAGTAACCGGAAATTGTCAAGGATTCGTGTCCCCGCCGTTCGCCTGTCCCGGCTTCAGGAAAAAGAAAATGGTATATGTCTGGTATTGGGGGACATTCCTGACGTCCCCCCATTCAGGCCCAATGTCCCCCCAAGGGCCGGGGCCGCCGTTCGCATGTCCCCCCAAAAAGGCCGCAACAGTGCCTGTTTTGCACTGGCGCCGCTCCGAATCATCCGCGCGGTGATGCCCGGGGGAAATGCCAGTGATCCAAGGGGATATGACGCGGCAAAACCTGATGAAATCAGAATAGAGGTTATAGACAGAAGTGGCAAATTAGGCGTATTTACGGAAAGCAAAAGAATTAGCGTCCGAGGAAAAGCATGTTCACCCACGAAGACCTCCGGGATCTCCAGGCCCGTTCACTCAAGATGCAGGGCTGGATTCGCGAACAGACCTACTCTCCCGAGAATGAGAAGGTGCTGCGCCGGTTCTCGTCGTGGGAGGTGTCCGAGCTGATCCTGGGGATGAATCAGTCAACCTTCCGGGGCCGGTTGGCCGCCGATCCCACCTTCCCCGCGGGGAAGGTCGAACCCGATGGCCGGCAGCGGTGGTTCAGCCTGCAAGAGGTGAACACCCTGCGCCGCAAGCTCAAGGTCAAAGGCAAATCCCTGTTGCCGCCGCGCCCCAAGGGCCGGGCCTTTCGGACCGCCATCGCCAATTTCAAGGGCGGGGCGGGCAAATCCACCGTGGCGCTGCATTTCGCCCACGCCGCCGCGCTCGATGGCTACCGGGTGCTTGTGGTGGATTTCGACCCCCAGGCGACGCTGTCGCACTCCATGGGGCTGACCGATGTAAGCGAGGAGCAAACCGTCTGGGGCATCATGGCCCGGGATCTGGTGAACGAAACCGACCGGATGAACACGGCCCCCGTGGCCGCCGAAAGTGGCACCGCCCTGCCCCACCGGTCGATCCCGGCCTCGATCCGCGATCTGGGGTTGCAGGATTTGCGGATCGGCGATTTCATCCGGCCCACCAACTGGCCCACTATCGACATCATTCCCTCATGTGCCAACGCGGCCTTTGTCGAATTCGCGAGCGCCCAGTACCGGCACCTGAACCCTGAATGGTCGTTCTTTGCCGCCGTGTCGCGGTATCTTGATGCCCTGCCCGATGATGAATGGGATCTGATCTTTTTCGACTGCCCGCCCGCCATCGGCTATCAGTCGATGAATGCGGTCTTTGCGGCGGATATGCTGTGCATCCCGTCGGGGCCGGGGTATTGGGAATATGACAGCACCACGTCCTTTATCGGCCAGTTGGCCGAGGCGCTGGAGGATCTGGCCCACGGGTTTGGCGGCGCCTTCCCCGCGGGGAAGGTCGAATTGCCCAAGGCGTTTCGCGACGTTCGTTTTCTGCTGACCCGGTATGAACACGGCAACGATCTGCACCGCGCGATGTTTCAGGCTTTTGGCAAGGTTTTTGGCGAAAGACTGGCGACACACCCGATTGAATCGACCCGCGCGGTCGAGCAATCCAACAGGTTTCTGAGTTCGGTCTATGAGATTGATTACCGCAACATGACCCGCGAAACCTGGCGCCGCGCCCGGACGACCTTTGATCAGGCGTGGAGCGAATTTCGCGGCGCCCTGTTGCCCGCCTGGGAAACGATGGCCGCCGAGAATGAAACCCAAAACCTTCCCCGCGGGGAAGATCTGAGCGCGTAAGGGGGCCAGAATGAGCCGCAAGAAACGGATATTCGATATCGACATGCCCGACAGTGACGAGCCGCAGATTCGCAGCCTCGACGGGCCCACGAAACGGCGCGGCCCCATGGCCAGCGCGATTTCCGAAAACGCCGGCGCCCTGGCGGATCGCGCCAGCGCCGAGGCGCAGATCCGCCAGGAAAACGATGCGCTGGCCCATGAATTTGTCGCGCTCAAACGGGCCGGGCTGGTGGTCAGGATGATCCCTCTGGATGCAGTCGTGTCCGAGGCGTTGGTGCGCGACCGCAAACCGGGGCCAGACACAGAATTGGGCGAACTGGTCGCGTCGATCCGCGATGTCGGCCTGTCCAATCCGATCCGGGTCGAGGAACGCGCCGACGGCAAATATGAACTGGTGCAGGGGTTCCGGCGGCTGGCGGCCTATCGCGTTCTGCTGGCGGAATCCGGCGCGGCATGGGCCGAAATTCCCGCCGGGCTTCTTCCCCGCGGGGAAGGTCAGACCGGGCTTTATCGGCGGATGGTCGATGAAAATCTGATTCGCAAGGATCTGTCATTTGCGGAAATGGCCCTGACCGCCCAGGCCTATGCCGCCGACCCGGATACGGCGCCGATGAATGTCGATGATGCGGTGGCCGAGGTGTTCAAATCCGCCGGGTATCAAAAGCGCAGCTATATCCGGGCCTTTGCCCGGCTGCTGGATCTGATCGGTGGGGTTGTGAATTTCCCCGAGGATATATCCCGCAACCTCGGGCTGGCGCTGATCAAGCGGATCGAGGAAGACCCGGGCGCCCTGGCCGATCTCAAGACCCGGCTGGAGGGCTGGGACAACCGGTCGGTGGCCGATGAATTGGGCGTGTTGCGGGCGGTGTCCACAGCCGACGCCCCGGACGCCGCGCCGCCGGTGCGGGCCGCGCTACAGGCCGGTGGCGGGGCAGGGGGCGCAGGCCGCCGCCCGCGCACCACGTTCGAGCTGGGCGAGGGGCGCAACCGGGTGCGCTGTGTCGCCGGTGTCGGGCAACTGATTCTGAAGCTGGATCGTGACATGACAGCGGTAGAACGCAAAAAGCTGGAAACCGGCATCGCCCGCCTTTTGGCCGCGCTGGACTGAGGCGGGATGCGGCACGTCGGATGCGTGGAGTTTTCCATGGCCGTCAATACCTTGAACAAGTCATCTTGTCGGCGCGCGGACTTGGGTGAAATTTTTTGCAGGCGCAATGAAAACTGTGTTTGACATGATCTTGCAGACTGGCATACTAGAATACAGTGAGGCTGGTCAGATTGAACCAAGTCCGCGTTCCAGGCCGGGAGGAAGGCCGTGGGGCAGGGCCAGTCGCGCAACAAACGAACGATCAGGGAGGATCGAATGACTTTTGTTTCCAAGATGAAAACCGTCGTGGCCACCGGTGTGCTGGGCGGTTGCCTTGCCATGTCGGCAACCACGGCAAACGCCCTTGATATGCGCGGATGGAACATCCACGTCGAGGATTACCCCGTCTCGATCGCGATGGAATCGTTCATTGACGAGGTGACAAAAAGAACCGACGGCGCCGTCACCGGCAAAATCTATCACAATGGCGTTTTGGGCAGTCAGCCCGATGCCATCGAACAGATCCGCCTTGGCATCATTGATTTCGGTGAATTCAGCCTTGGGCCGATGGGTCAGTCGGTGCCGGAAACCAATGTCGTGTCGCTGCCGTTCATCTTTAAAAGCATCCCGCAGATGTACCGTCTGATGGACGGTGAAGTGGGCGCGGAGATTGGCAAGGGCATGATGGCCAAGGGTCTGGTGCCGCTTGGCTGGTACGATGCCGGTGCGCGGTCGTTCTATAACTCGGTTCGCCCGATCAACACCCCCGCCGATATCGAAGGCCTGAAAATGCGCGTGATGAGCAATGATCTGTTCGTCAGCATGGTCGAAGCGATGGACGGTAACGCCACACCCATGGCCTTTGCCGAAGTGTATCAGTCGATCAAGACCGGCGTTGTGGACGGTGCGGAAAACAACCCGCCATCCTATGAATCCACCAACCACTATGAGGTGGCCAAGTATTATTCCCTGACCGAGCATCTGATCATCCCCGAGTGCCTGTGCATGAGCCTGAAAACCTGGGAAAAACTGACCCCGGAACAGCAGGACATCGTCAAGGATGCGGGCCACAAAAGCGCGGTTCTGCAACGCGAGCTGTGGAAAAAGCGTGAAGCGGCCAGCATGGAAACCGTGAAAGCGGGCGGCACGATCGTGAACACCATCGCCGACAAGGCACCGTTCCAGGAAGCCATGGCGCCTGTCTATGACAAGTTCCTTGCCGCCAACCCTGACCTGACGGATCTTGTGAACATGATCCGCAACGCAGACTGATCTGACACGACAGGCGAAAGGCCCGCCGTTTTTCTTGGACAGCGGGCCTTTCGTCACACACAGTTCTGTCAACCCATCTGCGGAGGCATTGATGCCGGAACAATCGTCCATCGTCCGAACCGTCGAAACATTTCTGGACCGGGTGCGTGGCCTGTGCATCGTCGCGGCCTCTGGCGCGCTGGTGCTGTTGATCGTCACCTTTGGCTGGCTGGTGTTCGGGCGGTATGTGCTGAACACGACACCAACCTGGGTTGAACAGCTCGCGTTGTTGCTGATCTGTTATATTACCTTTCTGGGGGCCGCCGCCGGCATCAAGGAAGACACCCATATCGGCGTTACCCTGTTTCGCGATCTTTTGCCGGAAACCGGCCAGAAGGTCGTGATGATCGCCATTGACCTGATCCTTGCGGCCTTCGGTGCGGTGATGCTGATCGCGGGGATCACCCTGATGCAGTTCGGCTGGGCCACCCTGTTGCCGATGCTGAACATTCCCGAAAGTTTCCGGACACTTGCCATCACCTCTTGCGGCGGGCTTATCCTGTTGTTTGCCGGGGCGCGGGGGCTGTTCCGTATTCTTTCCTTCCGGGATTGGGTGCCGGTGGAAGAACACCCCATCGCCGAACTTCCCCTGACCGAACAAAAGGACATTTAAGCGTGGGACTGGCAATTTTGCTTTGCGTCTTTGGCACCGGTGTCGTCATTGGTGCCCCGGTCGCCTTTGCGATGGGTATCGCGGCGGCTTCGGCCTTTTGGTACGAAGGCTTTCCGATGCTGATCACCTTTCAGCGGGCAACCGCGGGGGTGTCGGTGTTTTCACTTCTGGCGATCCCGTTCTTTGTCTTCGCCGGCGAAATCATGCTGCACGGTGGCATCGCCATACGCCTGGTCAAACTCGCCTCGGCGGTGGTGGGCCACATCAAGGGCGGGCTGGCCATGGTCAACATCTTTTCCAGCATGTTGTTCGGTGGCATTTCCGGGTCGGCGGTTGCCGATATTTCGGCCCTTGGGTCGCTGTTGATCCCGGTGATGAAACAGCGTGGGTATCGCCCGGATTTCGCGGTCAACGTGACGGTGACATCGTCGATTGCGGGCATCGTGATTCCGCCCAGCCACAACATGATCATCTTTGCCGTGGCGGCAGGGGGCGGGATTTCGGTGTCAAAGCTGTTTCTGGCCGGTGTCATTCCGGGCATTCTGATGTGCATCTGCCTGGCCATTGCCGCCTATATCCTGTCGGTGCGCCACAAATACCCGGCCGAGCCGTTCCCCGGCTGGGGTGAGGTGGGCCGCAGCGCCGCAGATGCGATTCCGGGGTTCATGACCGCCGTGATCATCGTTGGTGGCACCCTGTCGGGCGTGTTCACGGTCACGGAATCCGGCGCTTTCGGGGCCATCTATGCGGTGTTGCTGACCACGTTCTATTACCGCAGTCTCAGTTTCAAATCCTTTATTCTGGCTGTCACCGGCGCTGTGCGCACCACGGCGATGGTGATGATCCTGATCGCCTTTGCCAGTTCGTTCGCCTATCTTCTGGCGCTGTATCAGGTGCCCGGAAAGCTGAGCATGCTGTTGGTGTCGATTTCCGACAATCCGATCATCATTCTGCTGATGATCAACCTGATCCTGCTGATTTTGGGCATGATCATGGATATGGCGGCGCTGATCCTGATCTGCACGCCGATCTTTCTGCCGATCGCCAAGGGGCTGGGTATGGACCCGATGCAATTCGGGATCATGCTGTTGGTCAATCTGGGGCTGGGCCTGTGTACGCCGCCGGTGGGCACCTGTCTGTTCGTTGGTTGTGCGGTGGGCAAGATCAAGATCGAACAGGCGCTGAAATCTATCTGGCCGTTCTATCTGGCGATTTTTGGCGCGCTGATGCTGGTGACGTTTGTGCCTGCATTCTCGCTCTGGTTGCCGTCGCTGTACGACTGAGGCGGGACAACGCCGGATACTTTACCGGGGCACTGGAAAACGCTGCCCCCTTCAGGAAACGGGGCAGGCCGATGGCCCGGATTATGACCACAGCAGAGCGCCGCACCAGTGTCGATGAGGTGTTCGAAAAGCTGCACCATGACATCATCACCCTGCGGCTGATGCCGGGAACGAAGATGTCCGAGATCGAGATTGCCACGCAATTCTCGGTGTCGCGTCAGCCGGTGCGCGATGCCTTTGCGCGTCTGGGAAATCTGGGCCTTTTGCTGATCCGCCCGCAAAAGGCCACGGTGGTGCGGGGGTTTTCGGTGCCCGAGATCGCCCATGCCCGGTTTGTCCGCACCGCGGTCGAGGTGGAGGCCCTGCGCAAGACGATCGCCCGCTGGCCCGATCTTGATACATCGGACCTGCGCGACAACATTGACCAGCAAAGCGCTGCGGTGGCCGCCAGGGATGCCGACAGGTTTCACGAGCTGGATTACGATTTCCACCGGCGTCTTTGCATCGCCTCGGGGGTTGAACTGGCGTTTGAAACCATCGTCGAGATGAAATCGAAGCTGGATCGTCTGTGCCTGCTGTCCCTGGAGGAACCGACCGAAATGAGGGTTCTGGTTGACGACCATAAGGCGATCATCGCCGCCCTTGACCAGAACGATCCGGCCTCATTGGAAACGGTGATCCGGCTGCATCTGAACCGGCTTGCCGCTACGGTCACAAAGGTGCAGCAGGATCATTCCGAGTATTTTGAGCCGCTCTGATCGCCCACGCGAACCGGTCGGGCGGGGCAGGGCGCCGGGCGTGCCGTGGTTTTCATCCGGGCGCCGGGGCAGGCGGCCCATGGCCCGTTCAAAAACGTGTAATCCGTGACACTTGCATCCTCCATTCATTAGCCGCTACCGTCGGCCTGTGCTAGTCTTGCAGGAATTGGAATTGGGGGGTTCGCTATGAAGTTGAGTGACAGTCGCAGGATCGCGGCGGATGTCGGGACGGTTTGGGCGGCTTTGCTTGACCCCGAGGTGTTGAAGGCCTGTGTTCCGGGCTGTCAGGAAATGACCGGCGACGCGCAGGCGGGGTTTGAGGCTGTCGTCGTGCAAAAGGTCGGGCCGGTCAAGGCGACGTTCAAGGGCGCGGTTCAGATGTCCGACATGGTGGAACCTGAAAGCCTGACCATGACGGGCGAGGGCAAGGGCGGGCCTGCGGGGTTTGCCAAGGGCGGCGCCGATGTGCGCCTTGAACCGGACGGCGACGGCACGATCCTGCATTATGATGTCGAGGCGAAAGTGGGCGGCAAGCTGGCGCAACTGGGCAGCCGCATCATTGACGGATTCGCCAAAAAGATGGCCGATCAGTTTTTCGAGACTTTTCAAGCCACGGTCGAGGGGGGCGGCGACACGCCCGACGCGGAAACGGATGGCGTCGATGCGCCCGAAACTGACGGTGACGCAAAACCCAAGGGCTGGTTCAAACGGATGGTCGGGAACTGAGCGGACGGGCAAGACCAAAAGATCAACGGGAGGAATGCAATGACAAAGGTATCGATGAAGGTAAACGGCAGGTCCGTTTCCGGCGATGTGGCAGGAGAGACGCTTTTGGTGTCGTTCCTGCGCGAAGATCTGCAAATGACCGGCACCCATGTGGGCTGTGACACATCACAATGCGGCGCCTGCGTCGTGCATGTTGATGGTGACGCGGTAAAGGCCTGCACCATGTTCGCGGTCGAGGCCGATGGCGCCGACGTGACCACGATTGAAGGCATGGCCAACCCCGATGGCACACTCGGCGTCGTGCAACAGGCGTTTCAGGATCATCACGGGTTGCAATGTGGATTTTGCACGCCGGGGATGGTGATGTCGGCAACGGCCTTGCTGCGGGACAATCCGAAACCCTCGGCGCAAGAGATCCGCGACTACCTTGATGGCAATATCTGCCGCTGCACGGGGTATCATAATATCGTCAAGGCGATCATGGCCGCCTCGGGTCAGGATGTCAGCGCAATCGCTGCCGAATAACAGTTTTCAGGGAGATTTCCATGCCTAAGGATACCGGAATCGGCGCCTCGACACTCCGCCGCGAAGACGTGCGTTTTCTGACTGGCGAAGGTCGGTACAGCGACGACATCAGATTGTTCAATCAGGCGGCGGCGGCCTTTGCCCGCTCGACCGTGGCCAACGGAATCATCAAATCCATCGACACCACCGCAGCCGAGGCGATGCCCGGCGTTCTGGCCGTGTTCACCGGCGCCGATTTCGCCGAGGTCGGCGGCAACCCCGCCGGCTGGCTGATCAACAGCCGCGATGGCGAACCGATGAAGGAACCCAAACGCCCGGTTCTGGCCCATGGCAAGGTGCGCCATGTGGGCGATGCCTATGCCGCTGTCATTGCCGAAACCCTGCAACAGGCCCGCAGTGCCGCCGAGGCGATCGAGATCGAGATTGAGGAACTGCCTGCCGTGGTCGACATGGCCACAGCCCTGTCGGGTGATAATTTCGTCCATGACGAAATCGGCACCAACCAGTGTTTCGACTGGGGCTGGATCGAGGACAACCGCGCCGCCACCGATGCGGCGATCAAGGGCGCGCACCATGTCACCACGCTGGAGCTGATCAACAACCGCCTGGTGCCCAACGCGATGGAGCCGCGCTGTTCGCTGGCGACCTATAACCGGGCCGATGACGAATACACGCTTTATACCACCTCGCAGAATCCACATCTGACGCGGCTGCTGATTTCGGCCTTTGTCATGGGGATTCCCGAAAACAAATTGACCGTTATCGCCCCCGATGTGGGTGGCGGGTTCGGCTCGAAAATCTATCACTACGGCGAAGAGGCGCTGGTGCTGGCGGCGGCGAAAAAGCTCAAGCGTCCGGTGAAATGGACCGCCGACAGGTCGGAATCCTTTCTCACCGATGCCCATGGCCGCGACCATGTGACCAAGATCGAACTGGCCACCGACAAGGACGGCAAATTCCTGGCCTTCCGCACCGAAACCATGGCCAATGTCGGCGCGTACCTGTCGAATTTCGCCACCGCGACGCCGACCTTTCTGCATGGCACCCTGATGGCGGGCAATTACAGCGTTCCCAATGTCTATGTGAACGTAAAGGCGGTGTTCACCAACACTGCGCCGGTCGATGCCTATCGCGGCGCCGGCCGCCCCGAGGCGAGCTATTCGCTGGAGCGGGTGATCGACAAATGCGCCCGCGAAATCGGGATGGACCCGATCGCCCTGCGGCGGATGAATTTCATCAAACCCGATCAATATCCCTTCACCAGCGCCGCCGGTCTGGAATATGACAGCGGCAATTACGACGCCCTGATGGACCGGATGGAACAGGTGGCCGATATGGCCGGATTCGCCGCCCGGCGCGCCGAATCCGAGGCAAAGGGCCTGCTGCGCGGTTTCGGCGTCAACGCCTATATCGAGGCCTGCGGGATCGCGCCTTCCAACCTTGTGGGGGTTCTGGGGTCGCGCGTTGGGCTTTACGATGCCGCCACGGTGCGGGTGAACGCCACCGGCAACCTGAGCGTGATGGTCGGGGCACACAGCCACGGGCAGGGGCACGAAACGGTGTTTCCGCAGATCGTGTCCGAAATGCTGGGCATCGACGCAAGCGCAGTTGAAATCGTCCATGGCGACACCTCGAAGATTCCCTTTGGCATGGGCACCTATGGATCGCGTTCTTTGGCGGTTTGCGGGTCGGCCATGGTGCGGGCGACGGAAAAGATCATCGTCAAGGCCAAGAAGATCGCGGCGCATATGCTCGATTCCGATGCCGACGATATTGAGCTGAACGACGGCGTGTTCAGCGCGGTTGGCACCAACAAATCGGTCACCTTCGCCGAGGTCGCTCTCAAGGCCTATATCCCCCACAACTTTCCGCTGACCGAGATCGAACCGGGGTTGGAGGAAACGGCGTTCTATGATCCGGCCAACTTTACCTATCCCTCGGGCGCCTATGCCTGCGAGGTGGAAATCGACCCCGAAACCGGCAAGGTTACGGTGGAACGGTTCACCGCCGTTGATGATTTCGGCAATGTGATGAACCCGATGATCGTCACCGGGCAGGTGCATGGCGGGCTTGGGCAGGGGATCGGTCAGGCGCTGATGGAAAATACCCGTTACGATGAAAACGGTCAGCTTCTGTCGGCAAGCTATATGGATTATGCCATGCCGCGCGCCAATGATCTGCCGTTTTACACGGTCGATCATTCCTGCGTCACGCCCTGCACCCACAACCCGTTGGGCGTGAAAGGCTGTGGCGAGGCGGGGGCGATCGGATCGCCGCCAACCGTGGTCAATGCGGTGATCGACGCGATGCAATCGGGCGGCCACAACATCGCCCATATCGACATGCCCCTGACGCCGCACCGGGTCTGGTCGGCCATGAACAACGCCTGAGGAGGGACGACAATGTATGCATTTGATATCGAACGGCCCGGCACATTGGCCGATGCGGTTGCGGCCCTCAAGGGGGCGCGCAACCCCTGAGCGGCGGGCAAACCCTGATCCCGACCCTCAAGGCGCGGCTGGCCGACCCCGGCACGCTGGTGTCGCTCAGGGGCATCGCGGAAATGAAAGGTGTCACATCCGAGGGGGGCATTGTCACCATCGGTGGCGCCACCACCCACGCCACCGTGGCGAAAGAGGCAAAGGGCGCCTATCCCGCCCTTGCCTCGCTTGCCGCGCGGATCGGTGATCCGGCGGTGCGCAACCGGGGCACCATCGGCGGCAGCATCGCCAACAACGACCCCTCGGCCTGTTATCCCGCCGGGGCGCTGGCGTCGGGGGCGACCATCGTGACCGATCGGCGCGAAATAGCGGCGGATGATTTCTTTCAGGGCATGTTCGACACGGCGCTGGACGAGGGCGAAATCGTCACCGCCCTGCGCTTTCCGGTGCCGGTGAAGGCGGCCTATGAAAAGTTCATCCAGCCTGCGTCACGCTTTGCGCTGGTGGCGGTGTTTGTGGCGCAGTTCCCCGACGGTGTGCGCGTCGCCGTCACGGGCGCGTCAAACGAAGGGGTGCATCGCTGGACAGCGGCGGAAGAGGCCCTTTCGGCCAATTTCGACGCCGCCGCCCTGGACGGGCTGAGCGTACCGTCTGACGACCTGATCGCGGATTTGCACGGATCGCCCGAATATCGTGCGCATCTTGTCAAGGTGATAACCGGACGCGCCGTAAAAGCCGCAATGTGACCCAAAAGGCCCCCGCAAGGGGGCCTATCTTGGGGCGATGTCATCAAACGTCGCGCGCCAGTTTCCCACGAAAATCGCGCGGCGTTGCCGGTCCATCGCCACAAGAAGCGTCGGGTCGATGGCGATATAGCGGTGAATGCTTTCCTGAAGCCCGTCCTCATCGAAACTCTGTTTCTGCACGAGGCTGCTTTCGGACAATATGATCTGCCCGGCATTGGACAACAGAAAATCAAGCAACAGGGCGGCACTGCCCGGATCGCCTGCCGATTTCGGGATCATGAACGCGCGCGATAGCAGAAGCGTGTAATCCTCGGGGTAAATAACGCCCACATGTTCGTAGGATGCAAAATCCAGATATGACCCCAGAACATTATAGGCCAGCAGATAGTCGCCGTTTTCGACCCCGGCGATGATTTCGGCAGAACAACAGGTTGCCACGGCATCGACCCTTGCGAACCCTTCCAGAAGGCCCCCAAAGGTTGTCGCCTGTTGGCTGTCCATGAACGCAAACAGATAGCCAAGGCCCGATTCCTCGATGTCATAGGTGGCGATCTTGCCCATATAGACCAAGGGTTTGCGCCGCATCAGATCCAACAGATCGAACCGGGTGCGGGGGGCATCCTCGGGCGTTACGGCGTCTTTGTTATAGATGATAACTGCCGCCTCCTGGGTGATGCCCCAGAGTTCGTTGCGCCAGCGCCGCGCGACCGGCAAGGTGGCCGTCTGGGCCGAGCTGTAGGGGCTGGCGCAGGACCGGTTCACCAGATCGACCAGTTGATGCACGCCCGACGAAATGATCACGTCCACCTCCCGATTGGCGTTTTCGCAGGCCGCAAGGCTGGCATCATACAGCGCGTTCGATCCCCATTGTTCATACATCAGCCGGATGTCCGGGTTGAGGGCAACAAAGGCCTGCAAGGCGGGCCGCAGAATCGCGATGTCGGTGGTGGAGCGCACGGTCAAATTCGACGTGGGGTTTGCCCCCGGTGCCGCGAATTGCGCCACGGCCTCTTGGGCGGCAAGGGGGGCGGTGCCAAGCATAAGGCAGAGAAAAGGGGCCATCAGACGGCGGATCACAGGCTGGCCCCCGCGGGATAGGGCGGGAATTTCATGGTAAGCCGGAATCCATCCGCGACACGGCCCATTTCCATTTCCCCGTCAAAGGCCAGCGCGACAGCGCGCACGATGGACAGGCCAAGGCCGGCGCTGTTTCCCTTTGAGGCCGCCGAGCGTTCAAACCGCTGGCCGATCGTGGCCAAGACATCGGCAGGGGGGCCAGAGCCGCCGTCCTGCACCCAGATTTCCGGGCCACTTTCGGGCATGGAAACCCCGACAATCACCGGCGCCGTGCCATGGCGCAGGGCATTGGCCAGCATGTTCTTGACCGCCTCGCCCAATGAAATTTCATCGGCCAGAACCATCACCGCCGCCTCGTCGATGTGCAGTTGCACGGCGGCCTCGGGGGTTGCTGTTTCTTGATCCAGACTTTCCAGCACGCTCAGGGCGATGTAGCGCAGATCAACCGGGGTCGGGGCGGCATTTTCGGTGCGGTGAATGACAAGGGCGCGCGACAACATCTGATCCAGAAGCGCGCCAAGGGACCGGGTGCGCCGCACCAGACGTTCCAGCCGCTGATCCCGTTGCGCAGAATCGTCCTCCAGTGCCAGTTCCGCCTGCGCCCGGATCGCGGCCACCGGGGTGCGCAACTGGTGCGCCGTGTCGGATATCAGGTTTTTCATCGCCCCCACCTGCCGGTCAAGCCGCTGCATGAACCGGTTCATCGCCTGCATCATCACCGCAATTTCGGCGGGTCCGTCGGCGGGCATCGGTGTCAGATCATAAGGGTCGCGCGATGACAGTTCGGCGGTCATGCCTTTCAACGGGCGCATCGCCGAACGGATCACCAGAAAGGCACCGATCATCAGCGCGATTCCGGCAATCCCGGTCAGGATCAGGGCGTGGGTCGTCAGATCCAGCGCCATCGCGCCGCGCGCGCGCAGGGTTTGGCCCACGGTCACATGAATGCGCCCCGAATAGGCCCGTTCGGCAAACCGCCGCGCCACGGTGACAAAGCGGGCCGGTTCGCCCTGCATCTGCCCATCGAAAAAGCTGGGACCGGGCAGATCCTGCTGTGCCACCTCGCGCCGGTCCAGCCAGTCATAGCCGGTCAGCAGCACGCCATCCGGCCCGTGAACCGCGTAAAAAATCCGGTCATCCGCCGCCAGAGACAACAGCCCGAACGCCGAAACCGGCAGATCGACCACAGGGGCGCCGTCGGAAATGCTGACCGATTCCGCGATGTCCTGTGCGGCGCCAACCAACAGCCGGTCAAAGGATTGCCGCGCCGCGCTGCGCCCGTATCCAAAGGCGGCGACGGCCACGACAACCCCGCCCAGCACAAGCAGGGACAGCACGCCGGTCATCACCCGCGCAAGCAAGGTGCGCGGGGCGCGGCGGATCGGGTTAATCATCGTTGAAAATCCTGTAGCCCAGCCCGCGCTGGGTTTCGATCCGCACCGTCGAGGGGGCGATTTTCTTGCGCAGGCGGGCGATGTACAGCTCGATCGCATTGACGCCCACATCGGCATCGTCAAAGGCAAACAGCCCGTCATAAAGGCGCTGTTTGCTGATGACCTGCCCTTGCCCCCGCAACAAAAGCCCCAGAAGCGTTGCCTCGCGCCGGGTAAGTTCGAGGGGTTTCAGATCAAGGCTGGCGGTCAGGGTCGCCTCTGAAAACGTCAGAGGGCCAAGGGACACCGCGTCGGATTTCTGATCGGCCTCGCGCCGCATCAGGGCGCGCAGGCGCGCGTCAAGTTCGCGGTGGTCAAAGGGTTTCACCAGATAATCATCGGCGCCCAGATTCAGGGCCGACACCCGGTCATCCACCGAAAACAGGGCCGTCAGCATCAAAACCGGCGTGCGATCCCCGCGCAGGCGCATGTCGCGCAACAGGTCGGTTCCGTTGCGGTCGGGCAGGTTGATATCAAGGACGATGGCCTGATATTTCTGCACCGCCAGAAAATCCTCGGCCATTTCGGCGCAATCGGCCACATCGCAGGCCATGCCGGATTTGCGCAACCGTGCGACCACGGCATCGGCCACATCGGCGGCATCTTCCACGATCAATACCCGCATCATCCCCCCTTTGCGGCCAATTCCTGTGGCATGACAGGTTCGCGACAGCTTTGTCGCATATCCCAGTATCAGCCATTCGCGAGGAGACCGCAATTCCAGCGGTGCGTTGGCACGGACCCCGGGCGGCCCTACGGCCCGGCAGAAATAGAATGTGGAGGACATTACATGATTATGAAGGCAACCCGCCTGACCATTGCCGCCGCCCTGTTGGGCGCATCGGCCCTGGCCGCATCGGCCCAGGGGTTCACCCCCGAAAACCCCGAATGCATCGCCCCCGCGAACCCCGGCGGCGGCTGGGATTTCACCTGCCGTCAGGTTGGCAAGATGCTTCAGGACGAAGGCCTGCTGGACAAGACCATGCAGGTTGTGAACCTTGCAGGCGGCGGCGGCGGCGTGGCCTATGCCGAAGTGGTGAACAAGCGCAACGACGACAACGACCTGATCGTCGCGGCGTCGTCGGCAACGGCCACCCGTCTGGCACAGGGCGCCTTTCCGGGCAACACCATGGATCAGGTGCGCTGGCTGGCATCCGTGGGGGCCGATTACGGCGTTATCGCCGTGGCGGCTGACAGCGACATCGCCGATCTGCCCGCGCTGCTGGATCAGATCAAGAACGACCCGAAAAGTGTTTCCATCGCGGGCGGTTCTGCCGTTGGCGGCTGGGATCACCTGAAGGTGCTGATCGCGGCCAATGCCTATGGCATCAAGGACGTGCGTTCGGTGAAATACATCGCCTTTGACGGTGGCGGCGAGGCGGTAACCCAACTGTTGGCCGGTTCCGTGCAGGCGTTCACCGGTGACGCATCCGAGGCCAAGGGTTTTGTGGACAGCGGCGATATCCGCGTGCTGGCCGTTCTGGCACCCGAGCGTCTGGAGGGCGATTTCGCCAAGTTCCCCACCGCCATGGAACAGGGCGTGGATGCCATCGGTGCCAACTGGCGCGGCTTTTACGCCCCCGGCGGCATGAGCGACGAAGCCTATGAGGCATGGGTCAGCAAGATCGCCGATCTTTACGCCAGCGACGAATGGAAAAAGGTCATGGCCAACAACGGTCTGGCCCCGCTGAACCTGCAAGGCGCCGAGTTCGAGGCCTTTGTTGCCAAGAACGTGGCCGACATTCAGGCCATCTCGAAAGACATCGGCATCATCAAGTAAGCCCTTGATTACCGCCAATGACAGGGGCGTCGCATGACATTGCGGCGCCCCCATCGTTCCAGCGCCCCCCATCAAAGGAATTTCCAATGTCTGATCGCATCTTTGGTGTCGTCGGGCTTCTTCTTGCGATCGGCTTTGCCATGGCTGCATTGACGATCGAAGAAAGCTTTCTGTCAGACGCCGTAGGGCCAAAGGCCTTTCCGCTTATCATCGCCGGTATTCTGGGCATCAGTTCCATCGTGATCGCGCTGAAACCCGACGCCGCCCCGACATGGCCCAGTCTTGGCCGGTTGGCCGAAATTCTGGCCGCGGTCGTGGTCATGGTTCTTTATGCCGAATTGTTGCCGGTTGTCGGATTCGTCATCGCCACCTTTTTTGCCGCCGGCTATCTGACATGGCGGTTGGGGTCGGGGCTGTTGGCGTCGGTCGTGACGGGTGTTGGCACGTCGCTGGGCATCTATGTCGTTTTTCACCTCGTGCTGGGCCTGTCGGCTCGCGCGCGGACCCCTCGGATTTTAAGGACGCTTCCCCATGGATACCCTTTCATCCCTTGCTGACGGCTTTGCCATTGCGTTGACGTGGCAAAATATTCTTTTGGCCCTTCTGGGCTGTTTTCTGGGCACGATCATGGGCGCCTTGCCCGGTCTTGGCCCCTCGAACGGTGTTGCGATCCTGATTCCGCTGGCGTTCACGCTGGGGCTTGGGCCGACGGCCTCGCTGATCCTTCTGACCTCGGTGTATTACGGGGCGATGTATGGTGGGCGGATTTCGTCGATCCTGCTGAATATTCCCGGTGATGAACCGGCGATGATGACCTGCCTTGACGGCTATCCCATGGCGCAACAGGGCCGCGCAGGCGAGGCGCTGGCCCTGTCCGGCATCGCCTCTTTCGTCGGGGCGTTCTTTGCCACCTGGGGGCTGATCTTTCTGGCGCCGCAGCTGGTCAAGATTGCGCTGCTGTTCGGCCCGGCGGAATATTTCGCGCTGTTTGCGCTGGCCTTCATGACGCTGGGCGGCGTGTCGTCGACCAATCAGGCCAAATCCGCGTTTGCGGCGGCGCTTGGGCTTGGGCTGGCCATGATCGGTGTCGATACCCAGACCGGCGTGCCGCGCTTTACCTTTGGCGAGGTTCATCTTTACGACGGTCTTGATTTCCTTGTGGCGATTGTCGGGTTGTTCGCCCTGTCCGAGGTGTTCATCTTTCTTGAAAACCGCCATGGCGAGGCCGATGGTACAGCGGCCAAGATCAAGGTGGGCCGCCTGACGCCGCCCATGTCGATGATCAAGGAAACAACGCCGACGATGATCCGATCCACCCTTCTCGGGTTTATCGCGGGGGTGCTGCCCGGGGCAGGGGCCTCGCTTGGGTCGTTCATTTCCTATTCGTTTGAAAAGCGTCTGGTGGACAAGGACAGCAAAACCTTTGGCAAGGGCGATCCGCGCGGTCTGGCCGCGCCCGAGGCGGGCAACAACGCCGCCGCAGGGGGGCGCTGGTGCCGATGCTGGCGCTGGGGGTGCCCGGGTCGGGCACGACGGCGGTTCTTCTGGCGGTGCTTTTGTCCCTGAACATCACGCCCGGGCCGCTGCTGTTTTCGCAAAACCCCGATGTGGTCTGGGGGTTGATCGCGGCGCTGTTCATCGCGAACTTCATGTTGCTGGCGATGAATATTCCCATGGTCGGTCTGTTCACCCGGGTGCTGATGGTGCCGCCGCGCATCCTGATGCCGGTTGTTGCCATGGTGTCGTTTGTTGGCATCTATGGCATTTCGGGGTCGTCGTTTGATCTGCTGGTGATGGTGGGCTTTGGCATATTGGGCTGGGTGCTGCGCAAGCTGGACGTGCCTTTGGTGCCGATCATCCTTGGCACGCTTCTGGGCAATTCGATGGAAAACAACCTGCGTCGCGCGATCACCATCGACAACGGCAACTGGTTCACCCTGATCGACAGCCCGCTGGCCATTGGCCTGTGGACGGTCGCCATCGTCGGGTTCATCCTGCCGCTGATTGTCGGGCGCAAGGTCAAGGCCCGGATGCACGAACGGCGCGACGACGAAGGCGCGATTTCGGATTGAACCACAGGCGCGGGCGGTTGGCTGATCCCGGTTTCAGCCCCGCCCGCGCCCTGCGAAACGTCAGCCGGCGCTGGTTTGCGCCGGTGGCAATGGTCCAGCGGCCGCGGTTTCATCGCGCAACCGTTTTGATGCCATGCCCGGTTCGGCGCCCCAGACCGCGATCCAGCGATAGAAAACGGGCGTCAGAAACAGGGTGAACACGGTGGCAAAGCCAAGCCCGCCGACAATCACCCAGCCCACGGCGATGCGCGCCTCGGCCCCGGCGCCCGAGGTGATGATCAGGGGCAGCCCGCCGAACACGGTTGACACCATCGTCATCATGACAGGCCGGATGCGCAGGCGCAGGGCGTCGCGGATGGCGCTGTCGATGTCCTGGCCCGCTTCGCGCAACTGATTGGCGAACTCGACAATCAGGATGCCGTTCTTGGCCATCACCCCGATCAGCATGACCAACCCGATCTGGCTGTAATAATTCAGCGACCCGCCGGTCAGCGAGATCGCGAACAGGGCGGCGGCCAACCCAAAGGGCACGGTCAGCATGATGACAACCGCGCTGGCGATGCTTTCGAACTGGGCGGCAAGCACCAGAAAGACAATAACGAAGGCCGCGCCAAACACCATATACATGCCCGTCTGACTGTCGCTCAGCGACGCCGCCTCGCCGGTAAAGATGATGCCCATGCCCTTGGGCAGGGTGTTGGCGGCGATATCGCCAAGCCGGGTCATCGCGGTTCCCAGATCCACGCCTTCGCCCAGATTGGTCTGGGCCGACACCGCCAGGGAACCGCCCTGCCGGCTGATCGACGCCTGACTGACGACAGGCACCAATGTGGCCGCCGAAGACAGCGGCACATAAGACCCGCCGGGCAGACGCAGATAGACCGATTCCAGATCTGAAGGGTCGTCGATGGGCGGCCCGCCGGGCACCACGTTCACGTCGGTTTCGGTATCGTTTTCGAACACGGTAATGGCGACACGCCCCTGCACCATCGCGCTGAGGGTCTTGCTGATTTCGGCCTCGGTCAAACCAAAGACACCGGCCATTTCCGGGTCAACCCGCACCTCGTATTGCGCCTGCACGCTGTCGCCCGACAGTTGCGGGTTCACAAAGGTGCTGTCGCCCGCCATTGCCGCGACCAGATCGGCGGTGGCATCGGTTATTGCATCGACATCCGACCCGGTGACGGCAAACGTCAGACCGCGCCCGGCCCCCCGGATGTTCAGGCTGTTGCCGGAACGGGCGTTGACCTGCACCCCGGGCACGCGGGCCAGTTGGCCGCTGAGGCTGGCGATGATGTCGGATTGCGACCGGGCGCGTGCGGCCCAGTCGGACAGGCGCACGACGATAAAGGCGCTGGTGCCGCCGCCAATGCCGATGATGCTCTGCACGGCGGCGATTTCGCCGCTTTCGCGGTAGGGGGTCAGGATCGCCTCGATCTGGGTGACCTGGGTTTCAAGGTATTCAACCGTCGTATCCGCCGGGCCGCGCGCCTGAATCAGGAAAAACCCCCGGTCTTCGTCGGGGGTGATGCTGGATGACAGGGTTCCCGCCGCCCCCACCGCGATGATGACAAACCCCCCGGCAATCGCCAGCACGATCAGCGGCGCGCGGATGGCGCGATCCATCACCGCGTCAAACGTGCGGGCAATCAGGCCGGGCTTTTGCGCCACACCCTCGGCCCCGGGGCCTGGTTTGCCGGGGTCCAGAAACGCGGCCATAACCGGCGTCAGGGTCAGTGCGGTGATCGACGACAGGGTGACGGAAAAGGCCAGCACAAAGCCGAATTCGCTGAACACACCGCCGGCCTGTCCGGGCAGGAACGAGATGGGAATGAACACCGCCGCAAGGGTGGCGGTGGTTGAGATGACGGCAAAGAACACTTCGTTCGTGCCTGCGGCGGCGGCGGCAAAGGCGCCCATGCCGTCTTTTCGTTTGCGCACGATGTTTTCGATCACGACAATGGCGTCATCCACCACCATGCCCGTGGCCAGAACCAGCGCCAGCAGGCTGATCGTGTTGACGGAAAAACCGGTCAGCCAGATCGCCGCGATCGTTCCGACCAGCGCCACGGGGATCGTGACGGCAGGAATGATCGTTGCCCGGGGCGAGCGCAGAAAGGCAAAGATCACCGCGACGACGATCAGCGTGGCCAGACCGATGGATTTGATCACCTCGTCAATCGAGCCCTCGATGAACACCCCGTCATCAGACGCAATGACAAGTTGGACGCCCTCGGGCAGGGTTGGGCGCAATTCCTCAACCGCAAGGCGGACCGCCTTGGATATTTCCAGCGTGTTGCCCACCGATTGCCGGGTGATGTCAAGCCCGACAGAGGGCTGGCCATTCAGGCGGGATGTGACGTTGCTTTCTTCCGGCACAAGCTGGACAAACGCCACGTCGCCAACCCGGGTGTTGGGGTTGATCAACACGTTGCTGACGCGTTCGACGGTCACATTCGGGTTGCCGACGCGCAATGCAATGGTCTGAACCGAAGTTTCCAGCGATCCCAGCGGCGTGTCGTCGCGCAGAGAGGTCAGGGCGTTTGATACATCGAACACGGTCAACCCACGGCTGAGCAGGGACGGGATGTTCAGGGTGACGCGGAATTCGTTGGCGCGGTTGCCCCGCACGTTCACCTCGGCGATGCCGTCGATCAGCGACAGGCGATCATAGATGTCGCCTTCGGCCAGATCGGTCAGTTCGTCAAAGGTGGCACTGCCCAAAAGGGCCAGCCGGATGATCGCGTCGGCGTTGCTGTCGCTTTTTGATACGGTCGGATCACCGTCGATGTCATCGGGAAGCTGGCGCAGGGTGCCGGATACGATCTCGCGCGCCTCATTGGCGGCCACATCAACATCTGTGCCCTCTGACAGGTCGATGGTAATGCGGCTGCTGCCGGTGCTGGACGTCGATTCGATATAGGCCAGGCCCTCCAGCGCGCTCAGGGCATCTTCGAGGGGCTGCGTCACCTCTTGATCGACGGTCGATGGCACCGCCCCGTCATAACTGGTGCGCACCGACAGAACCGGGCGATCAACGTCGGGCATTTCGCGCACATCCACGGCGGTCAGGGCCGCCAGACCCGCAATCAGGACCAAAAGGTTGATGACAATGCCGAAAATCGGGCGGGCGACGAACAGATTGGCCAGACCGGATTTACCGGCGCGCGATGCATTTGTGCTCATGCGGGTTCCTCCTCGGGGGCGCGTGCCGGTTTGTCGTGTGACACGTTCTCCGAGGTGGGGTGTTGGGGCCGTTCGCCTGATCCGCGTTCGGGGCTGCCGCCCGGTCGCCGCCGGCCCGGTGCATCGGGGGTTGTGATCTGTGATCCGGGCCGAAGTTTCTGGGCGCCTTCGGTCACAACAAGCGTGCCTTCGGCAACGTCGCCCTTGATCCAGGCCGTGTTGTTGCGTCGGTAAAGAATTGTGACCGGAACCTGTTCGGCGCTTCCGTCGTGGTCGATCCAGATGGCCGACCCGGTGCGCGACCAGGTGATCGCCGTTGACGGCACCGCAGGCAGCGGATCGCCTTCATGTTCAAGGCGCACCGCAAAGGTCATGCCGGGCCACAAAAGCGCGTCGGAATTCTCGATGCGGGCCTTGACGGTAACGCTGCGCGTTACGCTGTCGATGCGGCTGTCAAAGGACACGATTTCACCGTCAAAGACACGGCCCGTAAAGGTGGGGGTGCTGGCCAGCACGCCGCGCACCTCGGACAGCAGGCCGATCGCGCGTTCGGGCAATTCGAAGTCTACCAGCAGGGCGTCGGAATCGTCTATGGTCACGATCATGCTGCCCGATGTAATGGTGTCACCGATCGAAATGTCGCTCAGGCCCAACCGCCCGGCAATGGGCGCGCGGATGGTGCGGTCGTCAAGCGCGACCTGCGCAAGGCCAAGGGCGGCCTCGGCCAATTGCTGGGCAACGCGGGCATCGGCCATGGTCACGTCGGTCACCGTCGAATTTCCGGTGGTATGCAGCCGTTCATAGCGCGACACCGTATCGCTGGCCTGTGCCAGCTTGGCCTCGGCGATCTGAAGGTTGAGGTTCTGGGTGCGCGCATCAAACCGCAGCAACACGTCGCCCGCCTCGACATGGCGGTTGGCCGACAGGTTTACCTCGATCGCTTCGCCCGCGGCCCGGGACACCACGTTGACGCTGCGCAGGGCGGTTGCCGTGCCAACCGCATTCAGGGTGCTGACATAGGGCTGCATTTCCAGCGGTGTCGTTACCACGGTGGTCATCCGTGATCCGCCGCGTCTGCCCCCCGGCGCCCCGGCGCGGGCCGAGGCCGGTTGTGCCGTGCCGGTTTCGGCCCCGCTTTCGGGGGCCGGGTCGATGAAAGACGCGACCTGTGCGGGAACGCCGAATGTGAAAACATAGGCGCCAGCAAGGATCGCGGCAGAGAGAATGACCGTCAGAATGGTACGCATAGATGGGTTCGCCTTTTATCGACCGGCTCTTGAACGTTGGTGGTTGTTGTTTCCGTCGGAAAAAAGTGGGCCGAAATCAAAATAAAGCAGACAGAGGTTGGAAGGGCTGCCACATTCTCAACCTCCTGCGCGGCGCCTTTTGGCTTTGTGATGGTCTCTGCCTGACAGGGCACGACACCATTCAGATGGTTTTGCGGTTCAGATACGGCGGAACCGGGCCAGATTCCATGGCCCCTTTGGTTTTTGTTCCGCTGGCAAGAATGCCCCATCAAGGGATTGTTTGTCGAGCGCCCTGTGACAGCGATCGGCACTTTTGACAATGATCCGCGCATTCCGCAACATTCCGCCGGGTGGCGGGGGCACGCTGTTTCGCCCGCATCCCGGCAGGATGCGCCGATCAGTGGCGCAGCTTGCCCGGGCCCACAGGTATCGTGTGATGCGGGGGGCCAGGGTTCGGGTTATGCTGCGGTTGCCTCTTTGCCGACGCCGCCATCGTTGAGGTGGCAGGCGACGGTGCGCCCGGCGCCCGCCCCCGTCAGGCGCGGCACCTCGACCTTGCAGCGCGGCCCGGCCAGCGGACAGCGCGGATGAAAGGCACAGCCCGACGGCGGATCAATGGGCGAGGGAATTTCGCCCTTGATCGCCTCAAACACCTGTTTGCCCGCACCGACAGTGGGCACCGAGGCAAACAGCGCGCTGGTATAGGGGTGTTTGGGGTCTTTATACAGAACATCGGCCGGGGCCAGTTCGACCAGCCGCCCCAGATACATGATCGCCACCCGGTCACAGACATGGCGCACAACCGACAGATCATGGCTGATGAACAGCGCGGTCAGCCCCATGGTGCGGCGCAATTCCATGAACAGGTTCAACACCTGCGCCTGAATCGACACGTCAAGAGAGGCGACCGCTTCGTCCAGCACCAGCAATTCGGGTGACATGGCCAAGGCGCGGGCAATGGCGATGCGCTGACGCTGCCCGCCGGAAAACTGATGGGGCAGGCGGTCGGCATAGGCGCCCTCAAGCCCTACCTTTTCAAGCAGCTCGCGCACGCTGTGCTGCACATCACGGGCGGGGATGATCTTGTGATACCGCGGGCCTTCGGCGATGGTTTCGCCAACCTTCATGCGCGGATTGAGGCTGGCGAAAGGGTCTTGGTGGATCATCTGCACCTGGGTGGTCAGCTTGTCCACATTCGCGCCATGGGATCGTGCAACGGGTTTGCCATCCAGCGTGACATTGCCGTCGCTGGGGGCGTGAATGCCCGCCACCACCCGGCCAAGGGTGGATTTTCCGCAGCCGGATTCCCCGACAATGCCCAAGACTTCGCCGCGCGCCACCTCAAGCGTTACATCGCAGACGGCCTGGACAACCACGGGTTTTCCCCCGCCGGTGATGCGCCCGACAAGGCGTTCGGCCAGGCCTGGCATCCGGGTAAAGCGTTTGGACACACCGTTGATTTTCAAAAGGGGCTCGGTCATGGCTGCTCCAACGGGTGATGGCACATAACAATCTGCCCGTTCCTGTTGTCCTCGGGGGGGCGGTTGCGCAGATTTCGGTTGCCGCCGGGCATCTTGGGCGAAAGGGGCACCCCGATGGCAATCGTGAAAGCTGCGGTGTCGATCCGCGTACCTGGGGCAGGGCGGTGCCGGGTTCATGCAGGGCGGGAATGGAATCCAGCAGCCCCCGGGTGTAATGATGGCGCGGGCGGTTGATGACCTGTTCGGCGGTGCCACGTTCGACGATCCGGCCAGCATACATGACACAGATATCATCGGCGAGGCTGGACACCACGGCCAGATCATGGGTGATCCAGATGATCGCCGCCTTTGTCTGATCCGCCAAACGGCGCACTTCGGCCAGAATCTGACCCTGAATCGATACGTCCAGCGCGGTTGTCGGTTCATCGGCAATAATCACGGCCGGGCTGTGCAGCAGGGCGATGGCAATGGCGACCCTCTGGCGCATCCCGCCCGAAAGCTGGTGGGGATAGGCCTTCAGCCGCTCGGCGGGTGACGGAATGCCGACGATCTCAAGCGCGCGGCGGGCCTCTTCGAGCGCCTTCGGCTTGCTCATCGGCCGATGCACCCGCACGGCCATCGCCATCTGATCGCCAATGCGCAGCACCGGATTCAGGGTCATCATCGGGTCTTGAAACACCATCGAGACCTTGTTGCCACGCATGCGGCGCATGTCGTCGGGGGCGAGGGCGCGCAGATCGGTGCCCGCCACCTCGACCGTGCCTGCCGTTACCTTGCCCGGCTCGTCAATCAGGCCCAGAATGGAAAACCCTGTCACGCTTTTGCCTGATCCGCTTTCCCCGACAAGGCCCAGAATGCGCCCCGGTTCGACGGAAAAGTTGACGTTGTTCACGGCGGTGACGGTGCCGGCGCGGGTTTCGAACTGTGTGGTCAGCCCCTTAACATCAAGTGCGGCTGTCATCGGCTGTTCCTCGGGTCCAGAACGGTGCGCACCTGATCACCCACAAGGTTGATCGCGACGACCGTAATCATCAGAAAAATGCCGGGATAGATCGACAGCCAGTAACGCCCGGCATGGATATATTTGAATCCGTTCGAAATCAGCGACCCCAGCGACGGTTCGGTCAGCGGCAGGCCGACCCCCAGAAACGAAAGCGTTGCCTCAAGGGAAATCGCGCTGGCAACCTGCACGGTGGCCACAACGATCAGCGGCGGCATGACGTTGGGCAACAGATGTCTGAACATCACCCGGCGGGTGGGCAGGGGGTGGAGCGGGCGGCCTCGATATAATCCTTGCGCCGTTCCACCGATGCGGCCCCATGGGTGGTGCGGGCAAAATAGGCGTATTGCGCCACAACCAGCGCCAGAATGATCTGCATCACCCCCTGGCCCAGCATGGCCACCAGCACCAGCGCCAGCAGGATCGCGGGCATCGACAGTTGCAAATCAACGATCCGCATAAGCAGCGCTTCGATCCGCCCGCCGAAATAGGCCGCCGTCAGCCCGACAGTGATGCCGATGGCCAGCGCCAGAACCCCGGCAGACAGGCCAATGACGAAACTGGTGCGCAGCCCGTACAGGATGGCCGATACCATGTCCCGCCCGGCGTTATCGGTGCCCAACAGATGGGTGTAACCGCCTGTTCCCACCGTGCCGGGGGTCAGAAAGGCATCGGCCCAATCCAGTTTCGACAGATCATAGGGATCCTGGGGCACGAACCATGGCGCCCCAAAGGCCCCGATCACCAGCGCGACAATCACGATCAGCGCGAATATCGCGCCCCAGGACTGGGTGTAATCCGACCAGAAATTGCGCAGCCGGGTGATGCGGGTTTCCGCCGGGGGGTGGATGACATTGCCACCGGATCGACGTTTGCGGGGGGTCGGTGCCATCAGGAACCACCTTTCAGACGCACACGGGGATCAAGCCGGGCATAGATCAGATCGACGGTGAGGTTGATGAACACAAACAGGATCACCACCATCACCAGATAGGAAACCATCACCGGCCGGTCGAGTTGCAGGATGCTGTCGATGATCAGCTTGCCAACCCCGGGCCAGTTGAAAACCGTTTCGGTCACAACGGCAAAGGCAAGGGTCGAGCCAAGCTCAAGCCCGAAAACCGTGACCACGGGAATGGAGATATTGCGCATGATGTGGCTGAACACGATCTGACGGTCCGGCAACCCCTGCGCGCGGGCAAAGCGGACATATTCGGCGCCCATCGCCTCGACCATGCCAGCGCGGGTCAGACGGATCAGCAGGCCCATCTTGAACAGTGACAGGTTCAGCGCGGGCATGATGACATGGGCCCAGCCGTCAGATGTGGCAAGGGATGTCTTGAACCACAGAAATTGCGCCACCTCGCCGCGTCCGCCCGACGGGAGCCAGCCCAGCTCAACCGCGAAAGCCATGATCAGCAACATGCCGATCCAGAAGGTGGGAACCGAAAACCCCAGAACCGACAGCGCCATGATCAGCTTGGCCCCGATGCTTTTGGGGCGATACCCGGCATAAAGCCCGGCGGGAATGCCGATAACGGTGGCGATAAGCACCGAAACCGACACCAGTTCCAAAGTGGCCGGAAGGCGCGAAAACACCAGCCCCGTCACCGAGGTGTTATAGACCATCGAGCGCCCCAGATCCCCCTGCGCCACATTGGCGACAAAGGTGAAATATTGCTGCCACAGGGGTTGGTCCAACCCATACTGACGGATCAGTTTTTCGCGGATTTCCTGGGTTGCGCCGGGGTCGATCATGACGTCGATCGGGTTGCCGATGGCATAGACGCCGACAAAGACAATGACAGACATGACAAAGACGACAACCGCCGCCTGCATCAATCTGCCGATAAGGTATCCGAACATCCCGGCCTCGCTTTGGGCGGCCACATCTGCGTGCGGCCTGGCTGTTTGAAAATGATAAATGGCGCGCGCCAAGGACTGGCGCGCGCCGGTCAGCGCCGCTTATTGGTGCGGCGTGATTTCATAGGCGCGGGTTTCCTGATCGACACGCGGGGTCATATCAAGCGTACCGGCCTTGGCCACCCAGACCGTTTGCAAGATCACGGTGGGGATCAACGCACGGTCTTCCATGGCGATTTCCGAGGCTTCTTCGTACAGCTTCTTGCGGGCTTCGGGTTCAAGCGTCTGTGCGCCCTCGCCGAACACCTTGTCGAATTCGGGGTTGGAATAGCCGGAACGGTTGAAGTTTCCGAACCCTTTTTCGGGGTCTTTGGTGTGGACAAGGGCGCCATAGGTATAGGCGGCCTCACCCGTCAGGGTGCCCCATGCGGACATGGTCATGGTGTATTCCTCGCGCGCGGCGGCGGGGAAATAGACAGTGCCGTTCAGGGCCGACGCGTTGACCTTCAGGCCCAGACGCGACCACATTTGCGCCAGCGCCTCGCAGACCACGGCATCGCCGGGAACGCGGTTGTTGGTGCAGGTAAAGTCGATCTCGAAGCCATCGGGATAGCCGGCCTCGGCCAACAGGGCCTTGGCCTGTTCGATGTCATACTTCGGTGCCGGAATCTTGTCGGAATACCCAAAGAATCCTTCTGGCATCAGCTGGTTTGCCGGTGTTCCCAGACCTTCCAGAACCACCCGGACCAGAACATCACGGTTGATCGCCAGATCCAGCGCCTTGCGCACCCGAAGATCCTGAAGGGGGTTACCGTCAACCTCGACACCGTTCACCTTGATCGGCTGCGGTTCTTCGTCCTTTACCGAGGGGGCGATGTTCATGATGTAAACCGAATCCGAGATGAAGGTATCGACGCTGGAGTCGTTCTTCATGGACAGATAATCGGTGGCGGGAACATAGTTGATCAGATCGACCTGACCGGATTTCAACGCGGCCACACGTGCGGCATCATCGGGAATTTCGCGGCGTGTGACATTTTCCCAGGCCGGTGCGTCGCCCCAGTAATCATCATTGCGCTTGAGTACCATGTCGCCTTTTGGTTCCCAGCTCACAAAGGTATATGGGCCGGTGCCGATGGTTTTCTCGCCCGAGTTGAATTCTTCGTTGCCCGCTTCCATGCCGGTTTCGGAGGGCACGATGAACAGGCGGGTAAAATCGTTGGGCAGGGATGGCGCCATGCCCTTGGTGTGAATCCGCACGGTATGGTCGTCCATCACTTCGACGGTATCGACGTATTTGGTGTAAAGGGTCATCGACATCGGGCCGGTGACTTCGGGGATGCGTTCGATCGAAAATTTCACATCTTCGGCGTCAAAGGTGGTGCCGTCGTGAAATTTCACACCTTCCCGCAGCTTGAAATCCCAGGTGGTGTCATCGATCGCTTCCCAGCTGAGCGCAAGGCCCGGCTTGAGTTGCAGGTTTTCGTCCACATCCACGACGGTATCGAAAACATGGCGCAGCGCCTCGGCCTGGCCACCCAGCGTGGACCAGTGTGGGTCCATGGAATCTGGCCCGGCGCGCACGCCGATGATCAGATCCTGTGCCGCGACGGTCGATGTCGCTGACAGCAGGGCCAAAACCGCGAGACCCGACCTTATTGTTGTTTTTAGCATCTTTCCCTCCAGTTGCTATGGTCTACTGTAACGCTATCCGGCAAAGTGTAAACTGGTCAAGTATTTATGGTATATCTATCAATTATACTTGCCGGACTGCTTGTATTTCTTGCGTAATCAGACCTGTATTGGTTATGAAATAATCTTGTATCTGAAATCGTTATGCTGCAATGGTACACTATGGAGCGTGTGGGAAAAGATCATATCGACGCCGGTTTGGCCCGGCTTGTTGCCGCGATCGACCCGGAATCGTCGGTCGCGGTGTCGGTTCAGTTGCGTGGTGCGTTGGAATACGGGATCGGCACTGGCGACATTGCGGCGAACACCCGGCTGCCCTCCATCCGGCGGCTGGCGGCCCACCTGAATCTGTCTCCGGTGACGGTCAGCAACGTCTATGCCGCCCTGCAAGAGCGCGGCCATATCGAAGGGCGCCTTGGGTCCGGCACGTTCGTGGCCGACCGGATGCCCCTGCCGGCATCGCAGGCACAGCGCCTTGCCGCGTTCGAGGTGCAGATTGCAGAGGTGCTTGAGGCGGGACGGCGGTTGGGTCTGTCCCGTCAGGATGTTGCATTCCGCCTGTCCATGGCCATGCCCGCCGCTTTGACGCCGGTGCGGGTTCTGGTTCTCGGGAATTTCCCCGATGCCACCCAGGCCTATGCCAACGATCTGCGCCCCCATCTCAAAGAGGTCGACAGCGTGATCGCGGCCAGCGTTGCCGAAATTGATCAGGGCGCCCGCCCTGATGTTGATCTGGTGTTTTGCCCCTATACCCTGACCTCTGAGGCCAGCCGGTTGTTTCCGGGGCTGCCCGTGATCGGAATGACCCTGATTCCGAACGAGGCAACGCGCATTGCACTGGCCAGCATCCCCCCCGAAGCACGGGTCTGGGCGGTGTCATATTATGATGATTTCCTGTCCGCCCTCAAAAGCGGGATTGGTCGCTATGCAGCGCACGTCAGTCAGGTCACCGCCGTGCCCCGCGATTATGAGGGTCTGACGGATGTTCTGCCGCGTGTTGACGTGCTGATCTTTTCGACCGGCGCCGAATATCTGCGCAAGGCGCTGCGGTCGGATCAGACGGCGATCGAATACCGTCACACCCCCGACAGCCGGGCGATCCGCTCAGAACTGTTGCCGGCCATTGAAACCGCACGTGCCCACCGCCGTGCAGAGGAACCCCGGGATGAAAGTAAGTGAAAGCAACTGGTCCGGGGTCGAAGGCCGACGTGATTACCGGACAAACCTTACAGCCTGATGGAGGACACGCATGAATGATCCACACACATGGGACGAAGCAACATGGCGCGGCAAGGTAAACGCCGTGCGCGCGGGGCGGTCTCTTTTGCCGGCCAAGTGGCCGGGGGCGCGCGCTGTGCGGTTGCGCTGTCCTTTGACAGCGATCATGAAACCAACGAATTGCGCGATGGTGCCAAATCCGTCGCGCGGCTGAGCTGGGGGAATACGGGGCGCGCCGTGGCATTTCCCGCATCCTGAAAACCCTGGACAAATTTGACGCCAAGGCCAGCTTTTTCGTGCCGGGCGTCGCGGCCCTGTTGCACCCGGACGAACAGCGCGGCATTGCCGAAAACGGCCACGAAATCGGCATTCACGGCTGGATTCACGAGCTGAACACCGGGCTGGACGCGGCCACGGAACGGGATCTGATGATGCGCGCCGCCGATACGCTGGAAACGATCAGCGGCACCCGCCCCGTGGGAATGCGCACGCCGTCGTGGGATTACAGCCCCAACACCCTGTCCATCGCCCGGGAAATGGGCCTGCTTTATGACAGTTCGCTGTTTGCCGATGATGACCCCTATGAAATCCTGCAAGATGGCGAAGCGACGGGCATTGTCGAACTGCCGGTGGAATGGATCAGGGACGATGCGGTTTATTTCATGATGAACCGGTTCGGCGCGCAGCGGCCCTATACGGCGCCCACGGATGTTCTTGACATCTTTCTGCGTGAATTTGAGGGTGCGCGCGACGAAGGTGGTCTGTTTCTGTTGACCATGCACCCCCATGTCACCGGATATCGCAGCCGGATTTTCATTCTTGAACAACTGCTTGAGCGGATCAGGGAAACCGGCGACTGCTGGGTTGCCACCCATGCGGAAATCGCAAGATACTGCGCCGATCAGGCCGGAGGATTGGGCGCCTCGTAAGATCGCCGCAGGGTCAGATATGGGGGATGATGTAATCCGGCGTGATTGCCGCGCGCCGGATTGCATCACCGATATCCAGCCCCGCCAATGATCCGTGGGCGGTGACAAGGGCGGTGGCGAAACCGGCCTGCCGCCCCCCAGAATATCGGTGTGCAGGGTATCACCCACCATCAGCACCCGGTCCGGTTCGGGCGGGTGTTCGAAACGCGCCAATGCCAGATCAAAGATCGCCGGAAAGGGTTTGCCCAGAAACACCGGCTGAACCCCCGTTGCATCGGCCAGCCCGTGCGCGAACCACCCCGGTTCCTGCGATAACCCCCTTCGCGCGGGGCGACCAGATCGGGGTTGCCGACCAGAACCGGCCTTGGGTGGCGGGCCAGGCTCTTTTCCAGCAACGCCTGACGGGCTTCGTTCCAATCGTCGGCGCCGATCAGCAGGAACCCTTCGGCGCGGTCATAATCCTCTGGATCATCGCCCAGAGTGATGGTGTTCAGATCCGCGATTTCGCCCGGGTCAATGGCGGGGTTCAACATGACCCCCCAACGCCGTTTTGGCAGGCCCTCAAGATGGCGCAACAGCGCCTCGCGGCTTGTCACCACCTCTGACGGGGTGAAATCAAACCCGAGCCTGGCATAGCGGCGCATCATCTGCTGTTTCGGATACCCGGCGGAATTCGACACGACGGCGACATCCTTGCCGGCCTTACGCAGGGTGCGGATGGATTCGGCGGCGCCGGGAATGGCGGTTTCACCGACGTTCAGAACGCCGTAAGCATCGAACAGGATCAGATCGTAAGGCCCAGTGATATCGGCGAAATCGGCGCTGATGCCGCGCCCGTCACAGGCCGCGGCAGGCAGGCGGTGACGCAGGCGCAGATAGGCCTCGAAGGCTTTCGCCGGATCGACCTTTGCGAAATCCATCACAGGATGCGGCGCCGCAGAAACGCCGAGATGATTTCGCCCAGAATCACCAGCGCGATAATGGCCAGCAGGATCGTTGCAACCTCGGGCCAGTTGAAGGTGTCGATGGCGCCTTGCAGGATGATGCCGATCCCCCCGGCGCCCACCAGACCCAGAACGGTGGATTCGCGCAGGTTAATATCCCAGCGCAAAATCGCGACGGCCCAGAATGTGGGCAAAACCTGTGGCACGATGGCATAGACGATCACCTTGAAACGCGACGCGCCGGTGGCCTCCAATGCCTCGACCGGGCGCTTGTCGATTTCCTCGATCGCTTCGCCCAGCAGTTTGCCGATGAACCCGATCGAGCGGAACATGATCGCGACGATCCCGGCCACCGCGCCGGGGCCAAAGATGGCGACGAACAGCAGCGCCCAGATGATCGTGTTCACCGACCGCGATGTCACAAGGATCAGCCGCCCAAGCCACAGGGTGGCGCGGTTCGGCGTGGTGTTCTGTGCCGCGATATAGGCCACCGGCAGCGACAGGATCACGGCAAAGGCCGTGGCAAAGGTCGCGATGTTCACCGTGTCCCACAACACCTTGAGGATGGTTGCAAGGTTGGTCGCGTCGGGCGGGTACATCCGCCCGAACAGATCGCCGATTTGTTCCGGCGCGCCCCAGACCCAGGCCCAGACCACCTCGATTGACGACAGGGACCAGGCGATCGCGAGGGCGCAAAGGGCCAGCAGGCCCCACCGCGCCAGTTTCTGTTTCGGGGTAAACCGGGCCCAGTCATCGCGCCCGAACTGTTCCGAAATCGAGGTCATTGAATACGCTTTCGGATAATGCCGCTGATCGCCTCGGACACGAGGATCACGGCGACGATGACAATGGTAATGGCGAGGGCGAAATCATAATCATACCGCCCAAAGGCATTGGCAAGGGTGGCGCCGATCCCGCCCGCGCCAACAATGCCCACCACGGCAGAGGCGCGCAGATTTGAATCGAGCTGGTAGATCGTCAGGCCAATCTGGCGCGGCATGATCTGTGGAAAGATCGCATAGATCAGGGTGGAAAAGAACGGCGCCCCCGCCGCGCGCATGGCTTCGACCTGGCCAAAATCAATTTCCTCGATCCGTTCGGCCAGCATTTTGGCAACAAACCCGATGGAATAGATGATAAGCGTCAGCACCCCGGCGAATGGCCCGAACCCGACCGCCTTGACGAACAGGATAGCGACGATCACCGGGTGAAAGCTGCGCGCGACGATGATGATGGCGCGGCCAAGGTAAAAGATCGGCCGCGGCGCGATATTGCGCGCGGCCATGAACGCGATGGGAATCGACAGGATAACCCCGCCCGCCGTGGCCAGCACCGCAATTTTCAGGCTTTCAAGAAACCCGTCGATCAACAGCCCGCTGCGCGCAAAGCTGGGCGGGAAGGCCCCGCCAAAGATGCGCCCGGCGCGTTCCAGCCCGGCGGCAACCCGGTTCCAGTCGATGGGCATGGTCAGCCCGACCCATGCGAAATAGGCGATTGCCCCAAGATAAACGGCCCATCGCAGCACCGGGTTGGCGATAAAGGGCGGTTTGGACCATGTGTCGCGCGGGGTGCTCATGATGCTTCGGCCATGTCCTGGCTGCGGTCGGCATGGGGGCTGCCCGCATAGATTTCATCCATCGCGGCCTGATCGAGCTTTGCCGGGGCGTCGTCAAAAATGATCCGGCCATAGCGCATTCCGACAATGCGGTCGGTATATTCCTTGGCCTCGTTCACGTTGTGAATGTTGATAAGCACCGGAAGCTTCAACTCTCCGGCCAGATCGCGCAACAGGCCCATGATCTGCTCCGAGGTTTTCGGATCGAGCGAGGCAGTCGGTTCATCGGCCAGCAGGATTTCAGGGTCTTGCATCAGTGCCCGCACAACCCCGACGCGCTGACGTTCCCCACCCGAAAGCTGATCGGCCCGGGTGTTGGCATATTGGGCAATGCCGACACGTTCCATCAATTCATAGGCGCGGCGGATGTCGGCCTTGGGATAGCGGCGCATGACCGCCGCCCATGTCGAAATATACCCCAAGCGCCCCGATTGCACATTTTCCATGACTGTCAGGCGGTCAACCAGATTGAACCCCTGAAACACCATGCCGATCTTGCGCCGTGCAGCACGTAAATTCTTGCCGCGCAGGGTGGTCAGTTCGGTTCCGTTCAGTTCAACCGACCCCGAGGTCGGTTCCACCAACCGGTTGATACAGCGCAAAAGCGTGCTTTTGCCCGCGCCCGACGATCCGATGATCGACACGACGCTTTCACCTTCGATGGCAAGGTTGAGATTTTTCAGAACCGGATCGCCCGCACCATAGCGTTTGACGAGATCAGTGATCTTCAGCATGGAAACACTTTCATTGCGGGGCCGGCGATTGCCGTCGGCCCCGTCTGTATGACATCACTCGGCGGCAAGACCCTGTGGCGTGTATTCAACACCATTGGCCTTTTGGATCTGGCGGATGACGGCCCACTGATCCTTATAGGTGATGGGGATGAATTTGCTGACCCCGGTGAATTCCTCACCCAAGGCGGTGCCGGCAAAATCGAAGGTCATGAACGCTTCTTTGATCTTGGCCTTCAGTTCGGGCGTCAGATCATGGGCATAGCCATAGGATGTGGTTGGAAACGAATCGCTTTCCCATACGATGCGCACATCTTCGGGATCGTAAAGGCCGCGTTCCGCCATGCGGTCGACCACCTCGGATGCAACGGGGGCGGCGTCGTAATCGCCCGCGACAACGCCCAGCATGGATTGGTCGTGGCTGCCGGAATAGGTCACTTCGTAATCCACGTCAGGGACAACGCCCAGATCGGGGAACAGGGCGCGCGGCGCCAGATTGCCCGAATTCGACGTGGGCGATGTGTGCGCCACGCGCTTGCCCGCCAGATCGGCCATGGTTTTGATGTCGCTGTCGGCCTGGGTGTAAACCTGCAACTTGTACCCGAACTGCCCGTCATCGGCGCCCATGATGGCAAAAGGCACATCACCGGCAAGGTTCACGGCAAAAGGTGTGGGGCCGGTGGAAAAGCCCGCAATATGCAGACGCCCCGAGCGCATGGCCTCAACCTCGGCCGAGTTCGACTGAACGGCGAAGAACTGAACATCCTTGCCTGTCACCTTTTCCAGATGGGCGATGAACGGGTTCCAGATGTCTTCATAGATCGCCGGGTCTTCGACCGGGGTATAGGCAAAGACCAGCGTGTCGGGGTCTTGCAGCTTGGCCGGGTCGGTCGGGGCGTCTGCCACCAGATCACCGTCGGCATCGCAATACATCACGTCAAGCGCGCCGCGATTTGCGCATTCCTCTTGCGCCATGGCCGTGGTGGCGCTGAGGGCCAGTGCCGTCAGTACGCCCGCGCCGAAAATCTTATCCTTGAACATATTTTCTCCTCCCTTGCATGATCCGCTGTTGGGTCGCGGAACTCTTCCAACAGACACCACCACTAAAATCTGTGTTTTGCAACATTTCCGTTACATAAATCTGTGAAATTAAATATCCTGCCCCCATTGGAGGGACGAGATGCACGACGACAGCTCACTTCGCAGGCTGCGCAAGAAAGAGCGGCACGCGCAAATCCTGCTTGAGACGCGGCTTGCCGCCCATGTGCGGGTGTCTGATCTGGCGGTGCGCTTTGGCGTGACGACGGAAACGATCCGCCGCGACATCGAGGCGCTGAACCGCGAGGGATTGTTGGAAAAATCCCACGGCGGGGCGTCGCCCCCGGTGCCGGGCGCCCATCGGGTGCTGGATGAACGGCGCCGCGAACGGCGGGGCGAACGCGGGCAATTGGCGCGCCGTGCCGTGTCTTTGGTCAAGCCGGGGCAGACGCTTATGGTTGATGCGGGGGCCACCACCATGGAATTTGCGCGCGCCCTGTCGCTGGATGGCACGCGGGTGAAAGTGATCACCAACAGCTTGCAGGTTGCGATGATCCTGGGAACATCCCCGGCGGCCCGGGTGATTATGGCGCCGGGGGTCTATCTGAACGAAGAGGCGGCCGTGACCGGCATCGAAACCTGCGAATTTCTGCGCCGGTTTCATGTCGATGCCTGCTTTCTGGGCGCCTCGGCCCTGAGCGAGGACGGTGTCACAGAAGTGGTCGAAGGGTTTGCGCCGGTCAAACGTACGATGCTGGATCAAAGTGTGGCGCGTCACTTTCTGATTGATGCCAGCAAGTTCGGCAAAACCAACCTGTCCAAGGTTGCCTGCATCGGCGAAATCGGAACGCTTGTGACCGATGCCATCCCCGAGGGGCGGCTGGCGCGGGCGCTTGCACGCGAAGGGGTGGGAATCCTGTGCCATTGAAGGCTGCGGGTCACGGGGCGAATTTTTCACCCCCGCGCAGCCGGGATATCCGACGTTTCCGCAGGCCCGGCATCCTTGTCGGCGCTTTGATCCCGCCGCTGTTTTGGACAAAAACCGCAATCCTGTGCAAAGCGGTTCCCACGCTGTTTATTTAATCGTTTGTGCAGGAACATTTGTTGACAAGGGGGGTGCAATGTGCAGCCTCATACAAGCTGTGCAAAGCAGTCAGCCCGACGAGACGGGCATCAGGGAGGATAGAATGAAGACATTGAAAGTCGCCCTTCTGGGCGGGGTGATGCTGTTGCCGACCGGCGCAATGGCGGCGGAATTGAATCTGATTTGTTCGGCGGATGTGGTGATCTGTGAAAAGCTGGTCAGCGCGTTCGAGGAAAGCCACACCGACATCGACGTGAACATGGTGCGCCTGTCGTCGGGCGAAGCCTATGCCAAGATCCGCGCCGAAGGGCGCAACCCCCAGACCGATCTGTGGTGGGGCGGCACGGGCGATCCGCATCTTCAGGCCGCCCAGGACGGGCTGACCGCGGAATATAAATCCCCCATGCTGAAAGAACTGCGCGATTGGGCGCAGGGCCAGGCAAAGACATCGGGGTATCGCACCGTTGGCGTGTATTCCGGGGCGCTTGGCTGGGGATACAACACCGAAATCTTCAAGGAAAAGGGCATCGAGCCGCCCCTGTGCTGGGCCGATCTTCTGAACCCTGACCTGAAAGGTGAAATCCAGATCGCCGATCCCAATTCATCGGGCACGGCCTATACCGCGCTGGCCACGCTGGTACAGTTGATGGGCGAAGACGAGGCGTTTGATTTCCTCAAGAAAATGCACGCCAACGTGTCGCAATACACGAAATCCGGCTCGGCCCCTGTCAAGGCAGCGGCGCGGGGCGAAACCGGGCTTGGCATCGTTTTCCAACATGATGCCGTTTCCCAGGCCGTGGCCGGTTTCCCGGTTGCCGTCGTGGCGCCCTGCGAAGGCACGGGGTATGAAATCGGGTCGATGTCGATGATCGAAGGGGCGCAAAACCCTGACGAGGCCAAAACCTTTTACGATTGGGTGCTGACCCCCGAAGTGCAGGGCCTGATGCCCGAGGCCGGATCGTTCCAGATTCCCTCGAACGCGTCGGCCGTGGCGCCCAAGGAAGCGCCCGATCTTTCGACGATCAAGCTGATCGACTATGATTTCGGCGAATACGGCAGTGCCGAGCGGCGCAAGGAACTTCTGTCGCGCTGGGATGACGAGATCGGCAGCCTTCCGTTGCAGTGATCCTGACCGGGGCGCGCGGACTGTCTGCGCGCCCCTCCTTTTGCGCGAACCACCGGATACCCCATGACATCCAGAGACAACCGCAGGCTTGACCTGATCCTGGCGGCCGGGCTGATCGCGCTGTTGGTGCTGCCCTGGTATCGCTATAACCATGGTTTCTTCGGCCTTGAGTGGCTTGGGGATTTGTTTTCGTCGTCAAAGGTGCGGCCCGGGGTGTTGCAGGCCCTTGACGGGCGCTGGCAGCTTTGGCCGGTGCTGGTGCTGTTGGCGCTGGCAACGGGGGTGCGCCTGACCCGGCCCGCGGGTGACCGGCGGGGCAGAATGTTGGTGTGGATCGGCACCATCGGCATCGCCTGGATGCTGGTTGAGGGGCTTTCAGTCGGGATGCGCGGCTGGAACTGGGGCCTTTTGGAACATACCTTTGGCAAGGTCGCGGGGCAGCCCGCCTTTGGCGCAGGCGCCATCATCCTCGGGGTCATGTTTGCGCTGTTTGTCGCCTTTGGTGCCGCTGAACGGGGCGCGTTGAAAGGCGATGCTTTCGTTCTTGGGTCAATCACGCTGTTGGTGGTTCTTGTTGCGGTCTTTGTGTTTTACCCGCTGGTGTCGATGTTCACCGGCGCGTTTCAGACCTATGACGGGTCGTTCACCACCGAGGGCGTGCGCAACAACATTCTTGACCCTAAGATCTGGTCGCTCAGTTGTCTTGTCGGGGGCAATTGCGGCGTTGCGTGGCGGACGTTTTTTCTGGCGGTCTGCACGGCGACGGGCACAACCTTTCTGGGCCTTGTCTTTGCCCTGGTGGCCACGCGCACCGGGTTTCGGTTCAAGAAATCGCTGCGGCTGCTGACGGTTTTGCCGATCATCACGCCGCCTTTTGTTGTCGGGCTGGCACTGACCATGCTTTTGGGCCGTTCGGGCAGCCTGACCCATGTGATCGAGGCCGCAACCGGGTGGGAACTGGGCCGCTGGCTGTATGGGCTGACGGGCATCTGGATTGCCCAGATGCTCAGCTTTACGCCGATTTCCTTCCTTGTTCTGATCGGTGTGGTCGAAGGCATTTCCCCCAGCATGGAAGAGGCCAGCCAGACCTTGCGTTCTGATCGCTGGCGGACGTTTCGCAAGGTGTCGCTGCCGCTGATGGCGCCGGGGCTGGCCAATGCGTTTTTGATCGGCTTCATCGAATCCATGGCCGATTTCGGCAACCCTCTGGTTCTGGGCGGATCGGGTGGTGTGCTGTCGACCGAGATTTTCTTTGCCGTGGTCGGCGCCCAGACAGACCCGGCCCGCGCCGCCGTGCTGGCCAGCGTGTTGTTGGTGTTCACCCTGTCGGCGTTTCTGGCACAGCGCCTTTGGTTGTCGGGCAAAAACTTTGCCACCGTGACGGGCAAGGGCGACGGCGGGCGCCACATCAGCCTGCCCCGTCGCGTAGCATGGCCGGTGACGACTGTGGCCATCGCATGGGCCGCGTTTACCATCACCGTTTACGGGATGATCGTCTTTGGCGGCTTCGTGAAAGTCTGGGGTCTGGATCATTCGCTGACCTTCGAACACTATACGCGCGCGTTCGGCGTCAGCTGGGAAGACGGCATTCGCTGGACCGGCGTGGCCTGGAACAGTTTCTGGACCACCATGGAAATTGCCCTGATCGCGGCACCGCTGACCGCTGCTGTGGGCCTGTTGACGGCCTGGCTGATCGTCAGACAACAATTCCCCGGGCGGCCCGTCTTTGAATTTGCCCTGATGATGAGCTTTGCCATCCCCGGCACCGTGATCGGGATCAGTTACATCATGGCGTTCAACTTGCCGCCCCTGCAAATGACCGGCACCGCCGTGATTTTGATTGCCTGTTTCGTGTTTCGCAACATGCCCGTGGGCGTGCGCGGCGGTGTGGCCGCGATGGCGCAGCTTGACGGGTCGCTGGACGAGGCATCCCTGACGCTGGGGGCCGGATCGGGGCGGACCATGCGCAAGGTGATCCTGCCCCTGATGCGCCCCGCGATCCTTGCCGCGCTGGTTTACAGCTTTGTGCGGGCCATCACGTCCATTTCGGCGGTGAT
>NZ_JBVVRW010000002.1:0-108570 GCF_055808395.1 Oceaniglobus sp. K40-3 | reverse complement strand
GCTGGCGCGGGCGGTCATCCCGCCGATGATGCGGTCGTTTTCCACCAGTTCACGCACCACCTGACCGGGCAGCACCCGCTCGGGGCAATGGGCAATCTGCACATCGGCATCGTCGCCTGCATCCTGCGGAAAGGACAGCCCGGGGCACGCCGCGGCCAGCCATGCCGCCATCTGATCGGTGGCGCCAATGGGCGAGGTGCTTTCCAGGATCACCAGATCGCCCTTTTTCAGCACCGGCGCGATCATGTTCGCGGCGGATTCGATATAGGAGAGGTCGGGTTCGTGATCGCCCCTGAACGGTGTCGGCACGGCGATGATGAAGGCCTCGGCGGGTTCCGGCGTCAGGGTCGCGCGCAGCTTGCCGTTTTCCACCGCCTTGCGGACGATGCCGTCCAGTTCCGGTTCAACGATATGGATTTCACCCCGGTTGATCGTGTCCACGACCCGCGGCGACACATCGACACCGATGACTTCGGTGCCATGGGCGGCAAAGACGCCGGCGGTGGGCAGGCCGATATAGCCGAGACCGATCATGGAAATACGATCAAACATGAGAACCTCTTTCATGAGAGTGGGGATCGGCCGGCCCGAAACCGGCCGGTCGGGGATCAGTTGGATTGCGCCGCGCCTTCGGCGGCCAGCGCATCGGCAATGCGCTGTGCGGCATGGCCGTCGCCATAAGGGTTGAGCGCGCGCGCCATGGCGCCATAGGCCGCGGGATCGTTCAGCAGGCTCAGCGCCTCGCGGGTCAGCTTTTCGGCGTCGGTGCCCACCAGACGCACGGTGCCCGCCGCCACCGCCTCGGGGCGTTCGGTGGTGTTGCGCATCACCAGAACCGGTTTGCCAAGGCTGGGCGCCTCTTCCTGCACGCCGCCGGAATCCGTGATCACGATATGGGCCCGGCGCATCAGCCAGACGAACGGCAAGTAATCCTGCGGGTCGATCAGATGCACATTTTCGGCCGGTCCGAGGATCCGGTTCACCGGTTCCTGCACATTGGGGTTCAGGTGGACGGGATACACGATCTGGGCATCGCCCTGCTGCGAGATGTCGCGCAGCGCGGTGCAGATCCGTTCAAACCCGTCGCCGAAATTCTCGCGCCGGTGGCCGGTGACCAGAACCATGCGCCGCCCCTCTTGCAGAAACGGGAACCGCGCGGCCATCTTTGCATCAAGGTCCGGATCCGCATCGAACTGCGCCACGACTTCGTGCAGGGCGTCGATCACGGTGTTGCCGGTGACCATGATCCTGTCGTCGGCCACGTTTTCGGCCAGCAGGCTGGCGCGGGCGGTTTCGGTGGGCGCATAATGGCGCGTGGCGATCCGCCCCACCAGTGAACGGTTCATTTCCTCGGGCCAGGGGGCATAGATGTCGCCGGTGCGCAGACCGGCCTCGACATGGCCGACCTCGACCTTGGCATAGAACGCGGCAAGGGCGGCGGCCATGGTGGTGGTGGTGTCCCCATGCACCAGAAGACGGTCGAACCCGCCATCCCTGAGAATGTCGCGCAGGGCCGACAGGATGCGGGCGGTGATATCGGTCAGATCCTGACCCGGCTGCATGATATCAAGATCGAAATCGGGCTTGATCGCGAACAGTTCCAGCACCTGATCCAGCATCTCGCGGTGTTGGGCGGTGACGCAGACCCGGGCGTCGATGCCGGGTGTCTGCTGCAGGCGCTTGACCACCGGGGCCATCTTGATGGCTTCGGGGCGGGTGCCGAAAACAATGAGTATCTTCATAATTCAAAAGCCTTGAAAAAGGTATTTCAAGCTGTAGCGATGTACCAGTTTGACCTGTAAAGACAACCCAAAAGACCGGCCTTTCAGCCCGGCAGAGATGCGCCGGCAGCCATGGTTTACAAACCTTGTCTTGGCTGGCCCGCCACCCTAAGACAGGGCATTATCGAGCTGAGGATATATATTCAGATGAGCCGGACCTATTTTGGAACCGACGGCATTCGTGGACGTGCCAACACCGGGGCGATGACCGCCGCCTTCATGGTTGATCTTGCTGCCGCCGTGGGCACCTATTTCAAGGCCAGCGCCCAGACCCGCCGCGTGGTGATCGGCAAGGACACCCGGCGGTCGGGCTATATGCTGGAAAACGCGCTGACGGCGGGGTTCACGGCCGCCGGCATGGATGTTTTCGCGCTGGGGCCCTTGCCGACACCGGCCGTGGGGCTTTTGACCCATTCCATGCGCGCCGATCTGGGGGTGATGATCTCGGCCAGCCACAATCCCCATTACGACAACGGGATCAAGTTCTTCGGCCCCGACGGGTTCAAGCTGAGCGACCAGATCGAACATGACATCGAAGCCCTGCTGGCGACCGGGGAATTCGATATCGACCCCGACCATATCGGCCGGGTGACGCGGCTGAACGATTCCGCCTCGCGCTATGTGGAATATGCCAAGACGACAGTGCCTGACCGGGTGCGCCTGAACGGGCTGAAGGTGGTGCTGGATTGCGCCAACGGGGCCGCCTATAAAGCCGCGCCAAAGGTGCTGTGGGAACTGGGCGCCGAGGTGATTTCCATGGGCGTTTCGCCCGATGGTTACAACATCAACAAGGATTGCGGTTCGACCCGGCCCGGGGCCGCGGCGCAGATGATCCGCGACACCGGCGCCGATATCGGCATCTGCCTGGACGGCGACGCGGACCGGATCATCGTGCTGGACGAAACCGGCACCGTGGTGGACGGCGATCAGATCATGGGCCTGCTGGCCACCCGCTGGGCGGCATCGGGGCGGCTGAACCACAATACGCTGGTGTCCACCGTGATGTCGAACCTGGGGTTGGAAAACCATCTGTCAGGGCAGGGCATCACCCTGAAACGCACCGGCGTGGGCGACCGCTATGTGGTGCAGGAAATGCGCGATGGCGGGTACAATCTTGGTGGCGAACAATCGGGCCATATCGTGCTGACCGATCACGCCACCACCGGCGACGGGCTGGTTGCCGGGTTGCAGGTGCTGGCGATGCTCAAGGAAAGCGGCGATCCGGCCAGCCGCCTGCTGCGCGTGTTCAACCCGGTGCCCCAGATCCTGGAAAACATCCGCTTCGCCCCCGGCACCGACCCGCTGAGCGACCCCGCCGTCTGCGACGCCATCGCCCACGGCGAAACACAACTGGGCGACACAGGCCGCCTCCTGATCCGCAAATCCGGAACCGAACCCCTCATCCGCCTCATGGGCGAAGGCCCCGACCAAAACAAACTGCAAAGCATAATCAAAAATATCGCCGACCTGATAAGGTGACAGGATATCGACCTGCTTTGGGATCGTCATATCCGTTCGGATGGGGCCTGGCGCAGGGAAGGGCACGATCGGGTGCCGTGAATTTGAAGAACCGCCGTTTGGCGCATTACAGATATATGGATTTGAACGATGGATGACTCTCTTGACCGCGCACAGGTCGGACTTGCCGATGCGGATGCACGTCAGAGCGCAGGTCTGGTACAGGCGGCTCTGGCTCTGGCTCAGGTTGGCCGGGTCGAATCCGAAGCGCGCATTCTGCGCCAGGCCGCCCTTTTGGCACCGACGACCGAAACCCTGAAGGCCTGGCTGGACAGCGCCGAGCGGGTTCACGACAGCGCAGGTGCGGTGCAGGCGCTGACGGCGCTGGAAGCGCAGGTGCAGGACAGCCAGGAAATGCAGTCTCTTCGGGATCGCAGGATGCGCTTTTTCGGCTCGCGCACGGGGGCGGTGCCGCGCATCGCGGGCATCATGGATGAATTCACCACGGCCAGTTTCCGCCCGGAATGCGTGTTCCTGCCGCTGTTGCCCGACACCGCCATCCGGCAACTGGAACAGTTCAAACCCGATTTCGTCTTTGTCGAATCCGCCTGGCACGGCAACAACGAAGCCTGGAGCCGCCTTGTCAGCACCACCTCGGATCCGCTGTGCGAGATGCTGGCCTGGTGCCGGGACAACGGCGTGCCCTCGATCTTCTGGAACAAGGAAGATCCGGTGCATTTCAGCACCTTCCTGCCCACCGCGTCATTGTGCGACTATGTCTTCACCACCGACATGGACTGCATTCCGGCCTACAAGGATGCCGTCGGCCATGACCGGGTGTTCCTGCTGCCCTTTGCCGCCCAGCCCCAGCAGCACAACCCGATCGCCACGATGGAGCGCAAGGACGCCTTCAACTTCGCGGGTTCCTATTATCTGCGCTATCCCGAACGCCAGCGCGACATTGCCGCCATCCTCGACACGGTCAAGGAACTGCGCCCGGTTGAAATCTATGACCGTAACCATGGCGGAAATCACCCCCACTATCAGTTCCCTGACGAGTATCAGAGCCTGATCCTGGGGCGGTTGCCGTTCTCCGAGATCGACAAGGCCTATAAAGGCTATCGATACGGCATCAACATGAACACGATCAAGCAATCGCAGACGATGTTCGCGCGCCGGGTGTACGAGCTGATGGCCTCGGGCACCGTGGTGGTCAGCAACTTTTCGCGCGGGGTGCGGATGCTGTTCGGCGATCTGGTGATCTGTTCGGACAAGCGCGACCGGCTGGCAGAACCCCTGCGTGCCTTGGCCAATGACGATCTGCGATACCGCAAATTCCGTCTCCTGGGTCTGCGCAAGGTGATGTACGAACACACCTATGCCGCGCGGCTTGCCTATATCATGGCCAAGATCCGCGGCGAGGCGTACCGCCCCGATCAACCCGGTGTTGCCATCCTCGCCGTCGCGCGGACCCGTGCCGAGACCGATGCCATCCTGACGGCATTCGCCAGGCAAACCCTGAACGACAGGCATTTGTTTCTTGTGGCCGGGGAAAATGCGGCGCCTGCGGATATGCCTGAAAACGTTTCGGTCTGTCCTGACACTACGGCCTTGCAGAAGGCGCTTGCATCTTTGCCCGATACGTTCGCCTTCTGGGGCGGGATGCATGCAGATGACCATTACGGCGCGAATTACCTGATGGATCTGGTGCTGACCGCGCGCTACAGCGATGCCGAAGGGTTCGGGAAGGCCAGCCATTACCGCACCGCCAATGGCATCACGGCCTTGCAGAACGAAACCCTGCGCTATCGCGAAACCGACAGCCTGCCGTTGCGTGCGGGCCTGCTGGCGCGGGTGCATCTGACGCCGCAGCGGATGCAAAGCATTCTTGACGATCCGGCCAACGCACGGGTTGAACAGCACCGGATCATGGGGATCGACGAATTCAACTATTGCCGGGACGGTGCGGGCGATGCGGCTGTCGCTTCTCTGGTTGATGATATCGACCTGCCGCTCACGGGGTTGTCGAGCGCAAAGCTCTACGGCGCGGCCGAACGCCTGACCCCCGCGCCGATGCGCAAGAAGCCCCGCGCCGACGGACAGCCGATGCTGCGCGCGCGCGATTTCTTCAGCGCCGCACTGGTGTCGAAATCCATGCCCCTGATCAAGAAAATGGCGGGGGACCGGCTTGAGGTGATCAGCGAGGTCAACACCGAAAAAGCCGTCTACCTCTGGATGAAAAATAAACTATCCCGCGACTCTCTGGGCCTGATCGACGAAAGCACACTGTCCTTCGAGTTGGAGCATGATCTGAAAGTGGGTCAGCTGGTGTGCGAATTCTATCGCGCCGACAACACCAAGATCGCCCATTCGATGCTGGGCGCGGGCAGTCACGCGCTGGCCCTGCCGCGTGATTGTACGCAGTTGCGCTTTGGACTGCGGGTGCTGGGCATCGGATCGTTGCGGATCGGTGACATCGTTTTCGGCGCCGAAAGCGACATGCCCCCCGCCATCGTGGGGTCCTCTGATACGCTGGTTCTGACCAAGCAATATCCGTCCTATGATGATCTCTATAAATACGGCTTCCTGCACAGCCGGGTGCGCGCCTATCGGGATGCGGGCGTGGGAGTGGACGTATTCCGCCTTAACATGGATGGAGCCGCCCCCTATCGAGAGTTCGAGAACGTCGACGTCGCCAGCGGCGACAGCGAACTGTTGGACGCGACGCTGGCCACCGGACAGTACCGTCAGGTTCTGGTGCATTTGTTGGATCGCCAGATGTGGGAGATCCTCAAAAAATATACGGACCATGTAAAGGTCACGATCTGGCTGCATGGCGCGGAGATCCAGGCATGGCAACGCCGGTCCTATGAATTCTCTCATATGACGCCTGCCGAGATCGACCGCCAGAAAAAGCTGAGCGCAAATCGAATGCGGTTGTGGGACGAGGTGTTCTCTGATCCATCGCCAAATCTGCGCTATGTATCGGTCTCAAAGAACTTCATGGATGAGGTTGAAGAGGACGTCGGAAAGGCGCCGCCGGATGAAAAGGTTTCGATCATCCATAATTACATAGATGGTTCGGTGTTCGACTACGTTCCTAAAAATAAGACGCAGCGCGGCATGGTGCTTTCCATTCGCCCCTATGCGAACCGCAAGTATGCCAATGATCTGTCGGTTGCGGCAATTCTTGAGTTATCCAAACGCCCGGTTTTCGAAAACCTTCAATTCCATCTGGCCGGTGACGGCGATTTGTTCGAAGAGACGACAGCCGCACTTTCAGGGTTTTCAAATGTCGAGATCAAGAAAGGCTTTCTCTCGCATGCCGAGATCGCGGCACTTCATAAAACATATGGAGTTTTTCTGACCCCCACGAGGATGGACAGCCAAGGCGTGTCACGCGACGAAGCAATGGCATCCGGTTTGGTACCTGTCACGTCGCGGGTTGCCGCAATTCCTGAATTCGTAGATGAGAACTGCGGCTTTCTGGCTCCACCGGAGAATTATATTCAACTGGCCGATGCCATCGAAACGCTTTACAACGACGCGGACCGGTTTTTGAAGATGTCCGAGGCCGCAGCAGAGCGGGTGCGCCGACAGTCCGGGTTTGGCCAGACGATCAAGAGAGAGATCGAATCGATAGCAGGCGAAAAGATATATCACAAAAATATAATCAATGAGAAGGAGTCAGAGGAATGAATAAGGATTTGGGGATTTGTATAATCGGTGGCTTCCCACGTGCTGGAACCCGACAGCTTTGTGATATCCTGAATGCACACCCCGACATTAACTTGAAGAATGAAGTCTACTCAAGATCTTTTCAGAAAGCGGCGGACCTCATGGGGCAGGTCGATAGCGATCACGCCGGGCGAACCTTTGAGAAATCATACAAGAGACAGCGTACAAGATCATCTCTGAACATAATTGCATCCATAACAAAAGGAGGAAATCCTCCGTTTTCACGAAATTTGAAGGTTGCCGGCTTTAAATGCCCAAGAATTGAGAGATCGAAGAATGCAATAGACGTTCTGTTTTCCGGTGAGGATATCGTGTTCTTTTATTGTGTTCGGAGGATTTCAGAAAATTACCTGTCGGCCAAATCTGTATTCGACGCTACGCCGGAGGAATTCTGTGATGGAACTGTCAGATCTTTGCTTGGATTCCAAAAAATCCAGAGCGACAAGAGATACACTCCACACGTGATATCTTTGGAAGAGCTAATTTCGTCCAAAGATAAGGGCGACTTCTTGGCGCGTAACGTTTTTTCGGCACTTTCCGAGCATGTGACTGTCGACCCCACCAAAGCAGCTCTGCTTTTCGATTCCACAAACAACAGTAATGATACAAAGTCCTATGGTAGGCGGCGGATCGAAACTATTTCCGACGAGGAACGAGAATATTTCAATTCGAGATCAGACTTGCGACAACTCATCTTGGAGCTCGAAAAGAAGTGGTCCAAGTCGATTTGGGATTTCTGAGTCAATTGTCGTGCGATGAACCATCAAGAGCTTTGAACAACATGTCGAACCTAACCTATATCGACGCCGCAAACATTCTGACGCAATATCTTCCGGCGCCCGACGAAGCCGTAAAGCAGAAGGCGAACGACATCGTCCTGGGGCGGGCGATTTCGGTACACAGTTACCGTGATGTTCCGATTGTCGATAGTTTTTGGCAAAGCGGCGATCTGGCGAACCGGACCTGGCAGTTCTCGATGCACAGCTTCGCGCCGCTCGATGCGCTCATGGCGGTGGGTTCGTGGGGGACGGTGGCGGTTCTGGTGCGCGACTGGATCAAGACCTACGGCACTGTCGATCCTGAAAACCTGGGCCTGTTTCCCTGGCATGACCATGCCACGGCCCTGCGGCTTGACCGGCTTTCGATCATGCAGCTGGCCGAAAGTGGGCCGGATTTCCCCGATCTGGCCCGGGTTCACGGCGACCTGTTGCTGCGCGAGGATTTCTACAGCAAACACACCAACCACGGGTTCGATCAGGCGCTGTCGCTCTTGCTGGCCTCCGAGGCGTTCACCGGTTTCTACGACACGTCGCACTGGCGCCGGGTGGCCCTCGACCGGCTGACCGGGGAACTGGACTTCGCCTTCAACCACGAAGGCGTGCATGTGGAAAACAGCCCCGCCTATCATGTGGGCATGACCGCAAACGTCGTGCGGGCGCGGTTCCTGAAAAAGGCGCTGGGGGTCGAGTCGGACTTTGATTTCGATGCCCTGCTGAACAAGGCGATGTTGTTCACGGCCTGGATGCTTGGCCCCGACCGCAAACTGGCGCTTTTGGGCGATTCCACGGACCGGGGCGGCATGCCCCCGCCCGAGCTGAGCGAGCTTGAGAACTTCGCGCATGTTGCCTGGGCCTCGACGGGCGGCACCGAGGGCGCGCCCGTGGAAAGCAACATTGCCGTCTATCCCCATGCCGGTTACGCGATCTATCGCTCGGACTGGCGGAACTGGCGCGATCATGTCCATCTGGTGATGAAATCGGGGTTTCTCAGCCGGTATCATCGCCAGGACGATGATCTGAACATCCTGTTGCAGGGGTACGGCGAACACTGGTTGATCGACAGCGGACTTTACAATCACAACCAGACCGACCCGGTGCGCATCTACATGCGTTCGGCGCTGGCGCACAATGTGCCGTTCGTGCGGGATTGCCCGGTCGGGCGGCGCATCCCCGGCAAGGAAGATGCCCCCACGCTTGTGCTGGACGACGCCGCCGGGGACAACGTGATTGCCGTTTTGCGGGCAACGACGAATATGTATCGGGATGCGCAGATCAGCCGAACCGTGACCATCGAGGATGCGGACACTTTTCAGATCGTCGACCAGATCACCCACAAGGGGAAAGACCCCGGTACATTCATCCAGTTTCACGTACCGGCCGACAAGAAGGTCAGCGTGACTCCGAAGATGGCCAGGATCGAAGGGAGCAGAAAGCAGCTCACGATCCGCGTTGCCGCGGGCGAAGTCGGCGCGTGCAGGGTCTATTCCGGCATGGATGGCCCGTTCAAGAGCACTCAGAGCAGCGTGCACAATGTTCACGCCGCAACCCAGGTCATCGTGTTCGGCCCGGTCAAGGGCAGGCGCGTCCGCTTTCGGGTCGAATTCGTCTGATCCGTCGGGGCAGGGCGCGCGCCACATGGGATTGCTATCATCAGGCGTGTGGCGTTGCGGGCGAAGTTTCCGGCCCGTGAAATCGCGCGGCGAAAGGCGCCCCATGGCGCCATCCATGGTATTGTCTGCAAACAGGGCTTGATCACGACGGATACTATAGGGGGCGGTCGGAGAGGGATCATGGGAAAACACGATGCTGTCGCGGCGCTTGTTGTTACAATGAACTGCGATAACCGCCCTGGTTTGCGGCACTCTGTCATGCCCAATAAGGTTTCATTATCGGACGCCAAGACGCTTTCGCAAAAAGCCTGAAATGTCGTTTTAGTTTTATGGGTGGATTCGCCCCAAATCACCTCTCTCGTCGAGGAAGTTTCCACTCAATCGGTGGACGGGGCTCATGCTCAATCTTTGGACTCGTTTTGTCGCTCCGTCAACAGAGTGCTTTTCTTTGCCGATCGCGGACATCTGACTCCGGGGCCGTATCGGGGCGGCCCGGCGGAACAGCCTGTGTGCTGCCTCGGGCATGTCAGCGTCCGAACCGAGGCCTTCCCCGAACAGATTGTGCAGAATGACCAGCGTCAGGGCGCGCCACCGCACCGATAGATTCTGGAGCGGTGCCTGCGAACTCACGACCGCCCGCGCCTCCAAAGGACAGTTCCATCCCGGCTGATCGAACCAGAGCGCAAGAACGGGCCGGGCCGCATCCACCCGATCGAGCGGCGCCCACAAGGTGCGGATCGCATATTCGAGGCGCGTTAGACGGTCATCGTCGCCTATGACAACCTTCCGCACCTGACGTTGTAGGTCGAGAACAACCGCGGTGAATTCTGCGGACGCGAGACCCGCTGCCTCCCCCACCCTGCCGGTGAGCTGGACGTCGCATCTGCTGCAGAAGGGACGCTGCAGGCCGTTGCGCATTTGACAGGAAATCCGCAAATGGCCGCGGCAAGCAGGGCAGCGATCATGGAGCATCTCGCCGTGGGTCGGGCAGGCGACATGTTCGGCCAACTTCCAGTCTGCGCGCATGTAGCAATTCCGCCCGGTAGCGTGGTCGGCATCGAAACAACCGAGGCAGGCCGGTACTCCAGCCCTCTCCAGAAACCATGTCGACAGGCGATCAGGATGCCGAGATGTCAGGGAAAGCCGGCTGAGCCGCCCGGGGTCGACCCTTGTGGCCCTTGCCCAAAGCCGGAGAACGAACGGATCAGGCGCGATGTCGTCGATCTGACGGAACGCCCTCCCCTGCCCCGCCAGAAAGGCTGTCAACGTGGAAGCTTCGAGGCCATAGCGACCGGCAACCCGCGTCATCCACGATGAAAGCAGTTCGTCGCGATTTGGGCGGGGCGCGACGGGCAGCCGAAGCGCGCCCTTCATCCCGAAATCGGTACCGGCTGTTTGCGCCGCAAACGGCTGCGCGGGGTTTGCGTCATCGACACCAGCGGCAACACCAGATCGTTCCCAAAACTCTCCGCATCGAGCCGCTCCTTGCCCGTTCGCACCGCCTCTTCCGCCGCCGTCTCGATCAGTCGGCAGATCCGCGCCGTCACGCCGGACGTCAGAGCGTGGATCCGGGCTCTGGCTTCAGCGCTGATCAGATCGGAAGGTTTGCGCAGCGGCAGGATGCGCTCGAAGCTTTTCAGAAGCCCGGCAAAAGCGGCATCGTTCTTCCATGGCTTGAGGTGGAAGGCCTCAAACCGCTCGGCCAGTTGTGCATCGGTCAGCAAGGCTTGGCGGGCCAGGTCCGTCCCGGCGCAAACCAGCGGGATCCGCAAATCGTTGGCCAGAAACCTTATGGCGTTGAGAAAGATGCGCTGCTGCCGGTACGTCCCGGCCAGCATGCCGTTCACCTCGTCGAGAATAATCATCTTCGCCCCGACCGTGCGCAAGAGCGAGCGGCAGACATCCTTTTCGCGGGCGAGCGTGCCGCCCGCCAATGCCGGCGCGCCCATGCTGGCCAGCAACTCGCGGTAGAGATCGCGCTCGATCGGCTCTGACGGCACCTGCGTGACCACCACAAGACGACGATCGACTCCGGTGACCTGACAGAACTTGGCTGGGTGATCGCGTTCGAACTTGCGCACGATCTTGGTCTTGCCCATGCCGGTATCGCCATAAATCAACAGGCACGGCATCCGGTCTCGGGCTGGATAGGTGAGCAGGTTTTCCAGCCGCGCCAGCGCCGCCCCGGCCTGATCGAAGCCGATCCAGCGGTCGGCTCTGATCCAGGCGATCCGTTCTTCATCCGACAGCTGCGCAAACCGCCGATAGGCCGGATCGAGATGCGCAAGCGGCTCACCTTCGCTCACGACCACTCCTCCACCTCGAACCCCGGGTGGTTCTTGAGCGCGTTCTCGCTCTTCTCAGCCTCCGGTGCCGTGTCCTCGATCTCGTAATCCCCGGCACCGTCAAGTGCCCGGTCCCGCCGTTCGGCGCTCCTCCGGGCCTCCCGCGTCATGCCGGAAGCGGCATCGACGAGGGCCCGCTGTTCCTCGATCACTTGAAATATCAGCTCTTCATCCTCCAATGACCGCCCGCGGCTCGCGCAACAGCGTCTGCGCGCGGCGATGCTCTGCCAGAGTGATCGGTGGATGCCGCAAATCGGCGAACCGCACCGGATAGCGTTGGCCGTCAGGGCTTCGCACGAACACCGTCGAAAGGTCGCGAGGATCGTAGGACACGCGCAATTGCCGGTCCTGCCGACCGGCCCAGAGGCTCAGGATGTCGTCCCAGTAGCGCAATCCGAAGAGGTGGATGCCGTCGCGCCGCACCATGCGTTCAGCACTTGGCAGGAAATCGATCCGAAACTCTTTAGGATCATAGGGCTGGCGCAGGGACGTCTCGCGCCGCCCATAGGCCTCGTGCCAGGCCGCAATCGGCGGAACGCCGAGGGACCTGTGCCGCTCGGCATGGTAGCGGGTGATTTCCAGCGCCAGCCACCGCTCCAGCTCGTCCAGCGTCATCGCGGAATTCGCGACTGAATCGTAGTCGCCGCGATCCTTGATGCTGCTGAAGGTCGATCCGGGCAGCAGATGCACGGCGCCCATCATCGTCCCGATCAACCGCTCGATATGACCCCCATAATGTGGCGCACCGATCGGTCGATACTGAAGAGATATCCCATGTTCCTCGGCACCCCGCTTCATAGCCTTGGAGCGGAATTCCTTGGCATTATCGACATGGATCGTTTCGGGCAGACCCGCCGCAGGCCAGCTTGCATCAATGCCCAAACCGTCCAACCAATCCTGTTTCGGCTGGACCAAATGCTGGATAGCCAAAGACACAGACAAGGCAGAAGGCGGCTCCAACGTCAGGTAGATCCCTGCAACCATACGGCTGGCGACATCGATGGCCAACGTCAGCCAGGGCCGTTGCAAGGGCTGTCGGTACACCCGATCTACAACGATGACATCCACCAGCGTGTGATCAATCTGGACGACCTCGAAGGCCCGCTCGATCTGATAGGTCCCGGGCACAGGATGATAGCGGCTACGGGCGGCCTTGGCCCCCTCACGGGCGGCTACCAGTTCGGCAGGGTCAATCGCCGCAACACGGTCGCGCAGCGTCGTCCAGCACGGCACGCGCAGGTCGCGCTGTCTGCAGCGCCTGCGCACTTCCTTTTGCAATGCGTTGATGCTCGGTTTCTGCGGCGACTTGAAGAAGTCTTCAATCGCCCCTGCAATCACCGCTTCGACCTCTTCCGGCAAACGACGGCCTCCGGCCCGAGCACCAGCCCCGGACGCCAGAAGCGAGCTGGTGAGAGGGCGCGTCCTGTAGGCTTGGATCAACTGGTACAGCCGGGATCTCCTGATCCCAAGTTCGCGGCAAGCCTTAAGGAATTCGGCGCGGGCTATACGAGGTTGTTCCGCAAGTTGGCGGACCACCGCCTCCCGGGCGACCGCTTGCTCCCAAGCCTCGTCATCCGCCGCGACAATGTCAGATTTGTTCATCATGGCCAAACCATAAAAACAGTATCAAAAGTCCAGCGATTCACCTAGAATCCACAAATGAAGCATGAACTTGAATCTCCCAGAGTCAATGACTTAGAGTCCAACGATGAAACAAGAACGACATGAAACACCACCACGGCCTGACATCAGAGATTTCAACGCTTTGGGTTCATGGTCGGACCTGCTTGCGATCAGCCCCCTCGGCCCTGATGCGGGCACCGTCCGGTCCGGCCCTGCGAGCCTTATCAGGCTTTCGACAAAATCCGAGGTTACAGGCGGGGCATTTGCCCTTCGTCTTTCCATTTCATGATGGTTTCGAGTGCGGATTGCATGTTTTGGGCGTGTTCGGGGCTGTCGACGAAGACGGGGGTTCTTGCGGCCTTGCGCAGGCGGGTGGCGAGGGACTTGCGCCGGGGGGCATCACGGCCAAGGCTGCGGGCCAGGTCGATGTATTCCTCGACGCTGCTGGCCAGCAGTTCGCCAAAGCCCAGCGAGGCCACCAGAAACTGATCGATCGAGCGGGTCGAATTCCGGCGCAATGTCACCGGCGGCACCCCGTAAATCAGCGCCAGATGGGTCATCGTCGCGCCGCCATGGGGGAACGGATTAAGGTAAACATCGGCGCAGGACAGGGCCGCCTCGGCCTCGGCCACGCTCAACTCACCCAGAATGCGGATGCGTTTTGGGTCCAGCCCCACCTCGGCCGCGGTGCGCGCCACCTGCACGTTGAACGCAAACGCCAGGCTGCGCGCCGCCCAGCCCGGATTATAGGGCGCCAGCAACAACACCCCATCCGGCACATCCACCACCGCCTGCATCATCGCGCGCAGGCTGTCGTGGCGCAGTTTCATCGACGACCCGGCGTTCATCATCACCACATCGCTGTCGGCCAGCCCCAGCGCCGCCCGGTCCAGCGCCGGGCGTTCGCGCGGCTGCAAGGTGTTGAGATAGGCAATCACCGGCCCCGGCACCCGCAACAGGCGTTCAGAATGCTGGGCCTGCGCCACCTCTTGGGCCGGATCGTCGCTTTGCCCCGTAATCACCGCATCGAAGGACGGATAGCCCATGGCCATGGGCAGGTGCGAATTCAGCACCACCTGCACCGGCGCGACCCGGTGAAACAGCGCCAGATCCATCGCCTGAATGCCATAGGTCGTGGCGTTGGCATAGGCGAAGACATCCAGATCGTCGGCCAGTATCCGCGCCCTTATGCCCGACGGATCGCCGGGCAGGTCGCGCCGGTGCGCGATCACGCTGTCAAACCGGGCATCGAACGCCGGATCGCGGCTGACCACCCGGTCGCGGAACCCCACGGAATAGGCGAACACCTCGTACCTGGCCGGATCCAGACCCTGCACAAAGGCGACCACCGCCTCGCTGTCGGGGCCTTTTTCAAAGGTCCGGCACAGGATGCCGATCCGCCGCCGGGCCACGGGCGCCCCTGACACGGGGGCCTCGGGGCGCATCTGCACCCGGGGCGCGCCGCTGCGCAGGGCGACGTGGTCCAACACCCGGTTGCGCGCGCCCTGCACGGCGTTCAGCGGCACATCCACCAGCAACAACTGCCCCAGGTCCAGCCCCGAAATCAGCCGCAGCAGCCGCGCGCGCAGTTCCCCCTGCGCGCCCGTGGTGGCCCCCTGCGTCGCGTCCAGACCATCGGCGACCCAGTTCAGCAGGGCCGCCACATGGGCCACCCAGCCCGCGTCATCGCCCGCCCGGTACAGGAACGGCGGCAGGCTCGCCCAATGCAGCCAGCGTTCCAGCACATCGCCGGGCAGCGCCAGCGGGTCGCGCGGCAGGGGCACGCGCCAGTTTTCCAGCAGCAGCATCCCCAGCATCAACAGGCGCCGCGCGTCGCCCCCTTCATCCGTGTCGTCGTCACGCTCCTCTGTTTCGCCCGTCGCCAGGGCCTGCAACCGCGCAAGCACCCGTGCCGCAAGCGCCTGTTCCGCGTCGTCAAACCCTGCAAAGGCAAGATAGCCCGACCGCAGATTACGCCCGTAATCCTTAAAAAACCGTTCATCCCAAAGCGCCGAAAGCGCCCCCTCAGATGCCTCCGAAACCCCAAAAACCGCCCCCCGCCGCAACCCCGAAAGCCGCGCCGAAAACCCCTCCGGCGTCCCCCCAGCAACAACAGCCCAGGCCCCCGTCAAAACATCCGCTGAATGCGTCAAAGCATAAAGACCAGACAGGCAAAGCGTGGCTGAGGCGGGAACCGGCCCCGGTTCATTGGCGTCAATCAGCGGCAGCAGCAGATCTTCGGGGACGGAAAAATCGGCATGTATCCCCGCCCCACCGGGATCAAGCGGCCCGGCAATGTTGATGACATCATGGCCCAATATCCCCCCCAGCGCCGCCCACAGCCGATAATTGATTCCCGGCGCATCGGAAAACAGCGCGAAAATCTGACATCCGGGCGGGGCAAAGGCGATATTGGTCAGTTGCGCGCCGCTTTGGGCGACGATCATTTTCGCATTCCCCATCAGGCGCACCTGATCGGTCAGGGACAATGTCGAGGTGTCGATCACCTCGAACCCCCGGCTTTGAAGCACGGCGCGCAACCGGGCATCGTTGCGCAGCTTGCGCCCGGTGGAACGGCGCCAGAGAAACAGCCGTTCCGGGGCGCGGCTGTCTTTTGCGATCACCCGCAGCCTTGCCAGATCGCGGATCAGGGCCGGGTGATAGCGCAGCGCCCGGGTTGCCCCCAGATCGGCCGTGGGCATGACATCGTTCACGATCGTGCCCATCCCGGCGGAATAGAGCCGGTCAACCATGACACTGTGCCCCCGGGCAATGGGGCGGATCGGATGCTGCGGCAACAACAGGCGCAGGGCCTGATAGCATTGATTGGGCAGGTCGCTTTCGGTCAGGACTGGGGTTTCGGGCGGGGCGATCCGGGCGGCGGCCAGGGCGCGGGGCAGCACCTCCAGCAGGAAGTGATAGTAATTATGGCTGTAACAGCCACAGGCGTTGATCAGGGCGGCGGCCCTGTCGCCTGTGTCCTGCCGCGTCAGGGTCACTTGTCCGTCTGTCACGGTCACAACCGGGCCGGGGCGGCGCAACTGCATATGCTGAGGATCAAACCCCTCCAGCCCCGGATCGACCCAGGCGCCGCCATTGTCGATCAACCCGTCGGCACCGCCGACGGCCACGCCATCCTGCCAACAGGCGGCATGAACGGCCGGGGTTTCCCAGGTTTGCGCCTCTTGCGCGATATGACCGCGCGACACGACCCGGGGCCGGGTGACAAAGACGGTTTCTTCTGGATGGATCAGAACCGGGGTTTGCGATGACGTGGCGCCAAAGCGCAGGGGCCGGGTTTCGGTGACGAAGGGGGGCGGGGCTTGCTCCACCGCGATGAGGGGCGCTGCGGGGGCGGGGGGCGCAGGGGTGGGGGGAAATCTGGTAAGGGCGTGGCCGCAAGCGTTTCGATCACCCCGGCAAGGGCCTCGGCAAACCGCCGGGGCGACAGGGCGCGGTCATACCAGTCGCGCGCCGCCTGCCCCAGCTCTGCCCGCTTTTCGGGGGTCATATCGCCCTTCAGGCGTTGAATCAGATCCCCGGCATCTTCCCAGAACAGGGCCAGGTCCGGGACGAAATCCGCGCCGGTCAGATAGGCCGCGCGCATATCGCCGTTTTGCGGTGTCACCACGGCAATCGGCACCCCGGCCCAGGCCGCCTCGACCCGGGACAAGGCACCGCTGACCGGAAAAGACCCCAGATAAAGCCCCACGCGATACCATTTCAGGGCCACCGCCACCGATGGCACCTCACCGGCAAAGCGCAGCCTGTTGCGGTTCACCCCCGCCCCCTTCAGCGCGGCGTGGCAGGCCGCCCGCAGCCGGGATGAGGCCGGGCCGATATGCACATGCCGCCCGGTTGTCGATTGCAGCAACCGGGCCAGAACCACAGGCAGGGCCAGCGGCCCGTCGAGGGAAAACTTGTGCTCGGTGCCGCAGGTGGCGGTTATCAGGGGGCCGGATGCGGGCGCTGTGGGGGTGCGGCGCGCCACCATCCGGTGCATGGCCGAAAATCTGGCCCGCCGGCCCGCCCAGACGCTTTGGCGCAGCGCCCCGTAAGCCTTGCGGCGCAGGGCCAGACGCCGGGGCACCGCGCAGGATTGGCGGGCAAACACCAGCGGCGTTTCGGCCACCATCCGGGGGGCCGGGCTGTCGGGGTCATAGCACAAGGGCAGCAGATGCACCGCCAGATCGGGCCGCTGCGCCCTCAGCGCCGCCTGTTGCGCCGGGCGGATGACAAGGTGACTGGCCCGGTCCAGATCCGCGCCCAGACTGGCCACGGTATCGGAATGGCGCACCAGCAACAGGCGCGGCCCATAGAGTGGCTCAAGCTCCTGCGCCACCAGGGTGGCCAGAACGTCTTCGGGGTGATGCAGCAGAAAGATGCGCCCTGCCCCATGGCCCGCCACGCGATGGCGCAGCCACATCCATTTGTCCCACAATATATCATAGGGGTCGGGCGCTTCGGCCGGCACGCCCAGATCGGCCATGCGCGCCATGCTGAAATTCCGGGTGCGGTGCAAAAGCCCGGTAAACACCACCGCGTGGCGTTCATGGGGGCGGCTGCGGATCAGTTGTTCCAGCAACAGCCTGTGACCCCCGGCGGGGTATATTTCGGTAACGATATAGAGGTTGTCGACAGGCGGCGCCGATGTGTCTTCATTCCGGCCAAGAGGCGCAAGGGGGCCTTGGCCAAAAGCGCGCGACAGGCCGCATCCATCCCGGGCAGGTCTGACCCGGCTTTGCCCACGGCCGCATGAACCCGGGCGCGCACCGCCGTGAGCAGGGCTTCAAGCTCCAGCGCCACACCCGGCTGTGCCGGGTTCGGGGATGTCAGCCGATCCCGTTCAAGACCCGTCACCCTACCGCCCCGAAACCGGAAGGTGGTGAAAAACCACGCGCGCGTCGGACAGGGCGTCAGAGCGAGACGAGGTCAGGCGTTTGCGCTTGGGCATATGCTTCCTTTTGCATGGCAGGGTCGCGTCCATATCTGCACCTCATACAGATATACCGCTTTCTGCTTCAATGACCGTCACGGCCCTGGGCAAGGATATATGCCTTGTGCAAAGATGGGCCACCCCGTTTCCGGGGTGGCTCCGGTGTCAGAGGATCAGATCGCCCGCGCTCAGGGCCGGGGCGCCGGCCAGCTGGATGGCGAAATCTGTGGTGCCGTCACCGTCAACATCGCCCACAAGATACCCGGCTGTCCCGCCCACGATATAGGCCAGTTGCGCCGATCCGCCGGTGATGGGCCCCGCGCCGACAAAGCTCAGGTTCAGGGCGGAAAGGTTGATATGGTCAACCCCGACCTGAAAATCGGTGATCACATCGCGCCCGGCGCCGATTCCGGCATCAGCGGCGCTGTTGAAGATGAAAACATCCGCCCCCGGTCCACCAACGATGACATCGCGCCCGCTGCCCGCCACGATCATGTCGTTGCCGGCGCCACCATAGATGGTGTTGCTGCCCGCGCCGGCAAAGATCGCGTCGTTGCCCGCACCGCCGCCGGTGAAATCATTGCCGGTGCCCAGATAGATCGTGTTGTCGCCATCGCCGCCAAAGATCCGGTCGTTGCCCACGCCCCCGGCCAGAAGGTCATCGCCGGCCCCTGCGGTGATCACATCATTGCCGCCGTTGCCAAACAGCCGGTTAACACCGTCGCCACCGCCGACAATCACATCGCGGCCCGTGCCACCCTGAACACTGTCGTTGCCCAGACCCCCATAGATGGTGTTGTTGCCCGCGCCGCCAATGATCGCGTCATTGCCCGCGCCGCCCCCGGCGAAATCAGTGCCAAGGCCAAGATAAAGAGTGTCGTTGCCCTCTTCACCGAAAACCCGGTCGTTGCCCGACCCTCCGGCAACCAGATCGTTGCCCGTGCCACCATAAAGCGTGTCATTGCCCGCGCCGCCATAGACGAAATCGTTATCGGCGCCGCCTCCGGCCAGATCACCGCCTGCCCCGGCGGTGATCGTATCATTGCCGCCGTTGCCCAGCAGCAGGTTGGTGCCAGCGCCACCGCCCACGATCACCTCGTTGCCGGAACCGCCATCAACGCTGTCGTTGCCCGCCCCGCCATAGATCGTGTTGTTGCCGAATTCGCCAAACAGCTGATCGTTGCCGGCACCGCCGCCCAAAAGATCGTCGCCGATGTCGCCATAAAGGATGTCGTCACCGCCATAGCCAAGCACGGTGTCATTGCCGCCCCAGCCATCAAGAAAATCATTGCCGCTGCTGCCGCTGATATGATCGGTGAAGTCCGAGCCACGGATGTTTTCGATGCTGGTCAGGCTGTCGGTGAACGCGACGCCCTTCCAGGTGCCGGTGGCGGTGCCGGCGGCCAGATCGACGGTCACGCCGTTTGAATATTCGCTGCGGTTATAGCGCACGGTATCAAATCCGGCGCCGCCATCCACGGTATCGTCGCCGCCGTTCAGGATGAACCGGTCCGCGCCTGCGGTTCCGACAAAGTTATCGGCAAAGGCGGTGCCCATGAGTTCGATCAGCCCGGCGCCCGGCGTCAGGGTGATGGTTTCGGCATTGCCAAAGCCATCATTGGCGATCACGCCATTGGCAAGGTTCACCTGCGCCCCTTCGGTGGCACCGTCATACCATGACCAGCGGAATGACAGGCGCACGATGCCCGACAGGGTCAGATCATAGGAATCGGCCCCCTCGCCGCCCTGGATCGCGATCCAGCTATCGGCGCCGCCGTCGATGGTGAACGTATCGCCAAGGTCCGACCCCCAGAGCCCGAAACCGTCGGTATCCCAGTTCAGCGCATTGGCCGGATCAATCAGGGTATCGACCTTACCGCCACCATTCACGAAATTTAATGCGATGCTGCCGGTATTGGCGGTGCCGTCGATGGCAACGGAAATCGAATAAGGCCGCGGGTCAAACGCATCAGAATGCGGTTCATAAACCAATTCGACACTGCCAAAGAACGGCACGACATCCGAAAGGATGATGGTGTCATTGCCCCCCGAGACATCGATCACATCGCGCCCTTCATCATTGATGGTGGTGCCGGGGTTGATCGTGTCGTCGCCCAGCCCCCTTGCAGGGTATCGCCGAAATCAGAGCCGATGATCGTCATGCCGCGGGTGTATTCGTCAAAGGAATCCGACAGATCGAACCCGCCGACGGCATCGCTCAGATCAAGGGTAATGGGCTGACTGTCGACCAGGGCGTTGAAGGGTCGATCATTGTCGTAGCCCAAAAGCTCATCCATGGCGTCAATGAGCGTCGCAAAACCCCAGGAAACGCCGCTGAAGGATGTGATCAGGTTGCCGGCGGGGTCATAGGTGCTGAAACCGGTCACTGTTCCCGAAAGGCTGACCTCGGGGTTGAGCGGCAGGCCGAACCCGTTGATTTCGGTCATGGCGCCGGTGCTGGGATTTTCGATCACGATCTTGGTGGACGTGGCGGAAATAACATCGACGTCGAAATCCTGGGTGAACTCGTTGTAAAACCCGTAATCAATTGGATCATAAGGGCCGTTATATTTGATAAGCAGCATTGAAATAACTCCGGTTGAACGCGATGTCGGGATATTGTTGAGGGTATGGGGATGTTTTTCAATAGCCCCGCCAAATATTTCCATGATTTACAAAGGGCGGCGGTCACGAAAGTTCGGAGCAGGTGCGAGGTGTTCCATGCCGGATGGCGCAAGCGGAACGGCCCCGACCGGCATGTCACGACAGGGGCCTGTGGCGCATGATGGCCACCCCCGGTCACAGGCCCGGCGCAGAGATACGATTGCGACAGCCCTTCTCGCGATACCTGCAGCATTCACCATCACCCAATGGGTTGAAATCCCTGATTTCAGGCGGTGATGGGTGTTTCAGATCACGCTCAACACGTCGGCCAGGGCGGCTTTGGCCACGCGCGCGCGCGGCGTGAATTGCGTTGATGTCACAAAAGAGACGGGCCAGACTGGCGCAGCTGGACAGCCATGCTTCTGCCATTGCCGGATCGGGGTTGAACATAGCGATTTTGGCTGCCGCATCTGCCGCGCTCAAGGGGTGGGTGTTCAGCATCGCACCCTCCGGGATCAGGTCAAAAACGCGGTGTTCAGGGCTGGCCCAATAGGCGGGAATGCCCCCAACGGCGAAGGCGTCAAAGATTTTTTCCGAGATAAACCCATGGTGATGAGTACTTTCATATGCGCCGACAATCCGGACCCGCCCATCAAGCTGTGCCAGCCTGTCCAAATGCCGGTCAGGCAGGCCCCCGTCCCTGCCGATCCGCAGCACGTCATCACCGGTGCTGCGTTCGGCCACTTCGCGGCGATAGGCGCCCAATCCCGCGATATCGCGGTCAGGAAAGCCTTTTTCACAGGCCTTTTCGTTGCACCGTTCCGCGAAGAATGCCGCACCTATCGCGGCCTTTTGCCACCGCTCCAGCAGGGCCCCGGCGGTCATGCCCTTGAACCGCGCGCACAGGGCGCTGTAGCGCACGGCGCAGGTGTCATTTGTCAGTGCGAAATAAGGAACCTTGTCAAAGGCATAGATCCGCGACGTTTCGTACCCGAAAAAGTGATAGGGAATTTCCATATCGTCGGCGATGACCGATCCCTTACGGCCGGGGAAAGGCCCGCTCCCGGCAATGTCCCACAGGGGCTTTTCCGGCATCACGATGACCTGCGGAGGGTTTTTCCCTGTCACCAACGGGCCCAGGATCCGCGCCCTTTCCTTCAGGTCGATAGTGCAACCGGTCAAAAGCACATCAGCCTTGTCCGGCTCTGACACCCAGTCGATGCTGTCGGCCACGACATCACGGATCGGATCATGGCCCAGGGGAGTGCGGTTTGCGTGCCGCCCCAGAGCATGAACCCGGGGAACTGCGCCGGTTCCGATGGCCGGGGCCGGGATGGGGTTTTTCGATGCGGATTTGCGGGCATGTGCCAGAACGGCATCGAAATGCGCGCCCAATGAACAATCCCTGGCAAGCGCCCCGCGCGCCGTCTGCACGTTTTGCGCAATCTGCGGATTTGCGTTCAGCTGCTGCAATGTCTGTTGCGGGTGCAGCAACAGCGCGCTGGCACAGCTGCGCAGCAACAGGGTGCTGGGGGTTCGGGGATCCCGCCCGTCAACGCCTTTCGCCAAATCCCTCCAGAAATTATCGCCCCCCGTGGCCTTTCCTGTGGTGCCGGCGGACGCCAGCATCATCCTCTGCACATCGGTGACAAAACCCTGTGGGCCATAAAGCAGCCAAAGCTGCCGCATACCATGGCGCATCTTCGCAAGTCGGGCCGGATCGGCGGCGATTTCAGCCAGCCGGTCAGGCAGCGCCCTGATGGCTTCTGGCGTTTCCCGGCAAAAGACGGCGGCCATTTCCCAAAGCCGCCGATCCCCCGGCGCGGCCCAGGTATCGGCCAAAATCACCGGAATCGCCCCGGCCCCGATAGATTCCCACAGGCGGATTGAATTCGGTCCTGATCCGGCCGGGCAGAGTGAAAATGTCGTGTTCAAAAGCTGGGCGCGGAATTGATCTGCTGCTGATTGATCCTCAAGCCCGGTGGCGTCCCCCGCTGTGGTGCCACGTATCTGAAGATCATAGACCACCTTTTGATAGTGCCAACTGTCGCGCCCCACCACCAACCCGCGTTTGTCATTCGCCAGAAGATCCAGCACCCAGTTTCGCGCTTCGGTCAGGTAATATTTATTGGCCCGTGCCCCGATAAAAGAGAAAAGATGCCGTCGTTTCGTGGCATCAAATTCCTGCCCCGCCTCGGGCAGGGCCTTGACCACTTGCACAGGATAGAGAGGGAAAGGGTGAAAGCGTGGACCGGTGTCTGCTGTCCCGGGACTGGCAAGGTCATCCTGGGTGGCATGGGCCCAGAACACATCGCGGATGCCAGCCTTGCGGAACAGATCCAGATAGATCCGCCCGTGGATATGCTGGCAGACCGTCACTTTTGGTATATCATGCGGCAGGCGGGCGCAGAATTGCTCGAACCGGTCATGATAGATTTCGCGATCAGCGGTATTATTGCCCAGTTTGTCGATCAGGGTCGCCCAGGGATACGCCACATAGAGCACATTCGGCGGGGCTGATCCGAGACTGTCACGCATGCGGTGAAAGGCGTGTTTCTCGGTGATGGCCGGAAATTGCCAATCGCCATCCAGCGCAATCCAGCCCGGCCCCCGTGCAATCAGCGGGGTGATATCGGCGAACCCGGGGTTTGAGCGATCAACGGCGGTATGGCCGGTTACCTTGGTCATTCCAAATCCACAAGCAAACCAGATTTCAATATAAAGCGGCAATATGCAGACGATAGTGTCTCATGGTCTTGTCGCGGTTCTGGTCCCGTCCCGCAACGCATTTATGCCGGTGTCCCATGGGCCGGACGTGTCGGTCAGCAGATCATAAAAACGCGGCGATTTCATCAAGGGTTGCATCGACAACGCGCTGGCGTTCCGCGACCAGGGCCCCGGTATCGCGAAACAGGCCCACAAGCTGCGCGGCGCTGGCCAGCCAGGCTTTGGCGGTTATGATGTCGGGGGCAAAGGCCGCGATCCGGGCGGCGGCCAGATCGGGGGCGAAACCGGCGGTGTCCAGCATCGCGTCCGGTGCAATCAGATCATAAAGCCGGTGCCCGGCCCCGGCCACCACCGCCGGAACGGCCCCCACGGCAAAGGCATCGAATGCCTTTTCGGTGATGTAATCCCGCAAAAGCGTGTTTTCCTGGGCGCCGCAGACCCGCAGCCGCCCGTGCAGACGCGCCAGTTTATCCAGATGCCAATCAGGCAGGCTTTGGCGGCGCTGCGGCGTTCCGGCCCATCCCTGCCCCATGCGCAGAACGCGCCCTTCGGGGATCAGCCCGGCAATGCGGCTGCGATAAAGGCTGAGGCTGTAAAGGCCCTGTTCGGGGAAATGCACGGCATATTCGGATGTTTCGCGCTGTTCGCAGAAAAACGCGCATTGCAGGGGGCGGCGCGCCAATGGGCCAACAGGGCGGCAGGCTCCAGCGCCGCAAACCCGGCGATCAGCGTGGCATACCGGGCGGCAAAGGTATCGCTGGTCAGCAGGAAATAAGGGATGCGGCGAAAATCGAAAATGCCGGAATTGGCATGGTTGAGAAACCGATAGGGAATTTCAACATCCCCCGCGGCAAGGCTGCGGTCGCGCGCGGTAAAACCGCCGCTCCACAGGCTGTCCCACAGCGGTTCTTCGGAAATAACGGCGATTTTCGTGGTGGGGCGGGCGGCCAATGTGTCGCGCAGAAGGTCGCGGTTTTCCTCAAGATCGCGGTTCCAGCCGGTCAGGATCAGATCGGCCTTTTCCGGCTGATCCACCTGGCGCATCCGCGCCCCGGCGATGCGGCGCAGGGGCGCATAGCTGAGCGGGGTGCGCTGCCCGCGCGGCCCCAGAAAAAAGATCGCCGGTCCCTGTGCGGTTGCCAGCCCCGGCACCGGCAGGCGCACAGGCGGGCGGCTTAGCCCGACCATCCGCAGGATCACCCCATAGGTTGACCGCCCCGCTTCATAAAGCAGCCCGAGCTGGCGCAGGGCGTCGCCCATGGCCTGCATCTGTTCGGGATCAGCGGCAATCGCGCTCAGACGGGCGGGCAGGGCCGCCCGGTCCTGGGGCTGGTCATCATGAAACACCGCCCCCCGCGCCACAGGGCCGGCAGGCCGGGCAGGGCGGCGCGGGCAAGGGGGATCACCGGGATCAGCCCCGCCGCGATCGCCGCCCAAAGCTGTGGGGTATTGCCACCATTCACGGCAGGGCAAAAGGCAAATGCCCCGCCGGGGCCTTCGCCCGCAACGCCCGGAGCATCCTCATTGGGCAGGGCAGGAAAGGGGTGTATCCGCACCCCCTTTCCCGGCCTGTTCAATGTCGTCAGGGGTGGCATGGGTCCAGAACAGATCGGTGATGCCTGCCTTTGCCAGCAGGGTGAAATGATCGCGCAGGTCTGGGTGCTGACAGACCGTAAGGGCCGTTGCACCCGGCGCGATACCCGCGCACAAGGCGCGCAGGGCGCGGCGCAGGTCTGCGGCCTGCAAGGCTGGCGAAGGATCGGCCAGACTGTCGATCAGGGCCGACCAGGGAAAGGCCACAAAAACCACCCTGCCACGGGTTTGCGGGCCGAAGGCGCGCATCTGGTCCCGCGCCGCGCGCTCAAGATGGTCTTGGTCGCGCCAGCCATGGGACGCCACGAGGCACCCGGGTGTCGCGGCATTGTCCGACCTTTGCATTGTCATGCTTGGGGAAATCCCGGCCCCTGATGCCACCGCCAGGCATCGCCGATCATCTGTGCCATGGTCGACCGTGTGGGCTGCCAGCCCAGGTCGGTCTGCGCGCGTTGTGATCCGCACACCAGCGCCGCCGCATCCCCGGCGCGCCGTGCGCCCATGGTGACCGGCACTTCACGGTTGGTCACCACGCGGGAATGTTCAATCACCTCGCGCACCGTGAACCCGGTTCCGGTTCCAAGACAGAACACACCGTCGCCCTGCCCATCCAGCAGCCGCCGCAGCCCCAGAACATGGGCCTCGGCCAGATCCATCACATGCACGTAATCACGGATACAGGTGCCGTCGCGGGTGGGGTAATCGGTGCCGAACACCGTCAGCCCGGGCCGCTTGCCCGCCACCGCATCCAGCATCAGCGGCACAAGGTGGGTTTCGGCGCTGTGCTGTTCGCCCAGCTCGGCCTCGGGGTCGGCGCCGGCCACATTGAAATAGCGGAAAATCACATGATTAAGCCCATGGGCCGTGCCGAAATTGCGCAACATTTCCTCGATCGCCAGTTTCGAGGCGCCATAGGCATTCACCGGCCGCTGGGGCGTGTCCTCATCAAGGATCACCTGATCCTGATCGCCATAGGTCGCGCAGGTCGAGGAAAACACCACGTTTTTGCACCCCGCCGCCACCGCCGCCTCGAACAGGTTCAGCGCGCCGTTTACATTCACCCGCCAGTAAAGCCCCGGATCACGGGCACTTTCCCCCACCAAAGACAGGGCCGCGAAATGCATCACCGCCACGGGGTTCCATTGTGCAAAAGCCACATCAAGGGACGCGCGGTCCATCAGATCACCCTTGTGCAGCGGGCCAAACCGCACGGCGCCTTCCCATCCGGTTGACAGGTTGTCAAACACCACCGGCACGAACCCGGCGGCGCGCAAGACCTTGCAGGCATGGGCGCCGATATACCCGGCCCCCCCGTCACCAGAACATGTTGCACGATGAACCCTCTCGATCCGCCCCGGCCCGGGCCAGACGGTTTAACTGAATTTCCCGTTCTTTTGGCCCGGATCACCCCTTCCGGACAAGGGGCCAAACAAGGGGAAGATGAAACAGCCTTCATATACATTCCGAAAATCAGGGCCTATTCCATGGAAAACAGGATCGGAGAAGACCATGCCAGGACAGAAAATCGCCGTTGCGGGCATCGGGTATGTCGGGCTTTCGAACAGTGTTCTTCTGGCAGGGGGCAACCGGGTGCGCGCATTGGATATTGATGCCGGGCGCGTGGCCATGCTGAATGATCGCAAATGCCCGATCATCGACCCGGAACTGGCGCGCTACCTCGCCGGACACCCCCTTGATCTAAGCGCGACCACCGACCCCCATGTCGCCTTTCAGGATGCGGATTTCGTGATCGTCGCCACCCCCACCAATTATGATCCCCACACCAATGTCTTTGACACCTCCAGCGTTGAAACCGTGGTGCAGGAGGTGCTGAAAATCGCCCCCGCCGCCACCATCGTGATCAAATCGACGGTGCCCGTGGGGTTCACCCGTGATCTGTCGGCGCGGCTGAACAGTGATCGGATCATCTTCAGCCCGGAATTCCTGCGCGAGGGGCAGGCCCTGCATGACAACCTTTATCCATCGCGCATTGTCGTGGGCGAACGCTCGGAACGGGCCGGGGTTTTTGCCGGCCTTCTGCGCGAGGCGGCCCTTGCCAAAGATGTGCCGGTTCTGTTTACCGACCCGTCCGAGGCCGAGGCGATCAAGCTGTTCGCCAATACCTATCTTGCCATGCGGGTGGCCTTTTTCAACGAACTTGACAGTTACGCCCTGGCCGGTGGATTGCAATCGCGCCAGATCATCGAAGGGGTGGGGCTGGATCCGCGGATCGGCACCTATTACAACAATCCGTCTTTTGGCTATGGCGGATATTGCCTGCCCAAGGATTCCAAACAATTGCTGGCCAATTATTCCGAGGTGCCCCAGAACCTGATCCGCGCCATCGTCGATGCCAACCGCACCCGCAAGGATTTTATCGCCGATCAGATTCTGGCGCGTAAACCGCGCCGGGTGGGGATTTACCGGCTGGTGATGAAGGCGGGGTCGGATAATTTCCGCCAAAGCTCGATTCAGGGGATCATGAAGCGGATCAAGGCCAAGGGGATCGAGGTTGTCGTCTATGAACCGACAATGACCGAGGATGAATTCTTCGGCTCGCGCCTGCTGCGCGATCTGGCTGATTTCAAGGCGCAATCCGATGTCATCGTCGCCAACCGCAGCACCGGGGATCTGGCCGATGTGGCCGACAAGGTGTTCACCCGCGATCTGTTCGGCGGCGATTGAAGGTGCCGCCGGTCGGGGGAAAATGGCCGGTTGACGGCCCTGCGCCCGGTTGCGGGGTGCAGGGTCATCCTGGGATCACGCCTTATAGCGTTTCGCCTTAAAGCAGGAAATCACCCGCCTGCAATGTGGTGACACCATCCAGTTGCAGCACCCAGTCGGGGCCGCCGTTGCCGGTGACATCGCCAATCAAAAGCCCGTTTGCGGCATTGAAATAGAACGAGGCGGCGCCCCCTCCGGCCAACCCGGCGGTGCCGTTAAAGGAGGTGTCGAATTCGCGCAGGTCGATCACATCTTCGCCGCTGGTGAAATCGGTGATGATATCACGGTCCTGACCAAAGCCGATGCGGCTGGGCATTTCAAAGACAAAGACATCGGCCCCGGCATCGCCGGTCAGGATGTCCTTGCCGGGGCCCGCGCTGATCGTATCGTCGCCCGCCCCGCCGTGAATGCGGTTGTTGCCGATGTCGGCAAACAACAGATCATTGCCGCTGCCGCCGATCATGGTGTCATTCCCGGCCCCGGCATAAAACACGTTCTGGCCGCTGTACCCTTCAAGGTAATCGTCACCGTTACCAGCGACCAATGTGTCGTTTCCCCCGCCGGAATAAAGCCGGTCGTTGCCGTCGGCGCCATTGATCAGGTCATTGCCCGCGCCACCGCCCAGCACATCATTGTCATCACCGCCCAGCAGGGTATCATCGCCCGCGCCGCCGATCAGCGTGTCGTTGCCCTCCTGGCCATAAAGGATGTTGGCGACAGTGCCGCCACCGTCGATGTAATCATTGCCGACCCCCCCGGCGAGGGTGTCGCTGCCGGCCCCGCCGAACATCGTGTCGTTGCCTTCGGCGCCATTCAGAACATCATTGCCGGCGCCACCGGTCAGCCGGTCGCCACCCTCATTGCCATAGATCATGTCATTGCCGCTGCCGCCATGCAGCGTGTCGCTGCCCAGCCCGCCGTAAAGGGTGTTGGTGCCGGCGTAAGCTTCGGCGTAATCGTTGCCATCGCCGCCGATGATGGCGTCATTTCCCGCCCCGGCATAGATTTTATCGTTGCCGGCCCCGCCGTTCAGGGTGTCATTGCCCGCGGCGCCGATCAGAACATCATCATCGTCGTGGCCAAAGATCTCGTCCGCGGCGCTGCCGCCGACGACCGTGTCGTTGCCCGCCTCGCCATAAAGCATGTTCGGGGCACCACCCTCTCCGGCGATATAATCATCACCCGCGCCGCCCGCGATGGTATCGCTGCCCGCGCCGCCGCGCAGGGTGTCGGCGCCATCGCCGCCATTGATAAGATCGTTGCCGCCCCAGCCGGTCAGCCGGTCATTGCCCGCCTCGCCATAGATGCTGTCAGCCCCTGAACCCCCATGGAAAATGTCGTTGCCCGCGCCGGCATTCATCAGGTTGGTGCCAACGTAAGCGGTGGCATAATCATTGCCGTCGCCGCCGATGATGGTGTCATTGCCGGTTCCGGCATAGATCTTGTCGGTGCCCGCGCCGCCATTCAGCAGGTCATCGCCGCCACCGCCGACCAGCACATCGTCGTCGTCGTTGCCATAGATCACATCTGCGGTGCCATCGCCGGTCAGCGTGTCGTTGCCGCCCTCGCCGTACAGCATGTTCAGGCCGCCGCCCTGGCCGACGATATAATCGTCGCCCGCGCCACCCGCGATGGTATCGCTGCCCGCCCCGCCGCGCAGGGTGTCGGCGCCCGCGCCGCCATTGATCAGGTCGTTGCCGCCCCAGCCGTTCAGCCGGTCATTGCCGTCCTCTCCATAGATGCTGTCGGACCCGGCGCCGCCCTGGAAGGTGTCATTGCCCCCACCCGCCCGGAGCAGGTTGGCGCCAACATAAGCCTCGGCATAATCGTTGCCGTCGCCGCCGATGATGGTGTCATTGCCGGTGCCGGCATAGATTTTATCGTTGCCCGCGCCGCCATTCAGGGTGTCATCGCCCGCGGCCCCGACAAGGGTGTCGGCATCGTCGTCGCCGAACAATTCATCATTGCCGCCGCTGCCGATCAATGTGTCGCGGCCCGTGCCCCCGAAAAGCCGGTTCAGGCCGTCGCCCTGTCCGGTGAGGTAATCGTTGCCAGCCCCCCCAACCAGAAGATCGTTGCCATACCCCCCATAAATGCTGTCGTCGCCGCCACCGCCGTTGACCTGATCGTTGCCGGATTCGACATAGATCAGCTCGCCGCCTGCGCCGCCGGAAACGCTGTCATCGCCATCGCGGCCAAGCAGCAGACTGTAATCGTCACCACCTACCAGAGAGTCATCGCCCGCCCCGGCATCCAGAACATCGTTGCCGCCGCCGGTGGCAAGGGTGTCGTCGCCCACGTCGCCGCGAAGGGTGTCGTTGCCCGCGCCGCCATTGAGCAGATCATTGCCCGCAGCGCCCAGCAACATGTCGGCACCATCACCGCCATAGATCACATCATTGCCGTCTTCGCCCATCAGGCTGTCGCGCCCGGCGCTGCCGATCAGGGTGTCATTGCCCGCGCCGCCCTCCAGGGTGTCGTTGCCTTCGTCGCCGCTCATGCTGTCGTTGCCGATGCCGCCCAGCAGGGTGTCATTGCCGGCCCCCGCCGAAAGCATGTTGTCGCCGCTGCCCCCGTCGAGAAGATCAGCGCCAGCGCCGCCAAACAGCGTGTCATCGCCCGCCCCGCCGATCAGGGTATTGCGGCCCATGGCGCTGCTCAGCAGGTCGTCACCCGCATCGCCAACCAGAGAATCATCGCCCGCCCCGCCGTTCAGGGTGTCGTTGCCCTCTCCTCCGGTCAGGCTGTCGTCGTCGTTCTCGCCTTCGAGCAGATCATTGCCCGCGCCACCAAACAATTGGTCGGTGCCGTTGCTGCCATAAAGTTCGTCATTGCCGCCGTCGCCATACAGGAAATCGTCGCCCTCGTCGCCCAGCAGGGTATCGGCACCGGTGCCGCCATAGAGCGTATCATCGCCGAGTTCGCCGTTGAGTTCGTCATTGCCGCCATCGCCGTGCAACGTATCGTCGCCCTCTTGTCCAAAGAGCTGGTCCGCGTCGTCGCCGCCGTTCAGATCGTCGGCGCCGTCCCCGCCGGTCAGATAATCAACCCCGGCGCCGCCATAGAGCGTATCACTGCCCTCGGATCCGGTCAGGCTGTCGTTACCCTCGTCACCATAAAGCACGTCGTCGCCCAGGTGGCCCTTGAGTTCGTCATTGCCGGTGCCCCCGTGCAGGGTGTCATTGCCGAACCCGCCGAAATCATCCCCGGTCAGCAGGTCATCGCCCGCCCCGCCGAAAAGTTCGTTATCCTCGCGCCCGCCGGTCAGGGTGTCGTTGTGATCCGTGCCGATGACATTTTCAATCTCCAGCAGAACATGGCCCTCGGCCACGGCTGTGGGCGAATCCGGGTCATCCTTTTGCCGCCAGGCCCCAAGGGTGATTTCCACCGGTGCCGTGGCGCCGGCATAGGTGACAGTATCGCGCCCGGCGCCGCCATAAAGCACGTCGTTGCCCGTGGTGCCAAGAAACAGATCGTTGCCCGCGCCACCGTAAAGGATGTTGTCATCCCCGTCGCCCTGAAGCGTGTCGGCGTGGTCCGATCCGATCAGGCTTTCGATGCCGCGCAGGGTGTCGCCGGTGGCGTCACCGCCCTCGATCGTGCCGGTCAGCAGGCTGATGTTCACGCCCACCTGTGATCCGGTATAGGCGGCGAAATCATTGCCCGCCCCGCCGGTCAGAAGATCGGCGCCGCTGCCGCCTTCCAGAATGTTGTTGCCCGCGTCGCCGGTCAGGGTGTCGTCGAACATGGTTCCGGCAAGGTTCTGGATGCCGGTGAAATCTGTCCGGCTTGCCAGGGCGACATTTACGCCCCCGCCCGCAAGGGCAAAGCTGACCGTGTTGTTGCCGGTGCCCCCGTCGATCACCGCCGTCGCGCCGCCGATCAACAGCAGATCGTCCCCGGCGCCCCCATAAAGCGCATCGGCCCCCTCAGCGCCGTTCAGGGTATCGTTGCCATCGCCGCCGATCAGCCGGTCGGTGCCCGTGCCCCCGGTCAACAGATCATTGCCCGCATCGCCCGAAAGGGTGTCGTTGCCGCCGCGCCCGTCAAGGATATCGTCACCATCCCCGCCGGTCAGCCGGTTGGCCTGACCGGTGCCGCCCAGGGTGTCGTCGTTGTCGCTGCCGGTGACGTTCTGGATGTTCTGATAGAAATCACCCTGGGCATCGCCACCGCTGCCGGTTCCGGCATCAAGATCTGCGTTTACCCCATCACCCGAGCCGCTGTAATCGACGGTGTTGTTGCCGGTGCCGCCGAACAGACGGTCGGCCCCCGCACCGCCGATCAGAGTATCATTGCCGCCGTTGGCATCCAGAAGGTCATCCCCCGCGCCGCCCGACAGGCGGTTGGCGCTGTCGTTGCCAGTGATTTCGTCGTCGTGGGCCGATCCTTCGATGTTGGAAATATTGGCATAGGTATCGCCCGCCGCATCGCCGGTGTTGTCCCCGACGTTGAACAGATTAACCGTCACCCCCGAGGTGGCCGTGCGATAGGATGCGGTGTTGCTGCCGCCACCGCCATTCAGCGCATCGCCCCCGGCACCGCCGATCAGGGTGGTATCGCCGGAATCGCCGCGCAGCATGTCATTGCCCGAGGTGCCCAGAACGCCCTCGATGTTGGCAAAGCGTGCATCATTCAGGTTGACGTTGACCGGGCCGGATGTGGTGCTGAAATCCACCAGATCGTCGCCCGCGCCCCCGTCCATCAGGGCCGAGGTGGTATCGCCGATCAGAACATCGTCGCCATCCTCGCCCAGCAGCCGGTCAGCCCCGCCGCCACCCGACAGCGTATCGTCGCCCGCGCCACCCGAAAGCGTGTTGGCCCCGTCCGACCCGGCAAGCACATCACCTTGGTCCGACCCGATCAGGCTTTCGATGCTGCGCAGGGTGTCACCCGCAGCCGCGCCCCCGGTGGCGGTGCCGGTGGCAAGGTTCACCTGCACAGCCGCCCGTGACAGGGTATAGGCCGCTGCATCATTGCCGCCGCCGCCGATCAGGCTGTCGGCCCCGGCGCCACCTTCCAGGGTGTCATCGCCGTCCAGCCCCGACAGGGTGTCATCGCCCCGCCCGGCGAACAGCGAATTGTCCGCCCCGGTGCCGGTCAACTGATCATCGCCGTCGCCCGTGGCGACATTTTCGATATCCGATGTGGCCCCGATGCGCGCAAAGGTCGTGTCTGTTCCGCCCTCACTGCGGGTCAGCGCACCGCCACGGGCCAGATCGACGGTGACATCACCGGTGACGGCGGCAAGGTTGATCCAGTCGGTTCCGCCATCGGAATCAACGATATCCCGCCCCAGACGATTGCTGAACTGATCCGAGAATATCTCATTGGTGAAGTGGTAAACGTCGTTATTGTCGGCCTCGCTGCCGTAGACGTCGATCGCCACCTTCACCAGTTTGCCTGCTTCATTGCTCCTGTTCACCACCTCCAGTGTCCAGGTGCCGTTGGGGTCTTCGCCCCGGAAACTGTTGGCGGGGAAGGTCCAGGTCAGACCGGCGGTTGAAACATCGGAATGGGCAAAGTTGCTGGCCGATACATCGTGCAACGCCACGCGCGTGCCCGAGGGCGACACGATGAAGATATCGAGGCGGGCAAAATCCGGGTGGATCAGCGCCAGGGTGATATCAACATATTCCGCCTCCAGGTCGGCGCCTGACATGTCGATTTGGCGGCTGGTGGTGATCGGCGTGGCGGACCCGCCCCCAAGGATAACCTGATTGCCGGTGGATTCGGCACTTGCCGATTTTTCGTTGTCCGACACCTGGGCGGGGCCGAACAATGTCCAGACTTCGGCCATGCGCACGGCGGCAAAGACATCAAGGGCGCCATAGCCGTAATCGCCGGAATAATGCATCCCGCCGTTGTTCCAGTTGTCGGCGCCGTTGATCACCCACTCGAACCGTTCGCTGTCATACCCTGTGGCGGGGCCGGAAATCGGCGACCCCACGTGATGGGACGACACCGCGAGGATATTCTGCACGTCGCGCCAGCCCAGGTCTTCGTTGCTGTCCAGCATCAGGGCCACGGCGCCGCTGACCTGGGGCGTTGCCGCCGAGGTGCCGCCGAACTGATTGGTTGATCCGGGATAGGTGCGCAGCCCGTCATCCCAGCCATACCCCACTTCGGAGGCAACACCGGTGGTCACGATACCATCGCCCAGATCCAGAAGATGAGAGCCGAACAGCGCGGGGTTGTCCCCAAGTTCGGGATAGAGCTGGTTGTCAGACAGAACATCGGTCAGCGGCTGGTTGATGCGGGTCAGCGATGACAGCAAAAGAGCGGTGCCGCGCGATGCAAAGGGAACAGTCTGGCTTTCGTGGAACGTGCCGTCGGAAAGCTCGATCCGCTGGGTATATCCACCCACCACAACAGTTTCGCGGGCCGCAACACGGCGGTCGGTGCCGGCGCTGGCTTCTGCGGGGGTCAGATGGCCTGCCGCGATTTCCTCGACGGTGACGCGGGGGGCGCCCGTGGCGTCGTCCACCAGCCCCGAGCGCAGGAAATCAATGGGAATTTCGGTGCCGCGCAGCTGTCCTTCGTCCTCCAGATAGATGCGGCGGGCGGTGCCGTTGTCATCGTAATAGACATCGTCGAAATCGTTGCCCGCAGCCATGACCATGATCGTGCCCCGGCCATCGCGCCCCTCGGCCGCGGCGGTGCTGATCGCATCCAGTTGCGCGGCCATTTCAGTGCCGTTGGCCAGTATCTGATTATAGAGGGAATCGTTGTGCCAACTGGCATTGGTAACGTCGAAATCCTTGTAGGCGGCCATGATCTGCGACATCAGCGGCGCGTCGACCTTGTTTTCGAACGTGGCAAAGGCGGGGAACAGGCTCAGATCATAATCGGCATAGACATCCGCCGACGATATTGTCGCGTCAAAGGCAAGGCCGACCGTGCCCGTACCGTTCGCGCCTGCCGCGATCAGACCGGTAACACCGATCCCGTGGTTTTCCACCCGGTTGACGTTCGAGACCTCGTAAACCGCACCCCAGGAGGTTTCCACCTCAATCCGGGCATCAAGGTTAAAGCGGTCGTCCCATTCGGGATTCAGCGGGTCGATGGCCGTGTCGAAAATACCAACATTCACACCGGCACCGGTGTAATCCGCCCAGATCCGTTCGATCCCTTCGCGGCTCAAACCGAAACTTTGCCCGAGATAATCGTAATGGGTTTGAAACGTGTAAAGTGAATCTGTCGGTATAAAACGTGATGGCAAAACGCGGTCCCCGCCCAAAATTACAATAGCTGTTTTAGCTGTATTCCCCATTGAGGTTTATATTGGGTGAAAATTTGAAAAGTTGGAAAAGGTATGAAATGCGCCCCGTCGGGACCGCATCTTTGACAAAATTGTCACATCCCGGGGGGTATTTTCATAATCCGATCCGGCAAAGACGCGCCGCATCCGATGGCCGTTCTTGGCAGAATCCCGCCATTTTCCGCTCAGGGCACCGCAGCACGGCCAAATGGGGGCCGCACTGCCGGGTGCTCGACAGGGATCAGTCCCGTGCATAGATATCTTCGTAGCGAATGATATCATCCTCGCCCAGATAGCTTCCGGTCTGCACCTCGATCAGGACCATCGGCACCTTTCCCGGGTTCACCATTCGGTGCACAGCCCCCAGCGGAACATAGACCGACTGGTTTTCCGTCACCAGTTTCACCTCGTCATCCACCGTCACCTCGGCGGTGCCTTCGACCACGATCCAGTGTTCGGAACGGTGATGGTGGCTTTGCAGGCTCAGGGCCGCGCCCGGATGCACGACGATCCGTTTCACCTGAAACCGGGTGCCGGTGACCAGACTTTCAAACCATCCCCAGGGCCGGTGATCCTTGGGAAAGGCCTCGGCCTGTTTCACCGCTTTGCGCTTCAGCGCGCTTACCGCCAGTTTGACATCCTGCGCCCGCGACACATCGGCCACCAGAACCGCATCGGGCATGGCGATTGTCATGATGTTTTTCAGACCGATGCCCACAACCTGCATGTTCGGATCCTCTGACCGCAAAAGCGTGTCGTCACAATCCAGCGCCGTGGCCGCCCCCGACAGGGCAACCCCCCGGTCATCACGCCCGGTTTCGCGCCAGACGGCATCCCAGCCGCCCAGATCGGACCACCCGGCGGCGAACGGCACCACCGACAGGTTCGCAGCCCGTTCCATGACCGCATAATCGATCGAGATATCCTCGGCCCGGGCCCAGGGGCCGGGGGCCAGACGCAGGAACCCCAGATCACTCCTGCTCTCGTCCAACGCCGCCTGAACCGGGGCCAACAGGCCCGGCGCATGATCGCGGAACGCCGCCAGGATGGCGCGCACGGAAAACAGGAAAATCCCCGCATTCCACAGGTAATTGCCCGCCTCGACCATTTGCGTGGCCCGACCGGCATCGGGTTTTTCGACAAACCGCACCAGGGGCAGGGGCCGGGCCGCGAAATCGCCTGGATCCTCGGCCAGTTCAAGATAGCCATAGCCGGTTTCGGCATGGCCGGGTTTGATTCCGAAGGTGACAAGCTGCCCGGCCTGCGCGGCAGGCAGGCCCGCCATCACGGCGGCGCGAAACGCCCCGGCATCGGGCACCACATGATCAGAGGGCGCAATCAGCATCACGCCTTCGGGGTCGGTTTTTTCCAGCCACAGGGCGGCGGCCAGAACGGCGGGCGCGGTGTTGCGCCCTTCGGGTTCGATCAGGATCGCGCTGGGATCAATCCCCGCACCATGCAGTTGTTCGGTCACGATAAAGCGGAAATCCGAATTGGTCAGAACGATGGGCGCGCCAAACCCCGCGCCCGAAAGGCGCCGGGCCGAGGCCTGAAACAGGCTTTCATCGCCCAGAAGATTGGCAAACTGTTTGGGGTATGATTTGCGCGACAGGGGCCACAAACGGGTGCCGGAGCCACCACAAAGAAGGATGGGATGAATCATCTGAATATTATCTCCGTATAATAAGCGCGTTCGTGGCATGGGGCCTTGCCCGGCAATGGCGGGTCTGAATCTGGTCGGTGTCAGGCCCGAATATCGCCTGTCGCCTTGAACCATTCATAGGTTGCCGCCACCCCGTCTTCCAGTCCAACAGTGGCCCGCCAGCCCATATCGGCCAGGCGCGACACATCCATCAGCTTGCGCAGGGTGCCGTCGGGTTTGCTGGTGTCCTGAACAATGCGGCCCTGAAATCCGGTTGTCCGGGCCACGGTTTCGGCCAGTTCACGGATCGTGACATCGGTTCCCGTGCCGACATTGATATGGCTGAGCATGGGGTGGGTGTTGGCGTCGTAAACATCGCGCGGCAGGTCCAGCACGAACAGGCTGGCCTCGGCCATGTCATCCACATGCAGGAATTCGCGCATCGGTTTGCCGCTGCCCCAGATCACCACCTCATCGGCGCCGCTTTGTACCGCCTCGTGAAAGCGGCGGATCATGGCGGGTAAAACGTGGGAATTTTCCGGGTGGAAATTATCACCCGGGCCATAAAGGTTCGTTGGCATGACCGAACGGTAATCCACCCCGTGCTGGCGGTTATAGCTTTCGCACAGCTTGATCCCGGCGATCTTGGCCACCGCATAGGGTTCGTTCGTCGGCTCAAGCACGCCGGTCAACAGGGCGTTTTCCTGCATCGGCTGGGGCGCCGCCTTGGGGTAGATGCAGGAAGACCCCAGTTGCAGCAACCGTTTGACGCCCGCCGCAAAGGCCTGATGGATCACATTGCATTCGATCATCAGATTTTCATAAATGAAATCCGCAGGATAGGTATTGTTGGCATGAATGCCCCCCACCCTGGCCGCCGCCAGGATCACCACATCGGGGCGTTCTTCTGCCATGAAATCACGCACGGCGCCCTGTTCGGTCAGGTTCAGATCACCACGGGCGCGGGTGATCAGGGTCAGATCCTCACCCGCGCCCTTGCGCGCCTCAAGACGACGAAGGATTGCGCTCCCGACCATACCACGATGGCCTGCAATAAAGATTTTCGTCATCAAATCATGTCTTTCACAGAGGATTCAGTACCTTTGAAAGACACTTGGCCAAATGTGCCTGTTCATAAAGCCCCCCAATCCCACTCAACTTTCCACGCTCACCGGCACGCCCATCCCGTGTTCCTTCAGCAAGGCATGACGGCGCGCGGTTTTCAGGTCTTCGGCCATCATCTCGGCGCAGATGTCCTGGGCCGTGATTTCAGGGATCCAGCCCAGTTTTTCCCTGGCTTTCGCCGGATTGCCCCGCAGGGTTTCCACCTCGGCGGGGCGGAAATATTGCGGGTCGATTTTCAGGATCACATCGCCCACCTTCAGCATCGGGGCCTTGTCGCCCGCGATTGCGGCGACCATGGCGATTTCATCCACCCCGGTGCCGGAGAATTCCAGCGTCACGCCCATTTCCGCGGCTGACCAGGTGATGAATTCACGCACCGAATACTGCACGCCGGTGGCGATCACGAAATCCTCGGGGGTGTCTTGTTGCAGCATCATCCACTGCATGCGCACGTAATCCTTGGCGTGACCCCAGTCGCGCAGGCTGTCGATGTTGCCCAGATACAGGCATTGCTCCAGCCCCATGGCGATGTTGGCCAGGCCACGGGTGATCTTGCGGGTCACAAAGGTTTCGCCGCGCCGGGGGCTTTCGTGGTTAAACAGAATACCGTTGCAGGCATAGATCCCATAAGCCTCGCGGTAGTTCACGCACGTCCAATAGGCATACATCTTGGCCACCGCATAGGGCGAACGCGGGTGAAACGGGGTGGTTTCGGTTTGCGGTGTTTCCTGTACCAAACCGTAAAGTTCAGAGGTGGAGGCCTGATAGAATTTGGTCTTTTTCTCAAGGCTCAGAAACCGGATCGCCTCCAGCAGGCGCAGGGTGCCAATGGCATTCACATCGGCGGTATATTCCGGGGCCTCAAAGGATACGGCCACGTGGGACTGGGCGCCAAGGTTGTAAACCTCGTCGGGCTGCACTTCGGACAGGATGCGCGTCAGGTTGGAACTGTCAGTCAGATCGCCGTAATGCAGCTTCAACCTGGGGTTTGGCTGATGGGGATCCTGATAGATGTGATCGATCCGCTGGGTATTGAAGCTTGAGGCGCGGCGTTTGATGCCATGCACCTCATATCCTTTCTCCAGCAGGAATTCGGCCAGATACGATCCATCCTGGCCCGTGATACCTGTGATCAGAGCTGTCTTTGTCATCTTGTTCCCTGCCCCCCGGTTCAAAATCAACCGGCCCGCATATGGCCCGCACCACGGCACCCTTTTATCCGCCGCACCGGCCGGCATTACAAGGATGCCCTCTCGGCCGGTCTTGGGCAAAAGACCACCTGCCTGTCCGAAAACGAACAGGGGGCGGTGTCAGAGGATGAAGTCATCCCCGCTCAGGGCCGGGGCGCCGGCCAGCTGGATGGTGAAATCATTGGCGCCGTCGCCATCAACATCGCCCACGACATAGCCTGAGAAACAGCGCAGCTCGCCCGCTGTGCCGCTAAAGGCCCCATAGCCGATGAACGACAGGTTCAGGGCGGAAAGGTTGATATGGTCAACCCCGACCTGAAAATCGGTGATCACATCGCGCCCGGCGCCGATCCCGGCGTCAGCGGCGCTGTTGAAGATGAAAACATCCGCCCCCGGTCCACCGGTGATGACATCGCGCCCGCTGCCCGCCACGATCATGTCGTTGCCCGCACCACCATAGATGGTGTTGCTGCCCGCGCCGGCAAAGATCGCGTCGTTGCCCGCACCGCCGCCGGTGAAATCATTGCCGGTGCCCAGATAGATCGTGTTGTCGCCATCGCCGCCAAAGATCCGGTCGTTGCCCACGCCCCCGGCCAGAAGGTCATCGCCGGCCCCTGCGGTGATCACATCATTGCCGCCGTTGCCAAACAGCCGGTTAACACCGTCGCCACCGCCGACAATCACATCGCGGCCCGTGCCGCCCTGAACACTGTCGTTGCCCAGACCCCCATAGATGGTGTTGTTGCCCGCGCCGCCAATGATCGCGTCATTGCCCGCGCCGCCCCCGGCGAAATCAGTGCCAAGGCCAAGATAAAGAGTGTCGTTGCCCTCTTCACCGAAAACCCGGTCGTTGCCCGACCCTCCGGCAACCAGATCGTTGCCGGTGCCACCATAAAGCGTGTCATTGCCCGCGCCGCCATAGACGAAATCGTTATCGGCGCCGCCCCCGGCCAGATCACCGCCTGCCCCGGCGGTGATCGTATCATTGCCGCCGTTGCCCAGCAGCAGGTTGGTGCCAGCGCCACCGCCCACGATCACCTCGTTGCCGGAGCCGCCATCAACGCTGTCGTTGCCCCCGCCGCCATAGATCGTGTTGTTGCCGAATTCGCCGTGCAACGCATCATCCCCGGCACCGCCGCCGATGGTATCATTGCCCGACCCGCCAAAGATCGTGTCGTTTCCACCATAACCCAGCAACAGGTTGGGCTGCGCGCCTTCACCGTGAATTTCATCGTGGCCGTTGCCCCCGAACACCGTATCTGCCCCGGCGCCGGTAAAGATCTGGTGCCCCGCGTCAGACGCATAAACGATGTCTCTTCCCGCCCCGGTCATGATCCGCTCAATCGTGGTGCCGGGGACGATGGTCAGATTGCCGGTCTGCCCATAGATGTTGGAAAGCCCCTCTGGGCGATGGTCAACGACCTGATTGGCGGCGCTTGAGCGCAGATCAAGGGTGTCGAACCCACCATCATCAACGATGGTCCAGGCCATTTCATCGCCCAGGGCCCCGGCGGCGCGCAGGGCGCTCAGATGGTCATAGGTGCCCCCGGCGGTCGAATTGTCACCGTAAACGGTATCGCCCGTGCGCAGGGGGATCGTGCCATAAAGCGCGCGGATCGCCAGAATATCGGCCACCATCGGTGTCGCCAGAAACGTATAGCTGGCATTGGTAAAGGTGTTCTGGTGCTGGCTGAAATACGACATCACCGACATTTGCCAACTGTCATTGGCAAAAAGATTGTCCTGCCCGTATTGGGCGGCGTTGTTGTAATTGCCCGGATGGTTCAACCCCAGGGCATGTCCGATCTCGTGAATATAGACATGAACCGAATAGCTGTTGAACCCGGTCCCATAGGTGGCCAGCCAATCCATGGAGATGTTCACCCGGGCGCCGGTCAGGGTGGTGTTGGTCGGATCCGCCGAGGAAAAGCTGTAGGATGTCGACGTATAGGCGCCATCAAGGCCATCATCCAGCGTGATCACAGGGGCCGAGGCGCCAAAATCAAAGGTGATCCCGGTCACGGTCGTCCAGGCCTCAAACGCCAGTCGCGCGATGCTTTGGCCTTCTGCGGTAAGGCCCGACATCTGAACCCCCACAGAGGCGCCCGGCGCGATATCATAGCCCGCGGCCCGATCCCCCTGAGCATCCAGAAGCAGTTGGTCGGCGATCTGGGCGAATGTAAAAACGGAGGTTCCGCCGCTGGCGTTGTTCTGTGGGGGCATTGGGTCTTTCAATCACTTGCGCTGTCGATACGGGGGCTTTGGTCGGTGTGATCCGCAGCCCGAAACACCATCATCCGCAGAGATCATGGCGCACGCGCCCATGGATGCCCCAAAACGATGAACATCTAAAGAAGTAGCGACGCAAAAGACCGAAAACACGGCGTATTCATGGCGATTTCGTCACGATGTCCAACGTCCAGGGATTTTCGCAATACCTGAAACACGCTGCCCGGGCCCCGGTTTGCGTGATCAGGCCTGTCTCGGGGCGTATTCGTCACGATACCAGCGCACGAAGGTGTCAATTCCGGCGGCGAATTGGGTGTTCGGGCGATACCCGGTCAGATCCTGCAACAGCGTGGCATCGGCCCAGGTGGCAGGCACATCGCCTGGCTGGATCTCCATCAGGTTGCGGATCGCGGGCTTGCCCAGAGAGGTCTCGATCGCCTCGACGAAATCCAGCAGGCGCACCTTGTCGGAATTGCCGATGTTGACGACGCGGTAGGGCGCCACCGGCGACAGGCTATCGTTTGGGGCGATATCGGCGGCGCTGGCGGGGCGTACCGGCACCGCGTCAATCAACAGGGCGATGCCGCGCACCAGATCGGTGACATAGGTGAAATCACGATACATTTCGCCGTGGTTGTAAATGTCGATCGGACGACCGTTTTCGATCGCCTCGACGAATTTGAACAGCGCCATGTCGGGCCGCCCCCAGGGGCCATAGACGGTAAAGAACCGGAACATCGTGGTCGGCAGATCGTAAAGATGGGCATAGGAATGGCCCATCGCCTCGGTCGCCTTTTTGGAGGCAGCATAGATCGTCATCGGCAGATCGGCCTTGTGCGTCTCGCCATAGGGCATCTGGGTGTTGGCGCCATAGACCGACGAGGTCGAGGCCATCAGCAAATGCTGCACCGGCAGCGCGCGGGCCAGTTCCATCACGTTGAAGGTACCGACAATGTTGCTTTCAACATAGGAGCGCGGATTTTCGAGGCTATAGCGTACCCCCGCCTGCGCCGCGAGATGCACGATCACATCCGGGGCAAAATCATCCCCGATCCGGGTCAGCAGCTCCATATCCTCGACCCGGCCTTCGGTGCAGGAAAACCCGGAATTCTGCAACAGAATGTCATGGCGCCGCTGTTTCAGGCGGACATCATAGTAATCGGTCATGGCATCCAGGCCATGCACCTGCCAACCCTGCTCCAACAACAGCTGGCCGAGGTGAAAGCCGATGAACCCGGCGCTGCCGGTGATCAGGATCCTGCGTGTCATCTTTTCCTGTCGCAAAACAAAGCCTGGGCCACAGACACCTTGTCTGCGGGCATGGATATTTCCGTAACAGAAGATGGCAACCGCGCCAAGACAACCGCCGGTGCGCCCCCCCGTTTCAGGCCACTCTCTTACGGGGCTCTGCTTGGCCAGCCTTTCGTCAGCTGCGTTCTTCAAAATTCAGGTGATAGGTTACGTCCAAAGCGCCACCATCATAGTTGAATTCAATGCTGTGGGCCGGATCGGCCCTGCCGAACGAGCGCGATTGCCACCCGCGCAGCACCGGCGTTTTCTGCCCACTGACGGCAGTGATCCGGGCAGGCTTGCGATCCGGGCGGATCGTCATGACGGTGTTCTGCCCTGCCACACGCACATTCGAACCTTCGATCGTTACCACCTTGTCCGCCGGCACAAGAAAACGCGTGGTACAGGACGCCCCCGCCGGCACCCCGTCCTGCACGATCAGCCTATCCGAAACGGTGATCCCCAGGGACGGCCGTTCCAGCATGATCCGACGATGCGCGACATGACCGGGGAACATATGCGACACCATCTGAACCCAGGCGCCGTCATCATCTGAATGATAATCCCCGATCCGGTTGCGCCCGCCCTGGGTCTTGAAATCGCGGATCGGTTCGACCCCGTCAGGGGCGCTGAGCGAATGGGCGTAATGGCTGCGCAAATGCATGCGCATCGGATCCTTTTCCTCGTATTTGTACAGCCCGCCATCGGTGATCCATTCCTCGCCAAAGGCATGCAGCACAAAGGACGTATCGTCGTCGTGGCGATGATAGCGGCTGTTGAAGGCGCATTTGGTCAGCAGATGCAGATCGTCAATATCCCCCACCCACTGCGCAACGCGGCCCAGCCCGATTGCGGCAGGATAAGATCAGGCGCGGCGGGCGGGGTGCCCTGTTTGCCTTCACTAATGGAAAACAGGTATGCAGAATGGTTTTTCGGCAGTGCATGACCGGGAAAAATGTCCTTGTACCGGATCGCTTCGGTATCTCCGATCGGACAATATATCCCCTCCGGGTTTATCATATACGACAGGGCAAGTGTTGATTTTCTAAGAATGTCGTCAAAGGTGGATCGTTCATCTGGTATATCCCCCCTGTATCTTTCGAACAGGACATTGATCTTCAAAAGCTGCCAGATGCCATATTTTTGATATTGCGGGCTGTTCTCATTATGCCCCCCGTCACTTGAGAACGCAACTTCCACCTCATGGTGTATTCTCGCCAAAGCGATCTTTCGAAATTCATCCGCCCAGGATTCGTGGCGGGAATCACAGCACAGGATGAACAACGCCAGAGATTGCTCAAGCCCGTGGTTCGTCCCTTCCGAATATTTTGTTTCATCCGCCAGAAATCGCGCGTGCGCTTCGAACATCGTGCGCAAAAGCCTGAAATCACTATGCGTAACCCGCTCATCCTTGTTTAAATGGGGGCGCAGGTGTTTGCGCAAAAGAACAAGATTTTCAACGCGTTTAGCGCTGCCGTGATCATGCCACGCATAGGCTGGTGCTGTTTTCGGATCGGAATGACTCCGCCACCATGATCGAAGCGCAATCATGGCCCATACGCCTCCTTGAATATCTTTTTGAGTTCGGTCATAGGCAACCAAGCTTTGCAGAAAGTTGAACTGATGCAGTAACCAGACCCAGCTTCTGTTCTTGAACGGGTCCATTTTCCAGTTCAACACGGGTCCAATTTTCGCGAAGCCAAATTTGTCAGTGTACCAATACCCTGTCTCAAACAAAGTTTTTCCAACATCCGCATTGGATGCGGGTACGGTCAGGGGTGGACCGACGCTCGAAGGTTCCATTTTTATACTTTCTGATAGTTTTTGGAAATTTTCTTCTATCTTATCCATATTATTAATAAAAATATCTGCAACTTCAACAGTTGAATGCGTTAATCCATGCCCCACACCTAAGCGCACTTCGCTGGAAAAATTTATCTCTTTTTTCAACATGTCCAGTAATAGAGGAAATACCTGCTCTTCCAGATAATTTTCTTGATCGTGCCGGATACCAGAAATAGTGAACGTTGTCGGCATTCGCTTTCGAAGCACATTTCTGAGATCATTATATTTATGCTTGATGCCGCTTTGAAAGATGGGTTCAAAAAATCTCTTCATTCCCCGATCTGCATAGGTAGATCCTAATAGCAAAGTTTGCGGGATATTTGCATAAACTCCTCGGGCATAATTTAGCGATCCATGAAGCAGGGAACCGTAGCCGCCCATCGAACTTCCCGCAAAAAATACTTTTTCGCCCCTGTAAACGCTATTGATAAGGGCTGGCATCGCGCGCAGCCAAAAAAGATCCCCGTTTTCTCCCAGATACCAACTGCCCGCACCTTTTACCCCAAAGTCGTCCACCGGACACAAAACATTCCACCGAGGATCATGGAATTTTGTGGTCCGTGGAGATACGGTATGTCCGTGCAAGTGAACCAACAAAGGGGCATACACATCCACCGCAGGTTGGAAAGTGTATTTAATATTACGACCTTCGAAAGAGAAAATCTGAGTGTTCATCAAGTTTTGTGCCCCAAACTCATCTGGTCACGTTCAGTTATTGGAACATCGGTCTTCGAACAGAACCCCATCCAACCGCGCATAGATATTCGCGCTGCCATAGCGGTCGACCACCAGGGTGCGGTTGGCCTGGGCCTGGGCGGTCTGTTGTGCCCGGGAGCTCTGGTGGTGCCGGATGATCCTTTCGGCGGCCTGGCTCAGGTCTTCCACGATCCATTCTGGTGAATAGATGTCCTTTGCCTCGTTCCAGTTCCAGACGACCGGGTGACACCCCGAAAGAACGCCGTCCGCCAGGGCATAGTGGAAACTTTCGAAATCGCTCGGGGACAGGATATAATCTATGTCGTGGTAAAAACGGGCAACATCATTGCCCCAGTTGTGAAAAGTGATTCCGGCACCGGTTCCGGCAGTATTTTCAATCTTCCTGTACTGTTCGAGATAATATTTCAATTCATCAGCACGGGTGCTTTTCTGCATGAACGGAATCGTCTCGGGGCGCTTGCCCTTGATGTGCAGCTCGGTCCTGAAGCCGCGGCCTGACAGTTCGACCGCCAGATCCACGGCGCGGTCAAAGCGCTTTCGCTGCGGGGCAATGCCGACCATGCCAAGGCGGATCGTGCCGTCAGACTCCTTTTTCTCCAGAAGATATTCGTCCTCAAGAATGAAATTTGGCAGGACATGGGTTTTTTCGACGGGAAACCCGAACATCTCAACAGCCGTGTCGCGGACATATTCCGAAACGAAGATGAAGGCATCGACCCGTTCGTGGTTCATCGCACGACCGAACGGCCGGGCCGAGCCGTAAATTTCCTGAAGATGGACGCGCACGACAAGTTTCGGCCCACGAGGCAGGTTTTTCGAATACCAGACCGCATTGGCCAGGCCCCATTCACAGAAAATCACGTCATTATCGGCAAGCTGACGGCGGGATCGCGCCTCGCTTTTGGCCTCGCCCCAGTTCCAGGGGTCGAATACGACGGATTCGCCCCGGGATTTCAGTTTCGAATAATAGGGATAGACGAATTTCGGGTCATGGGCGGCGAAACAGACCCGATGGCGTTCTGCAAGCGGTTGGCACCGGGTTTCATCGTGAAACCTTTTGGCGATGTTCGGGATGGAATGTTGATCATTTATCTTCTGGCGCAACTCCCGGGAAACTTCGCGGTTGTCGCCTGACAGGATCCTTCGGAAATCATCGATATCGCGGGCAAAAAAGGCATAATCCGCCCCCAGGCAGTTCTGGTTGGTCTGGCTTGGATAGGTGATGCAGGGAAGACCCGCCACTGTCCCTTCCACCAGTTTGGTAGACAGTTCCAGCGTGTGTTCCTCAAAATTCGCCGGGCGCCAGCACCAGGCAAAATCCATCTGCTCCATTTCATTGGAGACATCTTCCCTGTCCAGGGCCCCCAGGCGCCGCGCGCCGATTCCATCCAGTATACCGTTGATTTCCTTTCGGAATATCTGGTTCATCTCATAGGTGCCAGCCCCGGCGACCTTGTCACCGATCACCGTCAGTTCGATCTGCATGCCTTCCTCGCGCAGCGCCTTGACCCATTCGACCAACTGGTAGATGCCCCATTGCGGGGCGATCTTGCCGGCATAGCCGATGCGGATCACCGAAGGGCGCGGGCGTTTCTCGGTGCGCTGGTTGATCAGATCGGCAAACACCGGGGGCGGCAGGGCGATGGCCTTGAACGGAAAGGTTGTCATCTGACGCATCAGATCCTCGATCCGGGGCGTCTGTACCAGCATCGCGGCCGACTGGCGGGCCAGCACATCAATGCTGTCGCGTGCCAGTTCCCTTACCTCGATCCCCGTGTCGGTGTGGTCATAAAGGTTGGTGATATAGGGATAGACCCGGCCGTGGAACTGCCGGTCCACCATCAATTCATTCGCGGGGTCGATCCCCCGCACGACGATTTTCCTGAGCCGGGGCAGAACATGATCCAGCGAACGGATCAGCGCCACACCTTCCGGCGCTTTCATCCGCTTGATGGCGCTGTCCACGTTGTCAGGCGTCAGGATCAGGATGTTCTCTTGGTTCAGGATATTGTCGATCACCGTCGTGCGACGGATCCGATCCTGGGAAATCACGATCGCCTTGCCCCCCGACGCCAGGATCGAGGCCATGGAGGACATCCAGATCGCCGATCCGTCGACGGTGTTCAGATCGATATCAGCGTAAAGCAGTTGTTCTGCATCGAGAAATCCGCGCTGGCGGATCAGGGTTTCCCAGGGCACCCGGGTTTCGGGGATGTCCAGCGCGCGGGCGATGGTTTCGGCGGTGCGCGTCCAGGTCCGTTCGCGGGTGACCCAGTCGCGCCCGGCCGCACCCAGACGCGCGCGCAGGGCGGGATCCTTCAGAAGCTGCCCCAGGGTTTGCGCGAAAGAGGCGATATCACCCTTTTCAAAGATCAGCCCCGTCTTGTCATGTTCGATCATCTCGTTCAGGGCGCGCAGTGACGACACCACGACGGCCTTGCCCATCGCCAGCGCCTCAAGCGGTTTGAGCGGCGACACCATTTCCGTCACCAGTTGCGACCGGCGCGGGAACGGCGCGATATCGATCAGCGAATAATACGCCTCGACCTCGTCATGGGGTACGCGCCCCGGCATGATCAGCCAGTCTGACAGACCGCTGTCCTGTGCGATCCGTTCTATTTCCAGCATGACCGGCCCCTTGGCCGAGCTTGAACCGGTATCCGCACCCACCAGCAACAGCCGGAAGTCCTGCCCCTGTTTGCGCAGCTGCGCGCAAGCCTCGGTCAGATCCTCCAGCCCCTCGTAGGGCGCAAAGGATCCGATATAGCCGATCACCGGAACATCGCGCGGCAGGCCCAGCCTTTCGGCCAGGGCATGATCATAGGGGCGCGGGCTAAAGCGGGACGGATCGCAGGAATTGGGAACCAGTTCGATCCGGTCTTCGGCCACGCCGCGCGCGATCAGTTCCTCGCGCATTGGCTGGGTCAGGGTAAAGATACGGTCGGAATTGCGCGACACCAGCACTTCGAAGGCGCGCTGCATCTGATAATTGAACGTCGTTTCGACTTCGGGTTCGCGTGACAGGCGGGTGATTTCCCAAAAACCCCGCACCTCGTACCAGAACGGAATGCCCAGCCGCCGCGCCGCAATCAGCCCCGGCAGGGCGTTGTTGTAATTCGACGCCGCCATCACCGCCTGGGGCCGGATCTCGCGCAACCGCGCCTCGATCACATCCGCCGCCCCTTTCAGATAGGCCGACAGATTGCTGGTGCCCAGCAGGATCGGCGCGGGATCATGCAGGTATTCCACCCCCTCGACCGTGTTCGACGGCACGAAGGGCATTGAAGGTTTGAGATCCAGCGGAAAACCCGGCCGCGACAGGCAGGTCACGTCAATGCCGCAATCCTTCATCCCCAGGGCCATGCCCTGGGCGCGGGTCGCATAGCCGTTGGACACCTGCGGCAGGCTGTAGTTCAGCAGATACAGAAGGCGGCCCGGCACCGGCTCGATCTGCGGGGTGTCGGGCCGCGCCAGATTGTCCAGGATCGTCAGGCAGGACACCGCCGTCTTGTTCAGCTGCTCCAGCGCCTTTTTCGGCGTCGGCCCGGCCTGGGCGGAATAATGTGCCGCCAGGCTGCGATACATATCGAGCGCCGTTTCCACGTCGTCGCCCCGCTGGGCCGCCCAGAACATCATCCTTCGCAGCCCCGGATCCGCGTGATGTTCCAGTCCCATCTTCAACAGTGGCAATTCCGAACCCTGCCGCCCCGCGTTTCGCAGGTACTGCGTCGCTTTCGCCAGACCGGCGCTCAGATCCTGATGTGAAAACGACAATCCACCGTCGCCCTGTTCGTCCTGCATCCGTCAAATCTCTTTCGTGAAAAATCGGGTCGTCAAAATGTTTGTCATGAATTCGGCAGGCGTGCTTTACCCTGTTTTGTAGCGTAATGCTTCTGCGCAACAGCCTGCCGCAAGTCAACCCACCCATGGGTCGCACCCGGGTGGTAAACCCCGGGCTGATGGGCACGGGGGCTTCGGTGCGGGGGTTATACGATGAAGGTGCGCAGGTCGATCAGGGACAGGCGGAAATCATGGGTGGGCAGAAACAAGATCAGGTCGCGCCAGGGGGCCTGCAGCGGGATCTGATCGCGATACTGCACCGACAGGGCGTCAAGGTGGCTGGCCTCTTCGGGGCGCGCCAGAAGATGCTTGTCAAAGAAACAATCGACGAAACCCTCCGCGGTGCCGCTGCGCAGACAGGCGCGCATCACCATGATTTCAGGCGCCGCCACCCGCGCCGCAAAGCCCAGAATGCCCGATTGGCCCAGATCGCCCGCCGGCAGCGCCACATGCAGCCCGACCCAGCCGCCCGGATGGGGCCCGGTGCGCGCGTCGAAATCGAAAATCCGCCCCTTTGGGGAGTGGAAACTGCCCGACAATTCCAGCGCCGGATCGGCATGCAGCGCCAGCCCCGGCAGAAACTCGATATCCGGGGCCAGCGCGCCCTCGCGGGTTTCTTCGCGCAGCACGGCAAGGGTATGATTGGCCTGCCCATCGGCGCCGGGGGTGATGCTGTCTGTCATGGGTTTGATCCGTTGTCTTGCGTTTCAGGTGCCTTTGGGGCCGGAGTGCCGTACCGCGTCACTCTACCGTCACGGATTTGGCGAGGTTGCGGGGTTGGTCGACGTCGGTGCCTTTTTCGACCGCCGTGTGATAGGCCAGTTGCTGGATCGGGATGGCATAGGTGATGGCGGCGAAGGGGCTGTTGAACTCGGGCATTTCGATCTTTTGCCACACGCCCGCGCCGCCCTCTTTCAACCCCTTGGCATCCGAGATCATGATGATCTTGCCGCCGCGCGCCATGACCTCTTGCATGTTGCTGACGGTCTTGTCGAACATGGCGTCGTGCGGGGCCAGGACGACCACGGGCATGTCCTCGTCGATCAGGGCGATGGGGCCGTGTTTCAATTCGCCGCTGGCATAGCCTTCGGCGTGGATATAGCTGATTTCCTTGAGCTTCAGCGCGCCTTCAAGGGCCAGCGGATAGAACGCGCCGCGCCCCAGAAACAGCACATCGTCGAACCGCGCCAGATGCTGCGCCACGCCGTGCACCTGCGGCGCGATACCAAGGGCATCCCCCACAAGCCCCGGCACCGCGCGCAGCTGGTCCGACAGGTCGCGCGCACGCGCCGCGTCGATGGCACCGCGCTGGCGGGCCGCCTGCAGCGACAACGCCGCCAGAACCGCCAGTTGCGAGGTGAACGCCTTGGTCGAGGCGACGCCGATTTCCGGGCCCGCCAGGATCGGCAGCGCCAGATCGCTTTCGCGCGCGATACTGCTTTCGGTGGCGTTGATGATCGACAGGATGCGCCCCGCGCGCCCCTTGCAGTACCGCAGGGCGGCCAGGGTATCGGCGGTTTCGCCCGACTGGCTGACGAACAGGCACAGGGTGCGGGTGTTCAGGGGCGGTTCACGATAGCGGAATTCCGACGCGATGTCGATTTCCACCGGGATCTGCGCGATCTGTTCAAACCAGTATTTCGACACGAAACAGGCCAGCGACGCGGTGCCGCAGGCCACCATCACGATCCGGTCGAACGCGGTGAAATCCACGCCGTCCTCCAGCAGATGCTGGCCCTCGCGGTTCTCGGTGTAATACTTCAGCGCATTGACCAGGGTGGTCGGCTGTTCGGCGATTTCCTTGGCCATATAGTGACGATGCCCGCCCTTGTCGGCGCTGGCGGCATCAAGGTTCACCATCTTGCGTGCGCGCGTCACGGACACATGGGTTTCGTCCAGGAATTCCGCCCCCGCCCGGCGCAGGATGGCGATATCGCCTTCTTCGAGATAGGTGATTTCATTGGTCATCGGCGCCAGCGCCAAAGCGTCCGAACCGACGTACATTTCCCCCGTTCCCCAGCCCACGGCCAGCGGGCTGCCCTTGCGGGCGGCGATGATCAGGTCATCCTCGCCCTGAAACAGGAAACACAGGGCATAGGCGCCCTCAAGGCGGGCGATGGTTTCCTTTGCGGCCTCGATCGGGGCAAGGCCGCGGTCCAGATGCCAGTTGCACAGCATGGCGACGGTTTCGGTGTCGGTTTCGCTTTCGGGGGTGATCCCGTGACTTTCGAGAAAATCGCGCAATTCGCGGTAATTCTCGATGATGCCATTGTGCACCACGGCAACACGGCCGCGCTGATGGGGGTGGGCGTTTATGGTGGTGGCCGCACCGTGGGTGGCCCAGCGGGTGTGCCCGATCCCCGCCATCCCCGCCAGCGGGTCATGCACCAGAACATCCGACAGGTTCACCAGTTTGCCCATGGCACGGCGACGATCCAGCTTGCCATTCTGCACCGTGGCAATCCCGGCGCTGTCATAGCCGCGATATTCAAGCCGCTTCAGCCCCTCGACCAGCAGCGGAGAAACCTGATGAGACCCCAGAACACCTACAATGCCGCACATGATGAAAATCCCTGGTTGCTGAAATTATGATTTCTTTGCCTTGAGCGCCAAAAGACGTTCACGGATTTGCCGGGCCAGACCCGGCTTGTTGGTTTGCCGCTGGCGCGCCAGGGCCAGAGCGCCGGCCGCCACATCGGCGGTGATCGTCGACCCGGCCGCCACCATTGCGTGATCGCCCACATCCACAGGCGCCACCAGGGCCGCGTTCGAACCGATAAAGGCCCCCGCGCCGATCCGGGTGTGGTGTTTCAATACCCCGTCGTAATTGCAGGTGATCGTGCCCGCGCCGATATTGGCGCCCGCCCCGACCTCGGCATCGCCGATATAGGACAGATGGCTGACCTTGGCGCCCTCGCCGATCACCGCCTTCTTGATCTCGACGAAATTGCCGATCTTCGCGTCCGGGCCGATCTCGGCGTCCGGGCGCAGGCGGGCATAGGGGCCGACCTGTGCGCCATTGCTGACATGGCAGCCCTCAAGGTGGGAAAACGCCCGCAGGGTGGCGCCGTTTTCCACCGTCACGCCGGGGCCGAAAATCACATGGGGTTCGATCATCACATCGGCGCCGATATGGGTGTCATGGGAAAAATACACCGTCTCGGGCGCGGTCAGGGTGGCGCCGTTCTCCATCGCCTCGATCCGGCGGCGCGCCTGCCAGATCGCCTCGCCCCCCGCAAGCTCGACACGGGAATTGATGCCCAGGGTTTCTTCCTCGGGGCAGGTCACCGCACCGCAGCGCAGCCCCGATCCGTTGGCCAGCCCGACAATATCCGTCAGATAATATTCCCCGGCGGCATTGTCACAGCCCACCTGTGCGATCAGATCGAACAGGGTGGCGCGGTCGGCACAGACCACGCCGGAATTGCACAGGGTGATCGCCAGTTCCGCGGCACTTGCCTCTTTCGCCTCGACGATGCGTTCCAGGGTGTCGCCACGGGTGACCAGGCGGCCGTATTTGCCCGGGTTTGCGGCCTGAAACCCCAGAACCACCACATCGGCGCCCGCCCGGCGCGCGTCCAGCATCGCCTGCATCGTTTCGGGGCGGATAAAGGGGGTGTCGCCATAAAGAATGATCACATCCCCGGCGAAATCCGCCAGCGCCGCACGGGCCTGACCGACAGCATGGGCGGTGCCGCGCTGTTCGCTCTGAAGAACGATGCGCGCGTCCGGGTCATGATCAGTGACCCTGCGCTCTACCAGATCCGCGCCATGCCCCGCCACCACGATGGTCGCCCCCGGGTTCAGCCGCGCCCCCGCCATCATCGCATGCACCACCATGGGCGCCCCCGCGATCGGGTGCAGAACCTTGGGCAGGTCCGATTTCATGCGGGTGCCCTTGCCGGCGGCAAGGATGATCAGGGCGAGGTGGGTCATGAAAAAGCTCTGAAATTATGAAGTGATGAAACAGAAACGATGGGCCCACCTACCACCGTCATCCCTCAAGCAAAATAGCGCTGTCGTATTTTCCCGCCCCGGGGGAAACGGGGCGGTCGGCAGCGCTGGTCAGTCATCATCCGATCTGGCGGGGCGCACCATCCGGGACGCCTTGCGCAACGGCGAGGTGATGCGCCAGGAACTGCTGTGCTCCAGGCCATTCACCCGCTGACGGGCCTCGTCGCGCTGGACCCCGACATCATGCAGGTTGTCCTGCAACACCTTGATCTGATCGCGCAATGCGTTGAGTTCGGCCTGCTTTCTGTCCAGTTCACTGCGCAGGACGGCGCGCGCCTCGTTTTCCTCATGGAGGCTGCGTTCCAGAAACAGCGCCTGCCCCTCGGCCCGGCTGCGGGCCGCCTGATATTCCTTCTCAAGGGTCTGCAATTCCAACCCAAGGGCAACAACATCATTGAACCGCTCATCACTTTGGCGCGCACTCTCATCGGCGCGGCTTTCGGCGGCTTTAAGATTCTTTTCAGCCGCTTCCGCCCGGGCCCGTGTGATTTTGAGGTTCTTTTCGGCCTCATCCGCCCGGTGCTGTGCCTTTTGCAGGTCTTTCTCGAGGGTTTGCAAATTCAACCCGAGGGTAACGATGTCGTTGAACCGCTCATCACTTTGGCGCGCACTCTCATCGGCGCGGCTTTCGGCGGCTGCCAGATCCTGCCCGAGGGCCTTTTCACTTTCGCCCAGACGTTCAAGGGCCGCCGTCTGTTTCCGGTGCTCGGCGATGGCGGTATCGCGTTCCTTTGCGAGTTCCGCGATTTCTTTGGCCCGTGCGGCCTGCAACGCCTGTACGGTCTGGTCATGCTGGGCCTGCAGCGCCTGTACAGCCTGGTCATGCTGGGCCTGCAACGCCTGCAGATCGCCGTTCAGCGTGACGATCCGGCTTTCGGCATCGGCATTCTGCTGCCCGAGGGCCTTTTCGCTTTCGCCCAGACGCTCAAGGGCCGCAGCCTGCTGTTCGTTCTCGACCCGTGCGGCATCGCGGGCGGCGACAAGGGTGGTGCGTTCCTGTGCAAGGGCGGCGATCTCGGCGTCCCGTGCGGCCAGATCGCGGGTGCATGTGGCAACCGTTTCCCCCGCGTCTTCCAGCTTTGCCTGCCGGGCAGAAAGTTCCTGCCCCAGGGCCGCGATATCCCGGAGATAATCGGCGGCCTGCTGGTGGGTGGCATCCAATTCCGCGTTGGCCGTCGTCAGGGCCGTTTCAAGCGCCGAAATCCGCTGCCGGTGTTCGTCATTCCGATGGTTCAGGGCGGCCATGTCCTGGCGGGTGGTTTCGGCACGGGTGTCCGCCTCGCCGAGGCTGGCTTTCAGACTTTCGATCTCGGCTCCAAGAGCGGCAATATCGGCAAGCCGCTCGGCGCTCAGACGTTCGGCCTCATCGGCGCGGGCGGCGTCGTTCTGGCGGGCCGCTTCTGCTGCGTCCAGCTTTGCCCTGATCTGTTCCAATGCGGTCTGGCGCTCGGCGCTTTCGGTGGTGGCGGCGTCACGGGCCCGGGTCAGGGCTGCGGCATCCTTGTGGCGGCTGGCCAGTTCGGCGTTCAGGGCCGCGATCTTTTTCAGCCTCGGCGGCGGCGTTCTGGCGGGCCGCTTCTGCCGCTTCCAGCTTTGCCCTGATCTGTTCCAATGCGGTCTGGCGCTCGGCGCTTTCGGTGGTGGCGGCGTCGCGGGCCCGGGTCAGGGCCGCGGCATCCTTGTGGCGGCTGGCCAGTTCGGCGTTCAGGGCCGCGATCTTTTTCGGCATCGGCGGCGTCGTTCTGGCGGGCCGCTTCTGCTGCCTCCAGCTTTGCCCTGATCTGTTCCAGTGCGGTCTGGCGCTCGGCGCTTTCGGTGGTGGCGGCGTCGCGGGCCTGGGTCAGGGCCTCGACTTCCCTTGCGCGGGTCTGTTCGGCATCGGCGCGGGCGGTATCGAATCTGGCGCTCATCCCGTCCAGTTTGACCTGGGCGGCGGATTTTTCTTCTTCCAGGTTTTTTTGCAGATCGAATATCTCGGCCCGGGCAGCGCCCAGCAGAACATTCTTTTCCTTGAACTGGGCCGTCACGGTTTCGGCCAGGTGTTTCTGCTCGGACAATCTTGCCGCAAGGGTTTCGCACCGCGCGATGTCCTGATCGCGTTCTTCCCGGATCTTGAGGGTTTCGCCCTGCAACCGTTCGTTTTCATGGGTCTTGAGGTGCAATTCCCCGGTCCGCGCAAAGATGTTGCGTACGGCCATATAGCCCGGCTTGCCGATTTTTACCTGACACAGCCGCGACAGGCGGTCGCTCTGCTGCGGGCCGCAGAGGGCAAGGTGGATCCCCTTTTCGGCATCCAGGGTGAAGCGTCCCTCATCCCGGGCGAGGCGGCTCACATATTGGCGAAGCCGGTTCCCGCCATGCAGGAACAGGATCACCCCGCGCTCGGACATCTGGGGAAGCCAGTATTTATCGAGTTCGTCCTGAAAGGCCGGGGTGGCCGGACGGTTGACGATCAGGAAATCGATCCCTGCGTCTTCCAGAAGATCGAAAGCCTCTTCGTGACCGGCCTGGGTCAGAAGTGAAAAATCGCCGTAATGCCTTTCGTTGTGATCCTTGATCCCGGAAAGATCGGCCGGTTCTTCATCACCGGTGTCCCGGGGCAGCTGGACCCCGAAACACATGGCCTCGAGGTTCAGCTTCTCGACCGCCTGACACAGGGCGAAATGCGGAAGCGCATCGTCGATGCCCAAGGTGACGGCAATGGTCGGGCGGATGTTTTCGGTCAGCCAGAACAGCAGCGGCAGGGTTTCGATCCTGGGCGACGCCTTCAGATAGCGCGCGCGCCAGAACAACGACTGGCTGGCCAGGGGAACGAAGGGATCGAGAGATCCGTCAACGAGGCTTTGTTCCTTGTGTTGCTGGATGTTCTTGGTCATGTAAAAATCACTTTTGAGAGAACGGGATCGCTATATCGGAAGGCATGGTGAAGAACTACAGGATATTGTCATCGCGATAGAATTTCTCGCCTTCGCCGTGAATCGACCCCAGAAAGAACTGCGAGATCGCAAAGCCCATTTCGTGTTTTGGAATGCTGTCGGGGGTGATTTCGAAATGCGCCATCGTGCCGATCTGGCGCAGGGGTTCGATCAGCCGGGCGGTGTTCTGGTATTGCTGGCGCGCCCCGTAATCATCGAACAGCACCGTCACCGGTTTTTCGATGCGCAGCATGACATGGGCAAGGCAGGCACAGCGCATCCGCCCGTCAATCAGGATCAGATCGGGATGGCGGAAGAATGGTTCGTCCCAGATCGCCAAAGGGTATCTTTGGTACTTGCGCCAGTCGTCCACACTCAGGGGGCGCCCCCAGGGGCCGACCGGGCCGATATCGACAGGATAGATGACGACGGGCGATACCGGATCACCAGCCTCGATCTCGGCCTCAAGTTCCAGCGCCCATTTCAGATCGCTTTCGACGGTAAAGATCAGCTTGCCGGGCATCTGTGATGCGATCCGCGTCGACCCCCCCGAGCCGTACTCCAGAATGACCCGGGCATTGCGATAGGTTTCGGTCAGATGTGCCGCCTCGTCCTTCGACATGAAGGGGGCTCCTGGCTTTTCGATCTTGCCGTATGCCATGGGTCTTCTTTCTGTCGTGTCGCAGATGCTCTCTGCTGTTGCCGTACTTGCCCGGGGGAAATCTTTCAACAAGGTGGGGGCGGTGACAACCACATTCCGGGAAATGCGGCACAGATACCGGGCGTCAGCGGAAAGAGGCCGCGGTGGCGCGCAGGATTTCATGCATCCGCGCGGCGATTTTGCCCCAGTCGAACGTGGTTTCGGCCTTTTGACGGGCATTATGGCCCAGCCGGGCGCGCAGATCCGGGTCGCGCAGCAGGCGTTCGGCGGCATCGGCCAGCGCAATGGTGTCGCCGGGCGGAACGATCAGCCCGGTCTTTCCGTCCTCGATCATTCCTGCCATGCCGCCCACTGCCGATACGATCACCGCACGCCCCGCCGCCATCGCCTCGGCCGGTTTCAGGGGGGCAACCGTTTCGGTCACGGGCAGTGACCGGCGCGGCACCGCGACGATGTCGAACATATCAAGAAACTCTGCCACCACCGCAGTGTCGATCCGCCCGGTCAGGATGATGCGGTCGCCCAGGCCCAGATCCTCGGCCTGGGCCATCAGGACCTGGCCGCGCGGGGCGCCGTGCCGGCCCGTCCCGCTTTCATCGCCCACCAGCACAAGACGAAACTCATGCCCCCGGTCGCGCAGCACCCCCGCCGCCGCAATCAGATCCTCCAGCCCTTCATAGGCGGGAAAACTGCCGGCATAGCCGATGACGGGCATGTCCGGGGCAATCTGAAGCCTGGCGCGCATCATCGCCGCGCGGTGCGGCACGGGGGGCGCGGGATCACAACCGTTGGGCAGATAGCTGATCCGCCCCGCCGGCACCCCGCGCCGGATCATCGCATTCCGCAGGGGCGGGGACAGGGTAAAGACATGATCTGCCCCCGTCGCCACCGCGGTTTCCAGGGACCGTTCGTAAAAGAACCGCGGGCTGGTCATGAAAGCGGGCTCGCGGGCGGCGCGGCTCAGCTCCCACATGCCGCGCATGTCATAGACCATGGGCAGGCCCAGAACACGGGCCGCACGCAGGGCAGGCAGCGCACAGATATGGTTGGAGGCCGCCATCACCACAGAGGGGCGGATGGTGCGCAGACAGGCGACCAGCGCATCGGTGGCCGTCAGAACATAGGCGCGGTAATCTTCCCAGCGGGTCAGCCCGGCGCCGGGCAGACGGTGATGGGGAATGCCGTTCACATGATCGATTTGCCCCGCCCGGTCCGGCGCGGGCCGGTTCAGGATGTCGGGGGCTTCATCCCATGGAAAACCGGGCCGCGTGACGCAATGCACATCGGCCCCCGCCCGGCCAAGGGCCTGCGCCAGGGCCTGACTGCGGATGGCATACCCGGTGGAAAGATACGGCAGGCTGGAATACAGCATACAGGCAACGCGCCCGGGAACAGGTTCGACCTGCGGCGCATTGGCCGCGGGCAGATCGACAATATCCCACATATGATCGAACCGCGCCCGCAGCGGCGCGGCAGCGGCCCCGTCCAACTGCGCGATCGCCGCCCGCGCCGCCCCACGCGCCCCGAAATCCAGGGCAAGTTGCGCCAGGGCGGCGTGTTCCTTATCGGTTCCCTTCTGCACCAGCGCCTGCTGCAAAAAGGAACTGGGATCGTAGTGGGGGTCTCTGCGCATCAGATAGGGCAGAGCGGCCGTCAGCCGGGGTATATTTGTCATATGCCTTGTCGTACTTTCCGAAGGGCCGACGCGCAGGGGATCTCCTTCAGAGTAAAGCGTCGAAGTCCAACAATGAATAGATGACGGGGTTCTGCACCTCGGATGATTGCGGAACATCCAGCCGTCGCAGAACACAGCCCGAAAGACGATCAACTTCGATGATCTGCGACGCGATGATTCCCGCATCGCGGGTTTCACGATCCTGAAACTGGCTGCAGCCAACATATATTCTGTCGTCTTCGATATGCAATCCGCGCAGCCAGAACTGATTGTCCATGGATACCGCGTCTTTCAGGCGCAGATCGACGATCCGGGGCGTGCAATGCACAATATCAGCCGCGCATCCCGCTTTTTCATAGATCAAAAGGCGATGCCGGCTTGTTTCCGTGATGATGAAATCGCCACCGTGCCAGATGCCATCATGGGGTCGACCCAGCCCCCGCAACAGAATTTCACCACTGTCCAGAGACAAAAGGGCGCCTTCTTTGGTCCCGTTCATATTGCCCAGCATGGCCACGCTGTCCGATCCGATCCGACCGAAATAGTTCAGATGACACAGATCGGCGGCCTTTGGATCTCGTTTGCGCACCAACCGATCAATTTCGGGGCTGATTTCCCACAGGAACCTCCGGGCAATGAAATCGCCACCCGGAGTGAAGCGGTCAATGCAATCCATATAGGAATTGGCCAGCCATAATTCGCCGCTGTCGGGATCCATGTAGGGAATATGAAGATCCGCGTTGGCCCCCCGCCCCAAAAGCCATTCGGGGCGTTGAACCTGCCGGGTACAGTCAAAACCCGGTGACCCGTCATCATTACGAAACAGACGATAGAACTTCAGCGAAAACGAAGTGCAAACTGCCAGAAGACCCGGCGCCACGGAACAGGCACCCCGAAACCCCTTGCGGGCATAGGGCAGTTTCTCTGCGGTGCATGCCAGAAAGGGGGCGCCCCCCTCGGTGTCGAGAAGGGCGAAACCTTGTGTTTCACGTAGCCGCGAATCCAGCGGCAGCAGAAGTTTCACCCTTACAGCCCGACGACGTCGATTACATGGGCATGGTTTGTCAGGGTTTTGTGCAGGTTGGTGAATTCGCGGTGTTTGACCAGCACGCAGATGACGTCGGCCTGTTTCAGGGCTTCCTCCAGCGGGGTCAGGGTGATGGGCAGGGGGGCCAGTTTTTCGGGGAGGTCGTGCACGTTGGGTTCGACGGCCAGCACCTGACAGCCCAGTTTGCCGAAGGCTTCGGTGATCTGGAGGGCGGGGCTTTCGCGCAGATCGTCGATGTCGGGTTTGAACGCCATGCCAAGGCAGGCGACCTTGATGTCCTTCATCGACCGCGACGGGTCTTGCGCCAGGGCCTCGGCAATCGCGACCTTGCCCTTTTCCAGCACCCAGACCGGTTTGTTGTCGTTGCCTTCGCGGGCCGTGCGGATCAGTTTCGCCTCGTCGCGGGCCGAGGCGACGATGAACCACGGGTCCACCGCGATGCAATGCCCGCCCACGCCCGCACCCGGTTGCAGGATATTGACCCGGGGATGGCGGTTGGCGAGGCTGATCAGCTCCCACACGTCGATGTCGAACTTGTCGCAGATGATCGCCAATTCATTGGCAAAGGCGATCTGCACATCGCGCGAGGAATTCTCGGTCAGCTTGCACATCTCGGCGGTGCGGGCGTTGGTGATCACACAGTCGCCCTTGACGATCTTTTTATACATCGCCACGGCCATTTCGCTGGCGCGGGCGGTCATCCCGCCGATGATGCGGTCGTTTTCCACCAGTTCACGCACCACCTGACCGGGCAGCACCCGCTCGGGGCAATGGGCAATCTGCACATCGGCATCGTCGCCTGCATCCTGCGGAAAGGACAGCCCGGGGCACGCCGCGGCCAGCCATGCCGCCATCTGATCGGTGGCGCCAATGGGCGAGGTGCTTTCCAGGATCACCAGATCGCCCTTTTTCAGCACCGGCGCGATCATGTTCGCGGCGGATTCGATATAGGAGAGGTCGGGTTCGTGATCGCCCCTGAACGGTGTCGGCACGGCGATGATGAAGGCCTCGGCGGGTTCCGGCGTCAGGGTCGCGCGCAGCTTGCCGTTTTCCACCGCCTTGCGGACGATACCGTCCAGTTCCGGTTCAACGATATGGATTTCACCCCGGTTGATCGTGTCCACGACCCGCGGCGACACATCGACACCGATGACTTCGGTGCCATGGGCGGCAAAGACGCCGGCGGTGGGCAGGCCGATATAGCCGAGACCGATCATGGAAATACGATCAAACATGAGAACCTCTTTCATGAGAGTGGGGATCGGCCGGCCTGAAACCGGCCGGTCGGGGATCAGTTGGATTGCGCCGCGCCTTCGGCGGCCAGCGCATCGGCAATGCGCTGTGCGGCATGGCCGTCGCCATAAGGGTTGAGCGCGCGCGCCATGGCGCCATAGGCCGCGGGATCGTTCAGCAGGCTCAGCGCCTCGCGGGTCAGCTTTTCGGCGTCGGTGCCCACCAGACGCACGGTGCCCGCCGCCACCGCCTCGGGGCGTTCGGTGGTGTTGCGCATGACAAGAACCGGTTTGCCAAGGCTGGGCGCCTCTTCCTGCACGCCGCCGGAATCCGTGATCACGATATGGGCCCGGCGCATCAGCCACACGAAGGGCAGGTAATCCTGCGGGTCGATCAGATGCACATTTTCGGCCGGTCCGAGGATCCGGTTCACCGGTTCCTGCACATTGGGGTTCAGGTGGACGGGATACACGATCTGGGCATCGCCCTGCTGCGAGATGTCGCGCAGCGCGGTGCAGATCCGTTCAAACCCGTCGCCGAAATTCTCGCGCCGGTGGCCGGTGACCAGAACCATGCGCCGCCCCTCTTGCAGAAACGGGAACCGCGCGGCCATCTTTGCATCAAGGTCCGGATCCGCATCGAACTGCGCCACGACTTCGTGCAGGGCGTCGATCACGGTGTTGCCGGTGACCATGATCCTGTCGTCGGCCACGTTTTCGGCCAGCAGGCTGGCGCGGGCGGTTTCGGTGGGCGCATAATGGCGCGTGGCGATCCGCCCCACCAGTGAACGGTTCATTTCCTCGGGCCAGGGGGCATAGATGTCGCCGGTGCGCAGACCGGCCTCGACATGGCCGACCTCGACCTTGGCATAGAACGCGGCAAGGGCGGCGGCCATGGTGGTGGTGGTGTCCCCATGCACCAGAAGACGGTCGAACCCGCCATCCCTGAGAATGTCGCGCAGGGCCGACAGGATGCGGGCGGTGATATCGGTCAGATCCTGACCCGGCTGCATGATATCAAGATCGAAATCGGGCTTGATCGCGAACAGTTCCAGCACCTGATCCAGCATCTCGCGGTGTTGGGCGGTGACGCAGACCCGGGCGTCGATGCCGGGTGTCTGCTGCAGGCGCTTGACCACCGGGGCCATCTTGATGGCTTCGGGGCGGGTGCCGAAAACAATGAGTATCTTCATAATTCAAAAGCCTTGAAAAAGGTATTTCAAGCTGTAGCGATGTACCAGTTTGACCTGTAAAGACAACCCAAAAGACCGGCCTTTCAGCCCGGCAGAGATGCGCCGGCAGCCATGGTTTACAAACCTTGTCTTGGCTGGCCCGCCACCCTAAGACAGGGCATTATCGAGCTGAGGATATATATTCAGATGAGCCGGACCTATTTCGGAACCGACGGCATTCGCGGGCGCGCCAACACCGGTGCGATGACCGCGGCCTTCATGGTGAACCTTGCCTCGGCGGTCGGCACCTATTTCAAGGCCAGCGCCCAGACCCGCCGCGTGGTGATCGGCAAGGATACGCGGCGATCAGGCTACATGCTGGAAAACGCGCTGACCGCGGGGTTCACGGCTGCGGGCATGGATGTTTTCGCGCTGGGGCCCTTGCCGACACCGGCCGTGGGGCTTTTGACCCATTCCATGCGCGCCGATCTGGGGGTGATGATCTCGGCCAGCCACAATCCCCATTACGACAACGGGATCAAGTTCTTCGGCCCCGACGGGTTCAAGCTGAGCGACCAGATCGAACATGACATCGAAGCCCTGCTGGCGACCGGGGAATTCGATATCGACCCCGACCATATCGGCCGGGTGACGCGGCTGAACGATTCCGCCTCGCGCTATGTGGAATATGCCAAGACGACAGTGCCTGACCGGGTGCGCCTGAACGGGCTGAAGGTGGTGCTGGATTGCGCCAACGGGGCCGCCTATAAAGCCGCGCCAAAGGTGCTGTGGGAACTGGGCGCCGAGGTGATTTCCATGGGCGTTTCGCCCGATGGTTACAACATCAACAAGGATTGCGGTTCGACCCGGCCCGGGGCCGCGGCGCAGATGATCCGCGACACCGGCGCCGATATCGGCATCTGCCTGGACGGCGACGCGGACCGGATCATCGTGCTGGACGAAACCGGCACCGTGGTGGACGGCGATCAGATCATGGGCCTGCTGGCCACCCGCTGGGCGGCATCGGGGCGGCTGAACCACAATACGCTGGTGTCCACCGTGATGTCGAACCTGGGGTTGGAAAACCATCTGTCAGGGCAGGGCATCACCCTGAAACGCACCGGCGTGGGCGACCGCTATGTGGTGCAGGAAATGCGCGATGGCGGGTACAATCTTGGTGGCGAACAATCGGGCCATATCGTGCTGACCGATCACGCCACAACCGGCGACGGGCTGGTTGCCGGGTTGCAGGTGCTGGCGATGCTCAAGGAAAGCGGCGATCCGGCCAGCCGCCTGCTGCGCGTGTTCAACCCGGTGCCCCAGATCCTGGAAAACATCCGCTTCGCCCCCGGCACCGACCCGCTGAGCGACCCCGCCGTCTGCGACGCCATCGCCCACGGCGAAACACAACTGGGCGACACAGGCCGCCTCCTGATCCGCAAATCCGGAACCGAACCCCTCATCCGCCTCATGGGCGAAGGCCCCGACCAAAACAAACTGCAAAGCATAATCAAAAATATCGCCGACCTGATAAGGTGACAGGCCACGGATAATCCGGCAGCGAAAGACTTGTTTGATGCGCCGCGCGCGCCACACGGGCGATCTGTTTATTTCTGCGTGAGGCGCTTCCAAAACCCCTGCTTGCCGGATGCAATGGTTTGGCCCGGCGCGCGGGATTGCGACATCGGCGCCTTGGTATGTCCGGTTTCGGGATATGTTTCCTGCCTGCCGGGTTGGCTGGCCAACGCCCCGGTTTCGGCCAGCCGGGCCTGACTGTGCGCCAGTTCACGCCCCAGACGTTTGATCTGCCTGAACTGAACCAGGGCGCGATCCTCGGCGGCAGATGCATCTTGCCGGGCTCTGGCACATCGCTCTTCGGCAAGGGCCAGGGCCTTTTTGACGCCCCCAAGTTCGGCCCCGGCTGCCCGCAGCGCCTTTTGGTGCGTTGCATTCTGCTGATCGGCCGCGTCGATCCGTTCCTGCAGATCCGCCTCGCGTTTTGCAGATGCCTCGATTTCCGATTGCAGCTGCGCCAGTTGGGCGCGGTACAGATCCTGTTCCTGTACCAGCGTGGTTTCTCGCTCGGCGGCCTGTTTCCGGGTATGGTCAAGACGCGCCTGGAGGGTCTCGATCTGCGTCGTGGCATCCCGGGTCAGGGCAAAGACAGTATCGACAACCCCGAGGCTTAGGGCCGCATCGTCACAGGGCAGGAGGTTGGCCCCCAATTCTGCGGCGACCCTGGGGTTTTCGGCCGAGGACTGAAACGCGATCGTCGCCAGACAAAGGGAAAACGTATCACTCTGGCGCAGTTCGGCAGGGGCCGCGCCTTGGGATGAAACCCGTGCAGCCAAAGCCTGAGAGGCCGCGTCGGGCGCGGGCAGGAAATACCCCTCGGCCACCAGCAATATCCGGTGCCGGTTGCGGTTTTGCAGCGCCAGAATGGCCGTGACCCCCTGGTGCCAACCGGACAGGGCCGTGGACGGTTGCGCGCCCTGTTCGATCGCGCGGGCAAGGGCACGCAGGGGTTCGGGCACAATGATGACCAGGGCGGCGCCGCTCTCCAGCGCGTCTGCCACGGCCTCGGGGGAAAAGTCGGACAGGCTGAATGCAGCCCGCGGCAAATGCCCGAGCCTTTTGACAATCATGTCCCGGTCAACGCCTTCGGCGGCAAACAGGCGGCAGGTCGGGGCCGACTTTGGTGTCTGGGATGTTGATCGCGTTGTTTCGGGACGCATACCGCCCTCCCTGCCTGGCATTTTCGCCTCGCCGCTTATCGCATTGCTCCAGACCGGGAACAACTGTTTTGGCGCCATCAGGCCCCCGCATATGCCCCCGCCCTGTCAAAGCTTTCCAAGGAACGCCGCCCCATAGACATAAAGCGTACCCGAGAGGCTTTGGCGGTGGAAATTCAGGCGGCGCAGCAGACGGACCCGGGCAAGACCGCCCCGGGCGGGGGCATCAAGAAAGGTTTCGACGGCGCGGGCATGTTCAGGGGCCAAAAGCCCCGAGATACGGCGCAGCGCCCGCAGGTTGGCCGCAACCCAATCGCCATAATCGCGCCCCAGAACCCGGCGCGCGCGCAACAGGCCCGCCCGCAGACCGCCCGGCGCACCCAGCACGTTGCGCCCATGCTGACGGTAAAGGGTGACCGCCGCCCGGTCCAGCACCGCGCGCCCGCCGGCCGCCGTGATCAGAAGGGTCAGCCACCAGTCATGATATGCGATGCCTTGGGGAATGCCCGCGCGCCGCACCAGTGCCAGCGCGGCAGGGTTGAGCACCATGCTGTGGCCCGCCATGACATTCTGCAAGGTGGCCGTGGCAAAGACCGGCGCCCCGGGCGGCGCGACCGACCCGCCACAGCGTTGTCCCCCATCGTCAATGTAATGGCTTTGCGCCGAATACATCACCGGCGCATCGTCGGTGCGGGGCATCTGTTTCAGCGCGCGGGTCAGCTTTTCGGGCAGCCATATATCATCCTGATCAGACAGGGCGACAAACCCCGCAGGCAGGTCGGGATGGCAAAGCAGGCTCAGGAAATTCGCCGCCGCCTGCCCCCGGCGCGGCCCCTGAAGAATGCGGATGTCGTGCGTGGCGCCATGGTCACGCCGGAACCGCTCCAGAATATCCGGGCTGGCGTCATCCGATCCGTCATCGCTGATCCAGAGGGACCAGTTTTCGTGGGTCTGCGCCAGATAGGAGTCAAGCTGCGCGCCCAGAAAACGCGCGCCGTTGAAGGTACACAGCAGGATGGTGATATGGGGCGCGCCTTTGGTCATCAGATGGGGATGACCCAAAGTGGCGACAGGCGCAACACCCGGCACCATGGGATGGGCGGCCCCGGCTCAGGCCCCGGGCGACAAGGTGGCGCGCAGGCGCTCCAGCGTGGCGCCGGCCTGTGCGGGCAACGTCGGGTGACGGGCGATGATATGGCCCGTCGCCGCCTTGCGCACCGCTTCGCCCTGGGCGCCCATATCCAGACAGAACACCGGCAGGCCCGTCGCCAGCACCTCATGGGTGGCATAGGAAAATGTCTCGGGGCAAAGCGAGGGCACCAGCCAGGCGGTGATCCGGTAACGGCGCACCAGAACCGGCAGATCCTGTAACCGGTATTCGCCGTGAACCCCGACCGCGCCCGGCATGGCCAGCGACGGATCGACATCACCGATCACCATGAACGACAGATCACCGGGTTGCGCGGCGGCCTCGGCCAGGGCGGCGATCAGCGCAGCGCCTTTCTGACGGTTGAGATTGCCCAGAATGCCCACCACGGGTTTGGCGCCCGGGCGGGGCGTGATGGGCGCCACCGTCTGATGCAAGTCATGGGGCACCACCGCGATGCGCGGCGCGGCGTCGGGCCAGACGGTTTGCACATGGGCGGCGCTGTCAGCGGAAAACACCACGATCCGGTCGGCCCGCGCGATCAACCGGCCCCAGGCGGCGCGCCAATCGGCCAATGACACAGGGCTGCCGTCGGGGCGGCGGGTCTGATGGGCGCTGTCCTTGCAATCATCCTGCGGCACACCGTGAAACATCCCGTCCCGCCCCAGCAGGTTGAACGAAGGGGTCAGCGGGAAAAAGTCGTGAAACAGCACTTCGATTTCAACATCCCCCACGGCAAGATCAAGCAGTCGATCGGGAATGGTGAGCGGATCAACGTCGCCCACACCGCAGCCATAAATGATGGTGCGCCGTGTCAGGGGCGCCAGCAACGTCCCGATCAATGAAAAATCATCGCTGGCCCCGGTGACGACCCCGGCGGCGCTGTGCACCTCAAGCCGCCAGCGCAGGGCGGTGCCCACCCGCAGCACGATCGCCCCGCCCTGCCGGGCAATATCATCGGCCAGCCTTTTGCCCTGATATTGTTCGGCCCCGCCGCCCATGGCATGAACCAGATAGACCGGCACGCGCTGGGATCCGGCCTGCGCCGCCAGCAAGGCCACCGCCAGGGCAAGGCGCGGGGTGATCAACGGATCGGCGCGCAGAAAATCCTGCACCTCGATATCGTAGCGGGGATAGCGGGTGCTGATGATATCGCTGTTGGCGGCGATCAGGCGGCGCTTTTCCTTCGATCCGAACGACGTGCCGCCCCGGTGTTCCACAAACAGGTTCGCCACCCCCAGATGCCGCCCCCCAGGGCGCGGATTTTCTGGCACCAATCCACCTCTTCGCCGTACCCACGCCCAAAGGCGGTGTCGAACTCTGGCACCTTTTTCAGCCAGCCCGGCGCCAGGGCCATGCAGAACCCCACGCCGGTGGGCACTGTCACATCGCCCGTTCCGGGCGCGAAACCACGCGCGACGGCGTCAATGGCATCCCCCGCCCCCGGTGCCAGATCACTGCGGGTGCAGATTGCCGGCACCGAGAAAATCTCGGCGTCGTTTGACAGGGGCGTCGTGCTGGCCACCCCTGCATCCTGCACCAGCGGCGCAATCAGGCGGCTGGCCCAGCCGGGCGGCACAAAGGCATCGGCGTTGACCAATATCACCGGCCCGCCCCGTGCCCGGGCCGCATCAACCCCGCGATTGACGCTGCCCACAAACCCGAGGTTGGCGGGGTTTTCCAGCAAGGTCACGCTGTCAGCCCTTTGGCTGTTCTGCGCTGCGGCCCAGTCGCGCAGGAACGGGCCAACGGCCGGATCGGGCGAGGCATCCTCGATCAGCACCAGATGCCAGGGCAGATCGGTGTTGCGCACCACCCGCTCCAGCACCTCGGGCAGCAGGGCAAACCCGTCATAGACCGGCACCACGCAGGTCACGCCGGGCAGATCGGGCGGCGTGACCTGCGTGGTGCCGGCAAACAACCTTGGGTCAAGCTTTCGGGCGGTGGCCAGCACCCGAAACCCCAGGGCGGCGCGGATCTGCGGGCGCAAGGCCGGATCGCGGCGCAGCGCCCACCGCAGGATCAGGGGCATTGCGCGCAGCAGACCAAGGGCGAACCGGGGCAACAGCCGCCTGCGCGCCCGGGCCAGGGCACGGGGCGATATCTGCGGCAGGGCAAAGGCCCCGCCCTGCCCCCCGAAAGATGCAGCACCAGCGCCCCCTCGCCCACCGGCATGTCAAGGCTGAACCGTCCCGGCGCGTCCTGATCGCCCGCATCCGGGCGGGGCGCGTCCGACACCCGGTCATCGCCCCATTGCAGGCTCACCAGATCGCCCCGCACCCACCCCGCTACCTCAAGCCGGTTGCCACGGCGCGTGATCTGCGACACCTCGCCAACCACGCCCCCGGATACCACAAGCGGCAGGCCCGGGCGCGAAATCACAAGGTTCTGGGCGCAATAGCGTTCAAACAGCCCGGCCAGGCGGCGCAGCATCCCGGATCAGTTCTCCATCAGGCGGCGATGATTGCGCCACAGCAGAAGAAGCCCGAGAGAGAACGTCAGCGAGGCAATCACCGCAACATAAGCAATACTGATATAGTCATCCTGATAGCTTGCAAAAAAGCCCGAGCGCGTCATGCCAACGAAATGGATCAGCGGATTGTACCACAGGATATCCTGCCCGGCCGCAGGCAGATCGCCATACATGAAGAAGATCCCCGAGATGAGAAACAGCGGACGGGTCAGAATCTGCCAGGTCCGTTCCCAGACCGGAAAGGTGGTCATCAGGTAACAATTCAGCGTTCCGATGCCGATACCAAGGGCGGCGCCCATCAGGTATCCTGTCAGAATTGCCGACAGGTCGATCTCGACCCGGGCGCCAAAGACAAAGATCAGCGTGGTGAAAACGATGTACCCCACCATCAGGTGCGTCAGCACGTTCAGCAGAAACCGCGCCACCAGCGCATCCAGAAACGTAACCGCCGGATAGGCAAGCAGGGCGCGCGAAAAGTTGATCGAGGTTGCCATCTTGTTCGCCACATCATTGAACATCATGAACGGAAGATAGCCGGTGGCATAGAAAAGCGGAAAACTGGTGCCCAGGGGCGGGGTTCTGAGAAAAAGTGAAAATACCACCGACAGCACGAAAAGCCCGGCCACGGGTTCGACGATGGCCCAGAGATATCCGCCCGGATTGCGGCCATGGGTCGTGGACATTTCACGCAGGATCAGGGCGGCAATGGTGCGCGCCGTGCGAAATTTGCGCGCCCGCAGCGCATCCTGCTCCAGCATGGGGGGCGATTGCTTGGACATCTGGCACTCCTGGAACAGTGACTGGAAGTATCACCGGATGTTCGGTAAGGAAACCACTGTAGAACAAAATTGCTAGCACGCGTTTGGGACTGGAAAACCGCCATGGACAGAGCCGACAAAGGCACGCGGGGCGACACTGCACCGTTTTTGCGCAGTGTGCAAAGACCGCAGCCCACCGACGGGTCACCCGGCGACAAAAAATCACAGCCCGGGGCAGCGGCGCCAGACACGCCGGAACCATCCCTGCCCGATGCAGAAGCGGCCACTCAACCCGGGTATAGCGCCCGCAAAACGCGCCCCAAATCCCTGACGCGGAACGCGCCGCCCTCGACACCTTCAAAACCGGTGTCCGACGACGCCGATGATATCAAACCCATCGCCGGCGCCGCCAAGCTCGAAAAGCGGCACCGCGGCATCCTGCTGAGTTTCGTGGTGATCGTGTTGCTGCCTGTCGTGATCACGGCGGCCTATCTGTGGATCATGGCCAAGGATCAATATGCCTCGACCGTGGCCTTTTCGATCCGCAAGGAAGAATTGTCATCCTCGCTCGATCTGTTGGGCGGGATCAGCAAACTGTCGGGCGGCGGCGGATCGGACACGGATATCCTTTACGAATTCATCCAGAGTCAGGAACTTGTCTCGGAGATCGACCGGAATCTCGATCTCACCAGAATCTACAGCAAGGCCTGGCCCGAAGATCCGGTTTTTGCCTATGATCCCGACGGCACCATCGAGGATCTGCTGCGTCACTGGAAACGCAAGGTGCAGATTACCTATGACACCGGCACCGGCCTGATGACCCTTCAGGTGCTGGCCTTTGACCCCGACGATGCAACGGCCATCGCCACAGAGATTTTGCAGGAAAGCACCCGCATGATCAACGATCTGTCAAACGAGGCCCGCGCCGATGCCACGCGCTATGCCGAAGCCGAGGTGAACCGCGCCGTCGAGCGGCTGAAGGAAGCGCGCGGCGCGCTTACCGCCTTTCGGTTGAAATATCAGGTGGTGGACCCCGGCGCCGATCTGGCCGGGCAAACCGGGGTTCTGAACAATTTTCAGGCGCAACTGGCCGATTCCCTGGTCGAACTTGACTTGCTGCGCTATTCCGCCAGCGACACCGACCCGCGCATCCAGCAGTTGGAACGCCGCATAGATGTGATCAAAAAGCGGATCGTTTCGGAACGCGAGAAATTCGGTGTCGGCGGGGCCGGCCCCGGCGGCGAGGATTACGCAACTCTGGTGGCCGAATTCGAACGGCTGAGCGTGGATCGCGAATTTGCCGAGGAAACCTACCGCGCGGCTCTGGTCAGCTATGATTCCGCCCTGGCCGAGGCAAAACGCAAATCCCTGTACCTGGCCGCCCACATCCAACCCACCAAGGCCGAACGTTCGGATTTCCCCAGACGCTGGACCTTGCAGGCCCTGACCAGCTTTTTCCTGCTGATGGCATGGTTGATGGGCGTTCTAATCTATTACAGCATCCGGGACAGACGTTGATCCCATGATCGAACTGCGCAACCTGACCAAGGTTTTCAGGATCGAAGGTCAGAAAAATACTGTGGCCAACCAGATAAACGCCATCTTTCCGACCGGTGTTTCCGTCGGGCTTCTGGGGCGCAACGGGGCCGGAAAATCCACCCTGCTGAAAATCATCGCCGGCACGATGGACCCGACCTCGGGGCGCGTCGTGTCGGACGGGACCATTTCCTGGCCCGTGGGCTTTGCCGGCAGTTTCCACCCTGATCTGTCAGGCCTGCAAAACACCCGGTTCATTGCCCGGGTTTACGGTGTGGACACTGACGCGCTGATTGATTTCGTCGAGGATTTCGCCGAGCTGGGACAGCATTTCCACCTGCCGTTCCGCACCTATTCCTCGGGGATGCGGTCACGCCTCGCCTTTGGGGTCAGCATGGGAATCCGGTTCGACACCTATCTGGTGGACGAGGTGACAAGCGTGGGCGACGCCGCCTTTCGCGCCAAAAGCGACGCGGTGTTCAAGCGCCGCATGGAAGGCAGCGGCGCCATCGTCGTGTCCCACTCCATGGGGATGATGGAAAACCTGTGTACGATGGGGGTGGTTCTTGAACACGGCAATCTGATCGTTCACGATACCATTCAGGATGCAATCAAGCATCACCTTCGGAATATGCGGGCCTGATCGCCCCGCCCCGGCGACAGACAGTCATGATTTCGCCCTCATATACTGATACATGACCCGGCAAGAGGGTAGGGTTAACGCCCCTTCATTTCAAAATCCGATTCCACCGAGGCCCGAGAATGCACGTAGAAGAAACAACATTACCCGGGGTTCTGATCCTCACCCCGCGCCGCATCGGCGATGAGCGCGGCTTTTTCAGCGAGGTCTGGAACCGTGACGCCATGCGTGCCATCGGGGTGGATGTGGATTTCGTGCAGGACAACCATTCGCTCAGCCGGGATATGGGTGTGGTGCGCGGGCTGCATTTTCAGGCGCCCCCCCATGCCCAGGCCAAACTGGTGCGCGTGGGGGCCGGGGCGGTTCTGGATGTGGCGGTCGATGTGCGCCTCGGATCGCCCACCTATGGCAAATGGGCCGGGGTCGAAGTGTCTGCCGAAAACGGCCGTCAGGTGTTTATCCCCCAGGGGTTTCTGCACGGCTTCGTGACCCGCGCCCCCAACACCGAACTGCTTTATAAATGTTCCGATACCTATGCCCCGGACTGCGACGGCGCGGTGCATTTCGCCGATGCCGATATCGGTATCGACTGGGGCCTTGACCCCGAGGGGGCAATCCTGTCTCCCAAGGATCGCAATGCACCGCGGTTTGCGGATTTCAGATCGCCATTTACCTACGACGCCAATTCAAGGACCTGATTCAATGAAACTGCTTGTCACCGGCGGCGCCGGCTTTATCGGGTCGGCTGTGGTGCGGCTGGCCATTGCCCGGGGCCATGATGTGGTCAACCTCGATGCGCTGACCTATGCCGCCTGCCTTGAAAACCTTGCGTCGGTGCAGGACAGCCCGCTTTACCACTTTGAACAGGCCAATATCCGCGACCGCGCCGCCCTTGACCGGATTTTCACCGCCCACCGGCCCGATGCGGTGATGCACCTTGCCGCCGAAAGCCATGTTGACCGCTCCATCGACGGCCCCTCTGATTTCATCGACACCAACATCACCGGCACCTTTCATTTGCTTGAGGCGGCCCGGGCCTATTGGAGCACCGCGAACCGCCCCGACAGTTTCCGGTTCCATCACATTTCAACGGATGAGGTGTTCGGCACCCTGGGCGCCACCGGCCAGTTCACCGAAGACACGCCCTATGCCCCCAACAGCCCCTATTCCGCCAGCAAGGCCGCCAGTGACCATCTGGTGCGCGCCTGGGCCGAAACCTATGCCCTGCCCGTGGTTCTGACCAATTGTTCCAACAATTACGGCCCTTACCATTTCCCGGAAAAACTGATCCCCGTGGTGATCCTGAACGCGCTGGCGGGCAAGCCGATCCCGGTCTATGGCAACGGCGAAAACGTGCGCGACTGGCTCTATGTGGAAGATCACGCCGACGCCCTTTTGACGGTGCTGCAAAACGGTGCCACCGGGCGCAGCTATAACATCGGCGGCGAAAACGAGGCGCGCAATATTGATCTGGTGCGGATGATCTGCGCCCTGCTGGACCGGATGCAGCCCGCCGAGCGGCCCTATGGCGACCAGATCACCTTTGTCACAGACCGCCCCGGCCATGATGCACGTTACGCGATCGACCCAACGCGCATGCGCGAGGAACTGGGCTGGCGGCCCTCGGTCACGCTGGAACAGGGGTTGGAAAAGACCGTGCGCTGGTATCTCGACAATGCCCCCTGGTGGCAGGCCTTGCAGGCCCGTACCGGGGTGGGTGAACGGCTGGGCAAAACGGCATGAGCTTTCTGCTCTTCGGGGCCAGTGGACAGGTCGCGCGGGAAATTCAGACCCGCCAGCCCGGTATCATCGCGCTGAACCGTGCCGCCGCCGATCTGAATGATCCGGCCGCCTGCGCCGGGGCCATTGCCGCCCACCGCCCCCGCGCGGTGATCAACGCCGCCGGCTGGACGGCAGTGGACGATGCCGAAGACGATGAACCCGCCGCGACCCTGATCAACGCCACGGCCCCCGGCGCCATGGCCCGGGAATGCGCCCGGCTGGGCATTCCGTTCATCCATATCTCAACCGATTACGTCTTTGACGGGGCGGGCGATGCCCCCTTTGCCCCGAATGCCGCCCCTGCCCCCCTTGGCGCCTATGGCCGCTCAAAGCTGGCCGGGGAAATCGCGGTGACGGGGGCCGGTGGTGCCCATGGCATCCTGCGCACGTCGTGGGTGTTTTCCGCCCATGGGGGCAATTTCGTGAAAACCATGCTGCGGCTGGGCGGTGAGCGCGACAGCCTGAGCGTGGTTGACGATCAGATCGGCGGGCCAACCCCCGCCGGTGCCATCGCCGATGCCTGCCTGACCATGGCGCGGGATCTGTGCGAAAAACCGGCGCTGTCGGGCATTTACCACCTCTCGGGCACCCCCGACACAAGCTGGGCCGGGTTTGCGCGCGAGATCATGGCGCAGGCCGCCCTGCCCTGCCAAATCACCCCCATCGCCAGCGCGGATTATCCCCAAAAGGCCGCCCGCCCCGCCAATTCCCGGCTGGATTGCACCAGCCTGACCGCCGCTTTCGGCATTGCCCGCCCCGATTGGCGCGCCGGGCTGGCCGAGGTTCTGAACGATTTGAAAGGCCCTTTAACATGAGCACCCATTTCCCCGAAGACCGCCCCCAGACGGCGCGCAAGGGCATTATCCTTGCCGGTGGGTCAGGCACCCGGCTTTATCCGGTCACCATCGGTGTGTCCAAACAACTGATGCCGATCTATGACAAACCGATGATCTATTACCCCCTGTCGGTGCTGATGCTGACCGGCATCCGCGAAATCGCAATCATCACCACCCCGCAGGATCAGGATCAGTTCCGGCGCGTGCTGGGCGATGGCAGCCAGTGGGGCTTGCGGTTAAGCTATGTGGTGCAGGATCACCCCGGCGGGCTGGCCCAGGCCTATACCCTGACCGAGGAATTTCTTGACGGGGCGCCCTCCTGCATGGTGCTGGGCGACAACATCTTTTTTGGCCATGGCTTGTCCGAGCTGCTGGCCGAGGCCGACGCCAAGCCCGATGGCGCCACGGTGTTCGGATACCGCGTGGCCGACCCGGAGCGATATGGCGTGGTGGCCATGGACGCTGCCGGGAAAGTCACCAACATCATCGAAAAACCGAAAGACCCGCCCTCGAATTACGCCGTGACCGGGCTTTATTTTCTCGACGGGCGGGCACCGGAACTGGCGCACCGGGTCAAACCTTCGGCCCGGGGCGAGGTTGAAATCACATCCTTGCTGGAAATGTATCTGGCCGAGGGCAGCCTGAACGTGCAGCGCATGGGGCGTGGCTTTGCCTGGCTTGATACTGGCACCCACGACAGCCTGCTGGACGCGGGAAATTTCGTGCGCACCCTGCAAAAACGTCAGGGGCTGCAAACCGGCTGTCTGGATGAAATCGCCTTTCGCCAAGGGTGGATCGACCGCAAGGATCTGGCCGAAATCGCCGGGCAGATGACCAAGAACGATTATGGCCGCTATCTCCAATCCCTGCTTAACGATTGATTTTCACCCGCCCCACGCTGACCCAGTGGTGGGGCGCGGGGGGCTGTGCGATTTCAATCTGCCCGGTCGCGATCAGCTCTGCCAAACCGCCCGCCTTTGCATCGCCCAGCACCAGATGGGCGGGGCGGTTCAACAGTTTGGCGACGACCTCGATCAGGGTCCAGGTACGCAGGGGCGGGGCATCGGCAAGGGCCACCAGAACCGCCGCCAGCGATGCATCCAGCACGGTATCGCGCCGCTCCACATCCAGCGCATAACGCCAGCCGGGTTCCCCCCGGCAAACACATGGCGCAGCCCCCGATGATCGTGCGACGCGGGGCCGCAAAACCCCGCATCCGCAATCACCCGCCCGCCAAAGGCGCGGGCGATGGCCTGCTTAACTGGTGATACCGCCATCCACGAACACCACCTGCCCCTGCATGTTGGTCGTGCCGGAAATCACCAGATCGACCACCTTGAAAATGTTTTCATCGTTGGACAGCGCCCCCGAGGGCGTGCGCCGCTTGATCGTGTTCAACTGCTCGGGGCGCAGCACCGATGACATTTCGGATTCGAAGAAACCCGGCGCGACGCAGTTGACGAAAATCCCCGCCTCACCCACTTCGCGCGCCAGGGCGCGCATCATCGCATCCAGATACCCCTTGGACCCGGCATAGACCGACAGGCCGGCATAGCCGCGCGAACCGCAGATCGAGGAAATGTTGCAGATGTTGCCGCCCCCCTGAAGCATCATGTGCTTGATCGCCGCGCGGGTCAGGATGGTGGGGCCGACGATGTTCACATCGACAATGCCGCGGATCGTGTCGATGTCGGTGTGCATCAACAGTTGATCCTGCCCGATGGCGGCGTTGTTCACCACGCTGTTTACCGCACCGAACCGGTCGGCCACCTCGGCAACGAACCGCGCCACACCCGGCGCATCCACCGCATCCAGCGGGGTGAAATAGAAATTATCGCCGTGTTCATCTGCCAGCCGGTCCATGGCCGGGGTGTGGCTGCGCGCAAAGGTGGCCACCTTGTTGCCCGCGCCCAACAGACGTTCGCAAAGATGCAGGCCCAGCCCGCGCGAGCCGCCTGATACGATGATGGATTGATCGGTGGTGTGCATGGCTTGGCCTTTTCAGCTTTTCAGACTTGTGCGGATCGGAATGGCATCGGGAAAATCCCACAGCCGGGGCACGGCGTATTCGGCCAGGCGCCCCTCGCAGTGGCGGGTCAGCATGGTTTCGGCGGTTTCCGCGTCCATCGGGGTGCGCAAGACCACGCTGGCCACGGGCAGGTGGCCAACCATGGGGGCGCGGCGGGCCGTCACCTGCGCCCAGATCACATCGGGGTGGGCCATCAGATGCGCCTCGATGTCGGGGGGAATGCCTTTTGCCCGCCGACATTGATCATCGCATTGCCCGCCCGGCCACAGAAATAAATCCGCCCCTCGCGCGCCTCGACCAGATCGCCGGTGTCGATCCAGCCGCCGGTTTCGGCCCGGTTGCCATAGGGCGAGCGGATGAACAGGCGGTCGTCCTCAACCCTGAGGGCGATGGCACGGTCGCTGCGCTCCAGCAGTTTCGCGTCAAACCCGGCGCGCCCGTCGCTGACCACGATCGCGGCCCCCGCCTCGGACGAGGCATAGATGTGGCGGATCGTGGCATCGGGGTACAGCCCCGCCAGCCGGTCAAGGATCGGCTGATCGACGATTTCACCGCCCAGCGAAATCATCCGCAGACCGGCCCCCGCCAGCACCGCCTCGTCGATCGACATCAGGGCATGACGCCAGAAGGTCGGGGTGGAGGACACCGCGCTGACCAATCCCTGACCAAGGGCGGTTTCAAAACTCGCCGCCAGATCGGTAAAATCGCCGGGCACCAGATCCTGCCCCGGCACGAACAGGCCCAGCGACACCATCTGAAACCACGCATACGACCCGATCTGATAGGGCAGAAACCAGGTGTTGGCCGGCAGATCGCGCACCCGGTCAAAGGTGTTCAGGGTGGCGTGGCTGTGCGGGATCAGTTTCAACAGGCCGGTGGTGCCAGAGGTCAGAACCGTCACCCGGCCCGCAACAACCTCGCCCGGCTCGGGCGTCTGGCCCAGCCGCGCACCACTGCCCGCCTCGATCAGGGTGACACCCGCCTCGGCAAAGCGCGCCTCGACCTCGGGGCTGAGCCGCGCCGCTTCGATCACGCCCCAATCCAGATCGTGGATCATGCCATAAGCCAGCGCCGCCAGGGCCGCGCGCATATCCTGCACCACAAAGACCACCCGCAGACCGGCGAACCCTTCGGGCGCCCCGGCCCAAATGGTGGCCTCGGACAGGGCCGCGGCCCAGTCGATCACCACACCCTGCGCCGGGAAAAACAGCCGGTTGGTCTGACAGATGGTGGCCACGTCCCTAGGCCGCCTTTGTCGCGTCTTCGAAAAAGTCCAGAACGTCCTTTACGGTTTCGATCCGGCGCATCGACGCCGCATCGAAGGACAGTTCACGGCCGATTTTCGTTTCGATCCGCAGGGCGGTTTCGGAAAAATCAAGGCTGCGGAACCCGGCGTCGCGGGTGTTCTGGCTTTCATCCTCCAAAAGCGGACGGCCGCGCTTTGTCATCACGGTGTTCATCAGGTTCAGGATTTCGGTACGGTCCATCGGGTCTTCCTCAGTCATTCAGGGCGGCAGCGGCCGCTTCAGCTTCGATTTCGGCGGCAAGGCGGGTGATCCGGTCGCGCACCCGTTCGGGATAGGCATCGGTGAAATGGCGTGGCCAGGGGTGGCGCGTGCGGCTTTCCATATGCATCATGAACCGCACACGACCGGCAATTTCGCCCTCGGCGCCCGATACGATCACGCCCGGCGGAATGATGCCATGGGCCACGGCCCCCGAGGCCACAAAGGCCCCGCGCCCCACCTGCGCCCCCGGCATAAGTTGCGCGTTGACACAGACCGTCGCCATATCGCCAATGCTGACCGGATCGGACAGATGCGAGGGCGGCAAAGGGTCGTTCATCAGGGTGGTCAGCGAAAACAGCCAGACGAAATCGCCCACGCTCGCGTTGCGCCCCACATGGGCATAGCCGTGCATGCGGACGAAATCACCGATCCGGCAGGCGCCTTCGATGTCGGAAAAATTGCCCAGACGCAGGTTTTCCCCGATCTGCGATTGTTCGCGGATCACGATGTGATGCCCGGTTTCCAGCCCCGGCCCGATGTCGGACCCTTCATAGATCACGGCGTGCGAGCGGACATTCGCCCCGGCGCCCAGCCGCAGGGGCGCGGCGCCATCGGGGTTTGCCGTCGGGTGGCCAATGACACAGAAATCACCGATCCGGCAGTCATCGCCGATTTCGACATTGCCATACACCCGCGCCCCATGGCCGAAGGTGACGTTGTTGCCGATCTTGGCGGCGGGGTCGATCAGGCTGCTTACCATCTCATCAATTCTCTATACACTTGATATAAAATAATAATCGTAAAATTCAGGCGCAATCACCACTCCGGCGATCACCCCCGGAACACCGTCAGCGATGTCAGTTGCGTCAGCAGGCGGCGCAGCTCGTGATAGGTTTCGGGAACCGCGATTGCCGGAATCTGCTCTGCGGGCACCGGCGCCATCAGGCCCTCGCCCAGATGCGCCAGCACAGCCGTCGCCGACCCGAAACTGGCAAGGTGTTCTTCGATGGCGGCCCGCTGCTGGGTCAGCCATGCCCCATCGATGCCGCGCACGATCGCCGCCAACTCGCCGATCGTGCCCCAGACGGCGGCACCCGGATAACACATGTCATCCAGCGCCAGCATCGGATGCAGATAGCCATAATGCAGCACCACCGGCAGGCCCGCCGCCAGGGCCGCCTGCATCGGGCGATGTTCGGGAACGGGAAAGACCTGAAGAAACACCGAGGCGCCGCAATCGCGCAGAAACACCGTCAGATCGCCGGGATAGGGATGTACCTCGAAGGCTTCGGGGTTCTGCCCCCGCTGTGCCAGGGTCTTGCGGATGCGGTTGATCGTGGCATCCGACAGATGCCCCACATGGATATGGCGCGCCGCGCCGGAATTCAGCACTGCCGGGATCGCCTGATCAAAGCTGTAATCATAGGTCTGTTCGATATTGCGCGGATCGGTGCAGACCGTCACGGTGACCAGAGGATCAGCCGACAGGCTGGCCAGGGGATCGGCCAGGCCCTTGCGCGGATAGGATGGCACATAGGCAACCTCGCGCCCCGGTGCGATCTTGCTGTAATAGGCAATGTCATAGGGGCGACGGGCGACAAAGCCGTCGATCACCTCGTTCAGGCGCCCCAGGGCAAAACCGGTGCCAAGGGCGGTCAGCAGATGAATGCGTGTGCTGTGTTCACGCCGCAGCCCCGCCATCAGGGCCACATCGCTGCGCGCCGGGTTCACAAAGATGCGCGCGGCCTTTCGCTGGGCCAGATGCCACATGACCCAAGCGGCCTTTTCCTCCAGCAGGGGGTCGCTGTTGCACAGCACCTCGATGCCCTCTTCGCGCAAGGCGTTGCACAGCGCCTGCGAGCTGGGCAAGAGTTCGGTCGACATGATGCAGACCGGCTGACGACCCTGATACAGGGCCATGATATCGCGGGTTTCCTGCCACAGCCCATCCTGATCGTCGACGATGCCCGATACCACGAACACGACCGGGCCATCCTCGGTGCCGCATGGCTCTTGCGGAAGGATATTGTATTTGGCGCCGATGGCATCGCCCAGGCGGCGACACTGCCAATCAACCTCGAAACTGGCGATGCGGCGGTGGCGCGATGCCTTTTCCATGTTGGGGTCATAGGCGATCGCGGTGATCAGCCGTTGCAGCAGTTGCAGCGCATCCTCGTAATCGGCCTCTTGCACCAGGCCGTCCATCTGGATTTCCATGTCGCGCAGATTGCCGATGTGGCTGACCCGGGCCAGCCGGTAACGGGGCGCGCCTGTCACCTGTCCGGGATAAAGCGACACAGGCCGCAGGGTGGCGGGGGCATAGGCGGCGATTTCGGTCAGGCGCTGGGTCAGCCAGGCGGTCGCCCCCGCATCGCCCATACCGGCCAGATAGCCGCGTTTGGACAGTTTGTCGTACAGGTTGCGCAACAACGCCTGTTTGCCCGGCCAGTCAAGCGAGGTCCAGATGCCGCCGCCGTGGTCGTCATAGACCGACATGCTTTGGGGAATATAAAGGATCGGGCCGCGGGTGGCGTGAACGTAAAGGCGCACCGTATCGCCGCGCACCTCGTGAAAGATGTCGGGCACCGCGACGCTGTCGGTGTCAGCGCGATAGAAATCATTGCGGAACAACATGGCACTGGTGTGGAAATAGACCCCGTCCACCGCCAGTTCCTCGAAGGTGAGGATCGTCTTTGACGGTTCCTGTTCGGGATGAAAGCTTTCGGTGCGGTCGATCTGGTTGCGCACGATGGTGCGGTGGCCCACCCCGGCCAGTTCGGGCTGCGCCTCAAGCAGGTTGACCTGCATCAGCAGTTTATCAGGGTCGATCCAGTAATCGTCGCAATCCAGAACGTGATAATAGCGCCCCCGCGCCGCCCCAAGGCCGGCAACAAAGGCATCGGCATTGCCCGTGGGCGCCGGGTTGGTCACGGTTTTCAGGGTGATGTTGTCCCGGGCGGCCTTGTTCAGTTCCTCGCGCAGGATGGCGGCGCTGCCATCGGACGATCCGTCATCCACAAGAACGATCTCTATCGCGCCGCTGTAGGTCTGCATCAAAACCGACCGGATTGCGCGGCGGATGAACACGGCCTCGTTGAAACACAGCATCAGGATGCTGACGGTCGGTCGGTCTGCGGGCATCTGGCGTCATCCGAATTGGTTCTGGTTACACGTTCGGCTGCCCCCGGGGGCATAGGAACACGACAGGCCGGAAGTGCCAGAAAACCCGCTTGTGCGCAACCGACGAAGTGGCAGGGGGCAGGGCGGGCAAAAGATGGCCAGAGCGGAGTCCTAGAAGATGAAATCCCCCGCCGACAATGCCGAAACACCCACCAGTTGGATGGTGAAATCATTGATGCCGTCGCCGTCCAGATCACCCAGCACAAAGCCGGGAATATAGCGCAGATCGCCCGCCCTGCCAAAGGCGGCCGGGCCGACAAACCGCAGGCCAAGCGCGCTCAGATCCAGATGATCGGCCCCCACCTGAAAATCGGTAATGACATCGTGCAGCGCCCCGACCCCGGCATGGGCCGCCGAGGCAAAAACAAAGACATCCGCCCCCGCACCCCCGGTCATCACATCACGCCCGGTGCCGGCATGGATCGTGTCGTTGCCCGCCCCGCCATAGATGCGGTTGGTGCCGGCGCCGCCCACAATCAGATCATCGCCCGCACCCCCGCCCACAAAATCATTGCCAAACCCAAGGTAAAGCGCATCATCACCGGCCCCGCCAAACAGCGTGTCATTGCCCGCCCCCCCGGCGATCAGATCGTGCCAACTGCCCCCGGACATCCAGTCATCGCCCCCATACCCGAACAACCGGTTTGCCCCCCGGCCCCATACATCCTGTCGGCGCCGCTGCCCCCCTCGACGGTATCCGCACCGGTGCCGGTATAGATGATATTGCGCCCCGCGCCGCCGATGATCAGATCATTGCCCGCCCCACCCCCGGCGAAATCATCGCCAAGGCCAAGATAGATCACGTCATTGCCCGCGCCGCCAAGCAACCTGTCGTTGCCCGCCCCCCGGCAATCAGATCGTTGCCGCCCCCGCCGGTGATCGTGTCGTTGCCATCATTGCCCGACAGATGGTTCGCACCACTGCCGCCGCCATAAATCTCATCCGCGCCGCTGCCGCCCAGAATTGTATCGGCCCCGGTTCCGCCCCAGATCCGGTTCTGGCCCGATATCACCCTGATCCAGTCATTGCCCGGCCCGCCGCCGATAAACGCATCGCCCCAGCCGCTGGTGATTATATCATTGCCGGCCAGCCCGAACGCCGATCCCCCGGCGTTTTCCAGATCCAGCCGGTTGGCCGCCTGTGTTCCGGTCAGCATGGCAGGCGGGCTTGGCGGGGTATAGCGTGTCAGGCCCAGAAGATCGGCGTCCGTGAATGCGGCAACAGCGATCTGGCGGTTGTCGGCGGCGGCAAGTTCAATCACCGTCGTCCCGAATTCGATCCGCGCCCCATGGGATGTGGGCGTGATCTGCACCTGCTGAAGGCTGCGCAGCATGGGAAACAGGCTCAGATCCAGCCGGTCGACCCCGGTTTCGTAATCCAGTATGGTCAGGGTTGCGCCATTGTGGCGGGCAACGAAAACATCCTGCCCCGCCCCACCGCGCATTTCCAGATTGCCCGCGCCCGCCACCAGAATATCATCACCGCTGCCCCCGCTCAGCCCCGTTGTCGCCGCGCCGGCAAGCAACAGATCGGCCCCCGCCGATCCGGCCATCAGCCCGGCGCCGCCCTGCCCGGTTATTCCCAGGGTGCCAATATCAAGGGTGAACTGGGAAATCCCCGCCTCGCCTTCACCGGACACGAAAATCTGCACCTGATCACCCACGGTGGTTGCGGCAATCGCCGTCACATTCTGAAGCGTGGTTCCCGCAGTATCGGCCAGGGCAGACAGGTGAATAAGCCGCCCGTCCGGCAGCAGGGCAAACAGGCTGATCCCATCATCCGCCCCCCGCCAGAACGAACACCCGATCCCCCAGGGTGAATGTTTCAAGGGCGGAAATCCCCTGAAACCGGGTGTCCAGCGTATCAATCACATGTTCGATGGGCTGCATGGTGCCATCGGCCCCGATGCGCAGCACGGTGAGCGAGGAACTGCCCGCACTGCCCAGAATGGCATAGCCCGTGCCGCCAACCACCGCCGTCACCAGAACACCAGGCATATCGAACCCCAGACCGCTGGCCAGACTTTCCAGACGGTCGGCCTGTGAAATGCGCCCGGCCCCGTCGACCTGAAAACTGGTCACGTGATTGCCCATGGGCGAAATCGCCAGAACAATATGCGCCTGCCCCAGATGAACCGAGGCCAGCCCCGTCAGATCATCGCCCGGCGACTGCCCCTGAGCCGAAGACACCAGCCGCAGCCGATGATCGGCGGCCATCTCATAGACAAAGGGCGCGGCCATGCCCGAACGTGCCGCAACGATGAAATTCTGCGCCCCGCCGCCGGGCAGCTCGCTCAGGGCGATCAGATCTGTGGGCGGCGCCGCCTGGGCGGCAAACTGCATCTGCCCGCCGATCTGCCCATCGGCGTTGATCACATAGGCCGCCGCATGGGATTGGTTCATCCCGGCGGGCAGGATGAACGGATCATCCCCATCGTGCACCACAGATATCTGCGGTATCCCAAGATGGGTCACCCCCGACCGGAACCCCTGCTGTGACAACAGGGCAGGCGCCGCCATGATCGTGATATCATAGGCGCCAAGCCCCCCGCCCCCGGGCGGTTCATCGAATACAGCTGAACACGCCCGCCGATCGTGGTGATTTCCAGATCCGTGATGCCCACGGAAAACGGGGCGGCACCGCCCGAAAGCGTTGCCAGGTATTGCAACCCGACCATCCCATCAAACCTCGTCCCATACACCCCCGTGCATGGGAAAAGATAAGGAAGGGTGGCTAATGAACCCTATTCAGACTGTGTTCCTATTGGGGCAAATAGAAACAATGCAATCAGGATCGCCGGTGCAGGATCACTCCCAGGTGCCATCGGGGTTATAGCCGTAATCGGCCATGAATGCCCCGCACACATCGTTCACCACGTCCCGGATATGGGGCGCAAGAGGCGACAGGCGGCTTTGCAGGTCGATCGGCTGATGATACTTGGGCGAAAACCACGGATCGGCCGAAGCGGCGGCCGAGGCCTGATGCTTGTCCTTGCCCCAGATCGTATCCGGGTCAATGCCGGGAAGGTCCGTGAACTTGCGCAGGGCATCAAGGGTTTCAGGCGCGTTCAGATCCTCATAGCGCAGACAGAACAGCGCGTCCTGCAAGACCGGGCTTTCCAGGTGCTTGTAACTGTTTAGATAATCATTGACGGCGAACTCAATCAGCTCATCATCAAAATCATCGCCCCGGCGTTCCACCACCTCCTGCAACGAACGCACAACATTATGGGGGTGGCGCACGACGGTCACGAACCGGGTCGGCCAGCCCATGACCTGATGCATCTGGGGAAACAGCGGGGTCAGCAGAGGATCCTTGACGCACAGCACGCGGGGAAAGCCCAGAACCCGCGAGATATGGCTCATCTGCATATGCAGCAGCTTGCGGATGTGCAGCTTGAAATGTTCCGGTTCGCTGAAAAAGCTCTTGGTGTGAACCTTCCAGGTTTTCATGCCCACGACATAGGATTCCAGAACCGGGCGCACATAGCCGATCTCGGGGTGGTACCGGTTCACCGCCTCTGCCGTACACAGCAAGGCATGGGTGACGCTGGTGCCCGAACGGGGCGCACCACCGACAAATATCACCTGCCGCGGTGGCTTGCCCTCGGGCGGGGTCTCAGTTTTTTGCGTCATCGAGTTCTCTCCTTGCGCGGTGAGGGATGATTTAGTGGCAAGGAACAGGTTTGACCAGTGGGGTTTGGGTGGTCCTTCACTGTTCTTCGTCTTTCCATTTCATGATGGTTTCGAGTGCGGATTGCATGTTTTGGGCGTGTTCGGGGCTGTCGACGAAGACGGGGGTTCTTGCGGCCTTGCGCAGGCGGGTGGCGAGGGATTTGCGCCGGGGGCGTCGCGGCCCAGGCTGCGGGCCAGGTCGATGTATTCCTCGACGCTGCTGGCCAGCAGTTCGCCAAAGCCCAGGGATGCCACCAGAAACTGATCGATCGAGCGGGTCGAATTCCGGCGCAATGTCACCGGTGGCACCCCGTAAATCAGCGCCAGATGGGTCATCGTCGCGCCCCCATGGGGGAACGGATTAAGGTAAACATCGGCGCAGGACAGGGCCGCCTCGGCCTCGGCCACGCTCAACTCACCCAGAATGCGGATGCGGGCCGGGTCCAGCCCGACCTCGGCCGCGGTGCGCGCCACCTGCACGTTGAACGCAAACGCCAGGCTGCGCGCCGCCCAGCCCGGATTATAGGGCGCCAGCAACAACACCCCATCCGGCACATCCACCACCGCCTGCATCATCGCGCGCAGGCTGTCGTGGCGCAGTTTCATCGACGACCCGGCGTTCATCATCACCACATCGCTGTCGGCCAACCCCAGCGCCGCCCGGTCCAGCGCCGGGCGTTCGCGCGGCTGCAAGGTGTTGAGATAGGCAATCACCGGCCCCGGCACCCGCAAAAGACGCTCGGAATGCTGGGCCTGCGCCACCTCCTGAGCCGGATCATCACTTTCGCCAGTGATCACCGCATCGAAGGACGGATAACCCATGGCCATGGGCAGGTGCGAATTCAGCACCACCTGCACCGGCGCCACCCGGTGAAACAGCGCCAGATCCATCGCTTGAATGCCATAGGTCGTGGCGTTGGCATAGGCAAACACATCCAGATCGTCGGCCAGTATCCGCGCCCTTATGCCCGACGGATCGCCGGGCAGGTCGCGCCGGTGCGCGATCACGCTGTCAAACCGGGCATCGAACGCCGGATCGCGGCTGACCACCCGGTCGCGGAACCCCACGGAATAGGCGAACACCTCGTACCTGGCCGGATCCAGACCCTGCACAAAGGCGACCACCGCCTCGCTGTCGGGGCCTTTTTCAAAGGTCCGGCACAGGATGCCGATCCGCCGCCGCCCGGCAGGCGCCCCTGACACGGGGGCCTCGGGGCGCATCTGTACCCGGGGGGTGCCGCTGCGCAGGGCGACGTGGTCCAACACCCGGTTGCGCGCGCCCTGCACGGCGTTCAGCGGCACATCCACCAGCAACAACTGCCCCAGGTCCAGCCCCGAAATCAGCCGCAGCAGCCGCGCGCGCAGTTCCCCCTGCGCGCCCGTGGTGGCCCCCTGCGTCGCGTCCAGACCATCGGCGACCCAGTTCAGCAGGGCCGCCACATGGGCCACCCAGCCCGCGTCATCGCCCGCGCGGTACAGGAACGGCGGCAGGCTCGCCCAATGCAGCCAGCGTTCCAGCACATCGCGGGGCAGCGCCAGCGGGTCGCGCGGCAGGGGCACGCGCCAGTTTTCCAGCAGCAGCATCCCCAGCATCAACAGGCGCCGCGCGTCGGTTATGTCATCCGTGTCGTCGTCACGCTCCTCTGTTTCGCCCGTCGCCAGGGCCTGCAACCGCGCAAGCACCCGCGCCGCAAGCGCCTGTTCCGCGTCGTCAAACCCTGCAAAGGCAAGATAGCCCGACCGCAGATTACGCCCGTAATCCTTAAAAAACCGTTCATCCCAAAGCTGCGAAAGCGCCCCCTCAGACGCCTCCGAAACCCCAAAAACCGCCCCCCGCCGCAACCCCGAAAGCCGCGCCGAAAACCCCTCCGGCGTCCCCCCCGCAACAACGGCCCAGGCCCCCGTCAATACATCCGCTGAATGCGTCAAAGCATAAAGACCGGAAAAATGACCGGAAAGCGTGGTGGGCAGGGTTTCATCGCGGCTGGAAAAGAAGGCCGTGATGTTTTCAAGGGGCAGGGTGAAATGCGCCTCGCGGCGGGGCAGGGTCGCCCCGGCACTGCCCTGCAACTGCCAGCCGGCCAGGCTGATCATTGACAGCCCGCTGAGCCGCCCGAGCAGATCGGCCCGGTGATAATCTGTTCCCGGCGCATTGCTGAGCAGGACATGCACCGGGCATCCGGGCCGCGCAAAACCCAAAGCCGCCCAATGGGGGCCATCGGCCAGCACGATTTCATCGGCCCCGGCAATTTCGCGCACCAGATCGCCAAACGACAGGGCATCCGGGTGAATGGTCACAAAGCCGAACCCGCTCAGGGCCTTGGTCACGTCCTCAAGATTGAGGATGCACCGTTCTTTCTGATCCGCATTCACCACGAAAATCCGCCGCCCCGGAATTGCGGCACCGCCCAGGCCCATCTGGCGGGGGATGGCGTTCAGACGTTCGATCACGGCGGGATGCAGGCACAGGGCCGCCGGCCCCGGCTGGGCGGCGGGGTCGGTTTCGACCCGGGGGGTGGCCAGATGATTGGCCATATCCGCCACGAAAAGCTGTGCCACCTTTACCGTGGTCCCCCGCGACAGGCGCAGGACCGGATGCTCGGGCAACAACAGGCGCAGGGCCTGATAGTGCTGATCGGGCAGATCGTCTTCGGTCAGAAGGGGCGTGTCCGGGGGGCGATTTCGGCGGCGGCCAGAACCCGTGGCAAGACTTCGAGCAGGAAATGATCGAACGTCCCGCTGCGGCTGCCGCAGGCCATGATCGCCCGGCCCAGCCCCTGTTCGCCGTGCAAATGGCGCAACAGCACCGCGCCCTTGCGACAGGCCACCACAGCGGTGCCAGAGCGCAGGGCCAGATCGGCATTGCCCGCCTCGGCCGTACCGGGAAGGGGGCCGCGCTCGGGGCCTTCGGCCTGCCAATGGCCATCAGAGGTCAGAAACCCGTCGGCCCCGCCAATCACCGTGGCCCCGCGCCACAGGGCCGCGCCAACGGCGGGGGCCCGATAGCGAACAGCAGGCGGCGCCAGATAGAACCCCGCCATCACCGCCGGGCGCGACAGGGCCACATCGGCGGCAGGATACAGCGCCCGGGCATCGCTGGGCGCCCCCTTGGCCCGCTCCTTGACCATGGGCGCACGGCGCACGCTCAGGGTCGGATGGGCCGCCCCCCAGTCGGGGTGGATCGCGGCCAGCAGGACGGCCTCAGGCTCGCCCACGGCGGCATTGGTGGTGAACAGGGCCCGGGCGGTGCGCACCCCCATGGCCCGCGCGGCGCCGTCATGGGGCAGAACCGTGCGAAACGCCCCTGCCCCGCGCGCCACATAATCCAGCAGCGGCGAGCCCCCCGGCATCGCGCAGATACCGCCGGTAATAATCGTTGCCGTCAAAGAACAGATGCGGCAGCCGCCCCTCGTATTGCCCGTATGTCAGGTAATGCTGCAACGGGTTCAGGTTTGCCGCCGCGACATCGGGGCTGTTGGCCAGATAGACCTGGGTGGAAAACCACGGGTGGGCATCCAGATTTTCGGCCGTGGCCCGTTCGGTGAAATAGCGGGTGGGATGCTGCCCGCCCTGTGCCACCCAGGGGGCCTGGGCCAGAATATGCGCCACACTGATCAGCGGGTGGGTGTCGATATTGTCAAGCCGCCCCTGCACCATATCCATCAGAACCGGGCGGGCGTTATGGATCAGAACATCGGGCCGGCGCCGCGCCACATGGGCGGGCAAGACAAAGGGGTGCGGGCCCTGGTCGGCGCGGTTGCCCTCGATCAGATGCGCCCAGAGCAGGTTGGGGGCGCCATGGCCATAGCGCGCCTGTTCCGTGCCACAGAAATGGACCGGGTCAAACAACAGCGCCGGGGCGGGTTCATCGGGGCCGGCCTTTGGGCGGGACAACCACCAGATCAGGGCGGCAAGGGGATCGTCCCCCCATTTTTCAAGCTTCCCGGCCTCGATCAGGGGGTGGGGCGACAGCCCGTCTTGCGCGCCGGTTTCAAGAAAATGCAACACCAGCGGCTGATCCCGGGGCGGCAGGGCCAGCGCCCGGGCATAATGCGCCGGATCAAACAGGGGATGGGGCGGCGTATCGGCAGCATCCTGCGCCAGATAATGCTCCAGAACGGTTTTGGGGGTTTTGTCCCCCTCCATGGGGGTAAGGAACCGGGCGCAATAGGCCGGCACGAACAGGGCATGGGGCACATGGCCCCGGGTCTCGCCGTACAGGGCATAATGGGCCAGAAGCCCGGTCTGGGGGCGATCGGCAGGGGCAAGGTTGGCGGAGTAATGGTTTGGGTGAAACAGCGGATTGGGCGCGCGGCCCTCGGCCTCGCCCCATTTCAGGTAATGCTCAAGGGGGTCTTCGCCCGCCTTGGCCACATCGGGATTAAGGCGCAGGTACCATTCGCCGTCGAACAGCGGGGCGGTGGCGGCGCGGATCTGTTCGGGCGGGATCGCCTTGGTCATCGCCCCTTCGGTGACATCCAGAATCCGGGTCAGGCGGCGGCCGAAGGCCTCGGGTGACAGGCGACGGTTGTAACGGGCGCGCGCCAGGGGCGGCAGGGCGCTTTGCGGCCCTTTCAGGGCGGCCGCCAGCGTGGCGGGGTCTTGCCAGATCAGGGCCGACAGGGCCGCATCCCCCGGCAGCACCGCATCGGCATGCAGGGCCACGGGTGTTCCGCCCTGGAGCGCCTCGGCCAGACCATAGGTTTCAATGCCCGGCAGCGCCCCCAGAAACAGATCGACCCGGTGCCAGCGCAGGGCATTGGCAATGGAAAGTTCCAGACCGGTAAAGTCGAGCCTGTCGCTGTCCCCCGCATCTTCCAGCGCCTGTTGAAGGGCTGAGACAACCGGATCCGCCACCGGGCCAAAGTGCAGATGCCGCCCGCCGCCTTCCCGGATCAGGGGGATCAGAAGATCGGCCAGAACGCGCGCCTCGGCCTGAGACATGTCACGCAGATCACCGCTTGAGGCGGTAACCGGCCCGGTCAGCGCCGAGGGCGCCATGCGGGTCAGGGCTTGGGTCAGATGCCTTTGCCCGTGGCGCAGCCGTCTGAGAACGCCGCGCAGGCCCTTGCCCTGCTCTGCCCTGCTGTCGCTGATCACCGGCGCCTGGGCCGGATCATAGCCTTTCGGCAGATGGGCCAGCCGCAGGCGCGCCCTGCCCCCCAGCGCCGCAAACGCCGCGCGCAGCATTGGTTTTTGCGCCGGGTGCGCCACCAGATGGGTGGCCTGCGCCAAGCCCGCCCCCATCAGTTGCGGCGCAAGACCATCGCCGCCTTCGGTGTGGTGCAGCAAATACAGCCGCCGCCCATAGACCGGGGCCAGCAGACGCGCGGCAAGTCCGGCCAGAACATCATCGCGCCGGGCATGGATCATCACCCGTTGCGCCACCAGTGTTTCCAACCGGGTGCGCAGCCACAGCCAGCGATCCAGCAGCCCCGCACCCGGATCGCCGCGCACCACAAAGGCGCCCTGCCCGACCAGCAGGGATTCAGCCTGCGCCCCCGGGGGCGGCCCGGTGAACAGCACCACATGCCGCTCGTGCGGGCGGGCGTGCAGGGCCATCATCAGGGCGGCGCGCTGTTGCAGGGGCATGTCACAGGGCGACACCAGATGGATCGTGGCCGGGCGGTCAAACCCCACCGGGTCAATATCCCCCTGAGCAAGCGGCGCCAGAAGATCAAACAGCGCGCCGTAAGCCGCCGGTTGATCCCCCGGCGCCATCCCCCCATGGCGGGACACCGCCGTGACCAGTGTTTCCAGCGCCAGGGCCGCCTGCGGGGCCGGGGGATCAGCGACAGTCACGACAGCCTGCCCTGTCACAGGGTTTTCACCGTCTGGGCCACGATCCCGGCGATCCGGGTGGCGTCCTCCAGCGACAGATGCGGCCCGATCGGCAGGCTGAGACAGGTGGCGCAGATCTCTTCGGTCACGGGAAATGACATGGCGCCATATTCGGCGGCAAAGGCCCCGCTGTGATGATTGGCCTGGGGGTAATGCAGGGCCGTGGGCACTCCGCGTTCGGCCAAAGCCGCCATCAGATCATCGCGCCGGGGGTGGCGCAGAACATAAAGGTGCCAGGACGATTGCACATCAGGCGAGAGTTTCGGCACCCGCAGCCCCGGCACATCCCCCAGCACCCCGTTGTAAATATCGGCAATGTCGCGCCGCCGCGCCGTCCAGTCGTCCAGATGGCGCAGCTTGACCGACAGGAACGCCGCCTGAAGCGGGTCCAGCCGCGAATTGCCCCCGGCGGTGTCGTGCTGATATTTGACCCGGGCGCCGTAATTGCCCAGCATCCGCACCGCATCGGCCAGATCGCCGTCATCGGTCACGACAGCCCCGCCATCGCCAAAGGCTCCAAGGTTCTTGCCCGGATAGAAACTGAACCCCGCCACATGGCCCAGCCCCCCGGCCATGCGGTTTCCGTCCCGCGCCCCGTGGGCCTGGGCGGCATCCTCGATCAGCACCAGATCACGGGCCTCGGCCAGGGCGCGCAACCCGGTGCAGGGCACGGGGGCGCCGTAAAGATGCACGGGCATGATGGCACGGGTGTGTTCGGTGATTGCCGCCTCGATGCCATCAAGATCGATGTTCATGGTGTCGGGGTCAGCGTCCACCGGCACCGGGCGCGCACCCGCCTGAACCACCGCCAGCCATGTGGCGATAAAGGTATTGGCCGGCACAATCACCTCATCCCCCGGCCCGATCCCCCGGGCCCGCAGGGGCAGCACCAGCGCATCCAGCCCGTTGCCAACGCCAACACAATGTTTTGCCCCGCAATAGGCGGCAAATTCCGCCTCGAACGTGGCCACGGCATCGCCGCCAATATACATGCCCGAGTCCATCAGATCGGCGTAAGCCGCATCCATTTCGGGTTTCAGCGTGTCATAGGTAAATCGAACGTCCAGAAACCGGTATTCGCGCATGTCTCAATCCTGCATTGGCTTGCCCTGACGTACCCATGTCAGGAAATCTTCGTATTCATAAATATAATCGTCCACCTCATAGGGGCGCGAGGCCAGAACGCAGACAACAGTTTCAGGCATCAAAAACCGCAGGCGCCGCCACATGCCGGGGGGGACATAAAGCACCTGCGAGGGGCTGCTCAGGGTAAAGGGATATTGCTGTTGGCCATCGTTCAGGGTGATTTCGGTCTGGCCATGCATGCAGATCATCAACTGGTGCAACCGCTTGTGCCCATGTTCACCGCGCACCGCCCCGATGGGGACATCATAAAGATAATATATACGGGCAATATCAAAGGGCAGATCCCCCCTTCCAGAACCCCCAGAGAGCCGCGCCCATCCACAAATGCCGGAGCATCAAGAAGATGTGGACCCTTGGCGGTTGTCTCGGCGTCCTGCATTCCGGGCCTCTTGTGAAATAGGGTATCTGTAAAAAACAATCTGACGCGAAAATCGCGGGGCTGCCCATCGCTATACGACGATGTTCATTGCTCTTCAACCGAGGCGCAAAGGGGGGTACCCGTCTGGGCGCGTTATGGTCATCGGTTGGATTGAATATGAAACCGGGATGGGGGATGCGGGGCTCAGGGCGGGTGATCTGGCGCGTTTGGGGGATGCGCAGGGGTTTGGGCCAGAGGCGTGCGTGTTTTTCACAGATTTCTGGGGGCAGGCCCTAAGTTATAAGAATAGTTAAAACAGTTAGACCGAATCGAAAGTGCGATTTCGATGTTTTTTTACAAAGGCTTGCCGCATGGGGGCTGTGTGTGATGCACCGTGTCGCAGTGTGTGATGCACCGCGATTCGTGTGTGTGATGCACCGTGATTCGGGATCTGACCCTGTTTTGAAAGTGTGTGATACACCGTGCCCTGGGAAAGTGTGTGATACACCGTGTCACAGCAACAGGCGGCGCCATTCAAGGCGCAGCACGGGGCCGTTGGCGCCTTTTTCTTCGCTCATGGTATAGGTGGGCAGGGTGTCGCGTTTGATCGCGATGCGCAGATCCCGTGAGAACTGACCAAAGGGGGCGGGTGATCCGGTGCGTTTGTGCAGATCCCGAAAGCTGAAGATCCAGCCTTCGGGATTGTCGGTGCCGTTGCCCGCATGGCGCCGGGCCAGACGATAAAGAAACCTGTCCAGCCCGCTCGACAGCTCAAAATAAAGCGGCGAAATGGCCAGCACCTCCCTGCCCTCCACGACGGCGCGGTGAATCCAGCGCGGCAGGGTCATCTGTGCGCCCAGGGGCCGCCCGTGATCGTCTTCGTCCAGGGTATAATCGGCCAGAAGGTTGAACACCTCCATCCGTTCCTTTTCGCGGCGCCGGATCGTGGTTTCGATCCGCGTTCCCTGAAGCCGGGCAATGGCCGCCTTGAACTGCTGATAATTCTTGCCACCCGTGGCGCGGCCCACGGCCTTGAGCAGGTCATAGGGGCGGAAGGTGATCGTCGCGCCGGGTTTCTGGCCCCGCTCCACCCCGGCGTTGATCTGTGAAATGGCCCAGAGCAGGATGTCGAAATCATAGATGGTGGCGATACCGCCGGTCTGTTCCGAGGCGGTGATCGTCACCTTCTGCCCCGACGGCCCTTCCCAATCGAGCCGCATGGGGCTGCGTTTGGCCAGGCTGACCATGGGGGCCGACATCATTTCGCGGTCATCGCGCAGGGGAATATCCCCGACGATGGCGACGAAAAGGTCAAGTTGTTCGCGTTGGGTGCTCATTTCGGGGCTTGGTAACCGTCCATCAGGATGCGCAGCATGTCGGCATAGGTGCGCCGGTCCTCCTTGCAGATACGCTTGAAGCGGTCAATCACATCCAGCGGGGCCTTGATGCTGATCTGGCCGTCGCGCACCGGTTCGCGGCTGGGCCAGCGTTCGCCGCTGTCGCGGGGCACCGGCGTGGGGGCGGGTTGCGGCACGTCCCTTTGTGCCTTGGTTTCGAATTGTTTCAGGCGGTTCGTATCAAGCGGTTTGGGCATGGCGGCTTTCCTCGAGGATGTCGATTATTTCCGAGACATAGGCCTGGGCGTTCGCCCTGGCCTTGTCGATTCCATTCACGTCGGCGGGGTCAAGCTGACGCAACCCGCCCCCGGCGTTGTGCAGGGATGAAAACGCGGTGCGGCGGTGCAGTTCGGTCTGCATGACCCGGCCCACCTTGGCAAGTTCGCGGTGGATGTGTTTTTCCAGTTTGCTTTTCACCGCAGCCGAGGTGCGGGCAAACAGGATCGCCGTGGGAATGACCCGTCGGCGCGCCCTGCCCTCCATTTCGATTTCCGCCAGGGTTTCCACGGCGGCGTCGGCATCCTGCTGTTCTTCGCCCGAGGGAATGACGACCAGATCGGATTCGGCGATGGCAAATGAGGTCAGCCGGCTGGCGGACCCTTCCAGATCGATGATCACGAATGTGGCGCTGCGCTGTGCGTCGGCGATTTCATCCTGAATGGTGCGTTCGCCCTGGCTGGTGACAACCCGCAGGCCATGGGGCAGGGGGGAAATATCCGCCCAGTGGGACAGACGTTTGGCGGGGTCGGCGTCAATCATGATGACATCCGTCCCTTCGACCAGTTCCGTGGCGAGAACGATTGCGGATGTCGTCTTGCCCGCCCCGCCTTTCGATGTCGCGAATGAAATTACAGGCATGTCTACCTCAGGATATCAATGGTATTGATACGAAATAGTAAGGAACGACAGGTATGTCAACGAATGCCTTACCATGCCAATGGTATGTATTCCGGTGGTACCGTTGGAATACGTAAGAATTACGTTGGTACGGTACAGTACCAGAGAATACCAAAAGGTACCATCAGGTACCTACAGGTGCCGTCCGGTTGTGGAAGGGCCGCCTCAGCCCTTGCCACGGTCGGGCGGGCATGGGGGAAACCATACCTCAGCCATTAAATTCTAGGTGCAGGGGGCTTTATCCAGTAGGATCGAAAGATCACGTCTTGAATATTTTATTACGACAACAAAACAATAATTTGAGGGATAATACAATGCCAATGACTCCGGTAACATGGCTCGATTCCATCATCGCCAACTTTACCACAGGTGGTAATCAATCAGACCCGAACATTCTCCAGTTGAACAACGGCAACATCCTTGTCAGCTGGACCAGCGATTATGATGGCAGTGGGTCGACCAGTTCGGGGTCCAATGCCGGGCACGATATCATCGGGCACATCTTCAGCCCTCTTGGCACCCCGGTGGGCAGTGAAATCCTGCTGAGCACGGCGTTTACCGGCGGCACGGTGGGCCGGCAGCAGGCCGATATCGGGGCGCTGCCCGATGGCGGGTTCATCGTCGCCTATGAGGAGGCGTCGGACACCACGCGCCCCTTTGCCTCAATCCGGATCGAAACTTTTGATGCCTTCGGCACGCCGGTGAATTCCAACGCCTTCGTCACCGATTCCTCGCCCAACTTCTTTAATTTCTCAAACCCCAATCTGGCGGTCGGGGCGACCACGGTGATGGTGGCCTATGACAAGGCGTTCGGTGTTGGCGACACCGATGTAGTGTTCCGCATCTACACCCCCGCCACCAATACCTTCAGTGACGAGTTCATTATCGATGCCCGCATCGATTTTCAGGCCGATCCCGATGTGACGGTGTTGGGCAACGGCAATTTCGTGGTGGTCTATACCGACAAGTTCAGCACCGGCGATTCCGAGATCAAGATGCGGATCTACGACGCGAACGGCAATTCCCAGCGCGACGAAACCCCGGTCGGCCAGCATGTCACCAATGAACCCGATTCCGATCCCCATGTGGTGGGCCTGACCGGTGGCGGCTTTGCCGTGTCCTGGAACAACAGCGATGGCACCGACAATGATGTCTATGTGCAGATCTTCAACACCACCGGCAATCCGGTGACCGGACGGATCGGTGTCAACGACGAGGGCGACACCGACGTCAACAGCCGCTCGAACATCGTCGATCTGCCCGACGGCGGCTTCATCGTGTTCTATGAGGATGCCGAGACCGATAATGAGGGCGGGCGCGGTCAGCGGTTCGACGCAAACGGTGCGCCGGTCGGCGACAGCTTCATGTTCAACATGACCAGGGCCTGGGATGTCGAGGCGGTGCTGCTGGGCGACGGGCGTGTTGCGCTGACCTATTGGGACGATGAGATCAAGCTGCACATCGTCGACAGCCGCGACATGGCCAATGACCCGGGCGTTTATACCCCCGATCAGTATCAGGTCGGCACGGTCCTTGACGATACGATCAACGCCGATGCGATTTCCGAATTCGTTGCGGCCTGGGATGGCAACGACACGATCAACGAATCCGGGCAAGAGCGGATGTATTCCGGCGGCAAGGGTGACGATCTGTTCAATGTCACCTCGATCATCGACAGCGATGTCCATGACGGCGGCGAAGATATCGACACCATCGATTGGAGCGGGTCCAGCGAAAGCGGTGCCACCTTCGATCTGGGCAACGGTACCGCCACCAACGCCGATGCCTCGGCGGCCGAAGCCATGATGAACTTCGAAAACTTCATCGGTACAGAGTTCGCCGAAACGATCATCGGCAGCAACGACGCCAACATGATCGACGGGCGCGGCGGAAATGACACGATCACCGGCCTCGGGGGCGACGATTCCCTGATGGGTGGCAGTGGCGAGGATTCGATCGACGGCGGTGCTGACAACGATACGGTTTCTGGGGGCGATGATGCCGATGTTCTGATGGGCGGTGACGGCGAGGACAGCCTGATGGGCGATGAGGGCGCCGACAGCCTGATGGGCGACGGCGGCAATGACACCCTGGACGGCGGCGCTGACAACGATACCATGATGGGCGGGGATGATGAAGATTCCCTGTCCGGCGGCACTGGTGATGACAGCCTGATGGGCGGCGCCGGCAGCGATATGCTGATGGGCGGCGACGATAACGACATGCTGAGCGGCGGCGACGATGCCGACACGTTGATGGGCGAGGCGGGCAACGACATGCTGGATGGCGACGCGGGCGCCGACAGTCTGGACGGCGGCGGCGGCAACGACACCCTGGACGGCGGCACGGCAGGGTCGGGGGCCGATACTCTGGCGGGCGGCGCCGATGACGATGTGTATCTTTATGAAGATGCCGCCGACACGGTGGTCGAGGCGGCAGGCGAAGGCACCGACGAGGTGCGCACCAGCCAGAGCCACACCCTGAGCGACAATGTTGAAAACCTGGTCTTGCTGGGCGGTGGCGATGTGAACGGCACCGGCAATGCCGGTGACAACATGATCACCGGCAACAGCGGCAACAACCGGCTGGATGGTGGCACCGGAACCGACACGTTGGTCGGGGGTCTGGGCGATGATGTCTATGTCACCGATGGCGGGGATACCGTGGTGGAAACCAGCGGCGGCGGCACCGACCGGGTGGAAAGCAGCGCGGATGTCACCCTGAGCGCCAGCGTTGAAAACCTGACCCTGACAGGCACCGATGCGATCAACGGCACCGGCAATTCTCTGGCCAACATGATCATGGGGAACAATGCGTCGAATATCCTGGACGGGGCCGGTGGCACCGACACGATGATGGGCGGCGGTGGCGGTGATGTCTATATCACCGACGGCGGCGACACGATCAGCGAAACCGCCGATGGCGGGGTGGACCGGGTGGAAAGCAGCGTTTCCCATACCTTGGAAACCAATCTGGAAAACCTCACCCTGACGGGTCTGAATGCGATCAACGGCACCGGCAACGAACTGGCCAACATGCTGATCGGTAACGGGGCTGCCAATGTTCTTGCGGGGCTGGTCGGGGCCGACACCATGGCCGGGGGCGCGGGCAACGACACCTATATCGTCGATAGCCTGGACACGATCATGGAAGCTGCGGGTGAAGGGACCGACCAGGTGCAATCGTCCGACAGCTATACTCTGGGTGACAACCTTGAAAACCTGTTGCTGACCGGGGCGGGCAATATCGCGGGCACGGGTAACGCGCTTGCCAATGAAATCATCGGCAACAGCGGCAACAATATGCTGGATGGCGTTGCGGGCGATGACACCATGCGGGGCGGCGCGGGCGATGATCGCTATAACGTCGATTCGGCGGGTGACGTGGTGGACGAGCTTGCCAGTGAGGGGCAGGATTCGGTGTTTTCCAACGTCGAATCCTATACTCTGGGCGCCAATGTCGAGGATCTGTTCCTGAATGGCCCTGCTGCGCTCAATGGTATTGGCAATGCCGGGGACAACAGGATCGAAGGCAACGGATCAGGCAACCGCCTGGAGGGCAAGGAGGGCAACGATACGCTGCTTGCAGATGAAGGCGACAACACCGTTCTGGGCGACGCTGGAAATGACAGCATCACAGCCGGGTCCGGCGATGATTTCATCGGCGGCGGGGCTGGCAATGACAGCATTAGCGTGGATGGCGGGACCAACACGATATATGGCGGCTTTGGCAATGATACCGTCAATGGCGGCACCGGCGATGACCAGATTTTTGGCGGCGGCGGCGGGACCAACCTGCTGCGGGGTAACGACGGCGATGATGAAATCACCGGCGGTACCGGCAATGATTTCCTTGCCGGTGGCGAAGGAAACGACGCGATCGGCGGCGTTTCGGGGACGAACCGGATTTACACCGGGCTGGGGAACGACACCGTCACCGGTGGCTCTGGCAACGATAATATCTTTGGCGCAGGCGATGGCACCAACCGGCTGTTCGGCAATGTCGGCGATGACACGATCCGCGCCGGTGCGGGCGGTGATTTCATGGGCGGCGGTGCCGGCAACGACACCGTACTGGGGGCCGGAGGCAACGACACGGTCTATGGCGGTGCGGGCAATGATTTCATCGGTGGTGGGGCCGGCAATGACCTGTTGTTCGGTTCGGCAGGGGCGAACAGGATCTTTACCGGGCTGGGCATCGACACTGTTCAGGGGGGCACCGGCAACGATACGATCTATGGGGCCGGAAGCGACGTGAAAACCAACTACGGCAACGGTGGCAACGACGTGGTCTATGGCGCGGCGGGCGATGATCTGCTGGCCGGTGGGTCGGGCAACGATTCAGTGTACGGCTTTGACGGTGACGATCTGATCTATCTTGGAACCGGCAATGATTTTGTCGGCGGCGGGGCCGGCGATGACAGCATCACCGCCGGGGCCGGCAGCAACCGGATTTACGCCGGCGAAGGCAATGACACCGTGAACGCGGGGGTCGGGCGCGATGTGATCACCGGCGGGACCGGGGCGGATGTCTTTGTGTTCAACTCTGCCGCCCAGGCCGGGATCGGTGGCGCGCGCGACGTGGTTACCGATTTTCAGGTCGGGGTGGATCACATCGATCTCTCCAATCTGAACCTGACCTTTGTCGGGGCAGGGCCCATCACCGGCGGCTCGGCGCAACTGGCCTATCTCGGGGGCGGGGCGACCGGGTTTCTTGTGGGCGATGTTGATGGGGACGGAACCAATGATTTCGCCATCGAACTCTCCGGCGCCCCGGGCCTGACGGCGGGCGATCTGATCCTGTAAAAACCCGCCCCCCCCGAAACGGGGCGGCCCATCTTTGCACACCTCTCAGGCAGATCCGCCCAACACCGGGCGGGTCTGTTTTCGTGTTGCGAGGGGGGATGCATCATTTGTCACAGACGGGCGCCCTGGGCATTTGATCTGCTGGGAGGTTGCAGAACATGGAAGGTATTGTTTAAGCTTGGGGTTTGCCCATTGAGAAAGAATAAGCGGGAGTTTTTGTAATGAGTGATATTTATGGAACCGAAGGCGAGGACAGCATCACCACGGGCTCCTCGGCCGATATAATTTATGCGGGCGGGGGAAATGATCATATCCTCTTTGGGGAAACTCATGGAGGCAGTAGCGAACAAATTGATGGCGGTGAGGGGTTCGATACCGTCGAGGTTGAATTGCACGTTCCCAATTATAACGGGCGCGTGGCGGACTGGGCGTTTGAGCAGGTGGATCCGGTTCTGTTCGGCGGCTATGACACCCGCATCCAACTGGTTGAACGGACCGTCTCCAATGGTCAGAACAGCCCGGTTTCCCAGGCTGTGGTGCGCAATGTCGAAGCGGTTCAAGGCCCCGACGGCACCGTCATGAACGTTAATTGGCCCGATCTTGATTTGTTGGCCAAGACAACGCCGATCATCGAGGACAGCACCAGTGTTGTCCGGGCGGACCCCTCTTATAATCTGATTACCCTGGCCGATCGCAGCGTTGTTCAGGTGCTCCATGAACGCGACAACAACAGCGACACCGATCAGACATTCACCCTGCGGGCCTTGAACGATGATGGTCAGGTCATCTGGCAAACCGGCCCGATCGGCCGGGGCGAAGGCACAACCGCGGATAACGCCGAACATTACACGACAACCTCCAACACCGCCCGTCTGACGGCCCTGGCGGACGGTGGCTTTGCCATGGTCTGGCTGGAACTGGTTGATGTGGCGGACAGGAATGTGGATCAATACGGCAACGTTTACCTTCAGGTCTACAATGCCGATGGCAGCGCCCGGGCCGCCCCGAACATCATCCTGAAAAGCGATTATATCGCGGCGGAACATCTTTCGCTTGAGCAGCTTTCCGATGGCCGCCTCGCGGTGCTGGGCAACGCGCGCTATGACATGGCGACGTGGTATGTCGGGCTTGACGGGGTTGTTACCGATTCCAAGGTTTTCGATCTGAACAAAGGCTCAACCGACAATCATCGGCTTGTCGCGCTGGAGGGGTCACAATACCTGATTTACGAGGATGATGAACGCCTGCCCGGGTCCGATATCGACACCAGTTTCATCATGATGAACAAGCTGGACAGCAACGGGCAAGAGGTGTCGTCCGTCCGGCTGCACAAGTTTGCCGAAGGCACGTCCCTGTCTTTTGTCAGTGCCGCACGGCTTGATGCCGATACGCTGGTCATGGCCGTGGTGACCGATGATCGCGACGTTTATTTGGTGCAATATGACGCCGACACCGACACAAGCACCACCCGCAAGCTGGACCTGCCCTATGACGGGCGCCACGGCAACAATCTCATTTCGCTGATCGAAGACCCCGATGGCGGGGCCTGGCTGAGCATGGAATTCTATTCCGGGAATGATCCCGCAGGGGCGGCCCATACGGCCCATGCATTCACGGCTTTTCTGGATGAAGACGGGCAGGAAGGCGAATGGTTTGACGCCACCGATTATGCCGGCGCGGACGGCAATCACTATCGCCCCGCCGTGGCCCCCACCGCATCGGGGATATTGGTGACATGGGAAGAATCCGGCCATGAAATCGGCCGGATCGCCTATAACCTTGCCGACAGCTTTACCCCCGAGGTGGGCAGCGCCGGGGCCGACATCCTGCCGGGCACCGCGGGTGATGACAGCGTCACCGCCGGGGCGGGCGACGATCTGGTGATCCAGAGCGGCGGCACCGACCGCTATGACGGGGGCGCCGGGTTTGATTTCTTCCGCATGGGCGATGGTGGCGGTGTCGCGTCGCTGATGCAGGGCTATACCGATGCCACAGACGGATCACAGACCCGCAGCGGGCTGGCGCATTTCGAAGCCATCGAAGGGGGCGCGGGCGACGACCTGATCGAAGGGGACGGTGGCCGAAACAGCCTGACCGGCGGCAACGGCGATGACACGATCACCGGGTTCGGCGGGGCCGATGTCCTGATCGGTGGGGCCGGGGCCGACGTGCTGGCCGGCGGGGCCGGTGATGATGTTTACTTTGCCGATGCCAGCGACACGATCACCGAGGCCGAGGACGACGGCACCGACCTTGTGATAACCGGGCAATCCCACAGCCTGAGCGCCAATGTCGACAACCTGACCCTGACAGGCACCGGCGATATCGACGGCACCGGTAACGTCCTTGCCAATGGGATAACGGGCAACAGCGGCGCCAATGTTCTGGACGGCGGCGAAGGTGCCAACACGTTGCTGGGCGAAGGTGGTGACGATATAATCACGGCGGGGTCAGGCGATGATTTCATCGGTGGTGGCGCGGGCGATGACAGCATCACCGTGGAGGACGGCGCCAACACGATCTATGGCGGCCTTGGCAACGACACCGTCAATGGCGGCGCGGGCGATGATGCAATCATTGGCGGCGGGAACGGGGCCAACATGCTGTTGGGCAACGATGGCGACGATACGGTGTCCGGCGGCAGTGGCGATGATTTCCTTGCCGGGGGGCTGGGGATGACCTGATCACCGGGGTTGCCGGGGGGAACCGCATCTTCACCGGGCTGGGCGATGACACGGTCAACGGCGGCACGGGCAATGATGATATCTTTGGCGCAGGGGACGGCACCAACCAGTTTTTCGGCAATGGTGGCGATGATGTGATCCGCGCCGGTGCCGGCGGTGATGTCATGGGCGGCGGCGCTGGTAACGACACTGTATTGGGGGACGTCGGCAACGACACGGTCTATGGCGGTGCGGGCAATGATTTTGTCGGTGGCGGTGCGGGCGATGACCTGCTTTATGGATCGGCGGGGTCAAACCGGATCTATACCGGGCTGGGCAATGACAGCGTTCAGGGCGGCACCGGAGATGACAGCATTATCGGGGCCGGGGATGCCAGCAGTGTCAATCTGCTTGTCGGCAACGGCGGCAATGACGTGATCCATGCCGGGGCCGGGGATGACATTCTTGTCGGCGGTGCGGGCGATGACCGGCTCTTTGGCGGGACCGGGGCCAACACGATTTACCTTGGGTTGGGCGATGATTTCGTCGGTGGCGGTGCTGGCGATGACATGATCACCGCCGGGGCCGGGGATAACCGGATTTACGGCGGTGTGGGCGATGATACCGTGAATGCAGGTGCCGGAACCGATGTGATCACGGGCGGGGCAGGGGCGGATGTCTTTGTGTTCAACAGCGCCGCTGATGCCGGAATTGGCGCCGGGCGTGATCTGATCACCGATTTCGAGCTTGGCGTGGACCAGATCGACCTTTCCGCCCTGAACCTGACCTTTGTCGGGGCAGGGCCCATCACCGGCGGATCGGCGCAACTGGCCTATCTTGGGGGCGGGGCGACAGGGTTTCTTGTGGGCGATGTTGATGGGGACGGAACCAATGATTTCGCCATCGAGCTCTCCGGCGCCCCGGGCCTGAGCGCGGGCGATCTGATCCTCTAACACCGGAGGCCACCCCGGAAACGGGGTGGCCCATCTTTGCACGCAAAACATGTGCCGGGGCCGAGCGGGCCTTTTCCGCCTGTTCCATGTCCTCTGCCCAAGCGGCCAGAAACGCGGTTTCGGCCTCGGGGGTAGGGTGACGGGGGCGCAGAGTAACGGCCAGCAGATCGTCACCTCGACCGGGAACACATCGCACAGCCGCGCCAGCCCGAAATCAGGCAGAACCGGTCGTCCTCCAGGCGCACGGGCATAGGCCAATTCATGCGACAGCCGTTCCAGCGCCGTGCCGGTGGACCTGTCGGCGGCCACCTCTGCGGTGGGCATGGATGAACAGACCGGGCCGGGCCTTCCCGGGCTGGCGGACAGCACAAAAGGGTGAAGGGGCGTTAACCGAACGCTCTGCTGAGGGGCGGTTAACGGGCCGGTGGGCATAGTCGGGGCGAACCGAAGTTTGCGCAAGGATCCCCCGTCATGTCCGATACCACCGCCCGTCTGGGTCTGCCGATGATCGCACCGGCCCAGGCCCAGAAACATGTCACCCACAACGAGGCGCTGCGGATCCTGGACGGGATCATCCAGCTGGTTCTGGCCGGCGTCGGCACCAATACGCCGCCCGCCAGCCCCGCAGCGGGCGAGATGCATGCCATCGGCGCCACCCCCACCGGCGCCTGGGACGGACAGGCGGGGCGATTGGCACAATGGGACGGCAGCGCCTGGGCCTTCATCACCCCCCGTGAGGGCTGGCGGGCCTGGGATGGGGGCGCAATGCGCGACCTGATTTTCGGATCGGGCGCCTGGGCCACGCCCCCGCCGATTTCCAGAATGTCGCCGGCGTCGGAATCAACGCCACCTTCGATGCCACCAACGCCCTGTCGGTGGCCGCCGCTGCCACCCTGCTGAGCCATGGGGGCAGTGACCACCGGTTGAAGATCAACAAGGCGGATGCGGGCGATACCGCATCGCTGCTGTATCAGAACGGGTTTTCCGGGCGTGCCGAAATCGGGCTGGCGGGCGATGACAGATTTGCCATCAAGGTTTCGCCCGACGGCACCACCTGGACCAATGCCATGGCGGTCGATCCGGCCACTGGCCACGTCAGCGGGGCGGCGGTGCAGGCCAGCGCAACGGACACGACGTCGGGGCGTCTGGCACGGGCGGATTATGCCTTTGGCCCGGGCAATCTGGTGGGTCCGGTCACCCAGACGGGGGGCGTGCCCACGGGTGCGGCGATCGAGCGCGGCATAAACGCCAATGGCGAATATGTGCGGTTTGCCGACGGAACCCAGATCTGCTGGCACAAGCTTCTGCTGGGCAGCCCCTCGGGGCCGATACTGCAGGGCAGCTGGACCTTTCCGGCGGCCTTTGTCGGACGGGGGTTCGTTCAGGCAACGCCGATGGATTTCCGTGATGGGGCCGCCTCGGGGCTGGGCAACTGGACGGCGGCAACCCTGGCGATCGCCTCGACCCGGGTTACCAGCGGCGTCAGCACCACCCTGTATTTCGGCCAGACCGGCACATGGAGCGCGAGCGACAAGGCGGATCTGCATGTCGTCGCCTTCGGGCGCTGGTTCTAGGGCCACAGCCCGCGCAACCCTGCGTGCGCAACCCTGCGTTGGTTGGCGACATTCGCCAGACGCGCCATGGCCTCGCGGTATTCCGCAGGGCGTTCAGGAAGGCTCCGGCCGCTGTCGGGCTGATGGGCACGGGGGCTTCGGTGCGGGGGTTATACGATGAAGGTGCGCAGGTCGATCAGGGACAGGCGGAAATCATGGGTGGGCAGAAACAAGATCAGGTCGCGCCAGGGGGCCTGCAGCGGGATCTGATCGCGATACTGCACCGACAGGGCGTCAAGGTGGCTGGCCTCTTCGGGGCGCGCCAGAAGATGCTTGTCAAAGAAACAATCGACGAAACCCTCCGCGGTGCCGCTGCGCAGACAGGCGCGCATCACCATGATTTCAGGCGCCGCCACCCGCGCCGCAAAGCCCAGAATGCCCGATTGGCCCAGATCGCCCGCCGGCAGCGCCACATGCAGCCCGACCCAGCCGCCCGGATGGGGCCCGGTGCGCGCGTCGAAATCGAAAATCCGCCCCTTTGGGGAGTGGAAACTGCCCGACAATTCCAGCGCCGGATCGGCATGCAGCGCCAGCCCCGGCAGAAACTCGATATCCGGGGCCAGCGCGCCCTCGCGGGTTTCTTCGCGCAGCACGGCAAGGGTATGATTGGCCTGCCCATCGGCGCCGGGGGTGATGCTGTCTGTCATGGGTTTGATCCGTTGTCTTGCGTTTCAGGTGCCTTTGGGGCCGGAGTGCCGTACCGCGTCACTCTACCGTCACGGATTTGGCGAGGTTGCGGGGTTGGTCGACGTCGGTGCCTTTTTCGACCGCCGTGTGATAGGCCAGTTGCTGGATCGGGATGGCATAGGTGATGGCGGCGAAGGGGCTGTTGAACTCGGGCATTTCGATCTTTTGCCACACGCCCGCGCCGCCCTCTTTCAACCCCTTGGCATCCGAGATCATGATGATCTTGCCGCCGCGCGCCATGACCTCTTGCATGTTGCTGACGGTCTTGTCGAACATGGCGTCGTGCGGGGCCAGGACGACCACGGGCATGTCCTCGTCGATCAGGGCGATGGGGCCGTGTTTCAATTCGCCGCTGGCATAGCCTTCGGCGTGGATATAGCTGATTTCCTTGAGCTTCAGCGCGCCTTCAAGGGCCAGCGGATAGAACGCGCCGCGCCCCAGAAACAGCACATCGTCGAACCGCGCCAGATGCTGCGCCACGCCGTGCACCTGCGGCGCGATACCAAGGGCATCCCCCACAAGCCCCGGCACCGCGCGCAGCTGGTCCGACAGGTCGCGCGCACGCGCCGCGTCGATGGCACCGCGCTGGCGGGCCGCCTGCAGCGACAACGCCGCCAGAACCGCCAGTTGCGAGGTGAACGCCTTGGTCGAGGCGACGCCGATTTCCGGGCCCGCCAGGATCGGCAGCGCCAGATCGCTTTCGCGCGCGATACTGCTTTCGGTGGCGTTGATGATCGACAGGATGCGCCCCGCGCGCCCCTTGCAGTACCGCAGGGCGGCCAGGGTATCGGCGGTTTCGCCCGACTGGCTGACGAACAGGCACAGGGTGCGGGTGTTCAGGGGCGGTTCACGATAGCGGAATTCCGACGCGATGTCGATTTCCACCGGGATCTGCGCGATCTGTTCAAACCAGTATTTCGACACGAAACAGGCCAGCGACGCGGTGCCGCAGGCCACCATCACGATCCGGTCGAACGCGGTGAAATCCACGCCGTCCTCCAGCAGATGCTGGCCCTCGCGGTTCTCGGTGTAATACTTCAGCGCATTGACCAGGGTGGTCGGCTGTTCGGCGATTTCCTTGGCCATATAGTGACGATGCCCGCCCTTGTCGGCGCTGGCGGCATCAAGGTTCACCATCTTGCGTGCGCGCGTCACGGACACATGGGTTTCGTCCAGGAATTCCGCCCCCGCCCGGCGCAGGATGGCGATATCGCCTTCTTCGAGATAGGTGATTTCATTGGTCATCGGCGCCAGCGCCAAAGCGTCCGAACCGACGTACATTTCCCCCGTTCCCCAGCCCACGGCCAGCGGGCTGCCCTTGCGGGCGGCGATGATCAGGTCATCCTCGCCCTGAAACAGGAAACACAGGGCATAGGCGCCCTCAAGGCGGGCGATGGTTTCCTTTGCGGCCTCGATCGGGGCAAGGCCGCGGTCCAGATGCCAGTTGCACAGCATGGCGACGGTTTCGGTGTCGGTTTCGCTTTCGGGGGTGATCCCGTGACTTTCGAGAAAATCGCGCAATTCGCGGTAATTCTCGATGATGCCATTGTGCACCACGGCAACACGGCCGCGCTGATGGGGGTGGGCGTTTATGGTGGTGGCCGCACCGTGGGTGGCCCAGCGGGTGTGCCCGATCCCCGCCATCCCCGCCAGCGGGTCATGCACCAGAACATCCGACAGGTTCACCAGTTTGCCCATGGCACGGCGACGATCCAGCTTGCCATTCTGCACCGTTGCAATCCCGGCGCTGTCATAGCCGCGATATTCAAGCCGCTTCAGCCCCTCGACCAGCAGCGGAGAAACCTGATGAGACCCCAGAACACCTACAATGCCGCACATGATGAAAATCCCTGGTTGCTGAAATTATGATTTCTTTGCCTTGAGCGCCAAAAGACGTTCACGGATTTGCCGGGCCAGACCCGGCTTGTTGGTTTGCCGCTGGCGCGCCAGGGCCAGAGCGCCGGCCGCCACATCGGCGGTGATCGTCGACCCGGCCGCCACCATTGCGTGATCGCCCACATCCACAGGCGCCACCAGGGCCGCGTTCGAACCGATAAAGGCCCCCGCGCCGATCCGGGTGTGGTGTTTCAATACCCCGTCGTAATTGCAGGTGATCGTGCCCGCGCCGATATTGGCGCCCGCCCCGACCTCGGCATCGCCGATATAGGACAGATGGCTGACCTTGGCGCCCTCGCCGATCACCGCCTTCTTGATCTCGACGAAATTGCCGATCTTCGCGTCCGGGCCGATCTCGGCGTCCGGGCGCAGGCGGGCATAGGGGCCGACCTGTGCGCCATTGCTGACATGGCAGCCCTCAAGGTGGGAAAACGCCCGCAGGGTGGCGCCGTTTTCCACCGTCACGCCGGGGCCGAAAATCACATGGGGTTCGATCATCACATCGGCGCCGATATGGGTGTCATGGGAAAAATACACCGTCTCGGGCGCGGTCAGGGTGGCGCCGTTCTCCATCGCCTCGATCCGGCGGCGCGCCTGCCAGATCGCCTCGCCCCCCGCAAGCTCGACACGGGAATTGATGCCCAGGGTTTCTTCCTCGGGGCAGGTCACCGCACCGCAGCGCAGCCCCGATCCGTTGGCCAGCCCGACAATATCCGTCAGATAATATTCCCCGGCGGCATTGTCACAGCCCACCTGTGCAATCAGATCGAACAGGGTGGCGCGGTCGGCACAGACCACGCCGGAATTGCACAGGGTGATCGCCAGTTCCGCGGCACTTGCCTCTTTCGCCTCGACGATGCGTTCCAGAGTGTCGCCACGGGTGACCAGGCGGCCGTATTTGCCCGGGTTTGCGGCCTGAAACCCCAGAACCACCACATCGGCGCCCGCCCGGCGCGCGTCCAGCATCGCCTGCATCGTTTCGGGGCGGATAAAGGGGGTGTCGCCATAAAGAATGATCACATCCCCGGCGAAATCCGCCAGCGCCGCACGGGCCTGACCGACAGCATGGGCGGTGCCGCGCTGTTCGCTCTGAAGAACGATGCGCGCGTCCGGGTCATGATCGGTGACCCTGCGCTCTACCAGATCCGCGCCATGCCCCGCCACCACGATGGTCGCCCCCGGGTTCAGCCGCGCCCCCGCCATCATCGCATGCACCACCATGGGCGCCCCCGCGATCGGGTGCAGAACCTTGGGCAGGTCCGATTTCATGCGGGTGCCCTTGCCGGCGGCAAGGATGATCAGGGCGAGGTGGGTCATGAAAAAGCTCTGAAATTATGAAGTGATGAAACAGAAACGCTGGGCCCACCTACCACCGTCATCCCTCAAGCAAAATAGCGCTGTCGTAAATTGAGAAAGCTGCAGGAACTTGTTTGCAAGGGCCATGACCAGGCGGTGTGCAGGATGTCGTCGTTCTATCGTGAAAGCCTTGCCCAGCCGTCCCGGGGCGGGGGCGCCTGAATGGACGCCCCTTCCTTCACCCTTACAGCCCGACGACGTCGATTACGTGGGCATGGTTTGTCAGGGTTTTGTGCAGGTTGGTGAATTCGCGGTGTTTGACCAGCACGCAGATGACGTCGGCCTGTTTCAGGGCTTCCTCCAGCGGGGTCAGGGTGATGGGCAGGGGGGCCAGTTTTTCGGGGAGGTCGTGCACGTTGGGTTCGACGGCCAGCACCTGACAGCCCAGTTTGCCGAAGGCTTCGGTGATCTGGAGGGCGGGGCTTTCGCGCAGATCGTCGATGTCGGGTTTGAACGCCATGCCAAGGCAGGCGACCTTGATGTCCTTCATCGACCGCGACGGGTCTTGCGCCAGGGCCTCGGCAATCGCGACCTTGCCCTTTTCCAGCACCCAGACCGGTTTGTTGTCGTTGCCTTCGCGGGCCGTGCGGATCAGTTTCGCCTCGTCGCGGGCCGAGGCGACGATGAACCACGGGTCCACCGCGATGCAATGCCCGCCCACGCCCGCACCCGGTTGCAGGATATTGACCCGGGGATGGCGGTTGGCGAGGCTGATCAGCTCCCACACGTCGATGTCGAACTTGTCGCAGATGATCGCCAATTCATTGGCAAAGGCGATCTGCACATCGCGCGAGGAATTCTCGGTCAGCTTGCACATCTCGGCGGTGCGGGCGTTGGTGATCACACAGTCGCCCTTGACGATCTTTTTATACATCGCCACGGCCATTTC